>NZ_RQYI01000024.1 GCF_003859795.1 Alloprevotella sp. OH1205_COT-284 | reverse complement strand
TCCTTTATATATAGCTAATTACCTAATTATTACAATAGGTTATAAACATCAAGTTCTGATGTGCCCAATTTATGACTTTGTGTTTTAGGAATCTCTAATATATAGGGAGTTACGAAAGCAGGTACACATGTACATATGAGAATTTCAGACAATTAAGTCCATCACTCCAAATTCCGGAAGACCCATAAGAATTGCGCTAATAATGCTTTTCTCAAACTCCTTTATATATAGCTAATTATTACAATATTAATTTCTCAAACCACCACATCGGGAAAGTTGGCTCTCGTCTAACCATTATGGAGGCACTTCCTTACGGAAGCTTGGTTTACAGTCCTCGAAATCCGTAAAAGACAACCGCTATCATAGAGTTTTCGGCTCTTTGATGGCGGTTGCTCTTTACAAATAAAGTTCGGATATGGGAGAGTGTGAGATTTTGACACGGCTTTCTGAAAGAAAGGTTTTCTGTAGGTGTCATTTATGGTGTTCGACAAAAGATTTTTCCGAGAAATCGGCAGTTTTTATCGGACGCCGATACAGATCACTGTTTTTTACGGCCGAAGATAGAAAAATGAACGTACCGCTTCGGATGCGCTTTGAGATCGATCATTAAGCTGTCGGCATTTGAAACAGTGTTGTTTAAGCGATCGTAGAGCTTTCTGTCGCTGAGAAACGCTCCGAGATTGTTGTCGGGATTGTGGAGCTTTTCGTGTACTTCCTTCATGGTTTCGGTGAGCTGTCCCGAAAAGCGTTGCACATGACTCAACGTGCTATTGACCTCTCTGATCGTTTCTCCGAGATCGGCTTGGGCAATGTCGTTGGTAATGTTGGCCGCATGTTCGGCCGTTTTGTCGAGATTGGCAATCATGCGGGGAATTTCGCCATTCATCATTCGATCGAGTTGGGCTGTCGTGGTTTTTAGGTTTTCCGATATGACCGCGGCGTTTTGCAGGGATTGGCGCAGAGAGGGGTCGCCCGCGATCACGTTCAAATGAGTCAGAATGCTGTCGAGCTTCGGCAACATTCGCTCCACAGTCGGTATCATGGCGGCGGCCTTGTCCATGGCTCCTTGATAAAGCCCTCCCGAAATGGTGTCGTAGGGTGCGATGTGATCGGTGGGATTGTTGCCAAGGATGAGGTTCATGGTCACGCCTCCCATGATGGCGAGTTCCAATTCTGCCGTCGTGTTGCGAGGCACTTTCATTTCGGTGTCCAACTCGATGCGCACCACAACTCCCGAATTTTCGGCATAGTTGTAGTCGATTTCGCGAACGATGCCGACAGGATAACCGTTGGCGTAAACGGCATTGGAAACGGCCAAACCTTTCACGTCTTTGAACTTGACGTAGTAGGAATTGCTCGATTCAAAAACATTGATGCCTTTCAGAAAGTTGAGGCCGATAAAAAGCAAAGCCACGGCAACTATGGCCGTGAGAGCGATTTTCACCTCATTGGAGAGTTTTTTCATGATCATTTCTTTTGTTGTGGTGAAGCGGAGGCTTGCGCAAGACGAATGGCTCTGTGGAGTTCAATTCGTTTTCCATCCAAAAATGCTACGATAAAGGCTTGCGGAAAGGCTTCCGACACGTTTTTCCTGATTTGCTTGGCGTCTTTGTAGTTGGTGGTTTCACCGTGTGTATATCTGTAATTTCCGGCTTCTCCATAGTGTTCTACGGGGGAAATCCCGTTGAAGTTTCGATCGCCGGGCGGTAATAGACGATCGGAAGTGAGCAGTTGCACTTTGAAAATCGGAATGGAAGGGGAGAAAGCCGTCGGCGAAACCTCTGTCTTGGGAAGGTGGGAACTCTCAACACCGGCAACGGGTGGCGCTTCAACTAATTTCGGTTGAGGGGCGGCGGTTGTGGAAGAGGTGGAAGGGAGCACACATACGGAAGTTGCTGCCGGTGTTTTTTTCGAGGCCGATGTTTCTTTCAAAGATGATGTTGTTTCGGGGGAGGCGGGCGAGGTTGGAGCTACACTTGTTGCGGAAGTGTTTTCTTCTGCTGTCGCTGCGGAAGATGCTTGGGGGCGAAAAGGGCGCGTTTTCACCGGAACGACTTCTGCCATCAAAGGCGGTTCGTCGGTTGCAGAAACGGTGGGCGGCGTCGGTTCGGCGTCGGGTTTGGGGAGGTCTGTTTCCGACGGATCAACCGTTGCCACACCGGAATTGCGACGACGATAGGTTTGGAAACCATCGAATAAGGCTTTGCTCAATGTCTTGACCCCTTCGTTGGAGTGCATGAAACGCTCTTCTTCCGCATGACTGATGAAACCCAATTCCGTCAGAACGGAGGGCATGGACGTGGCGCGCAAAACAAGAAATCCGGATTGCTTCACTCCTTTGTTTTTGCGTCCTTGAAAGGAATACTGTCGCTGGATGCACGAAGCCAAATCTACGCTTTGCTTCATGTTTTGATCTTGAAGCAATTCAAAGATGATGTAGCTTTCGGCCTTTTTCGGATCGAAGTTGCTATATGTTTTTTTATAGTTGCTTTCTAAGGTGATGACACTGTTTTCTCGTTTGGCCACTTCCAAATTTTCAGATGAGCGGTGCATTCCGAGGGAGTAGGTTTCGGCTCCGTAAACATTGTTTTTGTTGGAAACAACAGAGTTGGTGTGTATGGAGATAAACAAGTCGGCTTTGTTGCGATTGGCTATGTCGGCACGCTCTTGCAGAGGCACGAATTTGTCGGTGCTTCTCGTGTAGACGACCTTCACGTCGGGACAATGCGTTTCGACCAATTTTCCGAAAGCCAATGCGACTCTGAGATTGATGTCTTTTTCCTTGGTCAATGTGCCCACTGCACCGTCGTCTTTTCCCCCATGACCGGGATCGATGACCAACGTGAAACGTCGGGAAACAAGATGAGCTTCCGCGTTTTGAAAGAAAGCGCAGAAGCCGAAAAACAAAAAGGCAAAGAGGAGGCGAACCGTGCCGGCCATTTTGTTATGATGATAAGTCATAGGCTTTTTCGTGAGTTTGGGGCAAAAATACGCCTTTTTTTTCAGATAATCGTATCTCCGGTTCTTTTTTGACGGTCTTTTGAATTGAGAAGTTCAAGAATGAAAATATGAATAAATAAAAGAGCACATCAGAGGAGTTTCGTGCGCCAAAGACCATGTCCGGCGCAAACCGTCCTCTCACGTCGGGAGTTTATTGAAATTCGCTGCCTTGTACTCCGAGGGCGGCCGTCAGGGAGTAGCCGAGTATTTCCGACGAAAAACCGCGTCCGGAGAGAGGTTCCATGGAGAAAAGAGTGATCTTTTTGGGCGGAAGGGCAGAGGCGTCGTCACTTTCGGGACGGGGCGGCGTTTGGCACATTTGCTTGATGCGCTTTGTGAGATATACGCTTTCTTCGGTTCGACCGTCGAAGTCGGCAATCACCATAATGCGCTCCACTTTCGGATCGAGTAAAAGGGCTTCGAAGGCTTGAATGACAAACTCCTCCCGACTGACCAACGGTTCGACCGGCAATAATAAAAAGGCAAATTCGCCAAGTTCGTCACGGAAAGCCTTTCCGTTGAGTTCGGCCTCGAAGTCGGCCGGCTGAAAATGCTCAAACCGTTGTTTGCCTTTTGAGTGGATAAAAGCCACTTGCGTGGCATGGTCTCCCGCTTGCAAACCTCCGTCGAGGGCGATGCAGTCTAACCATAGGGGGAGATCGGCGGGTGGAATGCGCCGCCCGAGTATGCGTTCGAAATTGACGATTAAATCAAATGCCACATGATCCAAATATTCGGCATCTGCAAGAATGACGTTTTGAGACATGGAGATTATTTTCCGTAGTTTACTTTTTGTACGCCGGCATCGTCGTAAATCACTTTGCGAAATTGTGCCGGAGTTACGGTTACTTTTTCTTTCATCAGCTCCGGAATGTTGTAGCTCTTTGTGCGGAGAAGATGATGTTGCGGGTCTTTTTGCGGCAGGATGAAGGCTTTGTGTCCTTGGCCTTGGCGATCGAAGTAAGCGATGTAGGGACGCGTGTAGCTGCCGTCGTCACGACGCGATGAAAAGACGATCCAACGGCCGTTGCTGCTCCAAGAGTGATAGGAGTCTACGTCCGGACTGTTGGTAGTCGTCAAGGGACGGATTTCTCCGCTCGACAGATCTTTCACGTAGAGATCGCTGCTCTTGTGCCAAATGTGAAACTGTCCGAAATCGCCGAGTGTGAACAATAAGTAGCGTCCGTCGGGACTGACGCGGGGCAGCGTCGCACTTTTGGCGATTGAGATGCAATCCACCTCCAATTCCGGCTGTCCGAAGGTGCGTGTCGCTTCATCGAAAGATATGGACATCAGGTTGTAGCGCACGTTTTTATAATTTCCCAGAACCACATCCGTGAGCACGTTTTTGTTTTGTTTCAGCGAGTCGGGTAGACGGTCGTATTTCGGGAAAGGAGCGGCACAATAGTAGAGGCGTTTTCCGTCGGGCGACCACGTGGGAAAGGTTTCCATGGTGTGGTCGGTTTTCAGAATGTTGGAAATCTTGTTGCGCTTCATGTCATAAAAAACGAGATCGGAGGCATAATCGATGACTTCGACTTTTTGGGGGTCGGTGATGTGAAAAGCCTGTCCCGTGAAGTTGGAGGAAAATGCCACCCACGGTTGTTTGGGATGCCAAGCCGGATAGACGCAGTTGCCTAAAATGCTGTCGTTTTTCATATCGACACGACGAATTTTCCCGTTGTCCGCAAAGACTGTTCCTCCGTGCTCGGCGCGGACATGAAAAAGCATGCGTTGGGTGCTGTTGTTTTGATAATTATGGCAGTTTATGCAGTGATTGTTTTTTTTATCGTATTCGTCGTTGTTTTCATAAATGGCGGTTTCGTCGAACGTTTCGAGATGTCGCTGATAGATGCCGAGTTGTCGATACAATTCGTAGGAGGGTTCTATGAGGCGATAAGAAAGATACGGATCAATGGGCTCTCGAGCAACGCGAATGGAATAAGACGGGTGTTTGAGCCAACCTTCTTTTCTGTGTGTGTAGATGGTGATATTCAGCGATGCCCCCTTGTTGTCGATCAGCAGTTGTTTCCACTCCGCGGAATCAATCTGTATTTTTCCGTCTTTACCGGCTGCGGCGATCAGTTCTCCTTTTCTGCTTCCGGAAATATGTTCCACATACTCAATGCCTTCACCCTCTATCCGAATGTTGAGTGGAGCGATGTTGGGCGGAATGGTTATGTCGCGATAGTCGGGATAGATGGCGGCTTGCTCGGTGGTCGGCGTGTATTTGGACGGCAAAACGGCGTCGGGTTTGCAAGCAGTGAGCAAACAGCAGACGAAGAGTAGACAAAAAAGTTTGGGCATATTTCGCGAAGAGAATAAAAGGTTTCCTGATAAATGAAGCAGATGTTGCAAGAGCATGGACGGCAAAGGGCGGATGTTGCCCCAAGAGTGGTTAATTGACGGCATGATCGGCAGACTGGTGTTGAGGTGCCGAGAGGTTTCCGCAATAATAGTAGTACATGTACGACCCCATCCAGTTTTCTTTAAGAGTTTCTCTCATATCTTCTTGGGATTCTTCCTTCTTCTCGGCAGCCGTTCCAAACTGCTGTTCGAGATAAGGAACTGCTTCCCCCATGAATGCTTGTAATTCGTTGAAAACCATGGTTTGAGTGATTTCGGGGAACATTTCCAAAATGTTCGGATTCTTCATATAAGCAATGGCAAGGGCTTGAAGAACGGAGTGGGGCAGAGTTGTTTTCTTGCGTAACTCGTGAGCGCGCGACAACAGATTGTCCAAATCTTTGGAGTAAAGACAAGTGGCAATCGAGGTGATGAGAGAAGCGTTGCTCCCGACCAACATTCGGCTGTTGTAGCCCAAAAAGGCAGGTGGAGGATAGTTTTGCTCGAATTTTTCTTCCAACGGAGCCAATTCTTTGATACTCTTCAACGTGGGGTCTTGCTCAATGAGAGAAGCGTCTTCCAGCATGGGGGCATATTTCTCGATGAACTTTTGTTCAAACGGCATTTTTTCAATCAAATTCAAATAGCGTTTGGCCAGTTTCTTTTCTCCATTGAGTATCGCGCACACGGCCATGCGTTTGAATTGCGAAACACGAGGCCCGATTAAGACGGTGTTTTCCATACTCGTCCGATAGGCTGCATTGACAAGCCCTGCATGTAAATTGCAATCGGCTAAAAATAGCGGAAACTCATTGGTGCCTCCAATGTCCTCCAAATCCAATTCCGGAAAATCATAGGGGATTTCAAAAAGTTCTTGCAAAAGACGATTGGAGCGCAACAAGCCCAAGGCGTGGAGAGCGGCCATTGAGCGCGTCGGCCGTTGAGCCGAGCGAGCCGTTTCGATCATGCCTTCCCAGTCTTCCTTGTCCAATTGATTTTGCATTCGGCAAGTCAGACGCACATCTTCCCGATGTGTCAAAGCGAAATATGTTAATGCGCCATATCCGCACAAGGCAAAGACGGCCGCTGTCGGGAATGTCCTCACTATGGTGAAATCACGATTGCGGCAAAGCCGGGAGAATAGAAATGCAAATGCTGCCGCCAACAGTAGCAACCCCACCGAAATGATGAGGAATACGGAAACTTCGTGGCGCACATAAAGATTAAAACCCCGGTACACCATGTAGCCCAAAGCTGTCAAAGAAGGTAGAAAACCGATGCCCGCCCGTCCGAGGTTGTGCCTAAACGGGATGTCCGACAACCAAGCGGCAACAGTCAAAATCAAAGCCAGCAAAAAGCCTCCGAACCATTGATTTTGAAAACCTAAAAGCAAAAAACGTCCCACCCAAAAAACTTCTCCTCCATCTCGCCGCAGCACAAAATCCATAGGCAGACGTTCAAACGAAAAGTAGTTTTCGGCAGCTATATGACTGAATACATCTCCATAAGTCCAAGAGGTGAAAATCCACATCAATATGAATCCGATGCCATAAATCCAACGAGAAGAAAAGTATTTATTCACACTTTTCATGCGCGGCTGCGGTGTCGCTTTTGGCTTGACGCCCGCAGCGGGTTTCGGCGTTTTCGTCGAAAAGGATGAATGGGTGTTCTTTTTTTTACTCATGAAACAATAGCATTATATTTGTCTTGCAATGTTGCATTCGGGTATATATAATTTAAGGGAAGGCCCCTTTTACTGCAAAAATACTCAAAAACAATGAATGCGAAAAATAAAATACAAAAGAAAATTTCAATTCCTCCTGTCAATGCTTTGGCCTTTGGGTGCTTTCCTCTGCTTGCTCTTTTGTCTTTTTCGGTTGTGTGCCTCTTTTACGAGACTGCTGTCTATCTGTTTTCCAAGTTTCTGACAATGGCTATTATTGGGCTGATGGATATTATAGAGAGCAGAGTAATGTAAAGATCACATCTCAAAAGGGAAAGTTGAAAATTTCTGGCCTTCCGCAGAGTCGTTTTCTTATCTGATTTTCGCCTTTGAAGCATTTCCCGAAGCAAGTCATAGATATTTTTCAGGCATCCTAAGAATGCTGTTGTTTCTCTCTATGGAAGAAAAAACTTGAATATGTTGATGACAGATTTCACTCGAACGGTATTTTTTTGTATTTTTGCGTTTATAGAAAACTTAGGAAAGCTCTACTCGGCACTTAGTTTGGGAGAAGCAAGCTTTACTCCGCAAATATACAAAAAATATCATAGTATGAAGTCCGTACTTAGGACAATACTTTTTGAAAGACCTCTCCGTGGCGCGTGCCATTGCCGACACGGTCGATGTCTGCCCCGACCTTCCGCTGCTCGAAGTCGGCCCCGGCATGAGTGTGCTCACACAATACCTGCTGACCAAAGGGAGAGCGTTGAAAGTAGCCGAACTTGACTTCGAGAGTGTGGAGTATCTTCGGAGAAATTTTCCTCAACTCGAAGAGCACATCATCGAAGACGATTTTTTTTGAAAATGCACCTCGAAAACGTATTCGCAGGCCGTTCGTTTCGTCATTCCTCTCCCTCTCATTCCTTCTCCCATGAAACCTCACCACCTTTTGCTTTTGTTTCCCTTTTCGCTCATGACGAGTTGCATGTCGCCGGTCTGTCCCGACTTCCTCCGCATTCACCCCGGCATGAGCAAAGACGAAGTTTTCCAACTGTTTGGTGCACCCACCTATTGCGAATTTGACGAACAAACGAGCAGTTGGGAATACGTTTACGGCAGATCTTTGAATGAGAGAAAACACGCCATGGTCTATTTTGAGAACGGCAAAGTTGTGCGATTTCGCAATTTTGCGGAACCTTTGCCGCCGCCCGCATCGCCCCTCGCAGAATATCCGCAACCGAGAATGCCCCGTCCTTACCGCTTCCGCCTGCATTTGGGCAACACGGAAAGAGCGCAGCGATTTTCGGAACTGCTGAATGCTGTCAAAAAAGAAAGTTTCTCCGACGAACGTTTGCGCATACTCAAATCGGCCGTCAAAGAAATGACCTTCTCGGCCGCAGAGGTGGCCGAAATACTCAAAACAGAGAACTTCGACTCGGATCGCATCAAACTTCTCAGATTTTTGGCACCCTCGATCGTGGATTACAGACAATCGCACGAAATACTATCAGCCTTCACTTTCTCCACTTCTCGTGAAGAGGCCGAAAGCATTTTGGAAAACTCTCGCGAAAGATAAACATACTTTTTAATCTTCAAAAGTCTCTGTTTGCAGGTTTTATGTGTTAAAGTCGATCGGGGAGAGGGCTTTCCGATACTTTTTATTTACTTTTGCCTAATATTTCCCTTTTCTTTTCGAAGAAACTTTATATCCATCAATATCCTTAACAACTATCCTATTATGACTCTTACAACTTATGCTCAATGGTTGAGAACCATGATTGTAGGCGCAACTTTGAGTTTCGGTCTCACCCTCGAAGCTCAAAAAGTTGTATTCCCGCAGGAAGTACAACCGGGAGCCGCCGTTTTGGTAAGCAGTGCGGACAGCTACACTCTGCAAAACAAACTGCTGAAAGCAACGTTCAAAAAACAAGGAGGAAGCCTCTTTTTCGGCGGATGTCCCGAACTGAACTTGGAAGAAGGTACCGAACTTTTTGAAATCAAAACCGGAAACGGCAGCACCACGGTGAAAGCCTCGCAAATGACGCTCGGAAACATCCGCGAAGTGACCTACGAGGCCAACGAAAAAGCCGTGAAAGGAGCCAAAAAGTTTGCAGGAAGAGCCATCGAAGCCGATTTCACCCACGACAACCTCGCACTCACATGGCGTGCCGTGTTGCGTGACGGCAGTCATTACCTCCGCACAGAACTCGAACTCACGGCCAATGCCGACACCAAGATGTTTTCCGTCTCTCCCATGATCTACAAAGTCAATGTTGAGAAAGCCGGCAGTGCACCCAAAGTGGTGGGCAACACACGCGGAGCGGTATTGTTGAGTAAAAAGATCTTTGCCGGACTTGAAACCCCGATGGGCATCAACTCCGTCGGCGAAACAGACAATGTCGGCACATTCAATCATACGGCTTGGACGACCGAAAGTTTTACATGGATCCCCGGAGAGCAAGTGCCGCAAAAAATACTCGACCTCGGTTTTACCACCGATAAAATCAAAGGAACGAAAGGCTATCTCAGTTTCAAGCAAAAAGGCAGCCAGACCATCACATTCACTTACACCGGCGGCAACCACAAACTCAACATCGTCGGCGTGGAGGTGTGCAATCTCATGACGGGAGAAGTAGTCGCTTCCGACTATCACTACGGCACCACCGGCAATGCCCACAATCTAAACACATATACCGTGGACATTCCCCAAAAGGGCGTATATGAAGTACGCTACTATGTGGCAACCTACACACTCGATGGTAACACCGACGAGAATATCAATTCCACAGGCAACATCACTTATTCCGGCGAAGTGCGTCTTCCCATATTGATCTACGATCTCTTGCCCGGCTCGCAACCGCATCTCGATTCTTCCGCCATCACCGTTCCCTCCGGTAAAGCAACAAGAGTTTTAAGCCAAAACACCATCGGCGATGGAGATAACATCACCGACTCATGGACAACACAAACTTGGCGCAAAGCCCCTCAAAACGAAATTCCCCTCCGCATCGGAGAATTGGGCTTCGGCACCCCTCACGTCCACATGATCGAACAAGACCTAACCATTACGACAAAAGGAGAATTTAAGGCCGAATTCCTTTATCGTACCGGAAACCATCGCTTGAACCTTTGCGGAGTGGATCTACAAAACAGCGAAAAGCAAACCGTAGCCTACGACTATCATTTGGGCTACACCGGCAGCCAAAAAGACAAAAACATCTACACACTGGCCGTTCCCGCTCCCGGTATCTACAAATTGCGCTATTTCGTCGAGTTCAAAAACGAACAAAACACTTCGTCGGGCAACATCAAACTCTCGCTCATCGAAAACGACATACTGCACCTTGCCGCATCGCCCATCGTGCCTATCAACGGATTGTGGAGTCGCAACACCAATCTGTTGAAAGGCGAAACTTGGAAAGTGGGCAGCGTAGTCGGTCTTGTTGCTCCCGATCAGCCCCGTCGCTCTTTCCTCGCTTACAGCGAGCGCGAACGTGCCGTGCCTTGGCGCGCCATGCCGGCCTACATCTCTTGGTACGAACTCAACATCGACCGCAACAACTCCATTGACTACTCCCAAACCATGACCGTGGAACAATGTACCGACGTGGTGAACCAATGGAAAACCAACCTCTTCGACAAATATGGCGAAAACATCAATTCCTTCGTTTGGGATGACGGATGGGACTTCTATGGCCCTTGGACGTTCAACAAAAACTTCCCCAACGGATTTTCCGAAATCGACGTCGTGGCTCAAAAAATGAACTCCGGCATCGGAGCATGGCTCGGTCCGGTCGGCGGATATGGTGCAAGCGGAAACTATCGGCGCAACTATTGGAAAAACCAAGGTGGCATGCAACTGTCCAACCCCAAATACTACAAAGCTTTCACCAAAGCCATCACCGATCTCTGCAACGACCGCGGCTATGATTTCCGCTTCTTCAAGTTTGACGGCATCAGCGATCTGTTCAGCGCACTCGGCCCCAAAAACGACGCCAACGGAGAAGAAAACGCCGAAGGAATCATTCGTGCCGAACGCATGGTGCGCGAAACAATCAAAGAAGACATCTTCTTCAACACCACCGTCGGCACTTGGGCTTCTCCCTTTTGGTTCCAATTCACCGATGCCATTTGGCGTCAGGAAAACGACTACGGCGAAATCGGCAATCAAGGAACCGATCGTGAAAAATGGATCACCTATCGCGATCGTCTGGTTTACCAAAACTTTGTGCAAAATTCCCCCATCTGCCCCATCAATACCCTCATGACTCACGGTTTCATCCTCTCGCGTTGGGGACAGGTGTCAAAAAACATGGACTACGATGGCATCGTTCGTGAGTTGCGGTGTGCTTTCGCCTGCGGTTCGGGCATGGTGGAACTCTACAACGATTACGCACTGATGAACTCCATCAACGGCGGTCGCCTTTGGGGAGATTTGGCAGAATGCTTGCGCTGGCAAAAGAACAATGCCGACGTGTTGCCCGATGCCCATTGGGTAGGCGGAAATCCTTGGGACGGATCAAAAACCAATGTCTACGGTTGGGCATCTTGGAACGGCTCCAAATCCACCCTCGCTCTGCGCAATCCCTCTGCCTCACAAGCCACTTACAAGACAACCTTGCGTGCCGCTCTCGAAATTCCGGCACACATCACCGGCTCCATCATCCTGTCCAAGGCCTTTGGCACGCAAAACGCCTTGACCGGCCTGACCGAAGATGTAGCCCTTGACATTGATGCACCGCTCACGCTCGTGTTGCCCGGTTCATCGGTGTTCGTCTTCAACGGACGCGACAGCAAAATTCCGGCAGTGGAAGTGACGGGAGTGAAGTTTGCACATACCGACATCACGCTTGAAGTCGGAAAATCCACCTCTTTGGTTTGGAACATCTTACCGGCCAATGCCACTCACACCTCTGTGACATGGAGCACCGATGATGTAGATATAGCTACCATTGACAATGGCGTAGTGAAAGCTCACCAAGAAGGACAGGCCATCATCACCGTGACCAACACCAAAGGACATACGGCACAAATCACTGTAAACGTCGTGCCTTTCGTTCCCGAACCGTATGCCGTCAATTTTGAAAAAGATGCTCGCCCGCAAAGAAGCGACCGCAGCCTTCAAAGTGTCAGCATCACCCAAGAAGGAAAAGAAAAACAAACGATTTTGACCAATGCCGACCGTATGCCCTACCAAGACCACACGAACCAACCGATTGAAGTAGAAGTCGGTTCGATCCTCACCCCCGAACTCAGTTGGAACGGTAGCTGGATGCACGCTTATCTCTTCATGGACTTAGATAACGACGGACACTTCGAAGTCGAAGATGCAACAAGCTATGAAGTTCTCTCTTTCAACTACTATGAAGGTCAGAAAAAAGGTAAAGACGGATTATCCGGACAAAGCAACAATAATCCCGGTATCGGAGTGCTCCCCAAAATCCAAGCTCCGTTGAAACCCGGCATGTATCGCACACGCTTCAAGGTGGACTGGAACAACATTGACCCTGCCGGACAAGTCGGAGGAGGAAACGACATCTTGAAAAACGGTGGTTCCATCACCGATGTGATGCTCAAAGTCGTAGCACCCTCTTCCGTCGAAGGAGCCGCGCTCCACTCATCGCCCGTTGTGCAATACGACCTTTCGGGTCGCATCGTCAATGGCTCTTCCGCTCATGGCGTTTATATCGTCAATGGAAAAAAAGTCGTGAAATAATCGATTTTCATCGCTCCCCGAAACAACGCGTGGCAGGCTTTCTTCACAATAAGCCTGCCACGCTTTTTTGTATCCCTCTCTCGCATTTTTCCCCGTCAAACGAACACCCTGCCTTCGCCCTTCTCAAAAACTTCTTCAACAGCCACTACGCGACCGCCAAAACGGCTTTTCTCCCCCTATTTTTTGTTTTTTGCCGTTTTGCCTTCACCAAAACATCTTTTCTTTTGATTTTCAGCGCGTTTCTTGCGAAGGCAAGTGAAGGCAAAGCTGTTAAGGGAACTTTCAATAGACTGGTAATCAGAATCCTTACGGTGAAGGCAAAATCCACTCTTTGCCTTCACTTGCTTTCACCGACGAAAGAGGAAATACGGCTTTTTCGAGTGAGTGAAGGCAAAAATCCCTTCCAACGACATGATATTCAGATGCTTGCAGATCCTTCTTTTATTTTGCCTTCACTTGCCTTCACCGTAAGATATATGAATATCAAATGATTAAATCGTTTTGCGGAGGCAGTGAAGGCAAAAAGCAATCAATAGGGTAACGCGCGCGTGCGCGAGAGAGAGGCAGAAAGAGGATGGCGAAACCGGAAATCGTCACTACCTCCCATGTAGCGTTTCCCACCTCTGAACTAAACAAATCTACCTCCATTGCCGTTTAGCCCGATTCGCCACGAAACCCCAAAACGGCATTCGACGTTCGGATTCCGTTCCGGTTATTTTTCGGCAAACAGCCATGACAACGCCATGTTGTCCGATCTCTTCGGACGAAACTTTTTTCGGCGGTTGTTCGGTTGCAAAATAATGTGTATTTTTGTGCTCGAAACCACAACGCTTCTCTTTCCATTTATCACTATGCCACTTAATCCCAACAAGAACCTCAAACTTTTTTATTCTATCGGTGAGGTCGCCGAACTTTTCGGTGTCAACGACACGCTGCTTCGCTTTTGGGAACGCGAGTTTCCGCAAATCTCTCCCAAGAAAGGCGGGCGCGGTGTGCGACAATACACACAAGAAGACATCGACATCATCCGCGTGATCTACAATTTGGTCAAGGTGAGAGGTTTGCGCATTGAGGCTGCCCGCGAGGTGCTGCGCAAAAATCGCGAAGGCACGGTGCAGGCCACCGAAGTGGTCG
Organism: Alloprevotella sp. OH1205_COT-284; assembly: GCF_003859795.1. Taxonomy (GTDB): domain Bacteria; phylum Bacteroidota; class Bacteroidia; order Bacteroidales; family Bacteroidaceae; genus Alloprevotella. The sequence continues at coordinate 24,964 of NZ_RQYI01000024.1, read as the reverse complement.
ATCGTCTGCGCGCCATCAAAGCCGAACTTCAAACCATTAAACGCGAATTGGGAGAACTTTGACCATGGCAAAATCCAAAACAGCCTATGTGTGTTCGGAGTGCGGATACGACTCCCCGAAATGGGTGGGAAAATGTCCGGCCTGCCATGCTTGGAACACCTTCAAAGAGTTTACCGTTTCTGCGGCTGCCGCTCCCAAAAGCGGCGGTGCGGCAAGCGTTGCAGGGTTGCATCGCGAGCACAATCGTCCGCTTCGTCTGACCGACATCGTGGCCGGAGAAGAAGCCCGCCTCTCGACCTGCGACACGGAGTTCGACCGCGTTTTGGGCGGCGGTTTGGTGCCCGGTTCGTTGGTGCTTTTGGGGGGCGATCCGGGTATAGGAAAGAGCACGTTGCTGTTGCAGACGATCATGCGGATGCCCGACCGCCGCATTTTGTATGTGAGCGGAGAAGAAAGCGAAAAGCAAATCAAACTCCGTGCCGACCGCTTGCAAGGGGCGTCGTCGGCATTGCACTATGGCGAACGGCTGTATCTGCTCTGCGAAACGCAGTTGGAACATATTTTCGACCAAATCGGTGCTGTCGATCCGGAACTGGTGGTCATCGACTCCATTCAAACCATTCAAACCGAAGCCGTCGATTCTTCGCCCGGCAGTGTGACGCAGATCAGAGAGTGTGCGGCGGCTTTGCTGAAATATGCCAAAGACAAGGGCGTGCCCGTGTTGCTGATCGGGCACATCACCAAAGAGGGAAGCCTTGCGGGGCCGAAAGTGTTGGAACACATCGTGGACTGCGTGTTGCAGTTTGAGGGCGACCGGCATTATTTCTACCGCATTTTGCGCAGCATCAAAAACCGCTTCGGTTCCACGGCCGAATTGGGCATCTATGAGATGAACGCCGGCGGACTTCGTCCGGTGGACAACCCCTCGGAACTCCTTCTTTCCCACCACACCGAAGCCCTGTCGGGAGTGGCCATTTGTTCGGCACTCGAAGGGGTGCGCCCCTTTCTGATCGAAACACAGGCATTGGTTTCTACTGCGGCCTACGGCACGCCTCAACGCTCTTCTACGGGATTTGACCTGAGGCGGCTGAACATGTTGCTCGCCGTTTTGGAAAAGCGCGTGGGCTTCAAGCTCGGCGCGAAAGACGTTTTTCTGAACATTGCCGGCGGCATTCGGATTTCGGATCCGGCCATGGATTTGAGTGTCATTGCCGCCGTGCTCTCTTCCAATGTCGATACGGCCATTGAGAAAGGCGTGGCGATGGCCGGCGAATGCGGTTTGAGCGGAGAGATACGCCCCGTCACGCGGATCGACCGCCGAATTGCCGAGGCACAGAAACTCGGTTTCTCGCGTTTTCTCGTGCCGGAACAGAGTTTGAAAGGGTTGGACCGTTCGCGCTATCAAGACATTGAGCTGGTGCCGGTTTCGCGTGTGGAGCAAGCCCTGCGAGAACTCTTCGGATAGTTGTCAGAGCGCAACCAACCGCCACGCCGCTTGCTGCCCGACCGCCGCAGCAGCACCGCCGTGACATTTCCCCAAGACACAACGAAAAAAACAAAAAGATGCGACCGCGTCCTCTAAAATGAGGCGCGGTCGCATCGCTGTTTGCTGCAACAGATTTGAATGAAAGCGAGAGAAGAGCGGCCGAATTATTTTTTCGGAGCGCGCTCCAAAGTGGCGAGTACGAGTTGCCAATACTTTTCGACCGAGGGGATGTTGCAACGCTCGTTGGGCGTGTGCGGAGATTTGAGCGTGGGACCGAACGAAACGACATCCATGCCGGGGCAATGGCTGAGGATCACGGAACATTCGAGACCGGCGTGGATCACCTGCACGATAGGAGCTTCATTGAAGAGTTCGGTGTAGATTTCGGTCATCAGTTCCACGATTTCGCTTTTGGGAGAAGGTTGCCAAGCCGGATAGTCGCCACCGGTTTCGATCTTCATGCCGGCCATTGAGAAACAGGCTTCGAGTGTGTCTACGCAGTATTGACGCATCGAGTCGGAGCTGGACCGCACAAGGATTTTGACAAAAGCCTTGCCCTCGCCGATTTCGATGATCGACAGATTGCTCGAAGTCTCGACAATGGTGGGAAGATGCGGAATGAAGCGCAATACACCGTTGTGGCAGGCAAGAATGGCGTTCACAAGATTGTCTTGGATTTCTTCGGGAACGAGTGTGGAGGGTTGCGCGGTGTCTTCGCAAACGAGCGTCAAGTCGGGCTCGATATAGCCATACTCCTCTTGAAAATCTTTGAGCCATTCTTCGGCAACGACTTCTTTGAGTGCCGCGGCGTTCTCGGCAGGCAGGGTGAGAACGGCTTCCGCATCGCGCGGAATGGCGTTGCGCATGTTGCCTCCCTTCCACGAAGCAAGGCGTGCTTCAAAATTGGCAATGGCATCGGCCACGACACGTGCCAGAAGTTTGTTGGCATTTCCGCGTCCTTCGTTGATTTCGAGGCCGGAGTGTCCGCCGCGCAATCCGCCGATGACGACTTTCACGGCCACGTCGCCGCTTTCGGGGGCAGCGTTTTCGTATTCCAATTCGGCAGTGAAGTTGATGCCTCCGGCAGAGCCCACCATGAGTTCTCCGTGCGTTTCGTTGTCGAGATTGAGAAGGATTTCCCCTTTGAGAAGGCCGTCTTTCATGTAGTTCACGCCGTACATGGTGGTTTCCTCGTCCGATGTCATGAATGCTTCGAGAGGGCCGTGAGGAATGGTGTCGTCTTCAAAAATACCCATAATGGTGGCAATGGCCATACCATCGTCGGCTCCGAGCGTGGTGTTGCGCGCACGCACCCAATCGCCGTCGATCCATGTTTCAATGGGATCGGTTTCAAAGTTGTGGGGCGAATCGGGCGTTTTCTGCGGCACCATGTCGATGTGCCCTTGCAGGGTTATGGTTTTACGATCTTCCATGCCGGGCGTGGCAGGTTTGTACATCAGAATGTTGCCCGCTTCGTCTTGAAAGGCCTCAATGTTACGTTCGGCAGCCCAGTCGAGCAGGAATTTCTGTATTTTTTCCAAATGTCCGGAAGGACGCGGAACTTGTGTCAGTAAATGAAAATTGCGCCAAATAGCGGCAGGTTGAAGTTTGAGAATTTCGCTCATGGTATTTGTTTTTTAGAAGTTTTTTGTTGAAACATAGTAAGATCAAGCCATCCCCATGCACCCATTACGACAACGAGGAGCGTTTGGACGGCATGGACGAGAAAGGCAAAAAGAATGGCCGGAGCTTCGGCCACGCCGTAGAGCACGAGCATCGTTTTCACCGCGAAATGCCAAGGGCCGGCACCATTGGGCGTGGGAACAAGAACGGCAAACGATCCGGCACAGAAGATGAGCAAGCCGGCAAGAGGGTCGATGTCGGAGGTGAAATCGAAACAAAAAAAAGCGAGATAGAAATGCAGATAGTAGGCCGCCCAAATACCGATGCTGTACAGGATATAGAGCGGAGCGTTTTCCACTTTTCGCAACGAAGCCACTCCTTCAAAAAAGCCTTGCACTTTCTCACGTCCCTTTTTGAAGAGTGCCACCTTCCACAACAGCAATCCCAAAAAAGCCGCGGCCACAACGATGCACAACAACGTGACGAGATAGCCCGTTGAGGTAAATCGCGCCAACAGCTCTCGCGGTTGCGTGCCGGTGGTGTGCAAAAAGTTGAGAAACTGGGGCAGTTGGGAGAAAAAGCCGATCAGTGCGATAATAATCATGAGCGCGGAATCGACCACTCGCTCGGCCACCACCGTGCCCAAAGATTTGGAGAAAGAAACACCGGCATATTTTTTGAGCGTTCCGCAGCGTGTCACCTCGCCGATGCGCGGCACGGCCAAACTGGCAGCATAGGAGAGAAAAATGGCGTCTGAACAAACACGCGCAGAGGGATGTTCGTTGAGCGGACGAAGTGCCAACTTCCAACGCAGGGCACGGAATGTGAGCGGAACGACCCCGAATACTAACGAGAGCGACATCCAGCCCCAATGCAGTTCGTGGAGAAAGCCGTGCAGCATTTCTCTCCAATCGGTGCCGCGATAGATCCACCACAAAATACAAACTCCGAGCAAAAAAGGAAGAAAAAACTTGAATATGTTGATGACAGATTTCACTCGAACGGTATTTTTTTTGTATTTTTGCGCTTATAGAAAACTTGGGAAAGCTCTCCTCGGCACTTAGTTTGGGAGAAGCGAGCTTTACTCCGCAAATATACAAAAAAATATCATAGCATGAAGTCCGTACGTCCGAAAAAGAATTTAGGACAACACTTTTTGAAAGACCTCTCCGTGGCACGTGCCATTGCCGACACGGTCGATGCCTGCCCCGACCTGCCGCTGCTCGAAGTCGGCCCCGGCATGGGGGTGCTCACACAATACCTGCTGACAAAAGGGAGAGCGTTGAAGGTGGCCGAGATCGATTTTGAGAGCGTGGAGTATCTTCGGCGAAATTTTCCTCAACTCGAAGAGCACATCATCGAAGACGATTTTTTGAAAATGCACCTCGAAAACGTATTCGCAGGCCGTTCGTTCGTGCTGACGGGCAACTATCCGTACAACATCTCTTCTCAGATCTTTTTCAAGATGCTCGACTACCGACACCTCATTCCGTGCTGCACGGGCATGATACAAAAAGAGGTGGCCGAACGCCTTGCCGCCGCTCCCGGTTGCAAGGCCTATGGCATTTTGAGTGTGTTGGTGCAACTGTGGTATGACGTGGAATATTTGTTCACCGTCGAACCGGGCGTGTTCAATCCGCCGCCCAAGGTGAAAAGTGCCGTCATTCGCATGACCCGCAACGAGCACGAAACCTGCGGTTGCGACGAGCGATTGTTGCGGCGCGTCGTGAAAACGGCTTTCAACCAACGGCGAAAAATGATGCGCGGCAGCCTCAAACCGCTCTTTGCACAACTCGACGCCGAAAGAGGATGCACTCGCGACCACAGTGCATTTCTTGCCCAACCGCTCCTCACTTCGCGTCCCGAACAGTTGAGCGTGGCCGACTTCGTGGCACTCACCAACGCCGTGCAGGCAGAAATGCAATAGCCATCGCCGTCCGCCGATTGTCGGAACGCTCCTTTTTGTTTTATTCTCCGTTTTTGCCCATTCTGCTCCATGTTGCGACTTTTCGCCTTTTTGATCGTTTGCTTTTCGCTCACCGTTTCGGCCGACCGCGTCGAACCCTTGTTGCATGGGTGGGTGCGCCATCAGCTCGCCCCGTTCAACAATCGCGCACCGCAATGGACAAACTCGTCGGGCTTCACCTATGAGCAACGCACCAAAGTGGGCTGCGTGGCCACGGCTTTGGAAGAAATCATCAGCTATCACGGGCGCGATGTCTTACTGCTCGACACCCTGCCCGGTTGGAAGACGCCGAACTATGTGGTAGATACGCTCTTTCCCGGCACTCGCGTGGCGGTGTCCGACATTCTGCCGCGCTACGACGAGGGGAACTACACCGCACAAAATGCGGAGGCCGTGGCTTTGCTCTCGCAAATCTGCGGAACGGCTGCCCGCATGAACTATGGTTTGGAAGCCAGCGGAGCCGATCCCGAAAGACTCATTGCTCCGTTGCGCGAGGCTTTCGGTTGGAAATCGGCCGTTTATCTCGACAGCTACAAATATGCGCCCGACGATTGGAAAGCACTGCTCCGGCGCGAGCTCAGAGCCGGTCGTCCCGTGTTCTACACCGGCTACACGATGAACATTTTCGGACACGCCTTCGTGATCGACGGTTTCGACGAATCGGGACGTTTTCATTTCAATTTCGGATTTGGCGGTGCCTACGACGAAGGTTGGTTTCGACTTGACGAGCTGAGTGTTTTTGAACACCCCGACGACCTCACTCCAGACGGCATCAAGCAAGGTTTCTTTTGCAATCAAACGGCACTCCTCCTTTCTCCCGACAGCGTAGACTTCCACCTGCCCGACACCCTCGTGCGCAACGCGTCAGACGTTCGGGTCGAGAGCGTTCGCCCTTTGATGCCGCCTGTGGCCGATGTTTTTTCGCCGTTTGAAATCACCTTGCGCAACACCGCCGCTCAACCTCTCACCACACCGTTTGAGTTTTTCACCAACCTGCCTTCCGACACGCTCATCTTTCATCAAGGCGACTACGGAGCCCTCTTCGGTGCAACAATCCCTCCCGGCCAATCCGTCACCACTACGCTGCACTGCCGTTTCAAGCAATCGGGCGATCGCATCTTTCGGGTATCTCCCGACGACAAAGCCGTCGTGTTTGAAATGCCGATCTCCGTTTTGCCTCATCAGCCCGACGACGTGCGCTACTCCGCTCCCGAAGTGCGCTTTCTCAACACCTCAACCGCCGAAATATCGGTGACGCTGACCAATCTCGGAACGGGACGCAGCGGTCGTATGCTCACGTTCTGCCTCATGCCCTCGTCGCTTGTCATCAACGACGGCGACCACCGCCACTACGCCTATGCCTATCTCTCACCGGGCGAGAGCCGCCGCTTTTCGGCGCGTTTCTCCCAACTTACTCCGGGCAAGACGCACGCTTTTGCGCTCCGCAGTCCGTGGACGATACGCGCCCAAACCCTTTTCACGCTCCCTCAAAACCCCGACGGTGTAACTTCTCTCCACATGTCCGACGCCGACATCAATGCCCCGACCTATGATTTGTTCGGTCGCCGCGTGCAGCCCGATCGCGTGGGAGGTCTGTTCATTCGCAACGGCAAGAAACTGTTTTTGCAATGATTGCCCCCTATCGCTTCGAAGCACCGACAAAAGCTCGTTTCGCAACATTCGCAATGGCCTGCCCTCTATCTGCGAACAACGACCTCTCAGCTGCCGAAAACTACCTTTGAGCTAAAAAAATCCACCTCTGAGGTAGAAAATTCTGCCTCTGAGCTAAAATTTTCCGCCTCTGATATGGATTTTCCGGCCTTCCGTTGTAGACATTCTGCCTTTGATGTAGCAACCGCCGCCTCCCATGTGCTTGAAAACTCCTCCTCGGAGCGTCGCATCGTTTTCTCTTTTCGTTGTTCCAACTTCACATTCCGCCCATGATCTATCCCGCTCGATTTACCTCCGTGCTTCACATCGTTTCTCCGGACGGCGATTCCGACGAAATCTGCCACGAAGGCCGCTCCATGGTGGCTTTGCGCGACGACGGCACATGGTCGTTGCGCTACACCGATGACGACAACGGCGGACAAACCGCTTTGCAGGGTGCTCCGCGCTGGATGTCGATCACTCGCGACGGCGAAGTGCGCTCGCATCTGCTCTTTCGGACGGATCAATGTCTGGAAGCCGTTTATCGCACCCCTCACGGCGATTTCGATCTCTCCACCCATGCCACGGCATATAGTGCCTCCGTCACTCCTGACGGCGGTCGAATCAATCTTTCCTACGATCTGCTGATCGACGGAACCCTCACCTCTAAAAATAAACTCACGATCGAATGGGAAAGCCTATCTGCCCATTCCTAACCCCTCAATATCCCGACATCATGCAAAACATTCAATCCTATATCGTCGAAAACGAATCGCGTTTTCTCGAAGAATTGTTTTCTCTCATTCGCATTCCCAGCATCAGTGCCCACCTCGAACGCAAACCTGACATAGAGCGATGTGCCGTTCGTTGGAAAGAACTATTGCTCGAAGCCGGAGCCGACAAGGCCGAAATCATTCCCTCCGAGGGCAACCCCTTTGTTTATGCCGAAAAACACGTGAGCGACACTGCCCCCACCGTGCTCATCTACGCCCACTACGACGTGATGCCGGCCGAGCCTTTGGACTTGTGGCACTCCGATCCGTTCGAGCCCGAAGTGCGCGACGGACACATTTGGGCACGCGGTGCCGACGACGATAAGGGGCAATCCTTCATTCAAGTCAAGGCATTTGAATATCTCGTGCGCCACAACCTCCTCACCCACAACGTGAAGTTTATTTTTGAGGGCGAGGAAGAAATCGGCAGTCCCTCGCTCACGGGATTTCTCAAAGCTCACCGCGAATTGCTCAAAAGCGACGTCATTCTCGTGAGCGACACCTCCATGCTCGCTCCCGAACTTCCCTCGCTCACCACCGGCCTGCGCGGATTGGCCTATTGGGAAGTCGAGGTCACCGGCCCCAATCGCGACCTGCATTCCGGACACTTCGGCGGAGCCGTGGCCAACCCTGCCCTCGTGTTGTGCGAGATGCTCGCCAAAATGATTGACGAGCGCGGCCGCATCACCATTCCCGGCTTCTACGACGACGTCGAAGAACTCTCGGCCGAAGAGCGCAAGATGATTGCCTCCATTCCTTTCGACGTCGAAGCCTACAAACGCTCGATCGACGTGGACGAGGTGCGCGGCGAAGAGGGCTACTCCACGATCGAACGCAACTCCTGCCGCCCGTCGTTCGACATCTGCGGCATTTGGAGCGGCTATCAGGGCGAAGGCGCAAAAACCGTGCTCCCCTCCAAAGCCTATGCCAAAGTGAGTTGCCGCCTCGTGCCTCATCAGCAACACGAGAAGATCCAACAACTCTTCATCGACTATTTCCAAAGCCTTGCTCCAAAAAGTGTGCGTGTGAAAATCACTCCCCTGCACGGCGGCGAAGGCTATGTCTGCCCCATTTCGCTTCCGGCCTATCAGGCTGCCGAACGCGGTTTCGAGGAAGCCTTCGGCAAACGTCCCCTTGCCGTTCGTCGCGGTGGAAGCATTCCCATTATCAGCGACTTTGAACAAGTATTGGGCGTGAAAACCGTGTTAATGGGCTTCGGATTGGAGAGCAACGCCATCCACTCACCCAACGAAAATTTCAGTCTCGACATCTTCCGCAAAGGCATCGCCGCCGTTGTGGGCTTCCACCTCAATTACAAAGGCTAAACCTCCTGCGGCTTCGGCCGCCCCACCTCCCGATATGACAAGATTGCATAAATTCGGCAAAGCCGCGAGCATCTCTCTCGGAGTGCTCGTCGGCCTTGTGTTTCTCCTCATGGCCTTGTTCTACCTCCCTCCCGTTCAGCGGTGGGCGGCAGACAAAGCCATGTCGGCATTGGAAGAAAAAACGGGCATCAGGGCGAGTATTGACAACATTCGCCTCACCCCCTTCTTCGACTTTCGACTCAACGGTTTCTCCGCCGTCGATGCCGAAGGCGACACCCTCGTGCAGGCCGACGGTTTGCTGTTGGACGTCGCCTTTCTTCCGTTGTGGCAGGGACGTGCCGACATTTCCGGTTTCGACTTGGAAACGGTGCGGCTCAGCACCAAACAGCTCGTGCCCGATGTGCGCATCAAGGGGTTCGTGGCGCGACTTTCGGTCGAAACGGTCGGTGTCGACGGTTCAAAAGAAAAGATGCGCCTTGACCGTCTTTTGCTCTCCGGTGCCGATTTGGCCATTGCTCTGTCTGACACGGCACAAAAAGACACCGCCTCCGCCCCAAGCCGTTGGGTGATCGAAGTGGGGCAAGCACAAATTCGCCACTCTCGCCTCTCCGTGTCCATGCCCGGCGACACGCTCCACCTCTCGGCTCACATGGGCGATGCCCGTCTTGTGGGAGGTACGTTTGATTTAGGCCGACCGTACCACGCTTTCCGCCGCCTGACCATTGCCGACGGTGCCGTTTCGATGAATACCTCTGCCCTGCCGCTGCCGCAAGATGCTCTTTTCGACATTCGCCACCTCTCGGTTGTGGTCGATACGTTGAGTTATGATTCGCATTCTCGTCTGCAATGCGGTGTGCGGCATGTCAGTTTCTCCGAACACCTGCGAGGTCTTTCCGTATCCGAAATCGCCGGCCGTGTCTACACCGACAGTTTGCGACTCTCACTTCCGGACCTCCGTTTCCGCACCCCTCATTCGCGCATCGACGCCGCCGTCGAGCTCGACCGGAATGCACTCACCGTCGGCAAAGGCGGTCGCATGCACCTCTTGCTCAACGGCCACATCGGTATGGACGACCTGATCCACACTGCCCACGACGTGCTCACCCCGACCGAGCGGCAAACATGGCAACGTCATCTGCATCAAGCCCTTCCGGCACCGCTCATCGCCGTGAAAGCCGAGGCCGAGGGCAACATGAACAGTCTTGCCCTCCGCGAACTGACGCTCCGCCTTCCCGACATGGCAACGCTGTCGGCCAAAGGCTTTGTAAATGCGGTATCGGCTCCGCACCGATCGGGACACATCTCTTTTTCGGCCGCAGGCCACAATCTTGCGCCGGTGCGCTCCTTGTTGCCCCCCGACCTCCGAACCACAATTCGCTTTCCGCGACACTTCACGCTCGGCGGCAATGTCGATTTTCGCGGCAACCGCTATCGCTCCGACTTCCGGATAATGCCCGATGACGGCCAACTGGTCGGAAATGCCGAAGTCGATCTCTCTGTCGAACGCTATGCGCTGAACACACGCATCACGCGCCTCTCCATTTCTCAGTTTCTCAACGCCAGTCCGTTCACACCGCTCTCCGGACATTTTTCTCTCCATGGCAAAGGTTTCGATCCGCTCGGCACACACTCTCACCTCCATGCCGATGCCAAAATCAGCCAACTTCACTACGATCGCTTTCCGCTCGGCGGCCTCTCTCTGTCGGCTGACGTGGAAAAAGGCAACGCACGATTGCAACTTTCTGCCGACAATGCACTGGTCAGCGGACGTGCGGACGTTGCCGCCAAATTGCGGCGCATCTACGACGCGGAGTTCGACATTGCCATTGACCGCCTCGACATGCAGCGTTTGACGGCTTCGACCGACACGACCACCCTCGGTTTCGGTTTCAAAGGAGCGTTGAAAACATCGCAAGACTTCGATCGTCTCTCGGCCGACGGCCGACTCAACAACATCAGAATCATCACGCCCCGCCGCGGTTTGATGTTGCGCGACATAGACTTTGATTTTGTTTCCACGCTCAACGCCACCTCCGCCCAGCTTTCGGCCGGTGACCTCTCCTTTGAGATGACGGCTGCCGACGGCTGGGAACGCCTCGCTCGACGCATGGCGCAACTCTCCGACATGATTGCCCGACAAATTGACCGACGCCACATCGACCAAACCACACTCCGCAATGCCCTCCCCGAAGTCTCGCTCCACCTCGCGGCAGGCACGGAAAATCCGCTTTCGGGCATTTTGCGCCACTTCGACTATCGGCTCTCCAACCTCTCACTGCGTCTCGACAGCGACCCTGCGGCGGGTCTCAACGGCCATTTCCGCGCCGGCGGTCTGGAAAAGGGAGGCCTCGTCATCGACACTCTGCACGCCTCATTGACACACGACGACGAGGGGATGAAACTCAAAGGCACGATCCACAACGACCGCCACACCAACCCCAATCCCTTCACCGCCCGGCTGAACGCTTATTTGTTTGAAAACGGCGTGGGAGCCGACCTCTCTTTTGCCGACGGAAGCGGAGAAACCGGATTGAGCTTGGGAGCAAAAGCCACTCTCGAAGCCGGCGGCACGAAACTGAGTTTCTATCCCGAAACCGCCATTGTGGCTTACAGACGCTTCGTGCTCAATCCCGACAACTTCATCTTTTTCGGCAACGATCGCACCATACGCGCCGACCTGAATTTGCTGGCCGACGATGGAACGGGTCTGCAAGTGTACAGCGCAGGAGCCGACCCGACGAAAAACGACATCACCTTCTCTCTCAAAGAGGTAAATCTGAAAGAGCTGTCGAACGTCGTGCCCTATCTTCCCGAAATGGGCGGACATTTGAGCGGCGACTTCCACCTCATCGACGACCACCGCCACCTTTCGGCCATGGGCACCATGGAGGCGCGCAACTTCTCCTACGAAGGCGCGACACTCGGCACACTCGGCGCAGAACTGGTCTATATGCCCAAAGACAACGACGAACACTATGCCGACGTTTTCATCACCTTTGAGGGGCAGGAGGTGGCCGAATGCAGCGGCTCCTATTTCAACAAAGGCGAAGGTTCGTTTGTGGGAACAGCCGAATTGAAATCCTTTCCGCTCCACCTGCTCAACGGATTTTTTGAAGGCACCGAATTTGCGCTGAAAGGCATCGGCGAGGGAGCGATCCGTCTTTCGGGAAAACTCGATGCTCCCCTCATTAACGGCCGTCTTGATCTCAACGACGCCCACATTTACAGCAAAGTCTACGGCGTGGACTTCGCCATGGACGAACGCCCCGTGGAGTTCAACAACTCCCGATTGGAGTTTTCCGACTATGCCCTCACCTCCACCGACGACAATGCCCTCACCCTCAATGGGCACATCGACATGAGCCGGCTCGACGACATTCGACTTGCCCTCGACATGAAAGCCGAAAACTTTGCACTGATCAATGCCCGCAGGCAGCGCGAATCGCTGGTGTACGGCAAGGTCTTCACCGACTTTTCGGGCACCGTTCGCGGCACGCTCGACAAAATGCGGGTAAAAGGACGACTCGACGTGCTCGGCTCGACCGATGTCACCTATCTGCTGATGAACTCGCCGCTGAGCGTGAACGACGAACTCGACGGCTTGGTCACTTTCACGGACTTCTCCGACACAATCGCCGTGGCACTTCCCCAAGAAGAGAAAACCTCCGGTTTCGATCTATCGCTCGGCGTCAATGTGCATCCCGGAGCCAACTTCCACTGCTTCCTCTCCAACGACGGCGAAAGCTATGTCGATGTTTCGGGCGAGGGCAACCTCCGCCTGCGCATGACCCGACAAGGAGAAATGCGGCTCACGGGACGGCTCACACTCGACGAAGGCAAGATGAACTATGAGTTGCCCGTCATTCCGCTGCGCACGTTTACGCTTGTCCCCGGATCGTTCGTGGAGTTCAAGGGCGATGTGATGAATCCCACCCTCGGCATCAAAGCCACCGATCGCATCAAGACCATCATCACCGAAGACAATCGACAAAGAGCCGTCGTTTTCAATGCCGGTGTCAATATCACTCGTACGCTCGAAGACATGGGACTCGAATTCATTATCGAAGCCCCCGAAGATCTTTCGCTCCAAAACCGTTTGGCGGCCATGTCTTCGGAAGATCGCGGCAAAGCGGCCGTCGCCCTCTTGGCCACGGGCATGTACATCAGCGACGACAATCTCTCCGCCGGCGGTTTGAAAGCCTCCAACGCACTCAATGCTTTTCTGCAAAGCGAAATTCAGAACATCGCCGGCAAGGCACTCTCCACCATCGACGTCTCGCTCGGGCTTGAAAGCGGCGTCAGTGCTTCGGGGGCCGCCACGACCGACTACTCTTTCCAGTTCTCCAAACGCTTTTGGAACAATCGTATGCGCGTCATCATCGGCGGTAAGGTTTCGACGGGTGCAGAAGCCACCAACAATTCCGAGTCCTTCATCGACAACATCGCGCTCGAATATCGCCTCGACACGTCGGGCTCACGCTATGTCCGCGTGTTCTACGACCGCGACAGTCACGATCCGCTCGAAGGCACGCTCATGAAAACCGGAGCCGGCCTCGTGTTGCGTCGCAAAAGCGACAACATCGGCGACCTGTTCCTTTTCCGACGCAAAAAAACTCCTCGTCCTTCCCCCACTTCCGAAACACAGCCATAACCTCATGAAACGCATCTCTCTCCATTTGTGCGGATGCCTTGCGGCGGTCGTGTCGGCGTTGTCTTCCTGCTCAATCACCGAACACGTCCCCTCCGGCGAGTATCTCTATACCGGCATCAAACGCATCGTTTACGAAACGGAGCGTTCGTCGGGCATCGCTCCCCGCAATACTCCTACCGACTCGACGGGAGTCATCGCCTCGATCGCCGACGCCGTCGGAACGGTGGAAAGCGTGATGAGCGGAAACGCCCGAAAAACACCGCTCACGGAAAGCGAAAAAGCCGCACAAGCTGCGAAGTTGGCCAAAGAAGAGCGGCGCCGACAAAAGATTCGCGAGAAATCGGAACGCCGCACCATGACCGAAGCCCGCGAAGAGATTTCGGCCGTGCTGGCCTATGCCCCCAACGGCGCGCTCTTCGGATCGTCGTCGTTCACCTCTCCGTTGAAATTCGGACTGAGGGTCTACAATCAATTTGCAGACTCGGAAACCGCCGTCGGCAAATGGTTGTTCAACACGTTTGCCGAAGCCCCCATTTTGGTGTCCAACGTGTCGCCGGCCACACGTGCCAAGGTGGCCGCCAACACGCTGCGTAACTTCGGATATTTTCGTGCCGAAACCGACCATGAAGTGCTCGTTTCCCCCGATCGCCGCAAAGCGCGTTTGGCCTACTACATCAAGCCCGGCCGCTTGTTCTATCTCGACTCCGTGGCCTATGTCGGTTTCGATCCCGTGGCCGACTCCCTGCTGAGCCGCACCCGACGCGAATGCCTCCTCCGAAAGGGCGAGGCTTTCAACGTGCGACATCTGACGGGAGAACAATCGCGCATCGAAACCCTCATGCGCAACAACGGCTATTTCTTCTATGCACCGGGACACACCGTCTTTCAAGCCGACACAATGGCGCAAAAGGGATTTGTGCAACTGCGTGTGCTGCCCTCTCCCGGACGTCCGCAAAACGCACGCCGCCCGTGGCACATCGGCCACACCCACATCACAATCCGCGACGCCAAAGGAACTCCCGTGGCCGCCACGCTCGAAGTGCCGAACTACACCTTTCGTTTTTCCGGAAAAAAAATCCCCTTGCGAGCCGGCATTTGGCAGCGCGCCATTGCCCACCGCCACGGCAATCTCTACTCCTTGGCCGATCAGAGATCCACGCTCGAACGCCTTTACGGCATGGGCGTGTTTTCCTCGATGGACATCGACTACGTTCCCCAAGACACCACCTCTGCCGCCGACACCCTCGACCTCTACATCACGGCCAACATGGCACCGGCCTACGACTCTTCGTTTGAGATGTATGGCACCCTCAAATCCAACGAACAAATCGGGCCGGGCGTGAGCTACGAATTGGCCAAACACAATGCCTTTCGAGGAGGCGAAACGGTGGAATTCAAAATCAACGGCAACTACGACTGGCAAATGGGCAGCGGCCGCAACGGCGGCAACTCTCTGCTCAACAGCTATCAGTTGGGCACGCAGTTGAGTTTTAAGTTTCCGCGCCTGCTCCTTCCCGGCTTCATGCAGAGCCGCGCCGACCGCATGTTTCACCGCAGCCTCACCGACACCCTTGCCCGACGGCCTTCCCCCCACTTGCAGCCGGCCTTTTTAACAGGACAAAACCGTCCCGTCGTCGGTTCCACCGTGTTTTCGCTCAATGCCGACTGGCGCAACCGATCCGGATTTTTCCAACTTGTCACCATGGGCGGCGACATGACCTACAAATGGTATAGACATCCCCGCTACACGCACGAGCTGACCCTCCTCAATCTCGAATACAACCGCATCCTCAGCACCACCGCGGCATTCGATTCAATCACTTCGGCCAATCCGGCACTCTTTGCCTCGATGCGCAATCAGTTCATTCCCTCTTTGTCTTACAGCTTCACCTATCGCTCCCGCGAAACCTCTCGTCATCCCAAGTGGATGCAGTTCACCGTCAAAGAGTCGGGCAATGTGCTTTCGGCCTTCTACAAGGCTTTCGGAAAATCGTTTTCGACCCAAGAAAAACTGCTTTTCGGCTCGCCCTTTGCACAATTCGTCAAAGCCACGGCCGAGTTCCGCTATTCGCGCATGCTCTCTTCGCGCTTTCGTCTGGCCACCCGTGCCTTTGCCGGCGCGGTGTATAGCTATGGCAACAGTTCCCACGCGCCATACAGCGAGCAGTTCTACATCGGAGGTGCCAACTCCGTGCGCGCATTCAGCGTGCGCACCGCCGGCCCCGGAGGCTACGATGCCCCGACTTCCGTCTACTCCTACATCGACCAAACGGGCGACATCAAACTCGAAGCCAACGCCGAACTGCGGGCACATCTTTTTGGTTCGCTCCACGGCGCGGTCTTCCTCGATGCCGGCAACATCTGGCTCATGAAATCCGACCTTCTGCGCCCCCAAGGAGAGATCTCGGCCACCAATCTGCGACGCATCGCCGTCGGCACGGGCTTCGGGCTGCGCTACGACCTGCAATTCCTCGTGCTCCGCTTCGATGTCGGCATCGGCCTACACGCTCCCTACACCACGGAGCGAAAAGGCTTTTACAACATTCCCCGCTTCCGCGACGGTTTGGCCTACCATTTTGCCATCGGTTATCCCTTCTGACCGAAAAGGGCAGGAGGCGTCGGTTGAGAAAAAGGACATCGCTTTTCGGATCACCTACACCACGCGGCGGAAAATCTACATAAGGCGCAGGCGCGTCGGCCTCTGAGGTAAGTTTTTCTACAAAGGAGGGCGTGAGCGTTTCGACATTTCCATTTCTCCGAAATACTCTCTCTCGCGCACGCGCGCGTTACCCTTATGATGACTTTTTGCCTTCACTGCCTCCGCTAAACGACTTAATTATCTGACTATCAAACGACTTACGGTGAAAGCAAGTGAAGGCAAAATGAAATAAGAGATTGCAAGAGTATGAATATCAGGGGATTGGGTCTTGTTTTTGCTTTCACTCCCTCGAAAAAGCCGTTGTTTCGTCTTTCGTCAGTGAAAGCAAGTGAAGGCAAAGAGTGTTTTTGCCTTCACCGTAAGGGTGCTGATTTTTAGATTATTAAAAATCCCCTTAAAGGTTTGCCTTCACTTGCCTTCGCAAGAAACTTGCTAATTATCAGGATGATAAGCGTTTTAGCGGAAGCAAAACGGCAAAAAACAAAAATAAGGGTAGAAAATCGACGTAGAAAACGATTTCTCCGCCGACATCGGAAGAAAAAGAGTTGTCGTTTTCTTTTTCCGATGTCGGCGGAGATTTTTTCCGACTTAAAAATCGGCAAGCCCGATTGTCGGCGCGTGCCCGTTTCGCGTCATTTTTCGGCAAGAGCCGCTGCCACGGCCTCCGCACAGCGTTCGCCGTCCATGGCGGCCGAAACGATGCCGCCGGCATAGCCTGCCCCCTCGCCGCAAGGATAGAGGCCGGAGAGGCGGATGTGGCGAAGGGTGTCGGTCGTGCGCGTGATGCGGAGAGGTGCCGAAGTGCGTGTTTCGGCGGCGATGAGAACGGCTTCGTTGGTGAGAAAACCCCGACTGCGGCGACCGAAGACGGCAAACCCTTCGCGAAGACGGGAACCGATGAAACGCGGTATCCAAAAATGCAGGGGAGAGGCGATGACACCGGGGGCATAACTGGTGCGGGGAAGATCGGCCGAAAGACGCCCGTTCACAAAGTCGGCCATGCGTTGAGCCGGCGCACATTGCGAACGACCGCCCTGTATCCAAGCCGCACGCTCAATGGCTTCTTGCAAATACATCATGCGAAGCGGATTGCCCCGATCGTCGATGTCGGCATGGAGAGCGGCAAAACTGTCGTCGTTCATGGCTTCGTCAAGAAACGGCTTCAACTCGCCGTCGAGATCTTCGGGACGCGTTTCCACCACCATGCCGGAGTTCGACCATTTGCCACCGCGACTGGAAGGGCTCATGCCATTGACCACGAGTTGTTCGTCTGCGGTGGCCGCAGGCACGACATAGCCGCCGGGACACATGCAGAAACTATACACGCCACGGCCGCCCACTTGCTGCACAAAAGCGTATTCGGCGGCAGGGAGATATTTGCCGCGCCCCATGGGGTTGTGGTATTGGATTTTGTCGATAAGACAAGAAGGGTGTTCCAACCGAACGCCCATGGCCACGCCTTTTTGTTCGACATCGACACCGGCGGCGCGGAGATAGCGATAGGTGTCGCGGGCGGAATGGCCGATAGCCAAAATGACGGGAGCATGAAATTCGCGACCGTCGGCGCAACCTACACCGAGCACCTCGCTCCGATCGGCCGAAAAGAGGAGTCGATCGACACGGGTGAGAAAATGCACCTCGCCGCCGCAACTTTTAATCTGTTCGCGCATGGCTTCGATAATGGCCGGCAGACGATCGGTGCCGATGTGAGGGTGGGCGTCGGCAAGAATGTCGGTGGAGGCTCCGTGTTGGCAAAAAATGCGAAGTATGCGATCGACGTCACCACGCTTTTTGGAGCGCGTGTAGAGTTTGCCGTCGGAATAAGCTCCCGCACCGCCTTCGCCAAAGGCATAATTGCTATCGGGATCGACAACGTGCTCGCGAGAAATGCGGGCGCAATCGGCCTTACGGGCACGAACATCGCGCCCACGTTCCAACACGATCGGGCGGATGCCCAGTTCGATCAGGCGCAGCGCGGCAAACAAACCGGCAGGGCCTGCACCGACCACCGCGACGGAACGAGATTTGGACACATCGGGATAGTCGATGCGCTCATAGGCCGTTGTGCAGGGATTTTCGTTGATGTAGACTTCAAGCGTGAGATTGACAAAAATGGTGCGTTGGCGCGCATCGATGCTTCGCTTCTTGGGGCGAAGGGCGCGTATCTCGTGTGGTTCCACCGACAGCTCTTGCGCCACATGACGGCGAAGGGTGGAAGCAACAAAAGCGATGTCGGGAGTGACACGAAGTTGGAGGGTGGTGATCATGACAGTGTCGATTGAAGAGAAAAAGCCCTTGAAAAAACAACGCCTTCCGCCTCCTCTCAAAAAGCAGAAAGGAGGAGAAACGCCAACGAGCTTTGAGGTAGCAAAAATACAAAAGTTTTTTTGCATATTCGCAGCGGAAACCTTATCTTTGTAGCGAAAACAACCATTTATATCGAAGAACAAGCAAGTATTGGGAAGGAATTGAGATTTGATTTGCTTTTGTTTTTCGTCGGTCTGCCGATGGAGAAGAAGTGTAGCGGGCTACACGACTGATCGCCAACAGCGGAATGGCGGAAAAGATAGGCAACGACGGTGTCAAAGGAAACAGCGACTGCCGACGAAGACATGTCGTTCTATTCTCCATGCCTTCTTATAGGCTGTTCTTCATAATTGTCACGCTCAACTACAAACATGGCAAAAGGAAAAGTAGATGCCTTGCTCGGCATCGTGTTTGGCGACGAAGGAAAAGGAAAGGTCGTGGATTTTTTCACTCCTCGCTACGATTTGGTGGCGCGGTTTGCCGGAGGCCCCAATGCCGGCCATACCATTATTTTTGAAGGTAAGAAATTTGTGCTCCGTTCGATACCGTCGGGTATTTTCGACGAAAACAAAATCAACATCATCGGCAATGGATGTGTCATTGCCCCCGACCTCTTCATGAACGAAGCCAAAGAGGTCGAAGCCGCAGGCTACTCCATCGACCGACGCCTCCTCATCAGCCGAAGGGCACACTTGATTTTGCCTACCCACCGACTGCTGGACAAAGCCTATGAAGCCGCAAAAGGCAATGCAAAAGTCGGCACGACGGGAAAAGGCATCGGCCCGACATACAGCGACAAAGCCGCGAGAGTGGGTTTGAGAGTGGGAGACATTGAAGAGAATTTCAAAGAGAAATATGACGCCCTCAAAGCACGACATCTGGACATATTGAACGATTTGGGATGTCGGGACTTGGACATTTCGGCGGAAGAGAAAGTTTGGCTCGAAAGTGTGGAATATATGAAAAAATTCCGCCTCTGCGACACCGAAATCGAAATCAACCGCGCACTGGAAGCCGGTCAAAACGTGTTGGCCGAAGGAGCACAAGGCACATTGCTCGACATCGACCACGGCACCTATCCTTTTGTTTCCTCCTCATCGACAACGATCGGCGGCGTGTGTACCGGACTCGGCATCGCTCCTCAAAACGTGGGACGCGTGTGGGGCATCTTCAAAGCATACAGCACGAGAGTGGGAAGCGGCCCGTTTCCGGTGGAATTGTTTGACGAAACGGGAACGGAAATACGTCGAATAGGCAAAGAGTTCGGAGCCGTAACCGGACGCGACCGCCGATGCGGATGGGTCGATCTCGTGGCCTTGAAATATGCCATTATGATCAATGGCGTGACGGACTTGGTGATGATGAAAGCCGACGTGCTCGACACCTTCGACAAGATTAAAGTCTGTGTGGCCTATGAGAAAAACGGCGTCCGCACGGAAAGCATGCCCTACGACACGGAAGGTTGGACGGCCGTGTACGAAGAATTGGAAGGGTGGAAAACACCGCTTTCCGACATCCGCAGAGAAGAGGACTTTCCGAAAGCCTATGCCGACTATATCGACTATCTTGAAAAAGCACTGAAAACGCCTATCGCCATACTGAGCGTCGGCCCCGAACGCGAGGCGACAATCATACGGTAAGACCCGACGCCTTTCATGAAACATCGCATCGACACGCACCATTGCCGGGCAATCGAGCATTGCGGCGACTTCATGAAGACAACAGACATTAGCATTTCATCAAACAACAAAAACAAAACACTTCAATGGGAAAGATATTGATCATCGGAGCCGGCGGCGTGGCCACTGTTGCGGCCGTCAAGGTGGCAAAAAACTCCGACGTCTTTGACGAAATCATGATTGCCAGCCGCACCAAATCGAAATGCGACGCCATCGCACAACGCATTGCCGACATGGGCTTGCGCAACGATGTCAAAATCGCACAAGTGGATGCAGACGAAATTCCGCAACTTGTGGCACTCTTCAACGAGTTCAAACCCGACCTCGTGATGAATCTTGCGCTTCCTTATCAAGACCTCACCATTATGGAGGCCTGCCTCGAATGTGGCTGCAACTACCTCGACACGGCCAACTACGAACCCAAAGACAAAGCGCATTTTGAATATTCATGGCAGTGGGCTTATCGCGAACGCTTCGAGAAAGCCGGACTTTGTGCCATTCTCGGTTGCGGTTTCGACCCCGGCGTGACATCTATCTACACCGCCTATGCCGCCAAGCACCATTTCGACGAAATTCACTACCTCGACATCGTAGACTGCAACGCCGGCGACCATGGAAAGGCCTTTGCCACCAATTTCAACCCCGAAATCAATATTCGAGAAATCACCCAAAAGGGAATGTATTGGGAGAACGGCAAATGGGTGGAGACCGAACCTCTCGAAATCCATAAAACGCTGAACTATCCCAACATCGGGCCGCGCGAAAGCTACCTCCTGCACCATGAAGAAATTGAAAGTTTGGTGATCAACTTCCCCACAATCAAACGCGCACGCTTCTGGATGACTTTCGGCCAGGAATATCTCACGCATCTCCGCGTGATCCAAAACATCGGCATGGACTCGATTGTGCCCATCAACTACGAAGGCCACATGATCCAACCCTTGCAATTCCTCAAAGCCGTGCTGCCCAACCCCCAAGATCTCGGAGAAAACTATGAGGGTGAAACGTCGATCGGTTGCCGCATACGAGGCATCAAGGACGGCGAAGAACGCACTTACTACGTGTACAACAACTGTTCGCACCAAGCGGCCTACGACGAAACGGGCATGCAGGGTGTGAGTTACACCACGGGCGTACCGGCCTGCATCGGCGCCCGCCTCTTCATGCTTGGTCTTTGGAATAAACCGGGCGTACACAACGTGGAAGAGTTCGATCCCGATCCCTTTATGGAAGAACTGAACAAACAAGGTTTGCCTTGGCACGAAATCCACAACGGAGATCTTGAATTGTAACACAGGAAAGACCGGAAGAACTCCTTTAACCAACCACACCGCCGCAACTTCAAAACAGAAGTCGCGGCGGTGTGGCGGTTTAAGCGGGACCTATCGGATGGTTCTCTTTTGAAGCCGGCGGAAGGCGATACGCCCAAACATCAAGTCCGATGTTCAAACGATGACACGGCTCATTTGGTTGGTATTGAGAGAACTTACGGAAACCTCCATTGCAGTTGTGCAATGCTATAATTTATACACTTCGTCGACGCCGTCAATGGTGGCCAAACGACGCACTGCAACACGAAGTTCTTCGGCAGAATGGACTGAATAGTGTACCGTACACTCCACGATGTTATCGGCCATTTCGGTGTGCAGGTATTCCATCGACAAATGCAGATCTTCCGTCAGACAGCACACGATGTCGCGCAACAAATGGCAACGGTCTATGGCACGAATTTGCGTTCTGACGGGATAAAGCAAATGGTCTTGTGCCATAAATTCCACATCGACCATCGCATCGCTCCTCCTTGCGGAAAGACTGATGGCCATGGGACAGTCGCGACGGTGTATGGTGGTCTTTTCGTCTTCGACAAAGCCGATGACTTCTTGCCCCGGAAGCGGAGCGCAAACCTCGCAGCGATGAGGGGCTTGTTGATGAGTGCGCCGCAAAAAGGCTTTAAGAAATTTCTTCGCCTTGTAGGTCTTGATATGATTTACCCAATCGGGCTTGGGAGCAGCCTCCGGATGAATTTTGATCTCCACGCAGTTACCCTGTTCCAATGGCGTTTTGAGCGACGCGAGGCGGCCGTCGATACGTGCATATTGCGCATGCGCTCCCTTGCCAATCTCGAATGCGAAATCAATGGCCGTGGCCTGTTGGGGCAACATAAAAGCACGGCCGGCTTTGTCGTAGACGGTGATGTCTTCGCTGTAAAGTGCCGCCGTCACTCCTTCCATATATTGCACATCGCCGTCATTTTCGGCCACTTGTTGTAACATCAGACAAAACTTATCCAACCACTGCCGATCGTCTTTCGTCAGAAAACGATTGGTGCCGACGGACGGTTGGTTGGCATCATCGAATTTATCGAGTATCAGCCCCAACTTCGTGCGCTTCACCATTTGCTCGGAAGAAATATGTATCTCCTCCCAAATCCCCTCATTGCCAAGCAGCTGAACATGGAAAGACTGATAACCGTTTTCTTTGGGATTGTCGATGTAGTTGAGAATACTTCCGGTTTTCTCTTTGAAATGATTGGTCAGAACACCATAAATCCGCAGACAAATGGCCTTATCGCGTCGCTGTCGATCCTGAGGCGAAAGCCGTTCGCGGTCATAAATCACCCGAATGACGTATCGATGCTCCACATGAGAGAAGTCGCGCCCGGTTTTCCGCATTCGTTTGTCTATGCTGTAAGGCATGCGGTAGCGCACCTCGGTACGTACATATAACTGATGTTCGGCCAACAAGGCTCTCATCTGTTCGGTGAATTTCTCCAAACGATCCGCATTGTATGCTATATCGTCGGCCAACAGCTTTTCAAGACGTTCGTAACGATCCGAACAACGAAACTTGAAAGAAAGATTTTCCAATTCTCGCCGAAGCCCGTGCAATCCCAAGCGATTGGCAAAAGGAGCATAGAAAAAGTCGGTTTCTCCGCCGATTTTCATTTGCTTGACCGGCTGCATACTGCCCAACGTGCGCATGTTGTGCAAACGGTCGGCGAGTTTCACCAAAACCGCACGGAGATCGTGGCGCACGGAGTCGAGCAACTGTCGAAAATTATTTTCCTGACGATTGCAGTCGTTGGCACATTCGCTCTTCCCCTTGGGTTTGGTCACCACCTTTACGAGAAAAGCAACATCGTCGCCAAATCTTTCACGAATATCCTCCACGCCGTATGGGGTGTCCTCGACCACATCGTGAAGAAAAGCTGCCACGATCGAATTGGCGTCCATCAAAAACTCTTCTGCCACGATGCGCGCCACCGCCACGGGATGAATGATGTAAGGCTCTCCGGTTTTCCGTGTCTGTCCGGTGTGCGCCAAATGGGCAAATTCATATGCCTCCCGAATACGCACCAAATCGGCCGGCGCAATCCGTTCGGCAAGACGTGTCAGCATTTCGCTGACCACGGGTAAGCAAATGTCTTGATGATGATTCATGGTGTACGAAAGAGAATGGGACTTCGAAATTATAAAAAAATACGATTCTATCCGCACCATTCCTTGTTTTTCTTCAAAAAAACGCAATTCCGCTTGTATTTCACCCATAAAATTTGGAGTTTCGACCTTAGTTACGTATTTTTGCAACTCATTTGGGCACTTGTGCCCTTTTCTCATTTTAGTGTAAAATTCATCGACATGCGCCAATTAAAGATCTCACAAGGCATAACCAACCGCGGTGATGCGGCCATCGACAAATATCTCACCGAAATTGGACGTTTGGAACTCCTCACCATGGATGAAGAGGTGGAACTTGCACAACGCATCCGCCACGGCGACCAAGAAGCCCTCACCCGATTGGTGCAAGCCAATCTGCGTTTCGTCGTTTCCGTGGCCAAACAATATCAAAATCAAGGCATGTCGCTCAACGACCTGATCGACGAGGGCAACATCGGCTTGATGAAAGCTGCACAAAAATTCGACGAAACACGTGGCTTCAAATTCATCTCTTATGCCGTTTGGTGGATACGTCAAAGCATCCTCCAAGCCATCAGTGAGCAAAGCCGCATCGTTCGCATGCCCTTGAATCAAGTTGGTCTGCAAGCCAAAATCAGTCGGGCAAGCACGGAATTTGAACAACTTTATCAGCGTCGTCCCTCGGCCGAAGAATTGTCGGAAATACTCGACACCGACCTCGACCGCATCAAAGACAGCCTCAACGCCGGCGGAAAGAAGGTGAGCGTAGACGCCCCCTTCCAAGACGACGAGTCAAACTCGATGATCGACATCATGACCGACGACTCTGCCCCCGGAACCGACAGTAGCATGGAGCGCGAATCCCTCTCAACCGACATCGACACCGCACTGCAAGTTCTTTCCGAACGCGAACGTCTCGTGGTCAAAATGTTGTTTGGCATCGGTCGCACCGAAATGACGGCCGAAGAAGTCGCCACTTCTTTGAGCCTCACTCGCGAACGTGTTCGCCAAATCAAGGAGCGCGCCTTGCGTCGTCTTCGTGAAGAGGCCAACGTCAGCATCTTGCTGAAATATTTAGGATAAGCTCCGAAAGCATCGTCCCGCCCTCCCGAAAAGCCGAAACGCTCCATACAGATACAAAAGATCCGTGTTGAAGACTATTTGTTTTCAACACGGATCTTTCCTTTTCCTCTTGCTCTCGCCCTCATAACACAAGAAACCCGGCTTTCGTCCAAAAGCACACACACCGATACACACACGATCTTGCTCCGCAAAAACTTGCACGCCGACAAAAAACGATCAATTCGCCTCACGATACGTTATTCTCCAATGCTTTTTGGGCTTAATGGTCAAATGTACTCCTGAAAGGGGGCAAAAATGCTCTCTTTTTCATTTAATGGTCAAATGTACTCCTATAATAGTTGAACTC
>NZ_RQYI01000023.1 GCF_003859795.1 Alloprevotella sp. OH1205_COT-284 | reverse complement strand
CTCCGCCGGACTTCCCACGCATCTCACGCGTGAAGAGGAGGCGGAGCTCCAAGCTCACAACCGGGCATTCCAAATCACTTCTCCCGCGGCAGAAATCTTTTGGGAAGTTTTCCGTCTTCCTCTTCCCGAAGAAGAATGTCCTCTTCTTTCGGCCACCGAGATATTCCGCACCCTCCAACGTGCTTTCCCCTCCGCTCTCCGCGGCATGACGCCCAACAGTTTCGGCCGCATCCTCCGCGGTCTCGGTCTGAAACCCTTACGCACTTCCCGCGCCATGTGCTACCGGGTGGTGCTGCGTGGATAGACTCATTGGGAATGCAGGGCATGATTGTGTGCGGGCTTAGGAAGAACCTCTTTTTCCCCATTTAGGCCAAAGTTGTATCATCCGAGTGGTGAGTCGGTCTTCTTGGGGATTGGAGCAGGGATTCCAAAAATGAGTATCCCGAAGATTATCGGGAAGGTATTGTTGAATGGCAAAATTATCGGGATAATCGTGCGGATATATATAATTGTCGCCATAGTTTAGCTCTTTCATCAAATCGGTGGGAGCGTTTCTCAGGTGGAGCGGCACCGGTGCATTCTCATTTTTTTCAACCCAAGACAAGGCTTCGTCTATGGCTCGATAAGCACTGTTGGATTTTGCGGAAGCGGCCAGATAGATCGTGGCCTCGGCCAGCGGTATTCTCCCTTCCGGCCAACCGATTTTGTTTACGGCCTCAAAGGCGGCATTGGCGATGAGGAGGGCATTGGGGTTTGCAAGGCCAATGTCTTCGGCCGCACTGATGATCAGTCGTCGTGCTATAAATTTAGGATCTTCACCGCCTGCAATCATTCGTGCCAGCCAGTAGAGGGCGGCATCGGGGTCGCTACCGCGAATGCTTTTGATGAAGGCGGAGATGATGTCATAGTGCATTTCTCCGTCTTTATCATACGCCATGGGGTTTTGTTGTAAGCGTTCGGTGACGATGTCATTATCAATCGTCAATGTCCCTTCCGGAGCGGAATTGAAAAGAAGCTCTATGATGTTGAGCAATTTGCGGGCATCTCCTCCGCTGTATCGTAGCAGTGCATCGGTTTCTTTGATATTGACCTCACGCTCTTTTAGGAGTATGTCGTGGGCGACGGCGTGATGCAGAAGAGAGAGCATCTCCTCCTTTCCCAAAGATTTCAGAACATACACTTGGCAGCGAGAGAGTAGGGGACGAATGACTTCGAACGAGGGGTTTTCCGTCGTTGCTCCGATCAGTGTGATTTCACCGGTTTCGACGGCGGCAAGCAGGGAGTCTTGTTGCGATTTTGAGAAGCGGTGGATTTCGTCAATAAAAAGTATCGGTGTGGTGGTGTCGAAAAACCGGGTGCTTTTAGCTCTCGTGATGACCTCCCTCACTTCTTTCACGCCGCTATTGACGGCACTTAATGTGTAGAAAGGGGTGTTGAGGGTATAGGCGATGATTTTGGCCAAGGTGGTTTTGCCCACTCCGGGAGGCCCCCACAGAATGAAAGAGGAAATACGCCCCCCTTCGATCATATTACGCAAAACAGCACCTTTACCAACAAGATGTTGTTGGCCGATATAGGTGTCGAGAGTGGTGGGGCGCAATCGTTCGGCAAGTGGTTTCATAACGTAATAATGAAGCGGCTTTGAGCAGTCAATGATGAAAATGGTCGGACAAAATTCAAGGAAAAAGAGATTTTTCAAACCCACTCGGAGAGTTCGAGCCAACGCGTGGATTTTGTGTCCAATTCTTCTTCAAGTTGTGGCAATCGTTTGGACAGAACGGTGATGTTCTCAACGTCGATCGTTCCCGAAGAAAGAGCAGCATGAATTTCTGCTTTTTCTTTTTCGAGAGCATCTATTTCTTTTTCGAGGGTTTCGTATTCTTTTTTTTCTTTGAAGGTTAGTCTTTTGCGATTACGGTCACTTCCTTCATGTATCTGTTTGCGAGAGTTGCCGGTTTGCGACGACGAGTTGTGCGTTTTCTTCTCCTCTTTTTTGTCGGCGTCTTTAAGTTCTTGGAATGTGCGATATTGAGAATAGTTTCCGGGAAAGTCCTCAACAACCCCCTGTCCTCTGAAAACGAGCAAATGATCTACCACTTTATCCATGAAGTAGCGATCGTGGCTTACGACGATGACGCAACCTTGAAAATCGCCAAGATATTCTTCCAAACGTTGCAGTGTGGCAATATCCAAATCATTGGTCGGTTCGTCAAGAATAAGGAAGTTGGGTGCAGTCATCAGCACAAGGCATAGTTGAAGTCTGCGGCGTTCTCCTCCGGAGAGCTTGTAGACCAAATCTTGTTGTCGCGCAGGTGGAAAAAGAAAATGGTTGAGAAATTGCATTGCCGTCATTTTTCGACCGCCACCGAGGTCTACAACTTCTGCTACCTCTCGTACAACATCGATGACTTTCTTTCGCGGATCAACCGGCATTTCTTCTTGTGAGAAATAACCGAAGCGAACGGTTTCTCCAATGACGAAACGGCCGCTTGTGGGAGGAACCTTTCCCAAAAGCATTTTGATAAAAGTACTTTTTCCCGTTCCGTTATTGCCCACGATACCCATTTTCTCAAAGCGTGAGAAATTATAATAGAAATCTTTAAGAATAACGATGCCGTCGTCGAAAGATTTGGAAACGTATTCTGCTTCAAATATTTTTGAACCGATGTAGCTCGCCTTGACATTAAGACGAGCGGCGCGTTCTTCGGTGCGACGGCGTGCTTGCTCTTCAAGCATGTAGAATGCCTCTTTTCGGGAACGGCTTTTATGCGCTCTTGCCTGCGGTTGTCGGCGCATCCAGTCCAATTCTTTACGATAGAGATTGCGTGCTCTGTCGATATTGGCATTTGTGGCTGCAATTCGTTCATCTCGCTTTTCAAGATAGTATTCATAGTTTCCCCGATAGGTGTAGGTGATGCGGTCTTCGAGTTCGACGATGGTATCACACACACGATCCAGAAAATAGCGGTCGTGGGTGACGAGAAGCAAAGCCTTGGTGTTGCGTTGCAGATATTTTTCCAGCCACTCTATCATTTCAAGATCGAGATGGTTGGTCGGTTCGTCCAAAATCAGAAGATCCGGGTCGGCTATCAATACCGAAGCCAATGCCACACGCTTTTGTTGTCCTCCGGATAACAAACCGATGGGCTTTTGCAAATCATGAATTTTGAGTTGGGTTAAAATCTGTTTGCTGCGCAGCTGAACGTCAAACCATTCCTCGTCGGCGTCAAAGGCTTCGGTATGTGTTTGAAGTGATTTCCCTTCTGTCGAGATGAGTAGTGCCGACAATTCCGTTCTCAAACGGCTGCTCACGGCCTCTATGACACTCATTTCGGGAGAGAAGTCGGGGGATTGTTCGAGCATTCCTATTCGTAAACCTTTTTGAAAAATGATTTCACCGTTGTCGGCTCCGTCTTTTCCGGATATCAAGGAGAGCAATGTCGATTTGCCTGCTCCGTTTCGAGCAATGAGCCCCACACGCTGACCTTCGCTCACGCTGAACGAAATGTCTTCAAAAAGCACCAAATCACCGATACTTTTCGTTAAATGCTGAATATCTAAGTAAGGAATGGCCATTTAATCTGTCATTTTGAATGGCGAAAATACAAAAAAGTAAGGATTTATTTCTCTTGTATCACAGAATTGTTATAAATTTGCAGCGTGAAAATCGAACGTAGACGAGATTTTCACTTCATACGCCGTTAAACGTAATCCCCCAGCTTTCGAACTTTTCAATTCTCCTCCCATAGAGTGCAAAGTGTGTACTCTTAGGTCGGGGAAATGTTATATATCAATTCCAACGATTTACTCATGTCCAATAAATATACAAAAGAGCAACTGCTCGAAAAGGACGTGCAAGAACTCCAAACCATTATCCGAGAAATGAAACTTTCACGAGAGGATGATGAGACCAAAGAGAAACTTGTTTATAAAATTCTTGATGCTCAGGCCGAAGTGTTGAGTGCCGAGAGTGAAGTAGCCCCCAAACGCAGACGTATTGTGGCGAAAGCCCCCGATCATGTATATTCTGCCACTCAGACCGGAAATAGCGAGCGATTCGATACGCCGAAGGAAGAGAGAGCGGCAAAACGTTTGGTGGCCGCCAAAGCCAAAGCTGCCGATGCAATGGCAACACAGGCTTTGTTGGGAACAGAAACTCCTGCTGCGAGCACGACAAAGAAAAAGAGAACTCGTTCTGCCAAGCAAGAGCAGATAGCTCCCCAAGAATCGGAGGAGCTAAAAACTCGCCAAGCCCGGCCGAAAGAGCAAGCCCGGAAAGCACAGCAGGATCAGGCTGAAACGATCATGCCCGAAGAAACTCTTGAAAAGGAAAATGCCGCAAACGATATCGCAACAGATGCGGCACCGACAGATGTTGCTTCGCCTAATGCCGTGTCCGGAAATGACGGATTACCGGATTTTATTGTAGAACAAATTCGTCAGCAAAAAAACGAAGAAGACACGGAACATCATGCCGGTCAAACGGAGGAGGCAGTAGGATTGGAAGATCTTACGGAGCATTTTCGACAGAAGCAAGCAGAGCTTTCCGAAGACAATGCTGAAATGGCAGAGGCGGAAACTATCGTCGAAACCAAAGAAACTTCGGTGGAGAACGACTTTGAAGAGGGGGTGAAAACGGATTTTATCATCGTGGATGACATACCGGTTGTTGATGTCAATGATTTTGCGGCCGATGTTTCTGTGGAAGATGAATATAATTCGGCCTCCAATTATCCACACGAAAATGTTTCGGTCAATAAGTTTCGCCGTTTCAAAGAGGATGTGTTGGTAAATCCCCGATTGCAAGAGCGGCGTGTGGAAACTGCCACGGCACATCATGTTCCGGAACCGCCAATGCAAGATATTGTCATTGACGGCGGAGGAGTGTTGGAGGTTGACAACCAAGGTGTGGGATTTTTGCGTTCCGCTGATTACAATTATATGCCATCGCCTGACGATGTCTATGTTTCGCAGAATCAGATTCGCTCCCATGCTCTCAAAATGGGGGATGTGATAGAAGGCAAAATCAAAATTCCTCGTGAAGGAGAGAAGTATTTTACCCTCGTCGAAATACAACGCATCAACGGTTTGGCACCCCATGAGGTAAGAGATCGTGTTGCATTCGAACATCTGACTCCTCTATTTCCCGACGAACAATTCAAACTTTCCAATAATGGAGCTTCTCCTTTGGCCTGCCGAATAGTAGATTTGTTTTCTCCCATAGGCAAAGGTCAGCGTTCACTTATCGTTGCGCAGCCTAAAACCGGTAAAACCATTTTGTTGAAACAGATCGCAAATGCGATTGCCGCCAATTATCCGGATACTTATTTGATGATGTTGCTGATTGATGAGCGTCCCGAAGAGGTTACGGATATGGCACGTACCGTGAATGCCGAAGTGATAGCTTCTACTTTTGATGAACCTGCCGCCCGTCACGTCCGTATCGCTCAAATGGTGCTTGAAAAAGCAAAGCGAATGGTAGAGTGCGGCCACGATGTGGTTATTTTCTTGGATTCTATCACTCGATTGGCACGTGCTTTTAATACTGTGGCACCGGCGTCCGGAAAAATTCTTACCGGTGGGGTCGATGCCAATGCCTTGCAAAAACCCAAAAGATTTTTCGGAGCTGCACGAAATATAGAAAATGGTGGTTCGCTAACGATTATAGCAACGGCTTTGATAGACACCGGATCTAAAATGGATGAAGTTATTTTTGAAGAATTTAAGGGAACGGGAAACATGGAATTGCAGCTTGATCGCTCTTTGGCAAACAAACGGATATTTCCTGCCGTCAATCTCATTCAGAGTTCGACGCGTCGCGACGACTTACTCCTCAATGAAACGACACTCAACCGCATGTATATCCTGCGTAACTACATGGCAGACATGAGTAGTATGGAAGCAATGGAGTTCGTCAAAAAGCGTCTTGAAAACAGCATCTCCAACGAAGAGTTTTTGATGACGATGAATAAATAGCAGTCTTTCAGACAATTCTTTTTTCGGCAAGATATTATCTCCGGATAATATCTTGCTGTTATACTTTCCGACAGATTATATATTCCGACAGATACCGGCTCATCGGATAATTCGTTTTTCTCATGGCACATTTCCAACTAATTTCTTCTTATGCTCCTATGGGAGATCAACCGGAAGCTATTCGTCAGCTGACGGAAGGTGTGCGTTCCGGCGAATCCGCGCAGGTGCTTTTGGGAGTAACGGGATCGGGGAAGACATTTACGATCGCCAATGTGATCGCCAATGTGGGAAAACCCACTTTGATCTTATCCCACAATAAAACTCTTGCGGCACAGCTCTATACGGAAATGAAAGGATTCTTTCCCAATAATGCCGTAGAATATTATGTTTCCTACTACGATTATTATCAGCCGGAAGCCTATATCGCATCGACGGATACTTACATCGAAAAAGATTTGGCCATCAATGAAGACATTGACAAACTACGATTGGCGGCCACTTCTTCGTTGTTGAGTGGGAGGAAAGATGTTGTGGTCGTTTCTTCTGTCAGTTGTATTTATGGTATGGGAAACCCTGCCACTTTTTTTGAAAATGTCATTCTTTTGCGCACCGGTCAGGTGATAGCCATGAATGTACTTCTCCGTCGACTGGTTGATTCTCTTTATTCTCGCAATGATGTCGCTCCGAGCCGTGGAAACTTTCGTGTGAAAGGAGATACCGTAGATGTCTTTCTTGCTTATTCGGACAATATGCTGCGCATCAACTTTTGGGGAGATGAAATAGATTCCATTGAAGAAGTGGACGCCACAAGCGGAATTCGTATGGGAGCGTTCGACGAATATAAGATTTATCCGGCCAATCTTTTTTTAACGTCCAAAGAAATGCAAGAGGTGGCCATACGACAAATTCAAGATGATTTGTTGAAGCAAGTGGCATTTTTCAAAGAACAGCATAAAGACCTTGAAGCTCAGCGCATAGAGGAGAGAGTGAGCTATGACATCGAGATGATTCGTGAATTGGGACATTGTTCCGGAATAGAAAACTACTCTCGCTACTTTGACGACCGTGCCGCCGGAACGCGACCTTATTGTTTGTTGGATTTCTTTCCGGAAGATTTCTTGATCGTGATTGACGAAAGCCATGTTTCTGTGCCTCAGATCAGAGCAATGTATGGAGGTGACCGTTCGAGAAAAGAAAGCCTTGTCAGTTATGGGTTCCGATTGCCGGCTGCACTCGACAATCGACCGTTGAAATTTGAAGAGTTTCAGCAACTGGCCAAACAAGTGATTTATGTCAGTGCTACCCCCGATGATTATGAGTTGGCACAAGCGGGCGGTGTGTTTGTCGATCAAGTCATTCGCCCGACAGGTTTGTTGGATCCGCCGATAGAGGTTAGAGATACGGATTTTCCCGTCGACGATCTTTTAGACGAAATACGTTTGGCCGTTTCTCGTGACGAACGTGTATTGGTGACGACACTCACGAAGCGAATGGCAGAAGAATTGTCGGAATATCTTTTGAGCTATGGTATTTCAACGGCCTATATTCATTCCGATGTAGACACGTTGGAGAGGGTACAGATTATGGAAGATCTTCGTCTTGGTGTTTATCAAGTGTTGGTGGGTGTCAATTTGCTTAGAGAGGGGCTTGATCTGCCCGAAGTTGCCCTCGTGGCTATTCTTGATGCCGATAAAGAGGGATTTTTGCGTGACCGGCGCAGTATGACACAAACGGCAGGTCGTGCTGCTCGAAATGTGAATGGCCGGGTGATCATGTATGCCAAGAAAATCACGAGAAGCATGCAACTCACCATAGATGAGACCAATCGTCGTCGTCTGAAACAGATGAACTATAACCTTGAACATGGAATCACTCCCAAGCAAGTGAAAAAGAGCCTTGCTCCGAGTCAATTGGGAAAACTCGGTAAAGAGCGTATTGAGGCACGGGGAGGAGAGTTGCTTTCTCCCTATTCTCCCTATTCTTCGGCTGAAAAAAATGTGTTGCAAGTGGCAGAAGAAGCGGCGACTTATGGAAAACAAAAAAACGGAAAACAAAAAGCCTCATTGCCCGACGAGGCGAAAAACCTCTCGGAAGATGAGAGAAAGGCTCGTATAGAAATTTTGCGAACCGCAATGAAAAAAGCTGCCGAAGAACTCGATTTTATCATGGCGGCACAGTTGCGTGATGAAATGCTTAAACTCGAAAAGAACTTTGGGGCGTGAATTTCCATTCGCGTTTCAGAATACTTAAAAACTGCATGAAGCCTTTGTTACGATTTCTGCGCACATGGGTGCTCGCTGTTTCAATGTTGGCGGGAGGCGGAATTTATTGTCTTTGGAGAAGCCTTCCGCCTTCGGCAGATCATGAGATTTCGACGATTGTCGGATGGCTGCAACCGACATTGATTTTTTTTATGTTGTTCATCACTTTTTGTAAAGTAGATCCGCGACGTCTGTCGTTTAGAAAATGGCATGTTTTTCTTCTGCTTTTTCAACTGTTGGGAGCGGGTTTGATTGTCGCATTGTTTCTCCTTTTCCCGAATCCCGAATATCTTCCTTTGTCGGAAGCCGCCCTTCTTTGTTTGCTTTGCCCAACGGCGACGGCAGCAGCCGTTGTCACTTCCAAACTCCGGGGGGATGTCGAAGGGATCACCACCTATACGCTGTTGAGCAATCTCATGGTCGCCTTGGCTGTTCCTATGATTGCCCCGCTGTTTCATGTCCATCCTTCGATGTCGTTTGTCCATTCGTTTTATCTCATTGTGGCTAAAATCTTTCCGATATTGATACTTCCGTTTCTCGTTGCGATGACGGTACGCCTTTTTTTCAAGAAACTGCACCTTTTCCTTCTCGGGTTGAAAGATTTTGCATTTTATCTTTGGGCAGTGAGCTTGGCTTTGGCTATTGCCGTCAGTATCAGATCGCTTGTTTCAACTCCGACGACATGGTGGATACCGATAGGCATTTCCGTTGTTAGTTTGCTGACTTGTTGCGTACAATTTTATTTCGGCAGAAAAGTTGGCGTTCGCTACAACAGCCCTATCGCTTCGGCTCAGGCTTTGGGGCAAAAAAACACGGTTTTCCTGATTTGGGTCGGCTATACCTTTTTTGATCCCGTCAGTTCGATAGCCGGTGGGTTTTATGCGATTTATCATAACCTCCGAAACAACTACGAATTGGCACGACACAATAAACTTCAAAAAGAAAAGAGTTAATTCCATTTTCTCTTAAACAATCTTTATCGGTTTGTACATTCTGTAAAGTTCACCTATTTTTGCCGAGTTATCCATTCCGTTCTTTGCTTCTTCTTGCTTTCTTATGAAAAAAAACATTCTTTTTCTTCTTGTCTTTTGTTTGGGTTGGGGAGTATCTCATGCACAATGCGGAGCACCTAACACCGCCTTCTCCGAAGGAGAATTGTTGAAATACGATCTTTATTTTAATTGGAGTTTTATTTGGATCAAGGTCGGAACGGCGCAATGGGATATTCGGAAAGCCAAATATGCGGGAAAGCAGGCTTACCGCACTCATCTGATCACGTCCACGAATAAGCGTGCCGATCGTTTCTTTGTCATGCGCGACACTCTGACGTCCTACACCGACCTCAACGTTACTCCGTTGTATTACACTAAGCGCGCACACGAAGGCAGTCAGTTTCGTGTAGATGAAGTCAAGTACGAATATAGCAATGGCAAATGTCATCTGAAAATGAATTACATCAGAAACCATGGAGCAAACAATCCTTCCATTGCTTCGTTTTCCGAATGTGCCTATGATATGATCGCAATGATGCTCAGAGCCCGTTCTTACGATCCCGCGAGTTGGAAGGTGGGAACGCGGCAATATTTCATGATGGCCGATGGCAAGAAGTGTGAACGACAAAGCATTGTTTATCGCGGCAAGGAGAACCATAAGGTCGAAAGTACCGGGACAACCTATCGCTGTCTTGTTTTCTCGTTTATGGAAAAAGAAGGGGACAAAGAGAATGAAATCGTTAAGTTTTACATCACCGATGACGCCAATCACTTGCCGGTTCGTTTGGACATGAATCTCAATTTCGGAACGGCCAAAGCATTTTTGACTTCATCCTCCGGGGTGCGTCATCCCCAGACCTCTATCCTTAAAAAATAGCCAAGGAGATGCCTTGTCTGTCTGTTCAAATCGTATTAAAGAAAAGAATATAGTAACTTCTAATTTTTGAAAATTGCTCATGAACATGAAGAAATCCCTTTTCTCTCTGTCCTTTCTGATGACGACCATGGTGTTGTCGGCTCAAACGGCAGAGAAAGACGCGCAATGGTTGCGTTATCCGGCTCTTTCGCCCGATGGGCGAACCATTGCTTTTTGTTATCAAGGAGACATCTATACCGTGCCCTCCGCAGGCGGACGTGCTCTGCAAATCACCTCTAATGCAGCCTATGATTCTCGCCCGGTATGGAGTCCCGATGGCAAAAAGTTAGCTTTTTCTTCTGATCGAATGGGTAGTTGGGATGTTTTTATTGTAGACAAAGAGGGGGGAGCTCCCATGCGTCTTACCACCCATTCCGGGAAAGAGTACCCCATAACTTTCAAGGATAACGATACGGTGCTGTATGCAGCCTATGGCCTTCCTGCATCGCAAAGCATACAGTTTGCAAGCCCCTCTTTCTCACAAGTCTATGCCGTCAGCACAAAGGGCGGTCGCCCTACGCTCTTTTCCACTCTCCCAATGGAAGACATCAGTGTAAGCCGTGACGGAAAGCAATTTCTGTTTCACGACAAGAAAGGCTACGAAGATCCGTGGAGAAAGCATCAAACTTCGAGCATCGCACGTGATATTTGGCGATGCTCTTCGGATAAAAAGGGATTTTCCTCTTATGTCCGACTGACTTACTTTGCCGGCGAAGATCGTTCACCCGTATGGAGTCCCGATGGCCGCTTCTTCTATTATTTGAGTGAAGAGAGTGGAACTTTCAACGTGATGAAACGCTCTGTCGATGGCGGCATGCCCAAGGGGCTCACTCAATACAAAAAACATCCCGTTCGCTTTCTTTCCATTGCCGACGACGGAACCTTATGCTATGGTTACGACGGAAGCATTTACACGCTGAAAGAGGGGAAAACACCTCAAAAGGTGGACATTCGCATTCTCACCGACAAAACGGACAAAGACCTGATTCGACAGATACGTGCAGGCGGAGCAACCGAAATCGCACTTTCGCCGAGTGAGAAAGAGGTCGCTTTTATTCTTCACGGAGATGTCTATGTCACTTCTGTGGAGTACAACACGACACGGCGCGTCACCAACACACCGGAGCAGGAGAGAAATCTCTGTTTCTCACCCGACGGTAAGCATTTGGCCTATGCTTCCGAGCGAAACGGATTGTGGCAGATCTATCAATCTTCCATTGTCAAAAAAGAAGACAAATTTTTTGCCTATGCCGAAGAGTTGAAAGAAGAGCAGTTGGTGAAAAGCAAAAATACATCATTCAAGCCCGCATACAGTCCGGACGGCAAGCAGTTGGCGTTTTTGGAAAATAGAACCACTCTTCGTGTGCTTAATCTCAAAACCAAGAAAGTACACACGGTCATGGAGGGCAAGTATGAATACTCTTATGTCGATGGCGACCAAAGTTTTCAATGGAGCCCCGACAGTCGCTACTTGCTCTCCGGATATATCGGTAACGGAGGCTGGAACAACAAAGACATCGCCCTTATCGATGCCGCGGGGAAAAAGCCTGTTGTCAATCTGACCGAAAGCGGATACAGCGACACCGACCCTTGTTGGGTGCTCGGCGGTAAAGCGATGCTTTGGAAAAGCGATCGTGCCGGCTATCGCAGTCACGGCAGTTGGGGAGCGGAGAAAGACTATTATCTCATGTTCTTCGATCTCGATGCCTATGAACGCTTCCACATGAACAAAGAGGAGTTGGCAATGGAAGCCCTCGCAAAGGAAGAGCAAAAGAAACAGCAAGAAAATCAGAAAAAGAAAAACGAAAAAGAAAAATCTCAATCGACAAAAAGCGAAGCAGACACCACGGATGCGAAAAAACAACTCAATTTGGATCTTGAAAACAGATTCGACCGCATCGTCCGCCTCACCGTCAATTCTTCTCGTTTGGGAGACGGGGTGCTCACGCCGAAAGGAGACAAATTCTACTATCAGGCGGCGTTCGAAAGTGGCTATGACTTGTGGGAACATGATTTGAAAGAAAATCAAACACGCATATTGTCAAAAAAAGCAGGTGGAGGAGCTTTGCACCTCGATCGCAAAGGCGAATACATTTTCACGACCAATAACGGCATCAAGAAAATCAACGCCAAAAACGGAGCAACCACCGACGTCAAGTTTGAAGCCAATTTCGACTATCGCCCCGCCGATGAGCGGAACTACATCTTCGATCATGCTTGGCAACAGGTGAAAGACAAATTCTATCAATCCGATCTCCACGACACCGATTGGGATTTCTATCGCGAAAGCTATCGCCGCTTCCTCCCTTCCATCAACAACAATTATGACTTTGCGGAATTGCTGAGCGAACTTCTCGGAGAACTCAATGCCTCTCACACCGGTGCGCGTTACAGAGCACCGGAAGGCACGTTGGGGACAGCAAGTTTAGGACTGTTTTTCGACGAAAAATATCGAGGCGACGGACTTCTTGTAAAAGAAGTAATGGCACGAGGCCCTTTCTCTGTGAAGAAAACCGATGTGCATCCCGGTTGCATCATTGAGAGCATCGATGGAACGACCATAATTGCCGGTATGGATTATTTTCCCCTTCTCGAAGGAAAACAAAACAAAAAAGTCCGAGTCGGAATTTTCGATCCGAAGAAAAACAAACGTTTCACTGTGGAAGTTCGTGCAATAGGTTTCGACAAACAAGAAGACCTGCTCTACAAGCGTTGGGTGAAGCGCAACGAAGCCATGGTAGACAGCCTTTCGGGAGGAAAAATTGCATACGTGCACGTGGAAGGGATGAACAGCCCCAGTTTCCGCGAGGTATATAGCAAATTGCTTTCCGATAAGAATCGACAAAAAGAGGCCGTCATCGTCGATACCCGCCATAATGGAGGCGGCTGGCTTCATGATGATCTTGTCACATTGTTGGGCGGTAAAGAATATCAACAGTTTGTCGTTCGTGGACAATACATCGGCTCCGATCCTTTCAACAAGTGGTTGAAACCCTCGTGTCTGCTGGTGTGTGAAGATAATTACAGCAATGCTTCCGGTTTTCCGGTGATTTATCGTGAATTGAACATTGGGAAAATTATCGGTGCTCCCATTCCCGGCACCATGACGGCTGTTTGGTGGGAACGCCAGATAGACCCCTCCATTGTTTTCGGCATTCCGCAGGTCGGAGTGCGCGACATGAAAGGTGTATTCGGTGAAAACACTCAGCTCATGCCCGACATAGAGGTCTACAATTCTCCCGAAGAGGTGGCCGCCGGCATTGATCGCCAACTTGAAACCGCAGTCAAAGAAATGCTGAAAGCCGTTGAGAAACGATAGCTGTCTTTTTCCGAAAAGATGCTGTCGCTGATGCGATGATATTGTCGTTTTGTACACACTTTCTCTTATTGAAAAAAGAATGTGCAAAACGGCAATTTATGTTTTTGTCACTTTTGGTTTTTCCGACGAAAAGAGATATAGTTGTCGGCAAATTCAAATCGTATGGCATCTTGCCCGAAGCTCTGTGTGATGTAGCTTCGGGCTTTCTTTTTCAAAAAGCAAGCCGCCTCGTCCAATCAATTTTCCGTGATGTACCTGAACATACCTTGGCTACATATCATGTGGTTTTTAGGGGGGGGGGCATGGCTCATTTTCCGGACTTCTCCAATGTTCTTTTCGCGAAATCGTCAAAAACCTACACAGTACCTTACACGTCGCTGAAATTCAATGACATACAAGTGTATATGGCTGCATCTCGATATACACTGAAAGAATTTAACTCTATGATAAACAGATAGAAAGAGATGTAGATGGATTTTGCCAAAACCTACACAGCCTACATGGGCGATATTCGAGCATCTGCACGCCTTTTCTGATACTGCGTGTAGGTTGCAACGACGAATGTAGGTTATTTTTCGCATTGTCTACATTCGCAACGATTTATATATCTGCGATTTAAGGAGGGTAGTGTAGACAATGTAGATAAAAAGAAGAAAAACTCCCTGTATAGGCTGAAAGTTGCTTTTTTCTTGCGAAGAATGATCTCATCTCTTCTTCGGCTTCTCCCGATATTCCTTGATGCGTCGGAACGCATCTTACCCAAGGAGTAGATGAAACGGAGTAACGAGTAGAAAAATCTATCACTGACCTAAATTTCACCGGTTCCCACTTAGTCGTCACTATAAAGGTTTATTGGGTGGAAAAAGCTGAGAGTTGTATCGCTTTGTCTTGACAGAAAAACTGCAAAAAATGAGTGTCCGATAAAAGTTTTGTTGTTGAAAAACTTTTATCGGACATCAAAAAGGAAAAACTACTCGTTGTCTTTTTTGATTGCAATAAAGACGTAAGAGAAATTTATTCTTCCGGTTTCATATTGGTGTACACATTTTGTACATCATCGAAATCTTCAAGACGCTCCACCATTTTGTCGATTGTTTCACGTTGTTCGGCCGTCACGTCTTTCAAGTCATTGGGAATGTAAGTAAATTCCGCACTGACGATTTCGAAGCCTTCGCTTTCCAAATGCTTTTGGATCTCGCTGAACGATTTCGGGTCTCCGTAAATGGTGATTGTGCCCTCTTCTTCGTCTTCATCAAACTCGTCTTCCACTCCGTAGTCGATAAGATCAAGGATCATTTCTTCCATATCTATGCCTTCTGTCTTTTTGAAGGCAAACACACATTTATGGTCGAAAAGAAAAGCCAAAGACCCCATTGTACCGAGGTTTCCGCTGAATTTATTGAAAACAGAGCGCACGTCTCCAACCGTACGAGTCGGATTGTCGGTGAGTGTATCTACAAAAACTGCAATGCCGTGAGGGCCATATCCCTCATAGGTCATGGTTTTATAGTCACTCTGGTCTTTTCCCATTGCATTTTTAATGGCACGATCGATGTTGTCTTTCGGCATGTTCTCACGTTTTGCCGTGGCAATGATGGCACGAAGCGTAGGGTTGGTTTCGGGGTCGGGGCCGCCGGCCTTAACGGCCACTGCTATTTGTTTGCCGATTTTGGTAAACGTGCGAGCCATGTGGCCCCAACGTTTCATTTTGGCTGCTTTACGATATTCAAATGCTCTTCCCATGAGATTTGTAGTTTGATTAGAATGATATGGTTCTACATTGAGATACGATTATCCGCGCAAAACGGCACCGAGTTGTTTTTCGAGCTGAGCGATGATTTTGCTCATGATAGCTTCGGTTTGCTTATCGTTCATCGTCTTGGTTTCGTCTTGTAAGATGAAGGTGACGGCATAGCTCTTCTTTCCGGCTTCCAAGTTTTTGCCTTCATAGACGTCGAAGAGTTCCACACGCTTCAAGAGTTTTTTCTCGGTGGCCAAGGCGATACGTTCGATTTCTCCGAAAGTCACCTCGCGATCCAAGAGTAAAGCAAGGTCACGGCGAACCGTGGGGAATTTGGACAGCTCTTTGAAAGAAATGTCCTTTTTAGAGAGCTTTTTAAGCAATGCCGTCCAGTTGAACTCGGCAAAAAAGACGCCCTGCTCAACTCCCGTTTCAAGCAATATTGCTTTTCTGATCAATCCGAGTTCCAACAACAGTTTTCCGTTGCGATCGGTCACAGATATGCTTTTCGAGAAAATGTCGTTCTTGCCATCTGCAACGACAAGACCGTTCAGAGAAATGCCCAAACGCAATAAAATATTCATGGCATAGGCTTTCAGCTCGTAGACGGTTGAAGCCTCCGTCTGATGCGCCCATGAGCCTTCCACGCGGTTTCCCGTGAGCCACAGCCCGAGGTGAAGTTCTTCGGAATAAGGAGAAAGTACTTTTTCGGCCTGTTTGCGTTCGGCGTCGTAACGATAACAATTTCCAAACTCGAAGAAGCGCAGATTGGCTGCTTTACGATTGGCATTGTGGGCAATGCTTTCAAGACCTCCGAAAAGCAGTGTTTGACGCATCACATTCAGATCTCCGGAAAGTGGGTTCATGAGACGAACAAGATGCTCGGAAGCGTAAGTTTGCAGATTTTGATAGTAGGCTTCTCGCGTCAGGGAGTTGTTTAAGATTTCGTGAAAGCCGCTGCCTACGAGTTGCTCGCTGATTAAAGTTTGAAGTTGGTAGCTTTTGTCGCAAGCCCCCTTGATCGTCAGCGACGACTTGACGCTTGTCGGAATTTCGACGTTGTTGTATCCGTAAATTCTCAAAATCTCCTCAACCACATCGCAAGGACGCTGGACATCCACGCGATAAGCCGGTATTTCGAGCGAAAGTCCCGTGGAAGTTTCCTTCACGATTTT
Source organism: Alloprevotella sp. OH1205_COT-284 (assembly GCF_003859795.1). Lineage (GTDB taxonomy): Bacteria > Bacteroidota > Bacteroidia > Bacteroidales > Bacteroidaceae > Alloprevotella. The sequence goes on along the minus strand of NZ_RQYI01000023.1, from coordinate 24,552 downwards.
GATGTCGAGCGAAGAAAGAATGGTTTTGACCAGTTCGGCGGAAATCTCCTTGCCGATCACTTCATTCACATATGTGTATTCCAACTCCACTTCGAAAGATTTTACCAAGTCGGGCGATACTACGTCGGCAATCTGCATTGCTATTTCTCCTCCGGCAAGCTCTTTTGCCAAGATAGCGGCTTGTTTAAGCGCATAAAGCTGTCCGTCGGGATCTATGCCGCGCTCAAATCGGAAAGACGCATCTGTGTTCAAACCGTGTCTGCGGGCACTCTTTCGGATCCATGTCGGGTGAAAATAGGCACTTTCAAAAAGCACGTTGGTTGTGTTTTCATACGTGCCGCTGCCTTTTCCGCCAAACACTCCGGCAATGCACATCGCTTCTTCGGCATTGCAAATCGCCAAATCGCGATTTGAAAGCGTGTGCTCTTCTCCGTCAAGTGTCGTAAACTTGGTTCCTTCCGGCAATGTCTTCACTCGAACGATCCGGCCGGTCACCATGTCTGCATCAAAACAATGCAGAGGTTGTCCGTAGGCCATCATGATATAGTTTGTGATGTCCACAATGTTATTGATGGGGCGCAAACCGATCGAGATCAGTTTGTCTTGCAACCACTTCGGACTGTCTTTCACTTCGCATCCTTTCAGCGTAACGGCACAATAGCGCGGACAAGCTTCTTGGTTTTCCACCTCAATGGCAATCGGCAAGGATTCGTTGTCCACGACAAATTTTTCTGCCGTCGGGCGATGAAGAGCCGTTTCCTTTCCGTTGCGCACCAAATAGGCATAAAGGTCGCGTGCCACTCCCCAATGAGAGCAGGCGTCCGCTCTGTTGGGGGTGATGTCTACTTCGATGAGGAAATCGCTTTCGAGACCGAAATATTCTGCCGCCGGCATTCCCACCGTCGTCTCTGTGGGCAACACCATAATTCCGTCATGGTTCGTACCGACACCGATTTCGTCTTCCGCGCAAATCATGCCGAAACTTTCCACACCACGAAGTTTCGATTTCTTTATGGTAAACTCCTGATCGCCATCATATAGTTTTGCGCCCATTGTGGCCACAATTACTTTTTGTCCGGCGGCCACATTGTGTGCGCCACAAACGATTTGGGTCGGAGCTTCGCCATTGCCCAAATCTACCGTGGTGACATGCATGTGATCGGAATTGGGATGAGCTTCGCAGGTCAATACATGTCCCACGACAAGGCCTTTTAAGCCGCCGCGAATGGTTTGTACTTCTTCCACTCCTCCCACTTCGAGCCCGATAGAGGTGAGTGCAACCGCAACTTCTTCGGCTGTCATGTCGAAATCGACAAATTCTTTCAGCCATTTATAAGATATATTCATAGTTCGATACGTTTTAACCTAATAGGGCATTGTTGATGATTTCATCGATCAAGGGAATAATGAAAAGTTCAAGAATATGCCACAAAATCGCTACAAAATTGCCGCAAAATTAGCAAATTCTTTTCAAAATCAAAAGGTAAGCATTACTAAAACAAGGAGTTCATGCTCTTTTTCATTCTCTCATGGAGTTAAAACAAGGATTTTTGCGTATCTTCGCGTGTCAAACAAATCAACATTCACGCCTCTAACAGATATGTATAGATCTGCCCTTTTCTCCCTTCTGTTTCTGCTTTTCCAACAGATAGTTTCCGCACAAGTCGGATCGCCGCGCAACAATTGGGTGGCCGGTTTCAACGGAGGCGTAGGGTTTAATAAAGTTTTGTTTACTCCCAACATCCGGCAAACTTACTTCAATGCTCCCACGGCGGGGATAACTGCAAGATATACAAGTGAAAAATACTTTGATCTTCTATGTGCGATACAAATGGAAATCAACTACGCTCGCTTGGGTTGGAAAGAAGACATCTACTCCTCTTCCAATGTGAAACTTCCTGACACCTACGAGCGTCGCATCGATTATTTACAAGTTCCGATGTTGGCAAGTTTGGGTTTGGGAAAAGAAGAAAGAGGTTTGAAGGGGTTCTTGTTGGCAGGACCTCAGATAGGATTTGCTTTGAAAGAATATGAACTGCGCTCCTCCGTATTAACGACCAAAGAACTTTTGGGACAAATCGTGCCCGATCGCGGAAATAATGTCTATGCACAATACGGCAAACCCTTGGATCGTCGTGTAGACTATGGAATTGTCGGAGGATTGGGGGTAGAATTGACCACAGGATTAGGGCATTTCCTTTTGGACATACGCTACTACTACGGACTTGCCGACTTCTTCAACAATGCCAAGAAAGACCCTTTTTCCAGATCTGCACACAATAGTCTTGTTTGTAAGTTCTCCTATCTCATAGACTTAAATCGTCGAAGCAAAAAGTGATTATTTTTCAGTTGCGATCTATGAGAAAAGTTTCTTTCCGCCTGCTCTTCCAATGGACGTTGGGTTGCCTTGTGGCTTCTTACACGCTCTTGCTTTTCGCGCTCGATTCGTCGGGTGTGCAAAGATGGTTGGCCGATGAAATTGAAATGCTGCTGGAAGACAAAATACATTCAGACGTAGAAATCGGGAACGTAAAAGTCGGACTGTTCAACAGCATTTCCATACATGACATAACCGTCAAAGATAGAAATCATAAGGAGTTTATAAACAGTAAGTTGTTGTTTCTTAAATTAGAAATAAGTTCACTGATTCGTCGACAAATCTCCATTCGCAACGTCGCTTTGCTCGACGCACACATTTCGCTCTATAAAAATAAAGGAAAAGGCAGAACCAACTTTCAGTACATCTTAGATGCTCTTCAAGGAGATGAAGGACGCGAAACCTCGCTCAACCTGCGCATCAATTCACTCATCATGCGCAGATGCGAATTGAGTTACAACGATTGGAATACTTCGCGCCCTTCCTCCGGTTGTTTTTCTGCCGACCACATTCGTCTTACGGGGATTGATGCCAATCTGAGCTTGAAGCACTTGACGAACGACAGCCTTAACCTACGCGTGCGACACCTGCAAGCACAAGAATCGTGCGGTGTATCTTTACAAGAACTGCGCATGAAGATTGTGGCCAATCGCTCACAATGCAGCATTAGAGATTTTGTGTTGAAAACCTCGCGCTCCGAAATACGAGAAAAAGAACTCTCGGCACGATATGACGCGACCGATTTCCACACGTTATACAGCAGTTTAACCCTTTCCGGAGCGTTGCGCGACGTTATTTTATCGACAGAAGATTTGGCGCCTTTCATTCCCTCTCTGAAAAAAATAAAAGAAAGAGCAAAGATCTCCGCGCTCTATACCATTGCACCGCATCAAATAAAGGTTCGGGACTTGAAAATCTTCAACCAAGACGGTACTCTCGCATTGCACACGGATCTTGTCGTTCACAAAAACCGGACTGGTGTTTTGCGAATTGAAAGCCTCTTCGAGAAAGCAGAAATCAAACCGGCATTCATACGGAAAAACTACGTTGCCATGCTCTCCGCTCCGATGCCCCAATGGTTGCTCGATGCAGGAGAACTGTCACTTCAAGGAAAAATAGATTATACCCTTAAAAACAAGGTTTTATTAAAAGGTGATTTAAGTACGGAGGCCGGTCTTCTCGCTGTGGACGTGACCTATAAAGATCGCGAGTTGGAAGGCGTCATTTCTTCGAAAGATTTCAATCCCTCCCTTTTCATCAAGCACAAGAATATCCCCACCTTTGTTGATTTTCAACTGCAAGGAACCATCGGATTTCCGCAACAGAAAGGCATTGAGTGTCAAGCTCGGCTCGACATTCACAAGGCCATTGCAGACGGCAAAACTTTACATCAACTTTCCACCGAGCTAACCCTGCGGAAAGAACACGCAAATCTTGTCTTCGACTTCAAAGATCCTGCAATAGATTTGAATGCCACCATTTCCGGGGTGCTGAATGCCAACCGGCAGCCCTCTCGGCTGAAAGCCGATGTGCAAGTGTCCCGTCTTGTTCCTTCTCAACTCGGTCTGACTTCACGTTGGAACAACGGCGTCTTTTCCTTTCAAGCGCAAGCCGAAATCGACCAACTGCAAGCCCCTCTCCCTACGGCACACTTGTGCATCAAACATCTCACGCTGCAAGGAGATGCCCCCAACATTGTTCCTTATTACTTGGAGAAACTTGACTTTTCAAGCCTCCCCCAAACTCACGGCAATCGTCTTCTGTTAACCGGAGATTTTGCAGAATTGGGTATTGAGGGCTTTACCGATCTGCAAGACTTCAAGCACAACATTGCCCAACTTATGGCAAGCCTCACCCGACAGATGGAGTACAAAACGCCAAACGCTTTCCCTGCGTCGCTCGCCGTGCATTCACCTCACACCGACCTCTCGCTCTCCTTGGCCATTAAGCGCACTGACTTTTTGAAACGTATCTTGAAAATAGACATCGAGGCGGAGCGTCCCATTGTAGTGGAGGGAGGCATTTTCGACAAGGGGGAATCCATCCGCCTCGCCGGGTCGGCACCACACCTAAAAATCGGTAATTTCAATCTCAACAATCTGTCTATTGTTGCACGCAACCAAGGAGATAGTCTGCAAATTTTGGCAAAAGCCGAAAAGCATCTCAAAGATGCCGAAGTGAAAATAGAGTTGGGAGCAAAAACACAGAACGGACAGCTTCACAGTTACCTCCAATGGAAAGAAAGTTTGCGCCAACGTTTTCATGGTAAAATCGCCAGTAATACCAATATCCATTTCCCACAAGCCGGACGGAGAGAAAAGATAGAATTCACAACCGAAATACTTCCTACCAACATCTGCATCAACGACAGCCTTTGGGAAGTCAAACCGGGACGAGTGATCTACGGCAACGATCGACTGAGCATCTCCAATCTTTCCATTGCCCATGCCGACCAACACCTCTCCATTGCCGGAGCTTATGCCCAAGGCAGTGACGGCATCGTGGTCGACCTGCGCAAAGTTGATGTCGGCTATGCCCTTGCCCTTACCGGCCTCGATGTGGTCACTTTCGGAGGTCGTGCCACGGGACGCGGCATTCTTCGCCCCGGATTGGACGGCAATCTGCAACTCCTTGCCTATCTCGACATCCCTCATTTCCGTTTCAACAACACTTTTCTCGGCCACGCCGAAATTCAAGGAGGCTTTGACGGAAGAGAGCAAACCATTAACTTGGATGCACGAATCAAAGAGGCCGACATCGGACACACCAACGTCAAAGGTTTCGTGAGCTTAGGGAAAAAGGCACTCGACCTGCAAGTCGAGAGCGAAAACACTCCGATAGCTTTTCTCAACCAATACATCGACGACATTTTTCACGACATTCGTGGCCGAAGCACAGGCAGGTGCCGCATTTTCGGATCTTTCAAAGCCATTGATTTCGAGGGAAAGGAACGTGCCACCGCCTCCGCCAAAATCCCCGTCACCGGAGTGACCTACCACCTTCATGAAGCCGAAGTAAAAATAGCTCCGGGAGAGTTTAATCTGACCAACGCACTGCTCACCGACAGCATCGACGGAAGCGGAACGATCAGCGGCAAGCTAAACCACCGTCATCTTCGAGAGATTTCTTATGATTTTTCCATGAGCGGTAACCGCATCAAACTCTACGATCGTCCTTACGAACTCGATATGCCTTTCTATGCCACAGCTTTCGGCAGTGGAAAGGTAAAGATCTCCGGAAGTCCGGGGCGAATGGACGCCGATATTCAAGTAGCCACCGATGACGGAAGCGTTCTTACTTACATCTTGGATTCTCCCGAAGAGGCCGATCGCAAGTTGGTCACGTTCCGTGATCTCTCCACCCAACGTCATATCTCGAATTTCGCAGCATCACCAAATGCCGAAACATCGGCTGACGGGGAGCCGGAAAGCAAAACCGACATCCGTCTGAATTTGGAAGTAAATGTGCAACCCTCTTCCAAATTGCGAATGATCACCGATATAAAAAGCGGCGATGTGATCACCACCCACGGTAGCGGCCCCATTCGTGCGTCCTACTACAATAAAGGGGCATTTCGCATGTTTGGAGTCTACAATGTGCGCCACGGAAATTATGATTTAAGCATTCAAAATCTGATCAAAAAGAACTTCACCCTTCTACCCGGCGGCACCGTCAGTTTTTCCGGCGACCCTCTCAATGCCGACGTCGATGTGAAAGCCTCATACCTCGTCAATTCCGCCTCACTGGCCGACCTCAACATCGGCAGCGGTTTCAACAACAATCCCACGCCCGTAAACTGCTTGATTCACTTCACCGGAAAGGTCAGCAATATGAACTTGGGACTTGATTTCGATCTCCCCAATGTAGGCGAAGATGAAAAGATGATGGTGCGTAGCATGATGGCTTCCGAAGAAGATCGGACGATGCAAGTGCTCTACCTCTTGGGCGTAGGTCGTTTTTTTACCTACAACTACGCCGCCACGGCCTCTGCCGGCGGACAATCTCAATCTTCCATCATGATGAAGTCCCTGCTATCAAGCACCCTTTCGGCTCAAATCAACAACATTCTCTCCAACGCCGTAGGATCGTCGAATTGGACATTCGGTGCCAACGTAGCCACCGGCCAACTCGGTTGGAGCGACATGGAAGTAGACGGTTCTCTCTCCGGCCGACTGCTCAACAATCGCCTTTTGGTCAATGGAAAAGTCGGTTATCATGAACGCCAAGCCGCAACGACCAATTTTGTGGGCGACTTCGACGTACACTATCTGCTCACGCCCTCGGGCTCTGTCAATCTCAAAGCATACAGCGAAACCAACGATCGCTACTTCTCGAAGTCCACGCTCTCCACGCAGGGCGTCGGCATACAATTAAAACGAGATTTCCATTCGCTGCGCGATCTGTTCTTTTTCAAGAAGCGGAAATCCACCTCTCGTCAGCAACAATAAACACATCCCATACCATTTTTATCAAGACATGAATCAAGAAATAGCACGTCGTCGCACGTTTGCCATCATCTCTCACCCCGACGCCGGTAAAACCACACTTACCGAGAAACTCCTCCTCTTCGGTGGACAAATACAAGTGGCGGGAGCCGTGAAAAGCAACAAAATCAAAAAAACGGCCACTTCCGACTGGATGGAGATTGAAAAACAAAGAGGAATTTCGGTCACCACCTCCGTCATGGAATTCGATTACGAAGGCTACAAAGTAAACATTCTCGACACTCCCGGTCACCAGGATTTTGCAGAAGACACTTTTCGTACACTCACGGCCGTAGATTCTGCCATAATCGTGGTAGACAGCTCAAAAGGTGTGGAAGCACAAACTCGAAAACTGATGACGGTATGCCGTATGCGCAAAACACCCGTCATTATTTTCGTCAATAAAATGGACAGAGAAGGACGCGATCCGTTTGAACTTCTCGACGAATTGGAAGAAGAACTCCAAATCGGCGTGCGCCCTCTTTCGTGGCCGATCAATCAGGGGCAACGCTTCAAGGGTGTCTACAATATCTATGAGCAACAACTCAATCTCTTTGCATCGGACAAGCAAAAAGTGACCGAAAAAGTTTCTGTGGACATTCATGCCGACGGCGAACTCGAATCGCACGTGGGAGAAAAAGACGCCACACAACTTCGCGATGACCTCGAACTCGTAAACGGCGTCTACTCCGATTTCGACACCGACGCTTATTTGGCGGCAGATGTCGCCCCCGTCTTTTTCGGATCGGCTCTCAACAATTTCGGAGTGAAGGAGTTGCTCGACTGCTTCGTGAAGATTGCGCCTTCTCCTCGTCCGACAAAAGCCGAAGAACGAATGGTCGATCCCGAAGAACAAAAGTTTTCAGGCTTCATTTTCAAAATCACGGCCAACATCGACCCCAACCACCGTTCCTGCATCGCGTTTTGCAAGGTCTGCTCCGGAAAATTCGTGCGCAACGCCCCCTATTTGCACGTGCGCAACGGAAAAACGGTGCGCTTTTCGAGTCCCACGCAGTTCATGGCACAACGCAAAGAAACCATTGATGAGGCCTATCCGGGCGACATCGTCGGTTTGCCCGACAACGGCATTTTCAAAATCGGCGACACGCTGACGGAAGGTGAAATCATCCACTTCCGCGGACTTCCTTCTTTCTCTCCCGAAATGTTCAAATACATCGAAAACGCCGACCCGATGAAGACCAAGCAACTTCAAAAGGGCATCGATCAGCTCATGGACGAAGGGGTGGCTCAACTCTTCATCAACGAGTTCAACGGCCGAAAAATCATTGGTACGGTCGGACAGTTGCAATTTGAAGTTATCCAATATCGCCTCGAAAACGAATATGGCGCCACCTGCCGTTGGGAACCAATCAGTCTTTACAAAGCCTGCTGGATAGAGAGCGACGACCCGGCCGAACTCGAACAATTCAAAAAGCGAAAATACCAATATATGGCAAAAGACCGGGAGGGACGCGATGTCTTTCTTGCCGACTCCGGCTACGTTCTTCAAATGGCACAACAGGATTTCAAAAACATTCGCTTCCACTTCACGAGCGAATTTTGATACTCTGCCTTTGCCTCCGTTCTCAACAAACATAAGCCGCAGCAAAAACATGAAAGTTTTACTGCGGCTTATGTTTGTTTCCGAAACCGGTTTTCGGTTTCCTTTCCCAACCACTTATCGGCTCAGCAACCAAGCATCGGGATAAGTGTCTCTCAACGTATTTTTGCTTTGCACGGCTTGTGCTTTGCTGTCAAACGAAGAAGCGATCACACGATACCAACCGGTGTGTCCGCTGATTGTTTCGTTTGTTTTCACCACGCGGGCGGCATATCCTCGATTGCGAAGCGTTGTCATCATTCCTTCTGCGTTGGTTTGGTTGATAAAACTTCCGGTCACCACGCTAAAAGCCTTCAAAGGCTCTCCATTGACAACGGTGACTCCTCCGGGAATCGTTCGTACGGGCGTGTTATCTTCTTCTACAACAACGGGCGTTGTGGCTACGGGTGTCACCTCTTGTTTTTCGGCAGGAGCGACGGTCACTGTTTGAGTGGCATTTTTCTGCTCTTGGGCTTTTGCTTTTTCGTAAGCACGGCGATAAGCGCTTTCTTGCGAACTTCCGCAAGCTGAAAAGAGAGCAACAGTACACAGACTCAATGCGAGGAAAGCGTGGGTTTTCATGAGAATGGGTTTTATGACGTTATGGAAATTAGCAATGAAGCGTATTTTCACGAAAATATTCTGTCGCAAAGTTACGATGAAAATCCTGTTTTTTTGTCTCTCAAAGGAACAAAAAACATTAAACCATATCTTTTTTTCTGCATGGAGAATATTTTTATGGAAGAAATCACTATCTTTGAAGCATCATTTTATTCACTCTAAAATCAAAACATCATGAAAGGTCTTAGTATTCTTGCAGCTTTCTTGGGCGGTGCCGCCGTTGGTGCTGCTTGTGGTATCCTTTTTGCTCCCGAACGCGGTGAAGACACACGTGCCCGCATCGCCGAAGCCATCCGTAAACGTGGCGTAAAACTCAACGGCAAAGAACTGGAAAGTCTTGTCGATGACATCGCCGACGAATTGAATGCCACCAACTCTTAATTTCTGCTTGTGTTTTCGAGCGATAAGAATATCGAAATCCTTGCGCGGCTGATCACCAACCTGCGCCACTATGGAGAGCTTCGCTTGATGCGGCTCCAATTGGACTTTGTCGGCAAAATGACCCTTGTGCTCTCGGCTTTGATCGTGGGAGGCGTTGTGTTTTGCGTGGCCGGTTTTATCGTTTTGTTTCTTTCGCTTGCCGCGACCTATGCACTTGCTCCTTATGTCGGTGGCTATGTCATGGCATTGATCATCATGGCGTTGATACACCTGTTGGTCGCAGTGATCGCTTTCTCGATGCGCCGAAAGCTCATCATCGATCCCATTGCCAACCTCTTGGCATCGCTGTTCTTGGACGATGAGCCGGAAGAAGAGAGCACACCGTAATAACGCCCCTTATCCGAACGTATCAAACCAGTTGCTTTATGGTAAACCCTGCTGTTTTCTCTTTTGAAAAAATAAAACACAAACGCGCTCGACTCGATCAACAAATTCGACAAGCGGAGGAGCAAATTGCGGAAGATTTTCAAACAGTGTTTGCACGTCAGGAAACTTCCGACAACAAGCTGCAAAACTATGTCAATGTCGCGGCACGAACATGGTTCTTTGTGGACGGAGCCTTGACGGGCTACAAACTGCTACGCAAAATCGGCGGAATATCAAGACTGTTCAGAGGCAACAAAAACAAACGTTAGCCCCAATGGCAACAGTAGCTTTTTCATTCTCCGAGCGTTAGTGTTTCTCTCACTCCATAAAGAGCAGGTAGCCTCAACACTTTGCATCAAACTCCGTATCGTAACAGATGCGGAGTTTTTTGTGTATTGCCATTTCTTTATCGTGAAGCTTCTCTTTCTGCGGTTTTCAAAAATTCCGCTTTCTTGCATTCCGCCTTTGGCAACATCAAACGTAGATTTTTAGGGATGGGAATAGCTCATGATATGAGCCTCCCCAATGTTCGTTTCGTAAAATCGTCGAAAATATACATTTTTTTCTTCATGTCGTTGAATTTCAGTAGTTTGTCGGTGTATGTAGGTGGATTGCCAATATACACTGAATGAGGTTAAGTCAATGATACACAGATGAAAAACGAATGTAGACAATTTTCCAAAAACCTACACTGCCTACACGGGCGATTTCGTGCATCTGCACGGCCTTCCCCGATACGGAGTGTAGGTTGTAGCAACGAATGTAGTTTTTTTCTGTATTGTCTACACTCGCAACATGTTATATATCTGTGATTTAAGTAGGGTAGTGTAGACAATGTAGACAAAAAGAAGAAAAAACTCTTGGTAGGGAGCTGAATGTTGCTTTTTTCATTCGGAATTGCTCTATCGCCTCTTCGGTTTTTCCCAATATGTTTTTAATGCGTCGGAACGTATCTTACCTAAGGAGTAGATAAAACGGAGTAACGAGTAGAAAAATCTATCACTGACCTAAATTTCACAACTTCCTATCGGGTTCTCTTTTCCATGACTCAGACTTTTGATATTGATCTGAAAGGTGTTTTCCTAATGTAGTGGGGGCTTTTTTCATCAAGAAGAGAATATAAGATGCCGAAAGGGTACTTCGATGTTTTTTCGGCTCTGGGTTTTGCCGTGGTCGAATGGCGCATCAAGGTGAGCCTGAACATAGACACGATTTGCGAAAAATATTATCGGTCGGCAATCATCTGAAAACACAACAAGAGCGTGTTTCCAATGACGCGCTCTTGTTGTGTCTGTCTTTGCTTTCGAGATCGGTGATGTTGCGGCAAATCAATCTTACTCGATATACAAAACTTCGGGAATAATTGAAATGCCGAATTTCTTCCGAACATCCTTTTGTATTTCTTCTGCCAAAAAGGCGATGTCTTTTCCTGTGGCATTGCCCAGATTGATCAACACCAATGCTTGCTTTTCGTGTACCCCGGCCACTGCTGTCTTTCTGTTTTTCCAACCGCATTGTTCGATAAGCCAGCCTGCCGGGATCTTGACGCCATCGGGCATGGCATAATGCGGCATGGCGGGATGTTTCTCCAACAAGATGCGAGCTTGTTCTTTCGGAATGACGGGATTCATGAAGAAAGATCCGGCATTGCCATACTCCCTAAAATCGGGAAGTTTGGATTGGCGTATCTCTATGACGGCATTGCGCAAATCCATGGGTTTGATTTGATCTGTTGCCACCCCTTTTTGTTCGAAAAAAGAAAGAATTGCCGCGTGGGAGAGCGTAGGACGGAAATGATGAGAAAGGCGGTAAATGACATGGGTGACGATGTATTGATTACGCAAGCGATGTTTGAAAACACTGCTTCGATAGTCGTATTCGCATTCTGAGCGGGTGAAGATTTTTATTTCTCCGGTTGCAATTTCCACCGTTTCTACGCTTTCTATCAAACTCCCGACTTCTACACCATAGGCACCGATGTTTTGTACGGCACTTGATCCGACTTCGCCCGGAATGAGAGAAAGATTTTCAAGGCCATAAAGTCCTTGTTTGATACATGAGTGTACAAAATCGTCCCATTCTTCTCCGGCTCCGACACGTATGGTTGAAAAATCTGCGTCGTCCGAGAGAATTTCCATGCCTTTTATTGTACTGTGGAGCACAATCCCGGCGTAATGATCATTGAGAAATAAAAGATTGCTTCCTTTTCCGATATGCAGCCATTTGCTTTGGCGAATTTTGGGAAGAATGGTGCATAAATGAGAAATACTTTCATATTCCAACAGTTCATTGCAAGTCACAGAAAGTCCGAAAGTATTATGATGTAGAAGCGAATGAGACATTGTTTGAATATTAGGCAAAGATATTATAGGGGGAGTATCGGCAAAAGAGTCGGAGTTGTCAGTTTTCTAATTGGATAAGCGTCCATTTTCCATTATTTCGCTTAAAAGTGAGGGTGGAATTTAGCCCTCCCGACAAAGACGATATTTTGAGGATTTTAAGCTGCGACTTTTTATGTTGTTGTCCATACAAAACATTCGTCAGCTGGTTTTGAGGAAGCTCCGGAGCAAAATCGTTCCATTGGTCAGAAGAAATAAAACCTTTTATTTTCTCAAAAGAATCCTCGTCGTATGTCGAAAATTGCAGTGGATTGGCGATATGTTCTTGCTGAAATGCTTTGTCGGACACAAAGGTGCGATAAAACACATAGAAGTCTTTATTCTGTGATTCTTCAACCTCTCCTTCTATAACTTCCGTCAGCTTCCATGTTGAACTTTTGCGTTGAAAAATATACTTTTTGATGCGCTCTGTTCTCAAATTAAACTCCTCCACGACGACATGGTGAATGGCTGTGTCTTTGGCTTTCTCTTCTTCTCGGCGACTGTCTAAAAGAAGCGTATAGTTTTCTTGCTTCGCGTACATCGGATCGAATTTCCAAGAGGCCGCCTTGATTTTTTGTTTCTTTCCATTTACTTGATAAGGCAAAGGGAATAGTATTCGGGCTTTTTGAAAATGCTTGTTTTTCATAAAAGCAAACACAAAATCATCAAACAGCTCATCGGCTTTCTGAGGTAGTGCTTCTACGGAAACGGAGTCGGTTGTTTCCACTTGCAGAGAGTCTGTAACGAGCGAATCCGCCGTTTCTTCTTCCTGTGGAAGAAACGCTTTCTTTTCTTGTTTTCCACAGGCCGAAAATAACATCCCTAACACCAGTAAGGACAAAAACAACTTGTAAACTTTCATATATAAAGCTTTAACACGTGACAAAGATACATTAAAGCAAGGAGGGAGCAAAGCAACGACATTCTTTTGTAAAAACAAAGGCGTCGGTCAAAGCAACGCTCAAACGCGATAGTTTTTCTTTATCCGATGGGTTGTAACTGTTTGTGGAAAAGAAATTTATAAGATCAGAAAAGAAATTGGTTTGTTCTTGAAAAGACGTGGTTCTTGTCAATCATAGTTTTTTAGTTCCTGCTCGCCTCTCAATACCGACAACGCATTTTCGGCCAATGATTCAAGCTCGTTTTCTCCGGGAAAGAGATGAATGGGGGCAAGGAAGCCTATGCACTCACGCAAGCGTGAGGTGATGTATTCTTCATAGGCCAATCCGCCGGTAATGAGTATCGCGTCAATTTGTCCGCATAGCACAGCTCCTTGTGCCGCAATATATTTTGCGATATGGTAGATCATGGCGTCCATTACCAAACGAGCCTTTTCATCTCCTTCGGCTATTCTTCTTATGACTTCTTGGGAGTTGTTTGTTCCGAGCCAAGCGGTCATTCCCGCCTGTCCCGAAATTCTGTCCAAGAGCTGTTGGCAGGTGTACTTCCCACTGAAACAAAGCCGTATCAAATCGGCCGATGGCAGAGTGCCGGCTCTTTCCGGCGAGAAAGGACCTTCACCGTCAAGGCCGTTATTGACATCTATGGTCTTCCCTTTTCGATGTGCACCGATGGTGATGCCGCCTCCAAGGTGGGCTACGATCAAGTTCAAATCCTCATAACGTTTTCCTTGTGACTTGGCAAAGCGTTTGGCTGTGGCACGTTGATTTAAAGCATGCCAAACGCTTGCCCGTTGCATTAAAGGACTGCCGCATACGCGAGCTTCGGGAATCATTTCGTCTACGATGACGGGATCGGCAATCAAGGCAAGGCATTTCGGGAGCGGTTTTGCCAAGGCGGCTGCTATGTGAGAGGCGATATTGCAAACGTGTTGCCGAGGAGCTTCTCGTGTGTCGCGGAGCATTTTCTCATTGATGGCATAAGTGCCGGCAGGTATGGATTTCGTCAAACCTCCACGAGCCACAATCGCATCGAACTCAAAAGGAAGACCTTCTTTTTCGAGTGTTTTCAGAATGTCCTTTTGCCTCATGTCCAACTGTTCGAACGTTGAGGAGAAATGCTTTAATTTTTCGACGGAATAAGGAATAGATTTTACAAAAACAGATTTGTCATTGTGATAAATGGCCACCTTTGTCGAGGTGGATCCCGGGTTGATTACCAGAATTTTCATAAATAGACCGGATTAAACTTGTAGAGCGGCAAGCGCAAGGCTGTTCACTTTGGTTTCTATGGTATCTCCTCTCGAAGTGAGTACGACGGGATTGGTCGTACCGCATAATAAAGAAGCGGAAGTGGAATTTCGAGCAAAAAGTTGGATGGATTTATAGAGCACATTGCCGGCTTGTATGTCGGGCATGATGAGAATATCCGCTTCTCCTTCTGTGGAACTGACAATTCGCTTATGAGTCAAGGCTTCCGCGGATATTGCGCAAGATAAATCAAGAGGGCCGTCAATGAGTATTTCTCCCCACTCTCCGGCTTCTGCCCGTTTTTTCAATAACACATAATCTGTTGTTATGGGAAATTTCTCGCTTATCTTTTCCGTGCAATGAAGCAAAGCCACTTTGGGCTTGTTGATCCCTATTCGCCTTGCCATCGCAGTCGTGTAGTTCAACTGTGCTATGCGTTGTTCAAGATTCGGATAGGGAATGACTGCAACATCCGACAAGATGAGGAGGCGGTTGAGTTCTTGCGTTTCAAAAACGGCGATATGGCTGATGACGGCATTTTCCGTTCTAAGCCCATAGGTTTTATTGAGTACATGTCGCAGCAACACATCACTGTTTACCAATCCTTTCATCAATATTTGGGCTTCTCCGTCGTGTACCAGCTGTACGGCTTTTTGTGCCGCAGTTTCGTCATCTTCGGCCGGAATATGCTCTATGTGATCACATAATTCGGCCGGAATGTGCTCTAACACTCCCTCTGCTGTTTCTCCTACGAGAATGGCATGGGCAAATCCCATTTCGACCACTTGCAAAACTGCTTGTAGCGTGTGCTCGTCAGAGGGTTGGCATACTGCTATTTTGAAACGTTTTGCAAAACGACACACTTGATTACGCAAATCGGAAAAAGAGCAAACAGCGGACATAAGTATATTGATTTAGAAAGAGAGTCGAAAATAAAATGAAAATGAGTATAAGCTATATTTGAGCGTTTTTGCTTGTATTGCAAAAATAAGGAGAAAAACAGAACTTTTCAATAACTCCAATCACAATATGGAGGACAAAGTGACATTTGATGACGTTTCTCAAACTTTACTCATCAAAGCGTTGCCATATGGACTTAAAATGTTTTTCAAAACACTCGCCACACAGCAAACAAAAGAAGGGGATTGCAAACAAAAAACGACAAGGTTTCGGTTTCTTTTTATCCTTTATGCAGTATATAAACAACAAGATTTCGTGATAGAAGTTCACATCGCGATGAAATATCTTCTGTTTGGCACAAGGCTAATGTTACGACGTAAAATAATGATTTTGTAACATTTACCTTTCACCT
Source organism: Alloprevotella sp. OH1205_COT-284 (assembly GCF_003859795.1). Lineage (GTDB taxonomy): Bacteria > Bacteroidota > Bacteroidia > Bacteroidales > Bacteroidaceae > Alloprevotella. The sequence goes on along the minus strand of NZ_RQYI01000023.1, from coordinate 8,820 downwards.
GTAATGAACATTTACTTTCTTCTTCGTTTTTTCGATTATTTCTTTGGCACAAATATTGGGAGTACGTATATTTGCATTGTTTTCATGGTATTAGATTTAAGGTTAAAGAAGATTGGTTGTCGAGAGACAATCAATTTTTGTTTTATGGCTACGGTCGAAACATCGTATCTCGTTTTGAGATCTCTGCAAAAAGCCGCTTACAAATATAAGATTGTCCAACCCGAAAAAATCGAATTGGACAATTTTGTTTGGAAAAATCCCGAATTTCGGATATTCTGCCGATCCGTGAAAGCTCTTTGCCGTCTTATCAAAAGAGTAAGCGATAGAGCAAGAGAGCATTTGCTCTAAGGGATGACCAATGAAGGTTCTATGAGGGCATAGAGCCCTAATGTTATTTTGAATAACGAGCGTCAACAACGTTCCAATCAATGATTTGCCAAACAGCGGCAAGATGGTCGGCACGACGATTTTGATAGTCAACATAGTAGGCGTGCTCCCATACATCCAGCCCCATCAAGGGTTTAAGACCACGTTTCACAGGGTTGCTGCCATTTACTTCTTGCGTGATGACAAGTTTACCTTCTTTGTCTGTGGAGAGCCAAACCCATCCGGAACCAAACAAGGTTGCTCCTTTCTGAGAAAACTCTTTTTGGAACTCTTCAAATGAGCCGAATTGTTCGTTGATGGCCGCAGCCAATTTTCCAACAGGCTTTCTGTCATCGGCCGGGGTCGTGAATTGGGTGAAATAAAGATCATGATTCAACATTTGGCCGGCGTTGTTGAAGATAGCTCCTTCGGATTTCTCTACAACCTCTTCCAAAGTCAGACCTTCAAATCCGCTTCCGGGAAGTAGGTTGTTAAGGTTGTTTACATAGGTAGCCAAGTGTTTTCCGTGGTGGAGGTTCATCGTTGTCTCGCTGATGACGGGTTCAAGAGCATTGGCCGCGTAAGGGAGTTTCAATAAAGAGAACTTACCATCAACGGGTTTGGTTTGTGCAAGCGCAGTTGCCGCAAAAAGACTGAATGCTATGGTCGAAACTTTCATTATGAAAAATGTTTGTAATGAGTAAATAACGATACAAGAGCTCTTTGTATCACTTTGGCAAAGATACTCCTATTTTTCTTAATATCCAATTTATAATGATTACATTTCTTCTTCTTTTACATAACTGCCGTTTTGAGAGAAGAAATAAACGACTATTAAGTTCTTCGTTTTCTTATGAGTGGTTTTTCATTCACAGAAAAGCATGGTTTTATTTTCCTGTTTCGGAGCCGGAACGCTTACTTCTATTGTAAGAGCGATATGCGTCCAACTCTATTTCAACCTCTGGTTCTATAAGAGGTGGAGTTTGAGGTAAACGAAATTTCAAGTATTTGATACTCAATCCTCGATCGAGCCATTGCTGTTCGTAGTAAGTCCGTATTCCGAGGATCCGGTGTACTTCCGAGTCTTTTTCAGCTTCGAGTGTGTGGTAGAGGTCTGTGGTGCGAAATTCTATGGGGAGTGAATTTGCAGACACTACATGGTCTGTGTAGGTGAAAAGGAAGTTGGAGTCGGTTTTGAGGTGGATCAAACCGTTGTCAGAAAGAAAACGACGATATCTTTCCAAGAAAAAAGTAGAAGAAAGGCGTTTTGTCGCTTTCTTCATCTGAGGATCTGAAAACGTGAGCCAAATTTCCGAAACTTCGCCTTCTGCAAAAAACTTATCAATAAATTCGATGTGAGTGCGCAAAAAGCCGACATTGGTCAAATTCTCTTGCTGCACTTCGGTTGCGCCGCTCCACATGCGTGCTCCTTTAATATCTACACCAATGAAGTTCTTTTCGGGAAACAGACGTCCGAGCCCGACACAATATTCGCCACGGCCGCAACCCAGTTCGAGCACGATGGGGTTGGAGTTCTTGAAAAAGACTTCGTGCCATTTTCCACGAAGAGGGTGGGGGGGAGAGGACGGAGTTTGGTAAGGAGCTTCAATCACATGAGGGTAGTTTGCCATTTCGGCAAATTTGGAGAGTTTATTTTTGCTCATGGTCAAGGATCTTCTGAACGTCGTTTTTAACTTTTTGAAGTTGTGACTTTCCGAGAGAAAGGAGGGTCTGTGCTCGTTTCAACTGTTGAGCGAGTTGATCTATTTCGAGTTCTCCTTTTTCTACGGCATTGACGATGCTTTCGAGTTCGGTAAGAATGTCTTCGTAACTGATGTTTTGTTTTGCCATATTGGAATGGGGTCAATCTTTGGTGATGATGCGACTTGTCAAACTGCCATCTGCGAGGTGGGTATGAATGATTGAGCCGACAGATAGTGCTGCCGTATCTTTTAAGGCTTTCCCGTTCTGATCAAGTGTAATGGAGTATCCCAATTGGAGAATACGCTTCGGATCGGCCATTTGAATGGTGGTTTCCGTTTTTTCAAGACGGTGCTCATGGCGTTGTATCGTATGCAGAGCGGCACTGCGAAGCCGGGGCTGCAATGAATTGAGGTGGTTTTGTGATGTCAATAGCCGTTCTTGCGTTTTAAGTTGCAGGCGATTGGAGAGCGATTGCAGGCGTTTGTGTTGTATTTGGATGAAATCATGTGCAGCCGCTTGATAACGTGTGGCAATTCTGTCGAAAAGCATTTGTTTTTGACTGATTTGCAATTTTGTGGCATTGAACAGCTTTGTTTCCCATTGCAATAGCCGTTCCCACTCTTCTTGTCGGCTTTGGATCAGATAGGCAGCCACGGCAGTTGGGGTTTTGAGGCGTGTATGTGCCACAAAGTCTATGATCGTTTCATCTCTTTCATGACCGATGCCGGTCAGTATCGGGAGAGGAAATTGTGCGATATTGGCAGCAAGAGGGTAGGTGTCAAAACCATTCAGATCACTTACCGCTCCTCCTCCCCGAATGATGACAACGCAATCCCAACGTTCGCTTTGTTGAGCAATTCGGTTCAGTGCGGAAATGATGCTGTTTTCCACCTCAACCCCTTGCATTGTGGCTTCAAACAGACCGGTTTTGAATACAAATTCGGATTGTGTGAGTTGATTGTTGAAATCTCCGAAACCTGCCGCACCGGATGAACTGATCACGGCTATCCGTTTGATCAGACGAGGGAGTGTAAGCTCTTTGTTGAGTGTTAGCACACCGTCTTCTTCGAGCTGATGAAGAATTTCTTGTCGCCGACGTGCCATATCGCCTATGGTATAAGTTGGGTCTATATCAAAGACGTTGAGAGAATAGCCATATACCTCATGGAAGCTGACTTTCACCTTTACCAACACTTTCAAACCGGCTTGAAGCTGTTGTCCGGTTGCTTGTTTGAATTTCGGCAATAATGTGGAGGCGGTGGATTGCCAAATGTTTCCTCTTGCTTTTGCACGAAACTGTCCTGCCGCACAATCTTCTTTTTCCACGAACTCCACATGATAGTGTCCTTTTGAACCACGGCGAATTTCGGAAATTTCGGCAGTTACCCAAAGTTCTTCGTAGAAAGACAGCAAAAGCAAATCACGAACGAAGCGGTTGAGTTCGAAAAGAGAAATGGGCGACATAAGGAGATTTCAGAAAGGTTTGAGCTTTGCATCAATAGGGCGGAAACTAATGGATGCAAATTTACGACAATGTGAGGATTAAGCCAAGAGGTTTTCCTCTTCTTTGCTGTCCTTATGAGAAAGGACTGTGTTAAATCTAATGTTTAACGCAGTCCTTCGGATATGCTACATTCCGACAAAATTCTATTTAACACTTACGTCGCGAACTTGCACCTGATTGATGGGAAGGAGTTGCGAAGAGTTGCAGATGACGCGTTGTCCGACGTTGTCTTTCAAGAAGAAATAAAATGATTTCATCATGCTTCGTGTTCTCGGATCCGTTGTGATTGCCCAAACGCTGCGCACAAGCGGATATTCACCTGTTGCAATGTAGTATTGATAGGGACGCTGCCAGTCCTTCTCTTTTTTACCGACTTTACCGACAAGCATGACATTGACATCGAGATGACGAAAACTATTGAGCACAATGGTATCTCCGTTGTTTACGCGCAACCAGTCGGTGGAAATAACACCGATTATGTCGGGATTTTTTTTGACGGCTTCGATTACGGCAAGATTGCTTCCTTGTGCAAAAATACGTCCCGAAAGCGGACGTCCGCTATTGAGAGAGTCTTTCATGTAGCGCACGGTGCTTGAACCTGACGCATCAAAGACCATGTTGATTTCTCCTTTTCGAGTTCCCATTTCAAGTTGTTCCCAACGAGTGATCTTTCCGCTGATGATGTCGCGGATTTCACTCAGATTGATGGCCGTGTCGGGATTACTCTTATTGACAATGAGGGCAAAGGCATCGTGGGCGATGCGGCTTTGAAGCAACGGAAGACGATGCGACTCGACGAGAGCTTTTTCTTTTTCCGTGAGCGAACGTGTGGTGATGGCAAAACGCACGCTGTCGTTGATAAGCATACGAATGGCAGAGTCTTCGCTGCAATAATACGGAAGCATTTTGGCTTCGGGTTTACGCAGACCATACAAATCAGACAGTTCCGAAAGGATCGGTTCGAAGCCGATGTCGGCCGCAAATCTTACATCGTATTCGTGAAGAAAGCTTTTGGCATGCCGGGAATTGTCGTTGCAGGCAACAAATAGCAGTAATAAAAAAAAGAATGGAGTAAATTTCATGTACAAAGACTTTAAGAGATACGGCTTCATGTTGTTTGCGTTAAAAACACACCCTGCGCCTCGTGGCCGAGGCCTGAGACGCAGGGTGCTGATAAATTACGATATTCAATGGAATTATTGAATGACGAAACGGATGGGAAGAGTGTACCAAACACGAACGGGCTTACCCTGTTGCTTACCCGGTATGAAGCGTGGGAGGGTCTTTACGACGCGAATGGCTTCGGCATCACAATGTGATTCGAGACTCTTTTGTACCACAACTTGTCCGACACGTCCATCTTCAAGTACGACAAAACGGAGCAAAACTTGCCCTTGGATATCTTGTTCCTGTGCAATGGAAGGGTAGCGGATGTTGGAAGCAATGTATTTCAGAAGAGCTGCATCACCGCCGGGGAAGCTCGGCATTTGCTCTACGATCGTGAAGACTTTGGCTTCTTCCTCGGGAACACCCGTTCCTCCTTTTTCTTGGTTTTCACGGAGGTCGTCGATGTTGATACCGTCTTTGGAGTCACCAATATAGTCTTGTGTCGCAATGGCAACCTTTGAGCGACTGAGTTCTTCCTGGTTCTTGATTTTTTTCGTTTCGTCGACTTGGTCTACGATATCGGGAACGGTAAATGCGATAGAGGCTTTAACGGCCACTTTTTGCACTTGTTGTTGGGGTTGCTCTTGTGGTATCTCCACTTTTTTCTCTTCTTTTTTAGGCTCTTCTTTTTTGAGCTGAGAAAGTTCGGTCACCATTTCCTCTTCTCCGCTCATAGATTCGCGGATAGCGTCTTTGGCTGCCGTGTAAGTGAAGATGACACCTGCAAGAATAGCGATACCGATGAGAATGTCGATGATGGCGAGAAGGTGGCGCTTACCTGCTTTTGAACGAAGCTCATAAGCACCGTAGCTCTTGTTGCGTCCTTCGAACACGAGGTCGCACCATTCGCGCGAAATGATATCTATTTTAGACATATTCGTATTACTTTACTTATGATTGTTATTTTGCAAGTCCGGCTACCATGGCCTTATCTTGTTCATTCACTTTATCGATCACGTATTTTCCGATATAGCAATTCGCCATTTCGTCGAGAATGTCGATCAAGTTCTTATAAGTTGAAGCGTCTGTGGGCTTGATGATGGCCGTCGGTGTTCCGTCGGCATTTTTGATCTTGCTCAGACGTTCTTTGAACTCTGCCTTGTTCTTTTTGTCTTTCTCGGCATTGGCTGAATACTTACCTTCAAATTCTTTCTTCAATTTGTCCACTTCGGCTTTTGCTTGCTTGTTTTTGTTGAGCAATACGGCGCGTATGCCGTCTTTTCCGTAAGAGGTTTCTTGAAGAGTGGCTTCTGAGGGTTTTCCTTCGAAGTAGTAGATCTTGTTGTCTTTGTCAATAATAATCGTGATAGCTTCATCGGTTTGCACCTGACTTTTGTTCTCTTTCTTAATGTCCTCTTTGTCCGAGGGCATCACGATTTCCATCGTTTGAGGTTTCAAAAGGGTGGTGCAGAGCATGAAGAAAGTCACGAGCAACATGATCATGTCGACCATCGGCGTGAAGTCGACGCGGGCGTTCATCTTTTTTTGCTTAGATTTGCCTTGATCGCCACCGCCAGTATCTATTTGTGCCATAACTTTATTCTATCTGATTATTCGCCAGCTTTGAGAGTGGTGATAAGGTTGTATCGGCTCTCATCAATGCTGCGCAAAGAGTTCATAACTTCTTTAATTGAGCTGTACGGAGTGTTTTTGTCGGCCTTGATGGCGATACCCATATTTTCTCCGTTGGCGTTACGGGCTGCTATGACCCATTCTTTGAGTTCATCGTTCAAGCTGTCGCAAGGAATTCCCGCGCCCGAATCTTTCGTGAGGAGTTCGTTGCGTTTTGCCGGCTCCATGTCCACCCAACTTCCGATGGTGTTGAGGGGGGTACCGAAAGTGGGAACTTGGGCGAACTCTTTGAGCTGTTGTGCCGTCAGACTGAGCTTGTTGTTGTCAATCAGTTCTTGCGCCATTTTTTCCTGTCCGACAGGGCTGTCCATGGTCATGAAGATTTTGCCTTCGGGGGACACAAAAATGGTAAGCAGGTTGTTTTCGGGGATTTTAATTTCCGAAACCGAACCGGGCACATTCACTTTTACGGGTTCTTCCTTGGTGAACGTTGCAGTGAGCATAAAGAAGGTAAGCAGCAGGACCATAACGTCACTCATCGGCGTCATGTCGATGAATGTGTCTTGTTTTTTTACGCGAAAACGTCCCATTTCTTATTGTTACCTAATTTATGATTACTTTTGAGTGGTCTTGAAAGTTTCTACAATGGTGAAACCAAGTTCGTCGATAGCAAAGGTAAGACGGTCAATCTTGTTGGTGAAGAAGTTGTAGGCGATAACGGCAGCAGCACCGGTGGCGATACCGGACGCCGTATTTACAAGAGCTTCGGCGATACCCACGGAGAGGGCAGCAGAGTTTGCACCACCTTCACCACCGGCCATAGCCGAGAACGATTTGATCATACCCATAACCGTACCGAGAAGACCGGTAAGCGTACCGAGTGTAACGATCGTACCGATGATGGGGAGGTTTTCTTGCATCATGGGCATTTCGAGAGCGGTTGCCTCTTCAACGGTCTTTTGAATGGCAAGTACTTTCTTTTCGAGTTCGAGATCTTCGCCTTGTTGTTTCTTGTATTCGGTAAGTGCGGCAAGCACAACATTGGCTACGGAACCTTGCTGAATGTTGCAGAGGTCGGTTGCTTTTTGGACGTCTCCTTGTTTGAGGGCACTCTTTACAGATGCGGCAAACTTGCCAAGGCTGCCTTTACCATTGGCGGTACGAATGGCGAAAGCACGCTCAATGGCCAAAGCGATAACTGCGATGAATTGGGTCCAAATGAGCGGTACGATAAATCCTCCTTTGTAGACCGTACCCACGATACCCGCAGGTTCGTATTCTTGACTTTGGAAGAAGTGGAATCCGGTAACGCCTTCTGCATGGAAGTTGCTCATGTGACCTGCACCGAATACGTAGAGAGCTTCTGCAATGATGAAGCAAACAAGGATAACGGAAAAGCCGGATTTAATACCGGTGAAACCTTGTGATTTCTTGGGAGCACCCTTGGGTGCAGTAGCATTAGTAGTTGCCATTTAAGAAAAAATTAATTGGTTGTGATTAGAAATTAAGTTATTTGTCTTATTATAAAGAAGAATTCGGTATTTGAAACTTTGGAGATCAAAGCCTTGGTGTGTTGAGCTTTTAGAAAAGATTTAGATGCTGTTTACTGAAAGGGAAGTCACGGCAAAAGACCGATACCTCCTGTTCTTTTCGCATGGAATAAATTCATTGTTGTAAAGCTCATATTGTCATCTCGGCTTACGGAATGACACGACAAAAATAGCGACTTATCTGCAAGTAGCCAAACATTTTCTGCTTTTTCTTGAAAGTAGTTTAGATAAAAAGGAGATCTATATAATTTTTATTCCATTAAACGGAAAGAATATAGCCGTTTGAAACAGGACCGGCATGGAAGATAAAAACGGATAATCATTAAAATACGACGGAACGATATACTTGAATTAAAAACGAATAATCGCTCCTTATCTGCTCATCCGTTGTCGGGCGATTTGAGAAGAGGAATCGCAATACTGCTCACTCCCGAAAATATCGAAGTTGCCTGTCGGTGCATTAGGGAAGATCGGGACGGAGAAGAACTGTGTTTTTTATGCCGACAATAGTTCTGTACTTGACAGCAAAGAGCATCCATTATATGAGAAAAAATCTTTTGGACAATACACAAAAAGTTCAAATCACCGAGAAGAGAAGCAGGCAGGAGCTTGTGAAATTTAGATCAGTGATAGATTTTTCTACTCGTTACTCCGTTTTCACTACTCTTTTCACTACTCCTTAGGTAAAATTCGTTCCGACCTATCGAGATATATCCGGACAAGCCGAAGAGGAGATGAGGACATTTCCCGTAAAAACACAATAACTTTCAGCCTATACAGGGAGTTTTTCTTCTTTTTATCTACATTGTCTACACTATGTTTGTTAAACCGCAGGTATACAGATTGTTGCGAATGTAGACAAGGCGAGGAAATAACTACATTCGTTGTTGCAACCTACACACTCTATCGGGAAGGCATGCAGATGCCCGAAATCGCCCATGTAGGCAGTGTAGGTTT
>NZ_RQYI01000022.1 GCF_003859795.1 Alloprevotella sp. OH1205_COT-284 | reverse complement strand
TACTCGTTACTTAGAATTTTCTACTCGTTACTTAGAATTTTCTACTCGTTACTTAGAATTTTCTACTCGTTACTTAGAAAACTCTACAAGCCACCTAAATTTTCCTACGAACCGAGTAGTGAAAACATGCCGAGAGGCAAGTATGCTCCCGATGAAAAATGGTTTCATTTTTCGTCATGAAGGCATATTTGCCTCTCAAACCCACATCTTTCCTCAAATAAAGAGGAGAAAAACTTGTGTCGTTGTTTTTTTTTACTAAATTCGCCTCATCAACACATTGTTAATCCTTCCTCTATATTGAAAGACATGAACATCGACCTTTTTATGAGTCGTCTGGAATCACAGCATCCCGGCGAGTATGAGTATTTGCAAGCAGTGCGCGAAGTGTTGCTTTGCGTGGGCGACGTGTATAACGAACATCCGGAATGGGAGCGTGCGTCGCTCCTCGAACGCCTTGTCGAACCGGAGCGCATCATCACTTTCAGAGTGCCTTGGGTGGACGATAGTGGAAAAGTACAAGTAAACATCGGCTATCGTGTGCAGTTTAACTCGGCCATAGGCCCTTATAAAGGCGGACTGCGTTTCCACGCTTCGGTCAATCTGAGTATCCTTAAATTCCTCGGATTTGAACAAACGTTCAAAAATGCTTTGACCACACTCCCCATGGGAGGAGGCAAGGGAGGAAGTAATTTTTCACCGAAAGGAAAGAGCGATGCCGAAATCATGCGCTTTTGCCAAGCTTTTATGAGTGAATTGTATCGCCATATCGGCCCCGAAATAGACATTCCTGCCGGAGATATTGGTGTCGGTGGTAGAGAAATCGGCTATCTGTTCGGCCAATACAAGAAACTGACCCGTGATTTTTCGGGCGTATTGACCGGAAAGGGCTTGGAGTTTGGCGGCAGCCTGATTCGTCCCGAAGCAACGGGATTTGGCGGCTTGTATTTTGTGAACGAAATGTTGCAAACGGCCGGCTTATCCATAAAAGGCAAAACCGTGGCTCTTTCCGGATTCGGAAACGTGGCATGGGGAGCCGCTTTGAAGGCTACCGAACTGGGAGCTAAGGTCGTGACGATCAGCGGTCCCGACGGATATGTCTACGACCCCGACGGCATTTGCGGAGAGAAAATAGACTATATGCTCGAATTGCGCGCTTCGGGCAACGACGTGGTGGCACCTTACGCAGAACGGTATCCCGAAGCCAAATTCGTGCCGGGACGACGTCCGTGGGAAGTGAAAACAGACATCGCTCTGCCCTGTGCGACGCAAAATGAACTGGACGGGAAAGATGCTTTGCAGCTGATCGAAAACAAAGTGCAATGTGTCGGGGAAATTTCCAACATGGGTTGCACACCCGAAGCGATCGAACTCTTCTTGGAGCATAAAATTCTTTATGCACCGGGCAAAGCCGTGAATGCAGGAGGTGTGGCTACTTCCGGCCTCGAAATGAGTCAAAATGCAATGCATTTGGGCTGGACGGCTGCCGATGTGGATGCACGTTTGCATCAGATTATGCACGGCATACACCAACAATGTGTCAAATTCGGAAAGACCGAAGACGGATACATCAATTATGTGAAAGGGGCGAATGTTGCCGGATTTATGAAGGTGGCAAAAGCCATGATGGCCGAAGGGGTTGTGTAAAACAAAAAAGACCCCCGAAAAACGTAAGCTCCAATGTTCGGATATGTGTGGGAATAGCGCAGATGTCTGAACATTGGAGCTTACTTTTGTCGGGGAGAGAGCATGAAAGCGGCTTTTGTCACGGGAGGTTTCGGAAATCCATAGTTTGAAAGTCCAAAGGAATCTCGTCGGCCATGCCTTCGTTGAGAGGATTACGAAAAATGTAGATGATGCCGTCCAGCATGTCTTTCCAAAATTTCCAACGATCGCACGAAGAGGGGAGCAGGAGAGCATGTTTGGTGATGCGCAAAAAAGCCCCCAAGAAGCCAAACATCATGTAGAAAACGGCTCCCTTTGAACGCCGGACTTTGGTGTCTGAAAAGAAACGCTTACCGGTTGTTTCACGACCGGAGATCAAACAGAGCACTTCGGGAAAATAAACGATTCGAGCCCCCCAGCGGTGGGCTTGATGCAAAAAGACTTCCTCTTCTCCGCAAGACAGATAGGACGCTCCGAGGCCGAAGCGGGTGTCGAAGGCCGGAAGATGAGCATCGGTGCGAAAGGCGATTTCAAAACTCGTGAAATAAGAGCCTTTCGGACGGTTTGAATATTCGAAAGAAAAGGAGGGGTAGGCTTTGAGAGGCGTTCCGTCCATCTCTTGTGCCTGAAAGCACATGATGTCGATGTCGGGATGTTGTGCGAAATGTCGAAGCACCATGTCGATGCGGTCATTGGAATAACGCACATCGTCGTCGGCGATCAGTGCCAGTTCGGTGGTGCAATGGCGAAAGGCATTGTTGCGATTGGCAGACAGTCCCGAGGAGAGAAAGGGCACGAGCTTGACGTCGTCGCGTTCTTTCAACGAAGGGGGAATCATGTCGAGAAAGACAGAGGCCGTGTATTGAAACGAAACGACATACAACAAATCTGCCCGAGGGGGCAGCAGCAAATCGGGAACGTTTTTGATGCGATCGTTGATTGTACAGACGAGGACGGAAAGCCGAGGCGACATATCGAAAATCGGAAAAAGGAAGCAACAAAAAGCCAGGAGCAAGTCGGCTCACAGCCGTCAAAGGCTTGTCGGGGTGGAAAAATGTCGTGGCGGAAAGCTATGTCTCAAACAGCTGTCCTTCTTGATCCTTTTTCCAATAATCGGAGAGCTGTCCCAACAAGGCAGACACGTCTTTGGCGGCATTTTGCGTTTCGGGAAAAACTTCTTTCTTTTGAAACCGCAGCAACATCACTCCATAGAGGAACTCGAAGCAGGTTTCCAGTTCTTTTTCGTTGCCGCCGGAGGTCTTTTCCTGTTTCTTGGCACGAAGCTCGACGATGTAGGGGAGAACTTTGTAATACAATTCTCTATAATAGGGATACTGAGAGGAAGAAAGAAGTTTATTGTGAGTTTCCGACAAACTTTCGAGCACGTTTTTATTGATCTGTAAATGCCCATGGAGCGTTTTGCCTTCTTCTTTGAGCATAACACAGAGGTTTTCATACCACTCTTCCAACTCTTTGCGCTCTTCGGCGGTGAGATCGAATTGGGAGAGATAGCCGTTGCGCAGAGCTTCGATGTCGCAATGATGGGCTCGAATGATGTCTTCTACTTGCCACATATATAGCAAGTATTCTGCACGATTTTTGTTTCGCAGTTGTCGGGCTATAAACATGGCTTAATAGAAAGTTAGAGAGATGCGAAATACGGTGGTCATGGCATAAAAGACGCTCACGACCACAACAATGGTGCCGATTGTGCGATTGAGAAAAAACATGCCTCTCAAACCGAACGTGGTTTTCATTCTTGTTACAAGATAGGTCAGACCCAGCCACCAAAGCATCGCACCGCCGATGATAGAAAGATAACCGCAGGCCACACCAAAGGGGTTGGAGGGAACGGTGAAGGTAAGCTGTGCATAGAGGGCTATGAACAGCAATATGATGAGGGGGTTGGAGAGGGTGACGAAAAAGGAGGTGATGAAGTTGTGAAAAAGCGTGCCTTTCTTGCCGGAGGGTTGGCGTATGGCCTTTATGGGATTGGAAAGAAGGGTGTGCAGACCGAAAATGAAGAGAATGATGCTTCCGCCGAGCTTTAACCAAAAGATGATTTCCGGACGTTCAATGAAGTCCATTACAAAAAGCATTCCCGAACCGGTGATTAATGCATAAAGGAAATCGGACAAAGCGGCTCCGGCACCTGTGGCAAGCCCGAAGTTGCGGCCTTTGTGCATCGTGCGTTGAATGCACAATATACCCACAGGTCCCATCGGGGCAGAAACGACAATGCCGATGATGATACCTTTGATGACCAATTGCAGCGTGCTGCTAAACTCGGCCCAAATTGTTGCTATGGTTGGATCGATTTGCATAGTGATGGCAAAGTTCGCAAATAATTAGGAAATAAAAAAGCACCGCACGAATAATTCGCGCGGTGCAGAGATTTTCGTAAGGAGCTTTGACAGCTCGTCGTATCGGTTTAGCAGAGTTTGCGAGAACCGTCGCCGATAACGACGTCGATGATCACGGGGTCTTTTCCGAATTTGGCCGCAAATTTTTCTTTCACCACTTTGCAGAAGTTTTCGTAGAGTTCTTCGGGTACGAGGTTGATTGTGCATCCGCCGAAGCCGCCGCCCATAATGCGAGAACCGGTCACGCCTTCTTCTTTGGCAATGTCGTTGAGGTAGTCCAGCTCTTCGCACGACACTTCGTATTCTTTCGACAATCCTTCGTGAGTGGCATACATCATTTGGCCAACGGTTTCGTAATCGCCCTTTTCGAGTGCATCGCACACGGTGAGCACGCGTTCGCGTTCGCCGATCACATAGTGTGCACGGAGAGCATCTTCTTCGGAAACCTGTCCGCGAACCTCATCGAGATGTTCGTAGCTGGCGTCGCGCAAAGATTTCACTTCCGGGTGTAGTTTATTGATCGCTTCGGCCACACGTTCGCAGCTGCGACGGCGATCGTTGTAGGGAGAACCGACAAGCTCGTGTTTCACTTGGGAGTTCACCAACACCAGTTTGTAGCCTTGGGGATTGAAGGGGAAGTATTCAAATTCGCCGCTGCGGCAGTCTAAGCGCATGAGCGATCCTTTTTTGCCGTGTACGGAAGCAAACTGGTCCATAATCCCGCAGTTGCAGCCTACGTATTTATGTTCGGTGCGTTGTCCGACGCGTGCCAATTCCATTTTCTCGATTTTGTTGTCGCCCCAAATGTCGTTGATAGCGAAAGCATAAACCGATTCAAGGGCAGCCGAAGAGCTCATGCCGGCACCGAGAGGAACGTCGCCTGCAAAAGCGGTATTGAAGCCTTCGACGGGGACGCCGAGAGCCATCATTTCCCGGCATACGCCGAAGATGTAGCGTGCCCAACTTGCAGAAGGCCCTTGTTCGTCGTCAAGCGAAAATTCGGTGTAATCTTTGAGATCAATGGAGTAGGCGCGTACGTTGCGAGTGCCGTTGGGCTTGATCTCGGCAATCATGCCTTGCTCTACGGCACCGGGAAATACAAAGCCGTCATTATAGTCGGTGTGCTCACCAATGAGGTTGATACGACCGGGAGAGGCGTAAACAGAGCCTGTGCTGCCATCGAAGTGCTTTTGGAAGCGACTGCGAACGTCTTCGATTGTGAGTTTCATGGGATTTAGTTTTTGAGGGATTAAATGATTGAAGAAGAAAAGTGTCGGGGCATTGCAAAGCCGAAAGCCCGACACTTTCCTTTATGAATTTCTTATTTATTCTTCGCGATGAGTGACGCGACTACCAATCAAAGCATAGAAGAGGATGTAGGCGGCGCAGAATACCACCACCCAGAAGCTGTTGATATAGCCTGCTTTGTCGGCTACAAAACCTTGAACAGCCATCATGACGGCACAACCGAATACCATGGTCATGAAGATGCCGCTCGCAATGGCCGTGTATTTGCCGAGGCCTTCAACGGCCATGTTGAAGATAGCTCCCCACATCACGGAAGTGCAAAGACCTACGAGAAGGAAAGAGAAGATGCCGAGGGGAATGGGTTGCCAAATGAGTTCGAGTTTGCTCCAATCCACACCGGGGAACTTCACCAAAATTCCGTCGGGGGCAAACATTCCGAACAACACAAGTACGAGCGTGGCAATAGATACCGTGGTGATCATGGCGCGGCTGCTGACTTTGCTGCCGATACTTGCACCGACAAAGCGGCCGATCAGCATCATGAACCAATATACGGCCACCAAAAGACCGACCGTGCTGGCGGGGATGCCGTCGGCTACAAGCATTTGTTGAACGAAATTGGGAACTCCTACCTCAATACCCATATAAAGGAAAATGGCCAAGGCACCAAGGGCAAAGTGGCGATGCTTCAAAGCTCCGGAGATGAGATCCACGCGTACGGGAGCTTGTTCGGGTTCTTCGATTTTGGTGAAAAGGATGACGATGAATGCCACTACAAAAATGGCCAAAGCAATCATCAGAGCGGGAGTAGCGTCTGCAATTTTGGCTTTGCTGGCATCTGCAATCAGCGCACCCATCAGGATGTAGCAGGCTACGGCTGCCGAAGAGTTGAACACACCTCCGATTTGGATGAGCTGATTACCGGAGTTTCCGCCGCCGCCGAGAAGGTTGAGCATCGGGTTTACCACGCAGTTGAGAATGGCCATGCAAAGACCGGCGATGAAAGCACCGATAAGATAAACACCAAATACGAGTCCCAAGTTTTCTTGGGCGTTGAGCTGACCGCTGAACCATTGGATAAGAATACCAATGCTACCTACCAACAGACCGATGAGGGCTGTTTTCTTATAACCGAATTTGGAGATGAGCATTCCCGCGGGAATTCCCATGACAAGATAGGCAATGAAGTTGCCATAGTTTCCGATCTGAGATAAAACGTTGGAGATGTCCCCTTGGTTTTTAATGATGGTTGCCATCGGGGTGCAAAGGTTGGTTACGAACGCAATCATTGCGAAGAGGGCTATCATCACGATGATTGCGCCCCATTGTTTCGACTTTTGTGCCATTAGATGTTGTGTTTGAGTTTATTGTTTGTTGTTTTGTGATGTCGGAATATCAAGAGGGATTGTTTTGCTCGTCCGTGCCAAATTTATAAATGGTTTTTTGTGTGTAGACTTCTCCGGGTTTGAGCACGACGCTGGGGAAATGGGGTTTGTTGGGGCTGTCGGGGAAGTGTTGTGCTTCGAAGCAGAGTGCGGAGCGTTTTCCGAATGTTGCGCCAAACTGTCCTTTGTAGCCATCAGCCCAGTTGTCGGAATAGAACTGCATGCCGGGCTCTGTGGTGTAGACCTCCATGGTGCGCCCTGTGGTGGGTTCGGTGATTTTGGCTGCAAAAGAGAGTTCGCCAACTTCGTTTTTGTTTAA
Source organism: Alloprevotella sp. OH1205_COT-284 (assembly GCF_003859795.1). Lineage (GTDB taxonomy): Bacteria > Bacteroidota > Bacteroidia > Bacteroidales > Bacteroidaceae > Alloprevotella. The sequence goes on along the minus strand of NZ_RQYI01000022.1, from coordinate 33,899 downwards.
GACATAGCAATGGTCATATCCTGCACCGTTTTTGATTTGCTCGTTGTCGGTGGCGTCGATGCGCTCTCCTACGGCATGGGGCTTGCGAAAATCAAAAGGAGTGCCTTCTACTTTTAGGATTTCGCCCGTGGGGATGCAGTTTTCATCAATAGGAATGAAAAAATCTGCGTTGATTTCGCAAATCGTGTCCATGGCGGAAGGCGTGGGGTTGGCAATGCCTTGCAATGAGAAGAAACCATGGCTGGTCATATTGACAACCGTTTTCTTGTTGGTCGTGCCGCGGTAGTCGATGATCAGCTCATTGTCGTCTGTCCAAGTGTAGCGCACGGTCATAGACAATTCGCCGGGAAAACCCTCTTCATAGTAGGCGGAAACATATCTCAGCACGAGAGTTTTATCTCCGATTTGCTCTGCATCCCATACGCGTGCATGGAAACCGGTCGGGCCACCGTGCAGATGATTGGCACCATTGTTGACCGAGAGGTGATAGGCTTTCCCGTTCAGATGAAAAGTGCCTTTACAAATGCGATTGCCGTATCTGCCGATCAAAGTGGAGAGGAAGGGTTCGGGCGAGTTTATGCAGTCGTCTATATTGTCGTGACCTTGGATGACATTGGCGATGTTGCCGTCGCGATCGGGTACCATAATGGCTACGATTGAACCGCCATAGTTAGTGACAGCCACTTCGTAGCCATTTGTATTACGCAAAAAATATAAATTTATTTGTTTCCCGCCGATTTCCTTTTGGAAGTCGACGGCTTTCAGACCGCTGATTTTCGAGATTTCCATAATGTGTAGATTTTAGGCTTTGAGTCTATTTATTAGAGAGTTATGATTTTGAAAACAAGAACTCTTTTCTTTCTTGTGGCTTTATAATGCAAAACTACAAAAAAACTTTTGCTTTTACAAGTCCCCAACAAAAAAACATAAATAATCTCGGCGCGATTGGGAATAATAGCTGCCGGCCAAAGGGTATCCCCCCACGACAAAACTTCTGAAAACCGCCTCTTTTTTTCGCGAGGTGGCCGAACGCACATCCGGCTGCACGTCAAACGTGTTTTTAGGTGAGGGGAGGATCAATGATGTGGCTTCCCCAATGATCATTTTGTGAAAACGGCGAAAAACATACACTACGCCTATCATGTTTTTGAATTTCAGTGAAATGAAAGTGTAGACAAGCGACTTACCTACCTACACTGAAAGGAGTCAAGTAGATGACAATCAGATAGAAACGAATGTAGACAGATTTTCCCGAAACCTACACTGCCTACATGGACGATTTCGGGCATCTGCACGCCTTCCCGATAACGTGTGTAGGTTGTAACAACGAATGTAGTTAATTCGTCGTGTTGTCTACATTCGCAACTGCTTATATATCTGATGTTTAAGGAGGGTAGTGTAGACAATGTAGATAAAAATGAGAAAAACTCTTGGTAGAGGCTGAAAGTTGCTTTCGTTACGAAGAGCGGCCGCGCTTCCCCTTCGGCTTGTCCGGATATGCTTTGATGCGTCGGAGTGTTTCTTCCTCTAAGGAGTAGCGTAAACGGAGTAACGAGTAGAAAATTCTAACTAAGACTTAGAATTTTCTACTCGTTACCTTTTTTGCCCGGTGGCATTGCCGTGGTATGGCGGACGGTTGGAGAAGTGAGGAGAAGCGGAGTGTTTCAAAAACTCAAATCAAGACCAACGGACAGGTATTCGTTGAATTGAAAATAGCTCACTCCTTTTTTTCTTTTGGCACCGTCGTCAAAACGCGGGTAGAGGAAGAGTTTCGACGAAAGGTATTTATTGACTTTCAGAGAAAAACTGTTTTCCCACTCGGCTTGCACACGTTTATAGCTACTGAAATAGTAAAGGCGCGAAGACCAATGGATGTCTTTCGTGATGTTCCACTTGGTGTTGACCGTGAGTGTCGAACCCAAATCTATTTTGGAATGCTTTTCTTTATCCACACCGTAGCGTGGGGCGAGGTGAAGCCTATCCACATATTTGAAGTTGGTGGCAATGGGCGATATGGTAGCGATGATTTCGAAGTTCTTACGAGAATATTTGTAGTCCATACCGATAGAAAATACCGATTCGAAAGGCGACATGAAGTCGCTATGGACTTTGGGATCATTGGTTTTGTGTCCGGGATAGAATTGAGTCCACGATTGAAGCATCAAGGTGTAATACCAACGTTTGGTGGCACGGAGTCCGAATTTGTTGGTCATGCGAAGCAGGTCTGTATTCGTTTTATAGCGGTGTTGGGTGTCGGAATTGGAAGTCTGAAACCCGAGTTTCATTTCCCATTTGTTGTTGAAAGTCACCTTTTGCTTGTTGTCGTAGTTGGCCTCGAAGTTAAGGGAGGCCAAGAGCGAATTGTGGTTTTCGCCCCCTTTATGCCAATTGTCCGAAACATGATATTGCATGAATTGCAAGGAGAAATTGCCTCGAAATTTCCAAAAGTTGGGGCGTCTGACAAAAAGCTCGAAAGAATCAGGATCTTCAAACTCTTCCTTTTGTGTGGGTGGAATTTGTGGAGATGCGAGTGCTTTTTTCTCGGTTTCAACGGATTTTTGTTGAGGCGAGGGAGAAAGGGGAGAGGGGGCAAACTCTTTTTGACGATAGTAGATGAGTTCGGGGTGAAAGGCGTAAGTGTCGAGCAGCACTTCTTCTACCTCCGATATGACTTCGGGGGTGAAAGAGTCTTCTTGGCGAGAGGCCAAACCTCCTATTCGGTTTTTGATAGGGAAATCATAAAAAGTGGGTGCGGCAAAGAGCGGAAAGTAGTAAGGGTTTTCGAGTAAATCCTGCTTGTGGTATTGCCAAGTGGCATACTCTTGGCGAAGGCTGTCGAAAGAGTGGTCGTATTGTTGTCCGATGGCATTGATGCTGTCGGCAAGAGCGTGTGAACGTTTGGTTGGTTCGGAAAGCCCGAAGGTTATTTGTGCGTGGAATGAAAGTAGTAGTAAAAGAGGTGTGGGAAATGAAAAAAAACGAGTCATGATTAGAGAGAAAGAACGTGAAGAAAATAGAAGAGAAGTCATGTGAGGATGTTATCGAATGCCTCTTCGATCAAGAGCTTGAATATATTTCTTGGCATTTTGCAAATGCTCGGCATAGGTGATTGCAAAGTTGTGACTTCCGGAAAAGTCTTCTTTGGCACACATATATATATACTCGTGTCGAACATGGTTGAGCACGGCGTCGATACTTGCCTGCGAAGGAATGCAAATGGGGCCGGGGGGCAACCCTCTGTTTTTATAGGTGTTGTAGGGGCTGTCGGTGGTGAGGTGTTTGTGGAGAATGCGCCGCAGACCGAATTCGCGCAATGCGAACTTAACGGTGGGGTCGGCTTGCAAGGGCATGGATTTCCGCAGGCGGTTGAGATACATGCCCGCCACGGTCGGCTTCTCGGCGTTATCGGCCGTTTCCTGTTCCACAATGGAGGCCAGCGTCAGCACTTCGTCTTCCGACAAACCGGCTTGTCGGGCTTTTTCGAGTCGTCGGTTGTTCCAAAAAATGCGACTTTCCCGGTGCATCTTTTCGATGAGACGTTGCGGTGAGCTGCTCCAATACACTTCGTAAGTGTTGGGAATGAAAAGGCATACGGCCGTTTCGGGACGTTTGCCGTATTGCGCCAAGAGGGTGGAGTCGGTGAGTGAGGCGAGGAATTGTTGGGGGCTGTCGTGCAATGTCTTTCCCAAAAAAACGGACAAGTCTTCGGGGGTGCGCAAAACGGGTATGGTCAGACGAATGGGAGTTTGGCTGCCGTTGCGCAAACGTCGAAAAACGTCGAGCGTCGAATGTCCGCTTCCCACGTCGTAACATCCGACGTGTAGGTGACGCTCGTAGTTGCCCACGGCTGCCAATAGTCTGAAAGCGGAAAAAGAGAGGAAACCGCTGCGTTCCCGCAGTTTGTGATACACGGAGTCTGCGCTGTCGTCCCTGTCGATGTGGAGTATGCTTTCACGACTGTCGGAAAAATTTCCCAAAACCGAAACAACGGACAGAACGATGAGCGCGGCGGCCGAAAGACCGGCGACGGCTCGCTGATAGTGTTTGTTGCAAAGTATGTTCATCGAAAAAACAGATGCTTCTTGTTGTGATCTCTCCTCTGTGGATAGGTGGAAGAAGAAGAAAAGGAGGCTGCTTTCTTTCTGCCGCAAAATTACACAAAAATCCCTTGTTGTGTGCAGTTTCTCTTTCTTTAATCCTTGGCGGTTCTAAAAAAAATCGTACTTTTGCACACAGCGTTTGAAAATGCGCAAGGAGAAACACCGTTTAGTCAGATCAAATTTACTGTGAAAGTTTTCTCATTTGATGGGCTAATTTTTTGACCTTACATAAAACATCTTTCTTTCGATGGACTATCAATATAAAGATTACGTCGGTCTAATTCAAAAAAGCATTGTCGATCATTGGGACATGGATGCTTTGACCGACTATAAAGGGGGCACGCTTCAATATAAAGACGTGGCTCGAAAAATCGAGAAATTACATATCCTCTTTGAAACAGCCGGCATTCAACCCGGCGACAAAATAGCCATTTGCGGCCGCAACAGTGCCCACTGGGCAGTGGCCTTTTTGGCGACGATGACCTATGGCGGCGTGGTGGTGCCTATTCTTCATGAGTTTAAGGCCGATCAAGTACACAACATCGTCAATCACTCCGATGCCCGTTTGCTCTTTGTCGGCGATGTGGTTTGGCCGATGCTTTCGCCCGACGAAATGCCTAATTTGGAGGGAATTATTTATTTGCCGGACTTCATGCTCCAACTCAGTCGCAACGAAGCCTTGACCGATGCCCGCGAGCGTCTGAATGCGCTTTACGGCAAGAAATATCCGAAATTTTTCAGAAAAGAGCACGTCAGCTATCGCCCTGCCCCCGATGGCGAGGCTTTGGCTATTATCAACTACACCTCCGGAACGACTTCCAACTCCAAAGGAGTGCTCATTCCCTATCGAGCCGTTTGGTCGAACTACGAATTTGCGATTGAGGTGTTGGGCGAAAAGGTGAGGCCGGGCAACAGTATTATTTCGATGCTGCCTATGGCACACATGTATGGCATGTCCTTTGAATTTTTGTTTGAGTTTATTTACGGTATTCATGTCTACTATCTGACACGTCTTCCCAGTCCGAAAGTGATTGTTCAGGCTTTCTCGGAAGTTAAGCCCTGTGTGGTGATCAGTGTTCCGCTGATCATCGAAAAAATTATCAAGCGCAACGTGTTGCCAAAACTCGAACGAACTTCCATGAAGCTCTTGTTGAGAGTGCCCGTCATCAGCGACAAAATTTTGTCGAAAGTGCGCGAACAGATCATGAATGTGTTTGGAGGTGAGTTTTATGAAGTCATCATCGGCGGTGCGGCCATCAACACAGAAGTCGAGCAGTTTCTGAAAAAGATAGGTTTCAATTACACTGTGGGCTATGGTGCTACCGAATGTGCACCTATTATTACCTATGAAGATTGGCAGCGATTCGTGCCCGGTTCTTGCGGAAAAGCAGCTCCGCGCATGGAGGTCAAAATTAACAGTGCCGATCCGCAGCATGTGGTGGGCGAGATTTTGGTGAGAGGTGCCAATGTCATGTTGGGCTACTACAAAAATCCCGAAGCCACGGCGCAGGCCATAGACCAAGAGGGCTGGTATCACACGGGGGACTTGGGCATTCTCGACCACTCCGGAAATCTTTTCATTCGCGGCCGTTGCAAAAACATGCTTTTGGGTTCAAACGGACAGAATATCTATCCGGAAGAGATTGAAGACAAGCTCAACACCCTGCCTTATGTCATGGAAAGCATAGTGGTGCAGAAAGGCGAAAAACTCTATGCGCTGATTCATCCCGACTATGAAGAAGCCGAAAAAGACGGCATGGACGAACACGCCATTGCCCACCAAATGGAGCAAAATCGCCGAGACCTCAACGCCATGATCAACGCATACGAACAAATTGTGGGTATCAAGATCTACAAAGAAGAATTTGAAAAAACGCCCAAACGTTCCATTAAGCGTTTTCTTTATGAAAATGTAGAAATCTGATAAAACGAGAGGCTTTCGGCCTTTGCGTGCAACTACCGGAAGCTCCTCGCTTTTCGACGCTCCGTGAGCGTTGGAGAAAGCAAGGAGCTTTCTTCTCTTTGAAAATACATGACGGGCAACGCATCTCTCAAAAGATTTCGGAGTGATGCGGTGCGGTCATGGGGTGCTCGTCGAAAAGAGGGGAACACAGAGTGGTGTGTTTTCAAAGAAAAGTGTTTTGTCCTTTTTCGTGCTTTTTCTCCTCGTGCAAGGTCGAAAACGGAGAAGAGGCTTGGCAGGCTCTTATTTATTCATTATTTTTGCACGGATAAACCCCAATAACTTTCAAAAACGAAATATCCGATATGGAAAACCAAGAACTCATTGCACAGTGTGCACAAGTGGCTCAGCAGTGGATCGATTCTCCGCTTTATGACAAAGAAACCAAAGCGGAAGTGCAGGCCATGCTTGATGCCGATGATAAGACGCCGTTGATCGACGCCTTCTACCAAACGCTTGAATTCGGTACCGGCGGTTTGCGCGGTATCATGGGAGCCGGAACCAATCGCATGAATATTTATGTGATCGGAGCGGCGACACAAGGACTGGCCAATTATTTGCTCAAAAACTTTGCCGACAAGGAGCAAATCTCGGTTGTGGTCGGCCACGATTGCCGAAACAACAGCCGCCTTTTTGCCGAAACAACGGCCAATGTCTTTACCGCCAATGGCATCAAGGTATATTTGTTTGAAGACCTCCGCCCCACGCCCGAAGTTTCGTTTGCCATTCGCCATTTCGGCTGTCAGTCGGGTGTGAACATCACCGCCAGCCACAACCCCCGCGAATATAACGGCTACAAAGCCTATTGGGAAGACGGCTCTCAGGTGCTTTCGCCCCACGACAAAGGCATTATCGAAGAGGTGAACAAAGTGCAGTTGGCAGATGTGAAGTTTGAAGGACGCCCCGAACTGATTCAAATCATCGGAGAAGAAATCGACAAACTCTATCTCGAAGGTGTGCAACAACTCTCCATTGACCCCGAAGTCATCCAAAGACAAAAAGATTTGAGCATCGTCTATACGCCCATTCACGGTGCAGGACGTATTCTCATTCCGGCCTCTCTTAAAAAATGGGGTTTTGAAAATGTGAATTGTGTGCCCGAGCAGATGATCAAGGACGGGAATTTCCCCACCGTGGTTTCTCCCAATCCCGAAAATGCCGAAGCCTTGACCCTCTCGCTCGAACTTGCCAAGAAAATAGACGCAGATATTGTGATGGCCTCCGACCCCGATGCCGACCGCGTGGGAATGGCCTGCAAAAACAACGAAGGAGAATGGGTGTTGATCGACGGAAATCAAACCTGCATGATCTTCTTGTATTACATCATTAAGAATCGCATCGCACTCGGTAAGATGAAGGGCGATGAATATATCGTCAAAACCATCGTTACCACCGAGTTGATCAAAGCCATCGCCGACAAGAACAATGTAGAGATGTACGACGAATACACCGGTTTCAAGTGGATTGCCCGTGTCATTCGCATGCTCGAAGGCAAGAAAACCTATATTGGCGGCGGAGAAGAAAGCTATGGCTTCATGGGACAAGACATTGTCCGCGACAAAGATGCCGTGTCGGCTTGTTCGCTGTTGGCCGAAATTTGTGCTTGGGCAAAAGATCAAGGCAAAACGCTTTATGACGTCTTGATGGACATTTATGTGGAATATGGCTTCTCGCTCAACCACACAATCAATGTCGTGCGTCCCGGCAAGAGCGGAGCCGACGAAATCAAAGCGATGATGAGCAATTTCCGCAATAATCCTCCGAAAGAGATTGCCGGTGAAAAGGTTGTGCTCACCAAAGACTACGAATTGCTCCAAGCCTTTGATTGCGACGGCAAAGTGACACAACTCGATATGCCGGCCAAGAGCAACGTGCTCCAATGGTTCACCGCCGAAGGCAATAAAATCAGTGTTCGTCCCTCCGGAACGGAGCCGAAAATCAAGTTCTATTTTGAAGTGATGGGTAAGATGGAATGTCCCAAATGCCACGCCGCAGCCAAAGCGGCTGCTATGGAAAAAGTGGAAGCCATCAAGAAATGCCTCGGTCTTTGATAGACTGCATCACTTCTGTTCAGCCATGCAGCATTGTCCTATCAAGGGGCAATGCTGCAACTTTTTGAAATCTTTATGTCCGAAAAAAAATGGTTCATCTTTTATCGAGATGAAATTCTGCTTACGCAAGAAAAACGACTGCCTTGTTCTCCGCAGCTTCCCAAAGGACTGGAAACCCCTCATGCGTATCAAGAGCTTCCCGAAGTGGACGGAGTGAAAAACTTGGCCGTCCGAAGCGATGTCTTGCCCGATGAAAAATGGGGATACAGACATGTGGGATTGCGCGCCTCTCATGACGTTTTGCCGTTGTCCGATTTCAGATTGGCGAGCAAAGCGCGCGAGCTTCTCCATTGGGACGAACAAACACGCTATTGCGGCCGTTGCGGTCAGCCCACCGATAGGGGGAGTGTCATATCAAAGATCTGCTCAAACTGCGGCAACGAATTGTGGCCGACAGTGGTGACGGCCGTCATTGTTCTCGTTTATCGACGTTCCGTAACCGGCAATAGAGATGACGACGAACTCCTCCTTGTGCGTGGACGAAACTTTCCGGGAAACTATTTCGGCCTCGTCGCCGGATTTGTCGAAACCGGAGAGTCTATGGAAGAGGCTCTCGTGCGAGAGGTGAAGGAGGAAACGGGGTTGGAGGTGACCGGCATTGAATATCGTGCCTCGCAGCCATGGCCTTTTCCTTCGGTGTTGATGTCGGGATTTTTTGCCGAATATAAAAGTGGCGAATTGACATTACAACGCGAGGAATTGCTCGAAGGCGGATGGTTCAAGCGAAACGCCCTTCCCGTCATACCGGGCAAGGTCAGTTTGGCACGGCGGCTGATCGAGATGTGGCTGGAAGAGTAGGAGAGGCAGAAACGATCCATTGGATATTGCCGTTTCAAAGATTTCGTTTTTGGAGAGAGCATTGTTTTCCTTGTCTTGTATGGAGCGGCAAGCTGCGCGACCAACCAGCGCATGTCTGTACTTTCTAAATTGAAGTGCAACAAATACAGAAGAAAATAAACATAAGTCCAAGACAAAAACTCGATTTTGAAACACCCAAAGCTGAGTCCTACAAAAGAATATCATAATTTTGCACTTGCTGGTTGACTCTACGGGCAGCGAACTTGTGAGAAAAATGCAAAAAAGCATCTTTATCTTATTTGATATGTCCTCTATAAAGAGTATCTTTGCTTCGTAAATGGCTGTTTTACGATTATACCAATACTCTTTATGGATTTTTTATATCTGATAGTCCTCGGTTTTCTGCTTCTTTTAGCTGTTTTTGATCTTAGTGTAGGTGTTGCCAATGATGCCGTAAACTTCATGTCCCCCGCAGTGGGTGCTCGTGCCGCAAGGTTCAAAACGATACTTTTCGTTGCAGCCATCGGTATTTTTCTTGGTGCTTCTACTTCAAGTGGAATGATGGATATTGCGCGACATGGAATATTGCAGCCCTCTTATTATTCTTTTGCCGATGTCATGTGTGTGTTCTTGGCAGTAAGTGCCACAGATGTCATCTTGTTAGATATTTTTAATACGCTCGGTATGCCAACCTCCACGACCGTTTCGATGGTCTTCGGATTATTGGGAGGATCCTCGGCCTTGGCACTGATGAACATCATCGGCACACCCAATTCTTATTCTGATTTGATTAACACAGACAAAGCATTGACCGTAATTATAGGTATATTCCTCTCTGTCGCAATTGCTTTTGTCGTCGGATTGATAGTGATGTGGATCACGCGTGTTATCTTTACGTTTAATTATAAACGACACCTGCGTTGGACTATTGCTCTTTATGGAGGAATGTCAATTACGTTGATTTTTTATTTTCTGATCACCAAAGGGTTGGGTAATTCTCCCATCGTTCAAAATAACCCTTTCGGACATTTCGTACATGAGCATCCTTTCCAAATTCTCATTTACTCGTTGGTGATTTCCACATTGATTGTTGAAATCCTTCACTTGTTTAAGGTGAACATATTTAAGTTGATAGTGCTGTTTGGCACATTCTCGTTAGCCATGGCCTTTGCCGGCAACGATTTGGTGAATTTTATAGGTGTGCCTCTTGCCGGTTTGGAAAGTTTCTTGGATTTTTCGGCAAATGGAGCGGGAGTTTCCGCAGCAGAATATAAAATGACCGCACTCGCAGAAAAATCAACATTACCGGGAGTTAGCTGGTATCTGATAGGTGCGGGTGTGATCATGACGATGGCGATTTGGACGTCCAAAAAAGCCCGACAGGTCGTACAAAACACCATCAATCTCGCCAGCCAAAATGAAAGTGAAGAAGTTTTTTCTTCTTCAAAAGTAGCTCGTAGAACAGTACGCGGAGTTCTTAATTTCAGCAATCGCGCCACGAAATATGTGCCCACTTCCACAAAAGGGTGGATTAACGGCCGATTTGATACGGAGGCATCAGATGCTGATGCCGGAGTCGCCTTCGATCTTGTCAGAGCAAGTGTTAATCTTGTTTTGGCCGGCTTGCTTATTACGATCGGAACAATGTTTCAACTTCCTCTCTCTACGACATACGTCGCTTTTATGGTTGCCATGGGGTCTTCTTTGGCCGATAGAGCTTGGGGACGAGAAACGGCAGTTTATCGTATAACGGGAGTGATCTCTGTGATTGGCGGCTGGTTTATCACAGCCGGCGCGGCTTTCATCATGGCCTTCATCATAGCCTCTCTCAATAGCCTTGGAGGTTTTATTGCCATGCTTGGAGTGATTGCCTTGATTGTTTTCGTGCTGATCAACAATAATCGCCGTTTCAAACAAAAGCAAGCCGAAGGAGAAGAAGTTGATACGCTGTTTAGAGAAATGGTCAACTCTCGTGATAAAAATGAGGTTTGGGCTTTGCTTCGTCGTCATGTGGCTGAAACAGATGCTCATCTGCTGAACTCTGCCTCTAATGTCTTTTCTTCTGTGGCACAAGGTTTAATGGATGACAATATTCGCCCTTTACGAGTAGCGGCAGTAGAATTAAAAAGAGAGAAACAAATGTGGAAACGCTATCGCCGAAAACAAATTCTTGGGATGCGTAAAATTGATACGCTACTGGCGGTAGAAAAAAACACATGGTTTCATCTTGGAGCCAATAGTATTACACAAATTCTTTATGGTTTGAAACGTATGTTAGAGCCCGTGCAGGAGCATGTGGATAACAACTTTTCTCCTCTTCCTCAAGATTATATAGATGAGTTTCGCCCTATAATGGAAAGCACCATCGATTTCTTGACAACTCTTCAACATTCCATAGAAAAGAATTGTTTTGCGAATGGAGATAAAATCCTTGTGCTTGGAAATTCATTAAAAAGTGAGATTTCTCGATGTCGTCATGAATTACAATGTAGAATTCAACGTGAAGACAGCAATCTGAAAGTCGCTTTATTGTATTTGAGCGTGCTTCAAGAAACCCAAGAAATCATTTCACACGCTCGTCATTTGCTTCGTGCCGCAAAACGATTTAATGCTTAGCAACAGTTTGTCCAACAAATAGAAAAGCAACAAGAAAAAAGAAAGAGCGTGTTAAAACTAAACCTCTGAGAAATCACCTTTCATCTTGGCCGTTTTCACGCCTCAACATCAACAAATACAACCGCAACCATAGAGCTTTTCGGCTCTTTGAGTGCGGTTGTTTTTTTACAAGTGATTATTGGTTTATGGGGTTAGTGGATAATCTCGGTGGGTAAGCCTCTTTTGTCATCAAGAGTAAAGAGAGACCAATACACAGGAAAAGGCATTGTAGACAACAATGTCGAAAAACCAAATCGTCGAAAAGAGAAAAATTTAGGAACTTGCAAAATTTAGGTCAGTGATAGATTTTTCTACTCGTTACTCCGTTTGTACTACTCCTTGGGTAAGATGCGTTTCGACGCATCAAGGTATCTTCGGACAAACCGAAGAGAAGTCGAGATCATTCTTCGGTAAAAAACAATATTCAGTCCCTACCAAGAGTTTTTCTTTTTTTTGTCTACATTGTCTACACTGATCTCCTTAAATCACAGATATATAGATTGTTGCAAATGTAGACAATGCGAAAGAATAACTACATTCGTTGTTACAACCTACACTCTATATCGGAAAGGCGTGCAGATGCTCGAAATCGTTCATGTAGACAGTGTAGGTTTTTGGATAGTCTGTCTACATTTGTTTCTATCTGAATATCATAGGCTTAACTTCTTTCAGTGTATATTTGTAAATCACCTGTCTACACTTTCATGTGTCTGAATTTCAGTAAGATGAAGGGAGCTGTGTATGTTTTCCGACAATTTCACGAGATGATCATAAGAGGGTGCTTACATAATGGGCTATCGCCCTAAAAAAACACGTTTGATGTGGGGCAAAGGCGCGTTCGACTACACATAACGAGAGCAGTTGATAAGGCAATTAAGAACCTTGTCGGATGAGGTGAAAGGTTTTCGGGTGTTTCATCATCTCCCAAAGCGCATGAAAGAAAGACCGTATTTGATTTACTGATAAAAAGCAATGATTTTGCAGAGGTCTTTATTATGTTATAACCGCACTTGATAGAGGAGTGAAAAGAGGAGCAAAGTTGCTTTCATGAAGAGGTGGGGATAAAGGTTTATATTTCATTTTTCCCACGAATATTTAAGGATCAACGTAAATAGAGGGACGAAAAATATAACATCTTGGCCTTTGTAATGAAAAAAGAATAATACTTGAATTTTTCCTCTTTGAATTGGTCTATTTTGCGTGTTTATTATTGTTTTTGTGTTCTGTTTCTCTGTTTTTGTTTTGCGCGACAGGTTTTTGTTAGTATCTTTGCCCAAGAATAAGTAATATAATTTATAGACTGATGAAACATTTTTCGATCCTGCCTTTTGTGTTGGTGGGAATGTTCGGTTTTTCGGCAACTGTAATGGCCTTTCCAAAAGAAAAGCTTCTTTTGTCGACCGATCGTGTATCGCTTGATTCTTGCCGTTCAATGGCTTTGAAACATAATAAAAAGATCCGCATGGCCGAGTTGAAGGTAAGCAAGGCCGACTATGAACATCGCGTGGCTCGCACAAACTATTTACCGAAAGTGTCAGGTATGGCCAATTACACGCATATGAGTGAAAACGTGTCGTTGTTGAGCTCTGAGCGTCGTGCCTCTCTTTCTCATATAGGTACGGATTTGGTGGGAGGGATTGCGCCTAAGTTCCAACAAATCGCACAAGGAATTCTTGTTACTCATCCCGAATTGATGCCTTTATTGCAGGGCATGTCCGGAACATTGCCTGCGCTTGGAGCAAAACTTGATGCTACGGGACAACAGCTGTCGGAGGCATTGAATATTGACAATCGCAATCTTTTTGTCGGAGGCATTTTATTGACACAACCCATTTATATGGGAGGAAAAATTCGTGCCTATGATCGAATTACAAGTTATGGGCGTGAACTGGCAAACGAAGGTTTGCGCGCCGAACAACAAACACTATTGCTCGATGTGGATAAGGCCTATTGGCAGGTGGTGAGTTTGGTGAATAAAAAGAAACTGGCCACGGCTTATCGCGATATGCTTGAACATCTGAACGGAGATGTCAATAAAATGATTGCGGCAGGTGTGGCCACTCGCGCCAATGAATTGTCGGTGAGCGTGGAGCTGAATAAAGCAGAGATGACGCTTCTCAAAGTGGACGACGGACTGACTTTGTCGCGCATGCTATTGGCACAATTATGTGGTTGGTCACTTGAAGAACAGCCGATTTTGCTCGATGAACAGCTCGAAGTACTGGCTTCGGAAGAGAAACAAATGGTGGCCGATATCGAGAAAGCTTTTGCCGAACGGCCTGAATTGCGCCAACTCAAACATGCAGCTTCGATTTATCGCGAAAAAGTGAAAATAGAGCAATCCGTTTTCCTCCCCACGGTGGCATTGACAGGCGGTTATACCGTGACCAATCCGTCGTTTCACAATGGTTTTGAAAAGAAGTTCAATGGTTCGTGGCATGTCGGATTGACGATGAAAATGCCACTTTGGAATTGGGGAGAAGGTCGCAATAAAGTGCGTGCAGCCCGTGCGGAAGCCAGCATGGCCGAGTTACATTTCGGAGAAATGAGAGAAAAGATTGAACTTCAAGTCCGACAATGTGCTTTTGCGGTGAATGAGGCCGATAAAAAACTGCATCTTTCCGAAAACAACTTGGCTAAGGCAGAGGAAAATCTGAGAATTTCAAAATTGGGATTTGACGAAGGTATGATTTCCACCACCGACCTTCTCGCTGCGCAAACCGCATGGCTTGCTGCACAAAGCGACAACATAGATGCACAAATCGACACCAAACTCACACGTGCCGCTCTCTCCAAAGCTTTGGGAGAATAAAAATAGCCTAATATCATTATTATCAATAAAATAAATATTCAAAATGAAAAAACAAACTCCCAACTATATGCCCGCCCTCATCCTAATTGTGGCTGTGGTATGCCTGACCGCCTTATTCGGCTTTTATGCTTTCTCGCCTCAGGAAGAAATTTTGCAAGGGCAGGCCGAAGTGACAGAATATCGCGTGTCGAGCAAAGTGCCCGGTCGTGTGGCCAAAATCTTGGTGGAAGAGGGACAAATGGTGCGTGCCGGCGACACCCTCGCCATACTAGAAGCTCCGGAGGTGGAGGCCAAACTCACGCAGGCTCAATCGGCCGAGGCTGCTGCCGCGGCACAGAGCCGGAAGGCAAAAAAAGGTGCTCGCGAAGAGCAAATACAAGGAGCTTACGAAATGTGGCAGAAAGCCATTGCCGGACGTGAGGTGATGGAAAAAAGTTATGCCCGCGTCAAAAGGCTGCACGACGAAGGCGTGGCCACGGCGCAGAAACTCGACGAGATGACCGCGCAACGAGATGCGGCCATTGCCACGGAGCGTGCGGCAAAGTCACAATACGACATGGCCAAAAACGGTGCCGAAGCCGAAGACAAGCAAGCCGCGGCTGCCGTCGAAGCTCGTGCCGCAGGAGCGATAGAAGAAGTGCGCAGCTATTTGCAGGAAACGGTGCTCATCGCAGCTCTTGACGGAGAGGTGACGGATATTTTCCCCTCTGTGGGCGAATTGGTCGGAACGGGAGCACCGGTGATGAATGTGGCCGTGATAAACAAGATGTGGGCTACTTTTAATTTGAGAGAAGATCAAATGACATGGCTCAAAGTCAATGATGTTGTGGAGGCTGTGGTGCCAGCTTTGGGCGAAAAAAGCGTCAAAATTCGGATTACCGGCATGAAAGATCTCGGTAGTTATGCCGCATGGAAAGCCACCAAGGCCACGGGGCAGTATGACATGAAGACGTTCCAAGTGAAGGCTGTTCCGGTTGAGAAGATCGACGGCTTGCGCCCCGGTATGTCGCTCTTGCTCAAACGCTGATGAGCAGGGGGCGTTATGCTTCTCTTCATCTCGTTAAAAACAAATCCGTTTCCCGAATACCTCATGGAATCTTTCATGCTATATGTATAAAATCTTCATTCGAGAATGGCGGCGCATTTTAACTCGCCCGATTTACATTTTCTGTATCGTGGCAGTGCCCTTGTTTTGCGCGTTGTTTTTCACGACAATGATGGACAAGGGATTGCCGCAAGACATGCCTATCGGCATGGTGGATCTCGACAACTCGACCACGACGAGAACCCTTGCACGAAATCTTGATGCGTTCCAAAATACCGACATCGTGGCGAATTACCCCTCCGTGACCGAAGCGCGAAAGGCACTGCAAAGGGGCGAAATTTACGCCTTCTATTACATACCGAAAGGGACAACTCAAAAACTAATCAGACAAGAGTCGCCCACGGTTTCGTTTTACACGAACAACACGTTTCTGATGGCGGGATCGTTGCTTTATAAAGACATGCGTACACTCACCGAATTGGTGGGAGGAGCGGCAGGGCGCACAGTACTCTTTGCACACGGCGCCACCAATCGGCAAGCCATGGCTTTCTTGCAGCCCATCGTACTCGAAACACGCGCCATCGGCAACCCCTCGCTCAATTACAGTATTTATCTTTCCAACATTCTCGCTCCCGGACTGATTTCGCTAATGGTGCTTTTCATCACGGTTTTCTCCATTGGGCAGGAAATCAAAGAAGGCACCGGACGTGTGTTGCTGCGTTTGGCCGACGGATCGGCAGGCAAGGCGCTCATAGCGAAACTCCTGCCTCAAACTTTACTGTTCTCTTTGATGGCCGTTCTCACCGGATTGTATCTGTATGGCTATCTCGGTTATCCGTGTTTTTGCGGCATTCCCACCATGCTCGGCTTGTTGGTGCTTTTTGTCGTGGCCTCTCAGGGGTTGGGTGTGCTTATGATTTGTGCGTTGCCGTCTCCCCGACTGGGATTGAGTTTTGCTTCGTTGTGGGGCGTGATTTCGTTCAGCATCTGCGGCATGTCGTTTCCCGTCATGGCCATGCACCCCACATTGCAGGGGTTGTCATACCTTTCTCCTTTGCGTCACTATTTTTTGCTCTATGTGAATTGCGCACTCAACGGCTACGAATTGTTCAACGCATGGCCTTATTTTGCCGCACTTTGCGGATTTGCCCTGCTGCCTTGCCTGTTTGTCGAACGTTTCCGAACGCTGATGACACGTATCGCCTACGACCCCTAAACTCATCTTTTCATGAACAAAGCTTTCAGAAATGCCATCCGCGACGTGTTCAACGACGGAGGGCTCATCATATTTTTTCTCCTCGTACCGCTCATCTACCCGTTGCTCTATACCTTTATCTACACCAACGAAACGGTGCATGAAGTACCCGTGGCGGTGGTGGATGCCGACGGTAGTTCCATGAGTCGCGAATTTTTGCGTCGGCTCGACGCATCGCCCGATGTGAAAATCGTTTCACATGAGCGATCTCTCGAAGAGGCACGTACTCGCGTGAAGCATCGGGAGGCTTACGGGGTGGTCTGCATTGCCGAAGATTTCACGCGCAACATCATGCGCATGGAACAGGCACATGTCAATCTCTATTGCGACATGAGCGGCATGCTTTACTACAAAGCCATCTTGTCGTCGGCCACGGATGTTTCGCTCGGCATGAATGCCGACATCAAAGTGTCGCGTGCCGGAAACACCACCGATCGCGAAGACGAAGTGACCGTTCAGCCACTACACTATGAGCAAACGGCACTCTTCAATCCACAGAACGGATTTGCGGCTTTCCTGATCCCTGCCGTTTTGATGATCGTTATTCAGCAAACCTTGCTGCTCGGTGTCGGCATGGAAGCCGGAACGCGCCGCGAACGTATGGAAAGCACTCGTCAATTCCCGCAGACAGAAGAATTTACACTGGACGACAGGGCAATGATCGAAACCATCGGAAACGAAGAAAACGGTTTTGCGAAAAAAAAGCATCCTCGTTCGCCGCAACCGCACCATGCTTCGCGCCGTGCCTTGCGCACTCTTCTCGGCCGCTCCACTGCTTTTCTGATGATCTATGTGCCCATTGCGGTGTTTGAAATGGGCGTGGTGCCTCATCTTTTCGATTTGCCGCAGATCGGTAACGCTTGGGAAATCCTCGCCTTTTCGCTGCCTTATTTGTTGGCTTGTATCCTTTTTGCCATCACGCTGAGCGTGTTGCCGCGCAATCGCGAAAGCGTCATTTTGCTCGTTGTGTTTTCGTCCGTTCCCATTTTGTTTTTGAGCGGAGTGAGCTGGCCGGGTTCCGCTTTTCCGTGGTATTGGAAAACCCTCTCTTATTTAATCCCTTCTACGTTCGGCGTGAATGGTTTTGTCCGTCTAAATACAATGGGAGCCGATCTGTCGGCCGTTCGATTTGAGTATTTCGCCCTCTGGACGCAAGTCTTGCTTTATGGACTGACGGCTTGGTGGGTGACACGTAAAAACGAACTCTACAAGATTGATTTGAAGCGATTTTACCGTCGTTGGTCAAAAACGCGAAACAAAGCATCGTAGTCAAAGGAAACGAAAGGGCGATTTTGCGATTTGCAGACGAAGAAACCCGAAAGAAAGAGGAAAAAACAGCTCCGAATACGCCCGACACACACATTTTTTTTGTAATTTTGCGGTGCGGTACGAGTTTTCTCGGCCGCTCCGTTCTTTTTCACTATCGACAAGAAACGCGTGTTTCCGAATCGGAATTTGAGTGTTCTATCCCATTCCCCTAACTTATTCAGGCGTACACCTACTGTCAAGGTGAGATTTCTTATATCGAACAGACTAAATTATTATATCTAAATGGCACTTATTGAACAACTCGTTGCGCGCGCCAAAACTCAAAAGCAGCGCATCGTTCTACCCGAGGGTACGGAAGAACGTACGCTCAAAGCTGCCGACCACATTCTTGCAGAAGAAGTGGCCGACTTAATTCTCATCGGAGATCCCGAACAAATCATGGAGCTTGCCGAAAAACACGAACTTCGACACATTTCAAAGGCAACGCTCATCAATCCCCTCAAACACGAAAAAAAAGAAGAATACGCACGCCTCTTGGCCGAACTCCGTGCCAAAAAAGGCGTGACGATTGAGACGGCACGCAGTGTGGTCGAAAATCCGCTTTATCTCGGTTGTCTTATTATCAAGGCCGGCGATGCCGACGGACAGTTGGCCGGAGCACGAAACACCACCGGCGATGTACTCCGTCCCGCGTTGCAAATCATCAAAACCGTGCCCGGCATCACTTGCGTGAGCGGTGCAATGGTGCTGATCACGAAAGCCAAAGATTTGGGAGAAGACGGCATTGTGGTGATGGGCGACGTGGCGGTTACTCCCGTGCCCGACGTGGATCAGTTGTCACAAATTGCCGTTTGTTCTGCCGATACGGCTCGTGCCGTGGCCGGTGTTGAGCCGCGTGTGGCGATGCTCTCGTTCTCCACTTACGGTTCTGCCAAGCATGAAGATGTGGACAAGGTTGTCGCTGCCCTCGAAAAAGCCAAAGAGTTGCGTCCCGATCTGCTTATCGACGGCGAATTGCAGGCCGACGCCGCGCTTGTTGCGGAAGTGGGTAAACTCAAAGCACCGACAAGCCCTGTGGCCGGACAGGCCAATGTTCTTGTCGTGCCTCGTTTGGAAGTGGGCAACATCGGTTACAAACTGGTGGAACGCCTCGGACAGGCAGAAGCCATCGGCCCCATTTTGCAAGGCATCGCCCGTCCGGTCAATGATCTCTCTCGCGGCTGTTGCGTGGATGACATTTACAAAATGATCGCCATAACCTGCGTGCAGGCCATCGCTGCGAAAGCAACGAAATAAACTGCCTTTGAGCTTCATGTCGTGCGCCTTTTTCTGCTGCGCTTTTATGACATTGAGCACCCTCAAATTTTCTCATTCTTTCTCTTCTAAAAAATAAACTCCATGAAAGTTCTTGTTATCAATTGCGGATCAAGTTCCATAAAATACAAACTCTACAAAATGGAAGATCAGAGCGTGCTCGCCGCCGGCGGCATTGAGCGCGTAGGTCTTGACGGTGCGTTTCTCAAAGCCACTCTCAATGGTGAAAAACGCACGATCCATTTTGACTGCCCGACTCACACAGAGGGTATCAAAATGATGTTCGACACGTTGCTTCATCCGGAATACGGCGCAATCAAAAGCCTTGACGAAATCGTTGCAGCCGGTCATCGCATCGTTGCCGGAGGACGATTTACCGAAAGTCGTCTTGTCACGGATGAAATGATGAAAGAATGGATGACCTATATGGATCTTGCACCGCTCCACAATCCTGCTCACCTCAAAGGCTATGAGGCTGTGAAAGAGATGTTGCCCGAACTCCCCAACGTGTTTGTTTTTGACACCTCTTTCCACCAAACAATGCCTCGCCGTGCGTACATGTATGCCGTGCCTTACAAATATTACGAAGAAAACAACATCCGCCGCTGGGGAGCTCATGGAACGAGCCATCGTTTTGTGGCAAAGCGTGTGTGCGAAGTGCTCGGAAAGGATCCTTCCACGCAAAAAATCATTACCTGCCACATCGGAAACGGAGCTTCCGTATCTGCCATAGACTGCGGAAAGTGTGTGGATACCTCCATGGGACTCACGCCGCTCGAAGGCTTGATGATGGGAACGCGCTCCGGCGACATTGATGCTTCCGTCGTGCTCAGCATCATGAAGCAAGAAGGACTTGACGCAGACCAAATGAACGATTTGCTCAACAAGCAGTCGGGGGTACTCGGCATCACGGGTATTTCGAGCGATATGCGCGAAATCGAAAAAGCCTCCAACGAAGGCGTCGAAAAAGCCGTGTTGGCCATGGAAATGTACAACTACCGCATCAAAAAGTATATCGGAGCCTATGCTGCGGCCATGGGTGGCGTAGACATCATCGTCTTCACGGCCGGAGTGGGAGAGCACCAATGGGATGTGCGCTACGGATCGACCACCGGTTTGGAGTTTATTGGCGTAAAGCTCGACTACGAGAAGAACAAAAAGAACTTTGGCGAAGAAGAGGTGATTTCCACGGAAGACAGCCGCGTGAAAGTTGTTGTCGTACCTACCGATGAGGAATTGCTCATTGCCACCGACACCCTCGAATTGGTGACAAAGCAATAAGTTTTCCTTTATTGCACCTCTGAAACAAGAGGAAGATAGTTTCATCTCTTCTTCCTCAACAATAGCATTCTTCACAAAGTGCCCGCTTCGCAATCTGACAGATCGAGAAGCGGGCACACTTTATATGGTGTGGAAAGGCACTAATGTCAGGATTATTCGCAGACCCGTTATATATGCTTCCCCAATGATCATTTTGCAAAATTGTCGAAAAACATACACAGATCCTTTTATTTCGCTGAATTTCAGTAAAATAAAAGTGTATGCAGACGGCTTTTCAATATACACTGAAAGAGGCTAAGTCAATGATACACAGATGAAAACGAATGTAGACAGATTTTCCCAAAACCTACACTGCCTACACGGACAATTTCGAGCAACTGCAAGCCTTTCCGATACAGAGTGTAGGTTGTAACAACGAATGTAGTTATTCTTTTGCATTGTCTACATGCGCAACGATTTGTATATCTGATGCTTAATAGGGATTGTGTAGACAATGTAGGCAAAAATAAGAAAAACTCTTGGTAGGGGCTGAAAGTTGTTCTTTTACGAAGAATGGCCTCACTTCTTTTTCGGCTTGTCCCAATATATTTTTTATGCGTCGGAATGTATCTTACCAAAGGAGTGGAGTAAACGGAGTAACAAGTAGAACAAACGATCACTGACCTAAATTTCGCAAGCTCCAACTTGTAAAACTTAGGTCAGTGATCGTTTGTTCTACTCGGCATTTGGAATTTTCTAAGTGCCGAGTAGATTTTTCTTCCTAAGAGGAAGAATTAGGAGGTGTCAATGTGAGAGGACGGAGAGGCTATTCTTCAAAATCGTCGCCAAAGGACAGTTCGGCATTGACGATGAAAAACAACTCTTCTTCGGTGAAATCTCCGACTTTCTCTTTTTTAGCTTGCTTTTTGAGATAAGCGGCGATTTTTTCGACATCGACATTGACAAATCCGTCTTCGTCGGGTTCGGCTTCCAAAGTGTCGCTTTCCGCCAAGTATTCTTCCAGCAAGTCGTGGAAGTAGTAAAGAAGATCGTCGTCGAACTTGTCTTTGAGTTCTTGGGGGAGAGAGTTGCGAACGTAGGTGATGACTTCGGCGTCAAATTGGGCGTCGTTCATCAATTCATCATCGAGAATTGCCATAAGCGTGTTTTGAGAAAGAGGGAAAGGGGGAAATTAAAGGAGTGCTTGTATTTTGCTGACGATTTCGGATTTGGGAACCGCACCGACAAATTTGTCTACGATTTGACCTCCTTTGAAGAACAACACGGTGGGAATGGTGCGAATGCCAAATTCGACGGCGAGGTCTTCGCTTTCGTCTACATCGACCTTCACGATAGTGGCTTTTCCTTCAAACTCTTGGGATACTTCATCGAGAACGGGAGCCAACTTTTTGCAAGGACCGCACCAAGTGGCGTAGAAGTCTACGACGAGAAGATTGTCTTTTTGAACGAGTTCCTTGAATGTTTGGGTATTTACTATTGCTGCCATAATGACGATACTGAAATGTGAATAAAATGTTGCTTATTAAGAATTGATTTTCTTTGCAAAGATAATATTTCAAGATAGAAACATTGACAATTATACATATTTTAGTTCAAAAAACATCGTTTTCTCGTGTAGAAACGAAAGTGCTCTTCGGTAGGTCCGAAAAAGTGTATGCCTCCTCTCGTGTTGTCGCTGTCGGCAAATGCAACGCGAGTTGTTGGGGAGAATACCTTGAACGTGCAAAATAAGACTGCCGAAAAACCATACGTTTACTAAAACAAGAAGTCCGAATATCAGATGTTTATTCGTCTCGGTCGGGACGTTTTGGAGGGCGGAAATGGTCTGAAAAAGTGCTTTAACGGTTGCTTTCAACCAATTTTCCTTCTTTTTCGAGGGCGTGCCACAAAGAATAGCGGCTTTCGGGATTGAGGCGTTCCATTGCGGAGAGCACTTCGTCAATGCTGTTTCGTGTGCTTTCGCGATCGTAGGGGCACTCCTTTTGCAGCGGACGAAAATGTTGCAGAGCGGCCAATTCCCTCAAGTCTTGTTCGTGTTGCAGACACAGCGGGCGAATGATCGTAATGGGCATCTTGTCGAGCCGGAGGAGTACGGGCATGGTGGAAAAGGAGCCTGAATAAGTGAGGTTCATCATGGCGGTTTTGAGAATGTCGTCTTGATGATGTCCCAAGGCTATTTTGTTGAAATGCTCCTGTTGGGCATATTCGAACAATGCTTTGCGGCGTGTCCACGAACAGAGGAAGCAGGGCGTGCGCTTTGTGTCGGTGTCGGGTTTGAAACTTGCTTCCAACAACTTGAAGGGCACTTCGGCCTGATCGCAAAAGTTTTTCAGAAAATCGAAGTCGGCTTCATATTTGATGTTGGACATTTTCACATGCACGGCCTCCAAATGAAAGTTGCGGTTGTAGTGTCGTCGCAGTTCGCCGAGCAGTGCCACCAACGCAAGCGAGTCTTTGCCGCCCGACAGTCCGATCAGTACCTTGTCGTCGGGGGCGATGAGCGCGTATTGACGGACGGCTTC
The DNA here is from genome assembly GCF_003859795.1 of Alloprevotella sp. OH1205_COT-284. Taxonomy (GTDB): domain Bacteria; phylum Bacteroidota; class Bacteroidia; order Bacteroidales; family Bacteroidaceae; genus Alloprevotella. Next base: position 10,774 of record NZ_RQYI01000022.1, on the reverse strand, counting down.
GCGCAGTCGTTTGCGGATACGCGTGAGGGTGGGATGTTTTTTCATGGAGAGAAAGAAGAAAAGAATGCAACAGAAAACACCGACAATGAAAGGCCATTGGCGGTGTTTCTCAATGAGGTTACGAAGGGGCGGTCACGCGTGGCGGTAGGCGTCGAGATCTTCGGGTGAGAGCGACATGACAAAGGCGTGATGCTTGGCCACTTCGGTGTGAACGATTCGGCCGTAGACGCGTGCCGACTTCTCGAAAAGTTCGGGAGCCTTTGTGGCATTGTAGAGCAGGAAGTGGAGCATCAGTGTGTCGGCTGCCATTTCCACCAAAGATCGGGCGCAGATGTCTTGATACTCCTGATTGTTCAGCTCTTTCACCCGATTGACGGCTTCTTCGAAGCGGTCGGCCATGTTGCGGGCTTGAAGTTGTAGCGGTTTCATGGCTTCGGATACTTCTGCTGCTTCGTGTTCGCGCATTTGAGCCAGATACGAACCGTTGGTCACAAAGCGTATGGCGGCCACGACTTGGAGTTGTGTCGTGCCCTCGTAGATTGAGGTGATTCGTGCGTCGCGGACATAACGCTGAATGGGGTAGTCCATCATGAAACCCGAACCGCCGTGAATTTGGAGGGCATCGTAGGCATTTTGGTTGCAATACTCGGAATTCATTCCTTTGGCCAAGGGGGTGAGCGAGTCGGCCAGTTTGTTGTAGAGCTTCATCTCATTGCGCTCCTCGGGCGTGAGTTTTCGTTCGCGCGACGTGTCTTCGAGCGTTTTGTAGATGTCTACGCAGCGCGCCGTGTGATAGAGCAGGGCGCGTCCGGCGTCGAGCTTGGCTTTGATGTTGGCCAGCATTTCGTAGACGGCGGGGATCTCAATGATGGGCTTTCCGAATTGTTCGCGCTCGCGAGCATAGGCCAGCCCCTCGTTGTAGACGGCCTGCGAAAGACCTACGGATTGCGCGGCGATGCCGAGGCGGGCCCCGTTCATCAGTGCCATTACGTATTTAATAAGCCCCATGCGCGTCGAACCGCAAAGCTCGGCTTTCGCATTCTTGTAAACCAGTTCGCAGGTGGGGCTGCCGTGAATGCCCAACTTGTGCTCGATGCGGCGCACATCGACTCCGCCGTCGCGTTTGTCGTAGATGAACATCGACAAGCCGCGGCCGTCGGTCGTGCCTTCTTCCGAGCGGGCGAGTACAAGGTGAATGTCGGCATCGCCATTGGTGATGAAACGCTTCACCCCGTTCAGTCGCCAGCAGTTTTCGGCCTCGTCAAACGTGGCTTTGAGCATCACGCTTTGCAGGTCGGAACCGGCGTCGGGTTCGGTGAGGTCCATGGACATCGTTGCACCTTCCGACACGCGCGGAATGAAACGTGCGTGTTGCTCCTCGTTGCCGAATTCATAGAGCGTTTCGATGCAGTCTTGCAGCGACCAGATGTTGCCGAATCCGGCATCGCTCGCGGCGACGAGTTCGGCACACATGGTGTAGGGCATGATGGGGAAGTTCAACCCGTTGTAGCGTCGGGGCATCGTCATGCCGTTCAGTCCGGCACTGACCATGGCGTCCAAATTGCGTTGAGTGCCGGAAGCGTAGCGCACGCGGCAGCCTTCGTGATGAGGCCCTTCGATGTCTACTCCTTCGGCATTGTCGGCAATGATGGTGCCCGATATTTCGCCCACGATGTCCAACACGCGGTCGTAATTGTCCATTGCATCTTCAAAATCGAGCGGAGCCGTGTCGTATTCGTCTTTGTCGCGAAAATCTCTCTCTTTAAGTTCGACGATGCGCTTCATCAAGGGGTGATTGAGCTCGAACCTGAGTTCGGGGTGCTCTGTATAGTGATTTGCCATAGTGGTAGAAGAGGATTATATGCTTTTTTCCTTGTAATACTTAATCATTTTGGGCACGACTTCCTCAATGTTGCCCGTGATGACATAGTCGGCCAAGGCATTGATGGGAGCATTGGGATCGTTGTTTATGGAGATGACGATGCCGCTCTCTTTCATGCCGGCAACGTGCTGAATGGCACCCGAAATTCCACAAGCGATATATACTTTCGGACGAATGGTGACACCCGTTTGACCGATCTGCAATTCGTGTTCGCAATAGCCGGCGTCGACCGCGGCACGGCTGGCGCCGACTTCGCCGTGAAGCTCTTCGGCCAGTTGGCGAAGCAGGTCGAAATTCTCCTTCGAACCGACCCCGTAGCCTCCTGCCACGATAATGGAAGCGCCTTTCAGATTGTTCTTCGACTTTTCTACATGCCGATCAATCACTTGTACGGCATAATCTTCGGCATTCACGTACTCCTCCGCGTCATGATAGATCACCTCTCCCCGATAGGCTTCGTCGCGCACTTCGGCTTTCATCACTCCGGAGCGGACGGTGGCCATCTGCGGGCGGTTGTCGGGATTGATGATGGTAGCCACGATGTTGCCGCCGAAAGCCGGACGAATCTGGTAGAGAAGATTGTCGTAGTGCTTGCCGGCTTTTTTGTCGTCGTACTCGCCGATTTTCAACGCCGTGCAGTCGGCTGTGAGTCCGCTTGTGAGGGCTGAACTCACGCGCGGTCCCAGATCGCGGCCGATGGCGGTTGCTCCCATCAGGCAGATTTGCGGTTGTTCTTTCTCAAAGAGACGAATGAGAATGGAGGCGTGCGGCCGCGTCGTGTATGGAGAGAGCCGGGGAGCGTCGAATATGTGGAGCACGTCGACGCCGTAGGGCATGATCTGCTTCTCGACCGCTCCTTTTACATCGGCACCGACAACAACGGCTTCAAGGCGTACATTCAATTCGTCGGCCAATTTTCGTCCTTTCGTGAGCAGTTCGAAGCTCACTTCTTCGATTTGAGTTCCCTCAATTTCGCAATAAACAAAAACACTATTCATGGCTATCCGATGGTGTGGCTTTCAAGGAGTTCTACAATAAGGTTTTCTATTTCGGCGTCGCTGCTGCCGAGGTGTTTGCTTTCTTTCGTTTTGAACACGACGCTTTGCACCGATTTCACCTTGGTGGGCGATCCGGCCAAGCCGCATTGTGCCAAATCGGCCTCCACCTCCGGCACGCCCCACTGCGTCAGTGTGAGATAAGGCTTCTTCTCGTATTCTTCGGCGTGTGGCAAACCGGTGGCCGGCTTTTCGGAAGGGGCGAGGGCGCGTTTGTATTTCATCAGCAACTTTGCATTGCGCGGACGGCAAGGGGCGGCAGACCCCGTCACCGTGAGCAGAAGCGGCAGCGGAGCTTTCACCTTTTCGACGCCTCCGTCGATGCGCCGCGTGACGATGATGCTGTTGTCTTTCAACTCGTCCACCTGTTCAACGTAAGTCACTTGGTTAAGACCGAGCTTTTCGGCCACTTGCGGCCCGACTTGTGCCGTGTCGCCGTCGATGGCTTGGCGTCCGCAGATGACAAAGTCGGGCACGCCGATTTTTCGGATGGTTTGCGACAAAACGTAGGACGTGGCGAGCGAGTCGGCACCGGCCATGGCACGGTCGGTCACCAAAATGCCGCGGTCGGCACCTCGATAAAGTCCTTCGCGCAAAACTTCGGCTGCTTTGGGCAAGCCCATTGTCACGATGGTGATAACGCTGCCCGGATGACTGTCTTTCAAGCGTAAAGCCAGTTCGAGCGCATTCAAATCTTCCGGATTGACGATGGCAGGCAAGGCCGCTCTGTTTACGGTGCCTTGCGGAGTCATCGCCTCTTTGCCGACGTTTCGGGTGTCGGGCACTTGCTTGGCAAGCACAACAATGTTTAGACTCATGAATGAATGGTTGTGAACGTTGTATTAGACATAAGCCCTTCCAAACGTTTCTTGGGCGAAACGAGGGGAAGGGCAGAGTAGGTTGTGTCGGTGTTAGAGATCGTTACGCTTGACGTTGCCGTTTTGCATCACGAATTTGATTTCGATGTCTTTGTCAAACATGATGATGTCGGCATCGTAGCCTTTTTTAAGATAGCCTTTTCGGTCGTCGATCTTCATAATGCGTGCCGGAATCTCGGAGATCATGCGGCAGGCGTCTTCCATGGGAATATCCGCTTCTTTGACGGCGGTGCGCACCAAGCGGTCCATGGTCGAAACCGAGCCGGCCAAGGCACTGCGGTCGGCCAATTTGCAAACTCCGTCTTCGATGATGACACGAGGGTCGAAGTTGTAGGTCGAACGAGATGCACTGCAAGCCAATGAGTCGGTGACGAAGCACATGTTTTTCACGCCTTTGGCATAATAAATCTGCTTCATCAGCACGGGCGGAACGTGGATGCCGTCGGAAATCACTTCGACCGTGAAATCGGGAATGGCGAAAACGCTTTCTACAACCCCCACCTTCTTATATTCGCGAGCTTTGGTCAAGCTGCTCATGGCGTTGGTGAAGTGGGTGGCGTGGTCGGCTCCGGCCTTATAGGCCATCAGCACATCGTCCCAACCTCCGTCGGTATGGGCAATGGAGGGTTTGCAGCCGTGCTTCACGCAGCATTCGAAAAACTCCTTTGCGCCGGGCAGTTCGGGAGCGGCGTCCCAGCGTTTGACGCAATCGGTGTTTTTCAGAATGTCCTCATATTCCACGGGATCGGGGTTGCGGATGATTTCGGGCATTTGCGCTCCCGCCTTGTTGAGGTTGAAATAAGGCCCCTCCAAGTGCAGACCCATAATGGGGCTTCCGGGTTCTTTCATCAGTTTTTCGCAAGTTTTGATGGCGGCATCGATCATCTCGCGAGTGCTTGACGAAAGGGTGGGGTAAATGGCAGTGGTGCCATATTGCATGTGGGCGTCGACAGCCACGCGGAAAGCCTCTTCGGTGCCTTCCATGAAATCGCGTCCGCCACCGCCGTGAATGTGAAGTTCGATACCACCGGGCACGATGTCGCAACCTTTGGCGTCTATGATTTCGGCATCGGCAATGGGTAAGCGATTATTGGTGATTTCTACTATCTTGCCAGCTTCAACGAGGACGCTGCCCTCTTCGAGCCAGCCTTCGGCCGTCAGAATGCGTCCATTGGTGATTTGTTTGAGCATAAGTTATGAGAGTTTAGAGAGTGGTTAATGAATCGGTTGAGGCAATCGTGAACAGACGGAAATAAATTTCCGTAAATATAAAACAAGAAAACGACCTGCCTCTCAAAGCGAAAAACGAGGTTTTGAGCTTTGGTGATCGGACGAGTCCTTTACGGAGCAAAAATACAACTTATTTTGATAAACGAATGCAGGATAGACAATAATTTGCAAAAAAAGAAGTTATAACTTAGTATGAAAGTGTATTTCAATTCTTTTCTTGTGATAGCAATCGTTATGGGATTGCTTTCCGCTTGCAGCACGCCGGAGAGAAATGTGCGGCGGGCGGAGCGTGCTTTGTCGGTCGGAGAATATGCGGAAGCGGCGGGATTTTACAAAAAAGCCTATCGGCTCACCCCCGCCAAAGAGAAAAAACAAAGAGGAAAACTTTCTTTCCTAATGGGTGAATGCTACCGTAAATATGGCTTTTCGTCGAGAGCCTTGGGGGCTTATCGCACGGCCGAGCGATACAAATATACAGACACCACGACTTTTCTTCGCATGGGAGAGATGTATCTGCTGCAAGGCGATCATAAAGCGGCGGAGCGTGCATATCGCGCCTATTTGGAGATGAAGCCCGATCACGAAGAGGCAAAGCGAGGTTTGAAAAGCATTGTGGCTGCTTCTGAGATGAAAATAAGAGGTTCGCTCTACACGGTGAAACCCGCGGCTGCTTTCAATAGCAATAGGGCAGACTATGCCCCGGCTTTGTTGGGAGAAGGAAAAGACCTTCAACTTTATTTCACCTCCAATCGAAGCTCGGCGACAGGCAATGAAACGTCGGGTATAACGGGGCAGAAAAATGGAGATATATTTGTCGTGAAGCGCGATGAGAAAGAGAAATGGAAAGCCGTAGAGGCGCTTCCGGAAGCTGTCAATACCGAATACGACGAGGGGACACCTGCTTTTTCTCCCGACGGAAAAACGATGTATTTCACGCTTTGCAAAACACACCCCGAATTTCCGAGAATGGCTGAAATATGGAGGTCTGCCCGAACCGATGCTTCGTGGGGTAAACCCGAATTGATGAAGCTGAGTGGCGATACCCTGTCGAGCTATGCACACCCTGCGGTTTCTCCCGACGGGAAATGGCTTTATTTCTCTTCCGACATGCCGGGCGGATTTGGAGGGTTTGACCTTTGGAGGGCTTCCATTCAGTCGGATAAAGGTGTGGGGACGCTTGAAAATCTTGGGGCTTCCGTCAATACGTCGGGTGAAGAGGTTTTTCCTTCTTTTCGCGCCAACGGAGAACTCTATTTTTCTTCTGATGGGCGAGTCGGAATGGGAGGATTGGATCTTTATCGCGCTCTTGAAGATACAATCGAGCATACTTGGGCGGTGGAGCATCTGCCTTTTCCGATGAACTCGAACGGTCATGATTTCGGCATCGCTTTCGAGGGAATGCGCAATCGCGGCTTTTTCTCGTCTTCCCGATCTACGGGAGGCCGCGGGTGGGATAAGCTATATGAATTTTCTTTCCCCGAAGTGTTGCTTACCGTCAAAGGGTGGGTCTACGAACAAGATGGCTACGAGTTGCCTAATGCCCAAGTGCAGATGATCGGTAGTGATGGCACGAACTTGAAACTGCCGGTGAAATCCGATGGATCTTTCGAGCAGAAAGTGGGCGTTGGTGTGGACTATTTGTTTATGGCTTCCTGCAAAGGCTATATCAATCACCCTAATCAGCTGCATGTCGATACTGCCAACGTGGAACATCAATATGTGTTGCAATTTCCGCTCCCGTCGTTGAGTATCCCGGTATTGGTGCGCAATGTGTTTTACGAGTTCGACAAAGCCGACATCACCCCCGAATCTTCCGAGGCTTTGACGCGCTTGGCAAAGCTCCTCACCGAAAATCCTCACATCACCATTGAATTGGGTGCTCACACCGATTTGCGTGGAAGTGATGCCTATAACTTGAAGCTGTCGCAACGGAGGGCGGAAAGTGTCGTGAAGTATTTGAAACAACTCGGCATTTCATCCGAACGTCTTACGCCGAAAGGCTATGGGGAAACCATGCCCAAAATTGTGAATAAGAAACTTGTGGAAACTCATGCCTTTTTGCACGAAGGCGATACGCTCACGGCGGATTATATTGCAAAACTTTCGCCCGAACAACAAGATTCGTGTCATGCACTGAATCGACGTACGGAGTTTAAGGTTTTGCGAACAACTTATGACCTTTTCGGAGAAAAAGGAAAATGGCATCCGACGGAAACGGATGGAGCGGAAAAAGAAAATCTTCGCATGAAAGAAGATGACGACGATGAAGAATAAAGCCGAAGTAAGGCAGAATAAAGGTAAGCACAAAGCATTGTCGCTTCGTCATGTTTCAAACTCAGTGCTCACCGGTCGGCGTAACAACATGAATCGGAGCCCCTTTGATGAAGGCTTCGAGATTGTCGGACATGACGTCGATGATACGCTGTCTGGCTTCGGCACTTGCCCAAGCTATGTGAGGTGTGACCAAGGTATTTGGAGCCAGCAAAATGGGATGATCGTTTGACGGAGGTTCTACGCTAAGCACGTCGCAGGCATACCCACCGAGTCTTCCATCCGAGAGAGCCGCAGCTACGGCAATATCGTCTATCAAACCTCCGCGAGCCGTATTGATCAATAGCATGCCGGGGCGTATCAGCTTCAATAGATCGGCATTGACAAAGCCGCGATTTTGAGCCGTGAGAGGGCAATGGAGCGAAATGATGTCCGACGTGGAAAAAGCCTCCTCCAATGAAATGCGGGTGATCCCGGCAGGCAAACATTCTTGCGACTTGGAGGTGACGGCGCAAACCTCCGCTTCAAGAACTTGAAGAAGCTGGGCCACTTTTTGACCGATATTGCCGAAACCCACCAAGGCCACTCGTTTTCCGGAAAGCTCAACCACCGCTTTGTCCCAAATGCAAAAACTGCTGCTTTTAGACCAATATCCCTCTCGGTTCAAACGGGCATAATGGCCGACGCGATTGGTGTGTTCCAACATCAATGCCAATGTGTGTTGGGCAACAGCCAGTGTGCTGTATGCCGGAACATTGCAAACCGTCACGCCATACCTGTGGGCAGCAATCGTGTCTACCACATCGTATCCTGTGGCCGCCACCAATATAAGGCGTAACTTGGGCAGTTGCTTAAAGATTTCTTCCGACATCCGCTTTTTGTTGAGAATAATGACCTCGGCCTCTTTGGAACGCTCGATCACCTCCGAACTTGGCGTGTGGTCGAAAATGGTGAGATGTCCGAGTTTTTTGAGAGAATCCCAGTTCAATTCTTTCGGATTCAGAGCGTGACCGTCGAGAAAAACAATATTCATAATGGACGTGATGAAGCGGGTATAAACGGAAATATAGAGAAGAAAGAATGATTGTGTGTCGGTTTATGTCATGTCGGAGTTTTTGTCGGCTTCGACCGATAAATTCAAGAAATCCGGAAACTCCACGAGTGCTCCGCCTTGTTGCGCCGAGAGGCGTGTCAGCTCCGATAAGCAAGACCATTCGGCTGCGTCGTAGACGTCAATATCCAAGGGCAATCCTTTCTGCAAACAATAAATAAGGCGGCAGTCCATGGCATAATTCATTTCATTGGGTACACCCTTTGAACGGCCTTCAAGCCAAAGCTCTGCGGCATGCCCTTTCAGGTATTTCTGCAAGAAGATTTCCGCTTCCGCTCCTTCATGAAGTTTTCCTTCATGTTGTAAATGCAGCAACGGATATTTTTGGGCAAAGCCCTGTGTTCCGCAGATGCCTTGGATGCGCGAATAAGGACGTGGGGTAGTGCCGTCGAATTGCAGCAAGACGGTTATTCCGCTTTCGGTGGTGATCAGCGACGTGTTTGTGTGTCCCAACAAGCTGTTTTTTCCGGCAGCTTGTCCTGTGACGGAAACCAAATGCTTAAAACGATCTTTTCGATGAATGCCCAAAAGCTGTGCGATAGGGCCGATGCCATGTGTGGGATAGGGGTTGCCGCCATGAAGACAGCTGCTGCGATACCATGTGCGCGCCGCGTCGTTTTCTGCCGAGAAGAGTTCGCGCCAATCGTGAATGTAGGCTCCTTCGCAATGCGTGATTGTTCCAAAATAACCCTTGGCGTGTAGGGTCTGCGTAGCCAAGGCAAACCAATCATAACAGCAGTTTTCTGTCATGAAACAATGTCTGCGGGTTTGTTCGGCCGTTTTGACCAAAGCCCTGCACTCTTCTATGGTTGTTGCGGCCGGCACTTCCACGGCAACGTGCTTTCCGCAATTCATGGCTTCAATGGCGATTTCGGCATGGCTGTTCCAGTCCGTACAGATATAAATTAAGTCTATATCTTGCTGCCGACAAACTTCCCGCCATGCTTCTTTTCCGATAAAAGGTCGTGCCGGCGGCCGACCGCTTTCTTGCAAAGCATCATTTCCGGCGTCAAGACGTTCTTGTTCAAGGTCTGCCAAGCAACGTATTTCCGCTCCTTTCACAAAAGCATATCGTTGTAAGGTCTGCATACCGCGCTGTCCAAGTCCGATGAGGCCTATCCGCACTAAGGGGATAGGGGGGCATTGCATGCGTAGAGCAAGAGGTTGTTGGATCATTGTTATGGGAGTAAAAGCACAGCAAATATACGAAAATAGAAACGAAAAAGCTCTGTTTTCTCTTTTTTGTTCACTTTTTGTCTTAAATGTTTGGGTGAGTCAAAATAAAAGGCTACTTTTGCATCGCATTTAAGGAAATGCCCCCTATGGAAGGGTGGGTGAGTGGCTGAAACCACCAGTTTGCTAAACTGACGTACGGGTTACCGTACCGGGGGTTCGAATCCCCCTCCTTCCGCAATGAGCCTTAGCTATTAAGGTGTTGAAAAAGTACATGAAAATGTACTAAGAAAAGGAAGCCGCGTCAAAATTCACAAGTTTTGATGCGGCTTATTTTTTTACTGCCCCATTCGATGTTTGTTCTTGGGAGATTTGAAAAAGAAGAAGCCGCATCAAAACTTGTGAATTTTGACGCGGCTTCTTCTTGAAGTGACTCCGACAGGATTCAAACCTGTAACCTTCTGATCCGTAGTCAGATGCTCTATTCAGTTGAGCTACGGAGCCGTCTTTTGTTTTGCTTCATAGACGAGTGAAGTGTGATTCCGACAGGATTCAAACCTGTAACCTTCTGATCCGTAGTCAGATGCTCTATTCAGTTGAGCTACGGAACCGTTTCCCATAAAAGGAATTGGGGCGGTGCGTACGGGACTCGAACCCGTGACCCCATGCGTGACAGGCATGTATTCTAACCAACTGAACTAACGCACCTTGGAGATCTGAAATCATTATTAAAATCCTTGGAGAAAAGGATGTGTTGGTTTTGATTTCGAGTGCAAAGGAAATGCTTTTTTTTGAATTGTCCAAATGTTTTCGGGTCTTTTTCTGAAAAAATAATCGTCAATGCAATATCGTGCCCCCTCATGTGTTTTTGTTTATTTCTTATACATAACCTACATTTTCGATATATCCCTCTCGTACACAAAGAGATACGAATGTATGCAGTCATCACACGGCATCTACATCATACATTTGAACCATACGCCACACATCGCCTGCAACAATTCGTCGATTGCGGCGATTTCTCAAAGACAGTGTAGATGCTGCAAACGGAAAATGCCTCTGCATACATTTGTTATGCTTTCATTATCAGATGATTGATCGTCGAATGTAGACAGTGTAGACACTCAACGCAAACATCTGTGTATATATGTGCAACAATGCTTTCTACACAAAT
>NZ_RQYI01000021.1 GCF_003859795.1 Alloprevotella sp. OH1205_COT-284 | reverse complement strand
ATTACCTTTGTATTCCTCTCGTAGACACTTGTGGTGATACAATCCCCAAGCATGATATAGAAAACTGCTGTTCATAGCTGCATATTTGTTTGTGCTAATTCAAATATACAATTTGTTCAGCGGTTTTCTTCTTTTTAGAACCGCATCACTCCAAATGTCGGATGAACCACAAATCAGTATCTTTGTTCTGTGAGAAACAACTCGCCATATCGAAGAGTATCAGCCGTTCTTGTTGTGATTTGCCTACAAATCAGTATCTTTGTTCTGTGAGAAACAACTATCAAAATAAACGTTTATCTTTCATCTATGTTGTGATTTGCCTACAAATCAGTATCTTTGTTCTGTGAAAAACAACTACAGAGAAAGCGGCTATTTATCACTACACGTTGTGATTTGCCTACAAATCAGTATCTTTGTTCTGTGAAAAACAACCTGAACCTAAAGTAAAGAAAGGCCAAACTAGTTGTGATTTGCCTACAAATCAGTATCTTTGTTCTGTGAAAAACAACTCGCTACTTGGCCGAGAAAATTTGCGAAAAGTTGTGATTTGCCTACAAATCAGTATCTTTGTTCTGTGAAAAACAACATACTGACAAATTGGAAAATAAGAAACCTAGTTGTGATTTGCCTACAAATCAGTATCTTTGTTCTGAGACCTATTTGTTTTACCAAAGTAGTCTCAGTTGTGATTTGCCTACAAATCAGTATCTTTGTTCTGTGAAAAACAACCCAGTAGAGGAGGCCTATTGGCCTACCTCGGTTGTGATTTGCCTACAAATCAGTATCTTTGTTCTGTGAAAAACAACCCGCTTGCGCCCCCGCAGCCAATACGTTTGGTTGTGATTTGCCTACAAATCAGTATCTTTGTTCTGTGAAAAACAACGTCTTTTTCTTCGCCCTCGACTTCCCACGGGTTGTGATTTGCCTACAAATCAGTATCTTTGTTCTGTGAAAAACAACTTCATTGGGTGGTGGGTGAAAGCGGTTGCGGTTGTGATTTGCCTACAAATCAGTATCTTTGTTCTGTGAAAAACAACAGGGATTATGTTACCATTCAATGAAGAACTGTTGTGATTTGCCTACAAATCAGTATCTTTGTTCTGTGAAAAACAACGTCCGTCGGCTTGGTGCTTGTCTGAATCTGGTTGTGATTTGCCTACAAATCAGTATCTTTGTTCTGTGAAAAACAACCCGTAGTTGGCCTAAACTTGTAGGCTTCATGTTGTGATTTGCCTACAAATCAGTATCTTTGTTCTGTGAAAAACAACTCACCCTCACCTATTGCTATGTCAATGAGAGTTGTGATTTGCCTACAAATCAGTATCTTTGTTCTGTGAAAAACAACGGCAAGAACGCCGAAGAGTTGGCGGCTTTGGTTGTGATTTGCCTACAAATCAGTATCTTTGTTCTGTGAAAAACAACTATTTTTTGTTTATCCCTTTGGTTTTGTTAGTTGTGATTTGCCTACAAATCAGTATCTTTGTTCTGTGAAAAACAACGGAACAAAAACTCAATCATCTCTGGTAATAGTTGTGATTTGCCTACAAATCAGTATCTTTGTTCTGTGAAAAACAACCATTCAGGGCATTCAAGGATTGCAGGGGGGTTGTGATTTGCCTACAAATCAGTATCTTTGTTCTGTGAAAAACAACGACAATGAGCATCTGCGCAACCCATAACTAGTTGTGATTTGCCTACAAATCAGTATCTTTGTTCTGTGAAAAACAACCATGCAGGACACCCTCCTCGACGAATTCGAGTTGTGATTTGCCTACAAATCAGTATCTTTGTTCTGTAAAAAACAACTAACAATGAGCAAGCGTCGAGGATTGAGCTGTTGTGATTTGCCTACAAATCAGTATCTTTGTTCTGTGAAAAACAACCAACACACCCTATGGCAGTTTTAATCTTGCGTTGTGATTTGCCTACAAATCAGTATCTTTGTTCTGTGAAAAACAACGCCGTTTCGAGGCGCGAGAATTCAAGAATGGTTGTGATTTGCCTACAAATCAGTATCTTTGTTCTGTGAAAAACAACAGATTTCAGTGCTTATTTGACAGCAATTGTGTTGTGATTTGCCTACAAATCAGTATCTTTGTTCTGTGAAAAACAACTGTTGGTTTTCATAATAGTAATTTTGAGCAGTTGTGATTTGCCTACAAATCAGTATCTTTGTTCTGTGAAAAACAACTTTGTCTCTTTTCAAAAACAACACTTTTTGGTTGTGATTTGCCTACAAATCAGTATCTTTGTTCTGTGAAAAACAACGATTTGTCCTATCCATTTGAAAGCAATAGAGTTGTGATTTGCCTACAAATCAGTATCTTTGTTCTGTGAAAAACAACATCCGGAGTTCTGCCATAGATATATGGAGTGTTGTGATTTGCCTACAAATCAGTATCTTTGTTCTGTGAAAAACAACTTCGACTCCCGTCTCCTCCACCCCATAATAGTTGTGATTTGCCTACAAATCAGTATCTTTGTTCTGTGAAAAACAACTGAGAAAGTGGTTGGTGAAGTTCAAAAGCCGTTGTGATTTGCCTACAAATCAGTATCTTTGTTCTGTGAAAAACAACTCTATGGCAAGGGCAAATGGCGCACGGAGGGTTGTGATTTGCCTACAAATCAGTATCTTTGTTCTGTGAAAAACAACTGACGAGTATATCGCGTCTTACCTTCGTGAGTTGTGATTTGCCTACAAATCAGTATCTTTGTTCTGTGAAAAACAACGGGGGGCGTGCAAGACCTCACTCAGGCATTGTTGTGATTTGCCTACAAATCAGTATCTTTGTTCTGTGAAAAACAACAGTCGATTAATAAGCTCCTCCGGTAAATCTGTTGTGATTTGCCTACAAATCAGTATCTTTGTTCTGTGAAAAACAACAGAACTCAGAAAAACTTATTGGAGAATTACGTTGTGATTTGCCTACAAATCAGTATCTTTGTTCTGTGAAAAACAACAAAAATCCTTATAAAAGATAATTCAATCTGTTGTGATTTGCCTACAAATCAGTATCTTTGTTCTGTGAAAAACAACAATTAGATAGATTGACAAAACACTCTATTGTTGTGATTTGCCTACAAATCAGTATCTTTGTTCTGTGAAAAACAACCATCCGGATCTATGCCGTGAATGTTTTTCAGTTGTGATTTGCCTACAAATCAGTATCTTTGTTCTGTGAAAAACAACGTAATACTCGGTCATCAACTTCCAGATGTCGTTGTGATTTGCCTACAAATCAGTATCTTTGTTCTGTGAAAAACAACATGCGCAGACCTTGGGCGTGGATCGGGTCTGTTGTGATTTGCCTACAAATCAGTATCTTTGTTCTGTGAAAAACAACTGACACTCATGAGCTCTATAAAAGAAAGATGTTGTGATTTGCCTACAAATCAGTATCTTTGTTCTGTGAAAAACAACTCAAAAACTTAAAACGTAAGAATATGTACAGTTGTGATTTGCCTACAAATCAGTATCTTTGTTCTGTGAAAAACAACATTTTTTCGGTTAATCCGATAACGGCGTATGTTGTGATTTGCCTACAAATCAGTATCTTTGTTCTGTGAAAAACAACAGACGTTATCCAATGGCTTGTCGGCTTCATGTTGTGATTTGCCTACAAATCAGTATCTTTGTTCTGTGAAAAACAACGTAGATGAATATTAAAACGTTAGACATATGGTTGTGATTTGCCTACAAATCAGTATCTTTGTTCTGTGAAAAACAACAAGAAAAATATTTCTTACCTGCATAACTTAGTTGTGATTTGCCTACAAATCAGTATCTTTGTTCTGTGAAAAACAACTTATCATCTATTTCTTATTGATAATCTTTTATTTAGAAGTAATAGTTGAATTAAAAAAGAGCTTTATCTACTGACCCGGAAACGACCATTTAATCTAAAAAACGGCGAGAAAGCCCAGAAAACTCTTCGATGCGGCGGTCGCGTAGGAAAGGCCACCAACGACGCACGTTTTCGGATCGGCGGAGATCAATGTCTACGACTTTGACCGTTTCTTCGTCTTTCTCGGCGCGATAGAGAAGCTCGCCTTGAGGACCGGCAACGAAAGAACTGCCCCAGAAACGGATGCCGTTGGTCTGTCCGCTCGGATCGGGCTCGTGTCCAGTGCGATTGACCGCGATGACGGGCAGACCGTTGGTCACGGCATGGCCGCGTTGTACGGTGGTCCATGCTTCGCGTTGACGCTCTTGCTCTTCGACGGTGTCGCTGCTTTCGTAGCCGATGGCAGTGGGATATATGAGCAGTTCGGCACCGCGAAGTGCCATCAGACGTGCTCCTTCGGGATACCATTGATCCCAACACACTTGTACGCCGAGACGTCCCACAGAGGTATCAATGGGGTGAAAACCGAGGTCTCCGGGCGTGAAATAGAATTTTTCGTAATAGGCGGGATCGTCGGGGATGTGCATTTTGCGATATTTTCCGGCGATCGTGCCGTCTTTTTCAAATACGACGGCGGTGTTGTGGTAAAGGCCGGGGGCGCGTCGTTCGAAAAGCGAGGTGACGAGAACTACGGAGTGTTGACGGGCAATCCGACCGTAGAATTCGGAGGAAGGGCCGGGTATGGGTTCGGCAAGGTCGAAAAGATCGGTGTTTTCGGTTTGACAGAAGTAGAGCGAATTGTGCAACTCTTGCAGCACGACGAGTTCGGCTTGGTTGTTGGCGGCTTCCGCAATGCGTTCCGCGAGTTTGTTGCGGTTGTCTTCTACATCGGCCGTGCAGGCCATTTGGATGAGGGCTACTTTCATGAAAGGAGGGTTGAGGTAGGGTTAGAGAGAGAAAACGCCTCGCGGATATTGCATCGTGGCGCAGTGGAGAGAACCGTGCTGGCGAATGAGCGAAAGGCAGTCGATGAGCACGATTTCGTGTGAGGGAAATGCTTTTTGCAGGGCGAGTTTCGCGGTTTCGTCATTGTCCGGTTGGCCGTAAATCGGCATGAGTATGGCCTTGTTCATGATGAGGAAGTTGGCATAGGTGGCCGGGAGACGTTCTCCTTCTTCGTCGAAGCATGGGGCGGGCAAAGGCACGGGGATGAGGCGATAGGGATGTCCCCCCGCCGTGCGGAACACTTGCAGCTCGGCCTCCATGGCTCGGAGGGCGGTGAAGTGTTCGTCATTGGGATCTTCGCATTTGACGTAGACAATGGTGTTGTCGGGACAAAGGCGGGCGAGAGTGTCGATGTGGGAGTCGGTGTCGTCGCCGGCCAGATAGCCGTTGCGCAGCCAGAGTATTCGCTCTATGCCGAGGCGGTCTTGCAGCAACATTTCCACCTGCATGCGGTCGGGAATGGGAATGAGGTCGCCCTCTCGTCGTCGGTTGGGGTTGAGCAGGCAGGCTTCGGTGGTGAGCAGTGTGCCCATTCCGTCGCTTTCGATGGCTCCGCCTTCGAGTTCAAAACCGTTGCAGTCTTCGTAGCGGCCTTTGAAAAGGGCGGCGTCGAAAAGTCGGCGGTTGAGGGCATTGTCGAGCGAAGCTTCAAACTTTCCACCCCAACCGTTGAAACGGAAATCGAGCAGTTCGGCTCCCGCCGTGCCGACAACGGTAAGAAAGGCATGGTCACGTGTCCAAGTGTCGTTGGAGGGAGCTTGAACGAAACGGATATTTTCGATGGCCGATTGAGGCAGTTGCTGTCGGAGAAAGCTACCGATCGCTTCGGTGTCGGGATGAACGATAATCAGTGGCTGTCGCATGGCAATTTCGTAAGCCATGCGAACGTAGGTCGTCGTGACTTCGGGCAGCATGTCGCGCCAATCGGTTTGTTGGTGCGGCCAAGTGAGTTGTATGGCGCTTTGCGGTGCCCACTCGGCAGGAAGGGTGCGTTTGTACCGAAACTCCGGATGCTCGTTTTTGATTTGCTCCCGAACCGTTTCGAGGCTGATTTCGCCCGTGGTGTAAACGTTGGAATTGAGAAAATGAGAGAGAGGCATGATGTGAAGAGTTGGAAAAACGAAAAAGTTATTCTATGCGCAAAACTCCTTCGGGATGAAAACCACGTAGAAAGTCGATGACGTTCATGCGTTTTTTTCCTGCGAGTTGAAGAGTTTCCATGTGGAGATAGCCGTCGGAAAAGGCAATTTTGAACGAGCTTTTGCCATCGCACACCACTTGGCCGACGGGCTCGGAAACATGAGTTTGTTCCTGAGAGGCGGCATAGATTTTGAGAACGCTCCGTCTGCCTTTTTCATCCACTAATTCCGTCCAGGCAGCCGGATAGGGCGAGAGGCCGCGGATGAAGTCGAAGGCTTGCTTCACGTTTTTGTTTCGATCAATGCGGCAGTCCTCTTTGAAAATTTTGGGAGCGTGACGAATGGGGGCATCTGTGGCAAGTTCGCTTTGAGAGATGGGAGAAACGTTGTCGGCAATGATGTCGTCGACGGTTTGCAGCACCAGTTCTGCCCCTCTTTTCTTCAATTTGTCGTGTACGGAGCCGGCATTGTCGGTGGAGAGAATGGGAACTGTGGCGCGATGAATCACTTTTCCCGTGTCGATTTCGCGGTCAAGGAAAAATGTGGTGACCCCTGTTTCCGTTTCGCCATGAATGACTGCCCAGTTGATGGGAGCTGCTCCGCGATATTGAGGCAGGAGCGAGGCGTGGAGATTGAACGTGCCGAGGCGAGGCATGCTCCACACAGCTTCGGGCAGCATGCGAAAAGCCACCACGATTTGAAGATCGGCACGGAGCGCACGGAGCTGTTCGAGAAAATCCGGCGATTTGAGTTTCTCGGGCTGTAAGACGGGGAGGCTTTGGCTCACGGCATATTGCTTGACGGCGCTTTGCGAAAGTTCGGTTTGGTGTCTGCCCATAGGCTTGTCGGGCATGGTGACCACGGCCACAACATTATAGCCTCCTTCGACCAATGCACGAAGACTTGCTACGGCAAAGTCGGGAGTGCCCATATAAACGATTCTCAAATTTTGTTTTGTCATATAATTTTAAAAGCGGACAAAAGTAAAATGTATGATAAACATCTTCTCGCGAACGACGAACCGAACTTTCCGTGATACGGATGAGAAGAAATTTCTCATGGCGATTCCGGTAATATCTTGTTTTCCTTTTCGCAAACAAACATGGCGTGAAAAAGAGCCGGGATAGTAGAAGGGAAAATGTTGTGTATGTTCGGTCGAAGAATAATTTTTTGCGAAGATACGCTTTTTTCGCGAAAAAAGCACTATCTTTGCCTCGCTAAAATGTGGGCGCGTCACCTTCCTATTGGCTGAAAATGAGTGGACGTGCTTTTTATTTCTTTGTAAAAAAGAGAACAAAAGAAGGATCAACATAATATCAAAAATAACAAGACACACCATGAACATTACTCTCGAACAGTCCGGTGTAACTGCCCTCATTACCGTGAAAATGGAGAAGGCAGATTATCAGGATGCAGTGAAGAAGGAACTCAAAAATATCAGTGCCAAAGCAGAGATGCCCGGTTTCCGCCCCGGAAAGGTGCCTACCTCTGTGATTCAAAAGCGATTTGGTGCTCAGGTCAAAGCCGATCAAGTGAACCGTATGTTGGGTGAAAAGCTTATGGGCTACATCCAAGACAATAAAATGAACATCCTCGGCGAGCCCATGATGTCTGAAAAACAGCAACCACAAGATATTGAAAAACAGGACGACTTCGAGTTTTTGTTTGACATTGCACTTGCTCCCGAATTCAAAGTGGAACTCACGGCCGACGATATGGTGGATTTCTACGACATCGAAGTGACCGACGAACAAGTGGACGGACAGGTGAAAAACTTTGCACAGCAAGCCGGCCATCCCGAAAACGTGGAAAGCTACGAAGAACGCGACATTCTTCGCGGTGCTCTTGCCGAGCAGGATGCAGACGGCAATGTGCTCGAAGGGGGTATCAATATCGACAAAGCCAGTTTGATGCCTGCATACTTCAAAAATGATGAGCAAAAGGCAATCTTTGCCGGAGCAAAGGTGAACGATGTCATCACTTTCAATCCGTTTGAAGCACACAGCGAAAATGAATTTGCAGCTTTGATCAAAGTGAGCAAGGAAGAGGCCGGAAACCACAAAGGCAATTTTACGTTTCAAGTGGAGGAGATCAGCCGCTTCGTGCCCGCAGAGATGAACGAAGAGTTCTTTGACCGCATATTCGAACCCGGTACGGTGAAGACAGAAGAGGAATTCCGTGCCAAGGTGAAAGAGTTGATGCAAACGCAACACGTGGCCGACAGTGACTATAAGTTCCTGCTTGATGTCCGCAAATATGCGGAAGAGAAAGTAGGTGAACTCGAATTCCCTCTCGAACTTCTCAAACGCTTCATGAAAGAGCAAAATGCCGACAAGGGAGAGGAGTATGTGGAGAAAAATTTCGACAAGAGCATCGAAGAACTCAAATGGCACTTGATTAAAGAGCAACTTGTCGGCGCACAAAACATCAAAGTGGACAATGCCGACGTGAAGGCGCAAGCCATCAAAGCTACTCGTTTTCAGTTTATGCAATATGGCATGAATAATGTGCCTGAGGAATATCTCGAACAATATGCCGCAGAAATGCTCAAAAAAGGCGATCAAGTGAACGGTTTGGTAGAGCGTTGCATCGACGAGAAACTCGCTGCCGCTCTCAAAAATGTGGTGAAGCTCAACCGCAAGAGTGTAAGCGTAGAGGAGTTCCAAAAACTCTTTGAAAACTAATCACCGATCGAACCCTGCATAGCAAATGGGGCAATGGAACGACTCTTTTCCGTTTGCCCCATTTGCTTTACAGGGGAATATCAAAACTTTTCCGTCATGAATCAGGATTTCAGAAAGTATGCTACCCGCCACATGGGTATCAACTCGCTTGTGCTCGACGATGTCGTAGCCGCGCAAAATCAATATCTCAATCCCTATATCCTCGAAGAGCGGCAACTCAATGTGACTCAGATGGACGTGTTCAGTCGATTGATGATGGATCGCATCATCTTTCTCGGAACACCCATAGATGACTACACCGCCAATACGCTCCAAGCCCAATTATTGTACCTCGATTCGGCCGATCCGGGCAAGGATATTTCGATTTACATCAACTCGCCGGGCGGTAGTGTCTATGCCGGCCTGGGTATCTATGACACGATGCAATTCATTCAAAGTGATGTGACTACCATTTGTACCGGTATGGCTGCTTCTATGGCTGCCGTGCTTCTTGTGGCAGGTGCGGAAGGCAAGCGTTCGGCATTGCCCCATAGCCGTGTAATGATACACCAACCGCTGGGTGGTGCACAAGGGCAGGCTTCCGACATCGAAATCACGGCGCGCGAAATCATGAAACTCAAAAAAGAACTTTATACGATTGTGGCCAAACACAGTCATACGGAGTTCGACAAAGTGTGGGCAGATAGTGATCGCGACTACTGGATGACGGCCGAAGAGGCTCGCGAATACGGTATGATCGATCAAGTCCTCGTGCGCAAATAATGGAAACCGAGTCTTTGGGGCAAAAGGAGAAAACCAATGCCAAGTGACGAAAAAGATAAAAGAATAACCTCCGAATAGTAATGGCAAAAAAACACCAACACGAAGACCATTGTTCTTTTTGCGGGCGCAGTGCCGAAGAGGTGAGTATGCTCATCGCAGGCATAAGCGGGTTTATTTGTGACGATTGTGCCTATCAGGCCAAGCGTATCGCAGATGAGAGCCTAAGAAAAAGCCACCAAAAAGAATCGAGCGAAGATTTTGGAACATTGCCCACTCCGAGAGAGATTAAAACTTATCTCGATCAGTATATCATCGGGCAGGATGCTGCCAAGAAATATTTGTCTGTGGCTGTGTACAATCATTATAAACGTATTCGCAGCAATGGAAAAGCCGAAGACGACAGTGTGGAGATCGAAAAGAGCAACATTGTCATGGTCGGCTCGACCGGAACGGGGAAGACTCTCTTGGCACGCACGATAGCCAAACTCCTGAAAGTCCCTTTCACGATTGTCGATGCCACTGTGTTTACGGAAGCCGGATATGTGGGGGAAGATGTGGAGAGTATTCTTTCGCGTCTGCTCCAAGTGGCCGACTTTGATGTGGAAAAGGCCGAGCAGGGTATCGTTTTCATCGACGAAATAGACAAAATTGCTCGTAAAAGCGATAACCCTTCGATTACGCGTGATGTCAGTGGTGAAGGAGTACAGCAGGGAATGCTTAAACTCTTGGAAGGCAGTATCGTCAATGTTCCTCCCAAAGGTGGGCGAAAACACCCCGATCAAGACTATGTTCAAGTGGATACACGCAACATTCTCTTTATCTGTGGAGGAGCTTTCGACGGCATCGAAAAGAAAATAGCACAACGATTGAATACGCACACGGTGGGGTATAATTCTGTGCAGAATATGAAGAAAATCGATGCAAGCGATCTGATGCAATACGTAGAGCCTCAGGATCTTAAATCTTTTGGTCTGATACCCGAAATCATAGGGCGTTTGCCGGTGCTGACATATCTGAAACCCTTGGATAAAGAGGCTCTGAGGAATATATTGATAGAACCCAAAAACTCTATCGTAAAGCAATATATCAAACTCTTTGAATTAGATGGCGTGAAACTGACTTTTGCACCGGAGGTGTTGGATTATATTGTCGAACAAGCAGTGAATTATAAACTGGGGGCGCGTGGCTTACGTTCTATCGTGGAAACAATTATGATGGATGCAATGTTTGATGCTCCTTCAAATGTACATAAACAGCTAACCGTTGATTTGCCATACGCTCGTGCTCAATTTGAAAAAACGAATAGAGAGATAGAGGCTTGACAAAGAAATAATCGATTTAATCTACATAGAAGATCAAACACAATTCTTATAGGCATATACAAAACTTACTTGGTTTGGTAAATAAATAGGAAGATGAAAATCGAAATAGATCGGATTTTCATCTCAACGATATGTGAATACGGCAAAAAAGAGCTTGTCTTAGCTGCTTTGTATGAAAAAAAACTCCTCTAATGGTCGTAAATGTCGAAAGTTGTTTATAACTTTGCGAGAGCAAGTAACCTATATTCTTACTCTACGTAACTATGACAACCGACATCAATCTTCATGAACAACTCAAGAAGTTTTTTGGCTTCGATGCGTTCAAAGACAATCAGGAGGCCATCATTCGCACTTTGCTTACGGGCAAAGATGTGTTTGTTTTGATGCCTACGGGAGGTGGTAAGTCGCTTTGCTATCAGTTGCCCTCTTTGATAATGGATGGAGTTGCGATCGTTATTTCTCCACTCATTGCTTTGATGAAGAATCAGGTGGATGCCGTACGTCAAACGAGTGAAGACGACGGAATTGCTCACTTCATCAATTCTTCGCTGACAAAATCAGCGATAGATAAGGTGAAGAACGATATTATGATCGGGCGTACAAAACTTTTGTATGTCGCCCCCGAACAATTGACAAAAGAAGAGAATATTGATTTCTTGCAATCGGTGAAAATCTCTTTTTACGCCATCGATGAGGCGCATTGCATCTCGGAGTGGGGACATGATTTCAGACCCGAATATCGGAAAATACGTCCTATCATTAGTAAAATAGGAAATGCTCCTGTCATCGCTTTGACGGCAACAGCCACAGAAAAGGTGAGAGCCGACATCAAGAAAAATTTGGGAATGCAGGATGCTGCAGAATTTAAAAGTTCGTTCAATAGACCAAATCTTTTCTATGAAGTAAAACAAAAAACGCAAGCAACTGAGCGATACTTGATAAAGTTCATTAAGGCTCATCACGGAGTGAGTGGCATCATCTATTGTTTGTCTCGTAAACGTGTGGAGGAGCTGACAGAAGTATTGCGTACAAACGACATAAAAGCGGCAGCATATCATGCCGGTTTGGATTCACAAACGCGTTCTGATACACAAGATGCTTTTATAAAAGAGGATATAGATGTAATTGTGGCAACAATCGCTTTCGGAATGGGAATAGATAAACCGGACGTGCGATTTGTCATTCATTATGATATACCCAAGAGTTTGGAAGGTTACTATCAAGAAACCGGTCGTGCCGGTCGTGATGGTGGCGAAGGTCATTGTTTGGCTTTTTATTCTTACAAGGATTTGCAGAAACTCGAAAAGTTTATGGAAGGAAAGCCTGTAAGCGAACAAGATATAGGAAGACAACTTCTTAAAGAAACAGCGGCTTATGCCGAGTCTGCCGTATGCCGTCGTAAGCTCTTGCTCCACTATTTCGGAGAGACGTATGAACCTGAGAGTTGTGGGAATTGTGATAATTGTAAAAATCCCAAGAAACAAGTGGAAGGAAAAGAACATTTATGTAAAGTCATCGAAGTGATTTTGGATACAAAAGAACATTTTCGTGATGACTATATCAAAGATATATTGATGGGTAACTCAACCGAAGAGGTTATGGCACACCATCATGATGAATTAGAGAATTTCGGTTGTGCAGGAGATGATGAGGATGAACACTTATGGAATGCGGTGATTCGTCAAGCATTGATTGCAGACTATCTGCAAAAAGATGTTGATAATTACGGCGTACTTAAAGTTACTCCGGCAGGAAAGAAATTCTTGAAGAAACCGACAAGCTTCAAAATCGTGGAAGATAATGATTTTGAGGAAGATGAAGAAAATACCCCCATGCAGAATGGGGCAGCCGGCGCTCTTGATCCCATTTTGTATCAGATGATAAAAGATTTGCGGAAAAAGATGTCGAAAGAGCTTGATATTCCGCCTTATGTCATTTTCCAAGATGCTTCTCTCGAAGCCATGGCGACGATTTATCCTCAAACTGTGGACGAATTGCAGAACATACCCGGTGTCGGAGCGGGAAAAGCGAAACGTTATGGGTTGAAATTCTGCGAATTGATTCGTCGACACTGCGAAGACAACGAAATCGAACGTCCCGAAGATATTCGAATTCGAACCGTGGCCAAAAAGTCGCAAATCAAAGTCGACATCATTCAGAGCATTGACCGAAAAATGCCTCTCGACGAAATCACTAAGGCCAAAGGCATAGAGTTTGGTGATTTACTCAATGAGATAGAAGCCATCGTTTACAGCGGAACGAAAATCAATATCGACTATTTCATCGACGAGGTTATGGATGAAGATAGTGTGTTGGACATCTATGATTACTTCAGAGAATCCGATACGGATAATCTTGGCGAAGCCATTGAAGAATTGGGAAATGATTACAGCGAAGAGGAAATCCGCATGGTGCGTATCAAATTCTTCTCCGAAATGGCCAATTGAATCGATCAATGCTCCATGCGATTTGAGGTATTTAATACTCAGCAACAGTAAAGCAAAGCAATATGTGCACTACTCCCGAAGAAGTAACAGAAAAAAAAGAAACGCTCAACTTCATTGAGCAAATTGTGAAAGATGATTTGGCAGCCGGAAAGAACGGCGGCCGGTTGCAAACTCGCTTTCCGCCCGAGCCCAACGGCTACCTCCATATCGGACATGCAAAAGCCATAGCCTTGGATTTCGGCATTGCCGAAAAATTCGGAGGGGTGTGCAATCTCCGCATGGACGATACCAATCCTCAGAAAGAGGATCATGAATTTGTCGAAGCCATTGAGCGCGACATCGAATGGTTGGGCTATCATTGGGGAAAAGTACTTTATGCTTCGGACTATTTTGAAGATCTTTGGGAGTTTGCCGTGGCTTTGATCAAACAAGGTCGGGCGTATGTTGATGAGCAGACAAGCGAACAGATTGCACAACAGAAAGGAACCCCCACACGTCCCGGACAGGAAAGTCCCTATCGTAATCGTCCCATTGAGGAATCTCTCCGACTTTTCGAAGAGATGAACAGTGGTCGCATTGAGCCGGGAAAGATGGTGTTGCGTGCCAAGATAGATATGGCCAGCGACAATATGCACTTCCGCGATCCAATCATGTATCGTGTACTCAACATGCCTCACATCCGCACCGGTAATAGGTGGAATGCTTATCCGATGTACGACTTCACGCATGGGCAGTGCGACTATTTGGAAGGAGTGACACATTCTATCTGCACTTTGGAGTTTGTGCCTCATCGTCCGCTTTACGATCTTTTTGTGGACTGGTATAAAGAAACTCGTGGAGAAGATCTCTCCGACAATCGTCCGCGTCAATTTGAGTTCAACAAACTCAACCTCAACTACACGTTGATGTCGAAGCGCAATCTCCTTATTTTGACCCAAGAAGGAGTTGTAGACGGTTGGGACGACCCCCGAATGCCGACGCTTTGCGGAATTCGTCGTCGTGGTTATAGTCCCGAGAGTATCCGTAAGTTCATTGATAAAATCGGCTATACCGTTTTCGATGCTCTCAATGACATGAAACTTCTCGAAAGTGCGGCTCGTGCCGATCTCAACGAGCGAGCCACTCGTGTTTCGGCTGTGTTGAACCCCGTCAAACTCATCATCACCAATTATCCGGAAGGACAGGTTGAAGAGCTCGAAGTTGTCAACAACCCCGAACGTCCCGAAGAAGGAACACATATCATCGAATTCAGCCGCGAATTGTGGATTGAACGCGAGGATTTCAAGGAAGAAGCCGACAAGAAATTCTTTCGCATGTATCCCGGTAAGGAAACGCGTCTTAAAAGTGCGTATATCGTTAATTGCACCGGTTGTAAGAGAAACGAAGAAACAGGCGAAGTGGAAGAAATCTATTGCACTTACGATCCGACTTCGAAAGCCGGAACCGAAGGTGCCAATCGCAAGGTAAAGGGCACTATTCACTGGCTCAGTTGCGATCATTGTTTGCCGGCCGAAGTACGTAACTACGAATGTCTTTGGACTTGTGAAAATCCTCGTGATGCCATCAAAGAGTATGAGGAGGAACACGGTGTTAGGGGCATTGAGGCAATGCGTCCTTTTATCAACCCCAACAGCATCAGTATCAACAAACGTGCGTTTGTCGAAAAGTTCCTGCTCACGCGAAAGGCGTTTGACTATTTGCAGTTCACTCGCACCGGATATTATAACGTCGATCCGGATTCCACGCCCGAACATCTCATCTTCAATAGCACCGTTTCATTGAAGGAGGACAAGGGAAAGTAAATATATTGTCAACAAGTTTTTCTTGTGAGGGCGCATCGCGCGTCCTCACAATGATTTCAAAGACCACCACGCCTTTTCGTGACACAAAGCTGTATAGAGGCATTATGTGTTGTTGTCCGAAATCGTTCATTTCATTTATTTATCATGAAGCGAGAACCAAACGAAGTAAAGCATTTGGTTCGTCAATACGAACAGAAATTGTCGGAGGCTTCCGTTCCTTTATGGATGGATGCCCCCGACATTTTGGATATACTCGACCATTACGAGCAAAACAATCAGTATTTTGAAGCCGAGGAATGTATGCGCCTTGCGCTCCGTCTACATCCCGACAATCCGGAGGTGCAAATTCGTCGTGCCTATCGCCTTAAAAACGAGGGTCGCTGGCAGGAGGCCGTTCAAGTGGTCGAAAGCATATCCGAACAAGACTGCCTTGATGTTTGTTTCTTTTGGGGAGAAAAAGCATTGAGTGAGCTCGATTTTGAACGTGCCGAATCTTTTTTCAACCAAGGGCTTCGCATCGAACGCGACATAGACGCACAACTACCGCTCGACGGCGAAGAGGAGCCGATGGGTGTTTCCGACTTGTTGCTCGAAATGGGAGAGTTGTTTATCGATTACGGAAGTATTGCACGAGCACAGAAGTATTTGCAGCAAATCACTTCTTCGGAACCCGAATATAATCGTGCACAAATTCTTTTGGCCGAATGTGCGTTTCAGCTCGGCGACACCCCATCTGCCGTTTCGTTGTTGGAAAAAGTCTTGGACAACGATCCTTACGATCTTGACGCATGGATCATGTTGGCCGATGTGAGCAATGAAAGCAAGAACTTCGAAAAATGTGCCGAAGCCTCCAATTTTGCATTGGCCATCGACCCGAAAAACGAGAAAGCCCTGCGTTTCAAAGCCGTAGCAGCTCTCGGACTCGAAAAATACGACGAGGTTTTGGAAGTCTACGACAATTATCGGCTCCTATATCCCACAGATTATACCATGGCTCTTTCGGCCGGAGAAATTCTCATCAATCAACGAAAAATGCTTGAAGCCCGAAAGGTACTCTCACGCTCCAACCAAGCCTGTCCGAACGAGCACCCCGACAAAGTACGTATTCTTGGAGATATTGCCACGACTTACGCTGCCGAAGGAGATTTTCGTCGTGCTCATGACACGCTGCTCGGTTGTTGCTCTTTGGGGACGAGCTATGCCGATGTCCTTTTGCAAACCGCACAACTGTGTTTCAACTATGGCGAACAGGATTTCGGCAAGAAGGCTCTTCTTCATTACCTTTCCACCTATACGCTGACGGCTGAAACTCGGCAACGCATGGCGCAGATACTCTGCGAAGCCAACCTTTTCGAAACAATGAGCGAAATTTGGGATACCCTGTTGAAAGTCACTGAAAACGGGACAACCCTTGCAGCCCCTTATCTCGCTTTTGCCGCTCGCCGTTTGCGCCGCATTCCCGAATATATGTTTTGGTTGGCCTATTCCATCTACGAAGATCCCACTCGAACCCAGCAATTCTTTCGACAGATTTATCCCGATCGTTTGCCCTCAGAATATCTCGCCCAAGCCCGATTGGAATTTCCCGAAGAATAATCCTGTTTGCCGAGTACGCCTTTTGATGATAACCATGGCAGTGGCGATGGTTATCCTGCCGTTTGATTTCAGTTTTTCTTTATCTTCTAATTTTTCTTATGAAAAAGATTCTTACGCTTATCCTTTTCTTGTGTTCAACGCTTTTCGCCGTTGCAGAACGTGTCAATTCCAAACCTTTTGTCGTTCCCGAACTCACCTCTTGGCAAGGTGGCGAAGGAAATTTCCTGCCTTCCGGTCGAGTCGTGGTAAAGAGCAAGCAGCTTCGCGCCGTAGCCGAGAAGTTTGCAGCCGATTATCGCACACTCTTCGGCCGTTCTCTCGTATTAACTTCCGGGCAGCCCAAAGAAGGAGATTTTGTTTTTGCCTTGCAAGCGGAGAATGAAAAAGAGCCACTCGGAAAAGAGGGGTACAAACTCAGTGTCGGCACCACCGCTTCCGTATCCGCAGTGACTGAACAAGGAGCCTTTTGGGCAACGCGCACCATATTGCAAATCAGTGAGCAGACCGCTTCTCGCACGCTCCCTCGCGGAACAGCTGTCGATCTTCCGGCTTATCCTCTGCGCGGATTCATGATTGATTGCGGCCGAAAATACATTCCCATGTCCTATCTTCGCCAACTCGTCAGCGTGATGGCCTACTATAAAATGAACTGCCTCCAAGTGCATCTCAACGACAACGGATTTAAGCAGTATTTCGGCAACGATTGGAGTAAGACGCAAGCCGCTTTCCGGCTCGAAAGCGATTTCTTCCCCGGCCTCACCGCCAAAGACGGAAGCTATACCAAGAAAGAGTTCATAGACTTCCAGATTGAGGCCGAAAAACAATTTGTCGAGATCATTCCCGAAATCGACGTTCCTGCCCACTCTTTGGCTTTCAGTCACTATCGCCCCTCGCTGGGGTCTGAGGAATACGGTCTTGATCATCTCGATCTCAACAATCCTCATCTCGTGCCTTTCCTCGACAGCCTATTTACCGAATATTGCCAAGGGCCGCGCCCCGTCTTCCGCGGTAAGCGAGTACACATCGGCACCGACGAATACAGCAACAAAGACAAAGCCATTGTCGAGAAGTTTCGTGCACTCACCGACCACCTCATCCGCCACGTCGAGAAGCACGGCAAGCAGGCCGTGGCTTGGGGAGCACTCACTCACGCCAAGGGCGACACTCCCGTCAAGAGCGACAATGTCGTGATGCAGATATGGTATAACGGTTATGCCGATCCCGTCAAAATGAAGGAGTTGGGCTATCAGCTCATCAGCATTCCCGACGGCTATGTCTACATCGTGCCCGCCGCCGGCTACTATTACGATTATCTCAACTGTCGTTGGCTCTACGAAGGCTGGACTCCCGCTCAAATCGGCAAGGTCAAGTTTGAAGACGGAGACCCCTCTTTGCTCGGCGGTATGTTTGCCGTGTGGAACGATCACGTCGGCAACGGCATCACCGTCAAGGACATTCACCACCGCGTCATGCCCGCTCTTCAAACGCTCTCCGTCAAGTGCTGGACAGCGACAAAGACCTCTCTTCCTTACGAAGAGTTCAGTCACCGAGCTCTTTATTTGAGCGAAGCCCCCGGAGTAGACGAGTTGGCACGCACGCTGGGGCGCAACACCCGTACCGCCGTCGAATATCCTGCCCTCGAATTACTCCCCAACAGCACATTGGATTGGTTTGGAAAGGAAATAGGTTACGATTATTCCGTTTCTTTCGATCTCCATGCCGAAGAAGTCAACCCCGGCAACGTACTCTTCACCTCCCCCAATGCCACGGTCTATCTCGCTTCGCCCAATGGCGGCAAACTTGCTTTCGAGCGTGAGGGGTATCTCAACGAGTTCGACTATGTCGTGCCGAAAGGCAAGAAAGTACGTCTTACCATTCAAGGTACGAACAAAGAAACCCGACTGCTTGTCGATGGGCGTTTTCGTCAGGCTCTCTATCCTCTCACCATTGGTGGAGTCAGTGCCAATGCCGGTGCAGCCGGAGCTACGGCCGACCCTTACAGTGCTGCCAAAATGTATTATCAGCGCACACTCGTTTTCCCGCTCCAAAAAACCGGTAATTTCAAAGGAAAGATTTCTCGTTTGAGTGTATCCAATTATATACCATAAGCCAATGTTGTCCTAAACGATTTATAGGCACGATGAATATGAGGTTGTTATTATCTACTAACCATGTAATGCAATGTAACCATGGCAAGATTTAGAATTACAGCAAAGCGTATCAAGAACTGCAATGGCATACGAATAGAGCCAGGCATGTCAGTAGAGGTAATTACTAAGACTATGAGTAACCCTGTTTCCACCAATGGAGGTCAATGCGTTATTGATGCTTTCTACCGTATCTACGGTATCGACATCAAAAAGGCAGGATGTTTAAATAATATTGAGCTGAATGTGGAACTCATGTAATCAATACTAAAATTTAAGAACAAAATATTTATGTTACCATTTGGTTATCCAATTTACCTCCTATTTGCTGTATTAGTAACTATTATTGGAGCATGGCATAAGCTGTCAAAAGACGCAAAAGAACTGATTGTATTAGGACCTCTTGCTTCTGGTAAAACTTTATGGCTTTGTTTTTTGCGGAATGTAGAATATAAAAATGCGGGAACGTTTGATAGAGAGTCCTTTCCCCCATTCACTTTTAAAAAAAAGAATGGTGACTCCATAAAGATCAAGAGTGGATATGACTATGGTGGGCAAGAAGAAAATATAAAACTATATTACGAACAAGCAATTTGTACGAGTACCCCAAAAGCTGTGATGTTTTTTTTCAGTATTTATGATTATCTAAATAATGATTCATACAAACGAGATGTCATTGCAAGACTTGGTTTTATAGAAAACAAATTCAGAAGTCAATTGGACAATGATAATTTTTATCTTGTAATTTCATATGCTGACAAGGTTTCAGATTATAAAAACAAGGCCAAAGAAATAACTAATGAGTTGAAGCAAACTCACAAACTAACGGATCTATTATCCAAGGCAAATATAATGGTAATAAATGCCACAAATAAATCAGATTTAGAAAACCTCAAAAATAAGATGAATATATGATTAATAATATTTTATGGGTACAAGACAGCATAAATGCTGACACTAAGCTCTTTCTTAATGGGACTCTTATTTCTCATTCTGACGAAAGATTTCAAAGACTATATTCTGTTTTATGCGCAACAGATTCAGATAGAAAAATTCAGAATGGTTCAAAATGTGAAATATTCATACAAGGGAAAGGTGGACAAAAGTCATACATCATAAAAGGTAGATACAGTAACCTAGATGAAAATGGAAGAAGAATTCCTTTTATGGCTTACATCAATAATATGATGAGTTTACAACAAGCCAAAGATGAGTTGATGTCAATCAGTTCAAAACATAATTTTGAGATTGTTTCTGATGATATAAGCGTATCTGAGAAAAAAAAAATGAATCTTCTAATAACTCTTCTTATGACAATAATAATAGGAGGAGCAATAGGCTATCTCGTTTACACATGTGTGGCAAGCGCAACAAATAAAACTCGAGAAGCGACTATTGAAACTATAGATTCAATATCATTTGATTCACCTAATACAAAATAGCAAATCATCTCATTATGAATACCCAACCAAATGTGATCAGAATCGAACCACAAAAAATAGCTGGTTCTTGGAAATGGGAGAAAAATTCGGAAATGATTCCATCTTCTCTAATGATTATCGATCCCGAATTTGATAAAGACCTTCTGCCTGCATCTCTCTCTTCTGAATTGTGTGAATATGGACAAACCTATTTAAAATGTCCTTTTGATGACCGGTATGTCCTTTTGCAAGAATATGAAGATACTGTTCTGCAAGCAAAAATACGAGAAATCGTAAACATTTTAACTGATCTTGGGGCGACTTACATTAAGTGGGAAACACTACTAATTGGGCTTAAGCAGCGTGATATTGACGAGGAATTTAATGCAGTTATTCCAAAGGGTGATTTGCAAATAAAAATCAAGTCGAGTGAATCAGAAGCAAAAAGCAACAAGTTTTCAAGTGAATGGACTAATGAAGCAATAGGAGTTGATAAAGAAGGATATGAAACAGCACTTATGAGAGCTAAACAATGTGGGTTAGAGAATGATATGGTTATTTCTACTTTGCTAAACGCAAGAAATCCGCAAAAAAAAGCTCGTAATAAGACTTTTAAACAATCTACCTGCATATCATCGGAACTAAACAATGTTCTTGATGTTGCATGCAATCTTAATGCACTCAAAGGATTAGTACATCTTGACAATTCGTTTCATAAGACAACATCCATAAAAAGAGAACTCCATACTATATTTGAAGTGCATTTTGATTAATTAGTCGTTCCTTAAATGGTTATTTAATATTTGATATTCAGTGATATAAATTCCTAAATCCTTTGTCAAATCTGCAAGTTTTAGTATCTTCGAGGTGCGAAACTTGCAGATTTTTTATTATTGCTGTCCGGTAAAAAACTGAATCAACCTCAAAACTCGCTGTTATAAAGTAACTTTCTATGAAAAACGAAATAGGGGCTTGTATTTTTCCATACTATCATTTCTAACATGGTCAAGCTGCTTTTCTGTTCGTAATGCCCTTTCAGAAGGTTGTTTTTACGAAAAATGAAGGATTTCAGCTCAAAATCTCTAACCTCCTAAACTTTACTGGACACCAATAATTTTTTATGATTACAAAGTCTCATAGCACTCCATCATTATTCAGCAGTCTTTCGGGTCAGCGGATAATCTCGGTGGGCAAGCCCCTTTTGTCATCAAGAATAGAGTTTCGCCGGTCTATACATGAAAAACTTAATATCTCTCACTCCTCCGAACTGCGTTCCGAATGTTTTAATCTTTGTATTGAATGATTCGGCAGAGGCATTGGTCAATCTACCCTCGAAATGTTTCGTAAAATCGTCGAAAAACATACACTGTGCCCTGCACACCGCTGAATTTCAGTAATATGCGAGTGTATATGGCGGTTTACGATCATACACAGAAAGGAGTTAAGTCAATGATACACAGATAAGATATGAATGTAGGTAGTTTTTCCGAAAACCTACACTGCCTACACTGCCGCTGTCGAGCCTTGGCAAGCCTTCCCGATGTCGCGTGTAGGTTGTTGCGACGAATGTAGGTAATTTTCCGCTTTGTCTACATTCGCAATAATCTATATATCTGTGACTTAAAAGAGGAAGTGTAGACAATGTAGACAAAAAGAAGATAAACTCCCTGTAAGGGGGGCTGAAAGTTGCTTTTTTCACAAAGAATTGTTTCTGCTCCTCTTTGGTTTTTCCGGATATACTTTCATGCGTCGGAACGCAGCTTACCAAAGGGGTAGAATAAACGGGGTAACGAGTAGAAAATCCTAAGCAACGAGTAGAAATTCCCAAGCAACGAGTAGAATAATCTGTCATTGACCTAAATTTCACCGGTTCCTACTTGGTCGTCGCTTTTGGTGACTTAGGCTTTTGATGTTGTCTGAAAAGTCTGCACGATGGCTTTTTCTTGTGCGTCGATCACGTGGCGTTGCAGCCGCTCTCCAAGGCGTCGGTTTATCTTGTTTCTTTGCGTCTTCTTGTCGTTAATGACGTATTTGGGGCTTGATTGTTATGTTGATTGTTTGTTTTATTGTGTGTGTGGAGGAGTTCGCTGAGGCCTCATTTGCGTTCCAATTCTTGAAGGCTTTCCATGCGTTTGTGTTCCAAAAACTCATAGATGCCGCAAAGATGTTCGCGCACCCGGCAATGCCCAAATTCGTAAACTTTGGTGACAAGCCCATCCAGAAAATCACGATCGTGACTGACGACGATAAGTGTGCCGTCGAAATCTTGCAGGGCTTGTTTGAGCACATCTTTCGTGCGGAGATCAAGGTGATTGGTAGGCTCGTCGAGAATGAGGAGATTGAAGGGTTCGAGAAGCATTTTGAGAATGGCAAGACGGGTGCGCTCGCCTCCCGACAAGACTTTCACCTTTTTGGTACTTTCTTCGCCACCAAACATAAAAGCTCCGAGAAGATCGCGAATTTTAAGACGAATGTCGCCTTTGGCCACTTCGTCGATGGTTTCAAAAACGGTGCGTTCGCCGTCGAGCAAAGAGGCTTGATTTTGTGCAAAATAGCCCACCTGAACATTGTGGCCGAGCGTGAGTGTTCCTTCGTGTGCAAGCTGCCCCATGATACACTTTACAAGGGTAGACTTGCCTTCTCCGTTTCGACCGACAAAGGCGACTTTGTCGCCACGCTCGACCATGAGCGAGGCATTGCGGAAGATGACCTTGTCGCCAAACGATTTGCCCACGCCGTCCATCGTGACGGGATAGTTTCCACTACGAGGGGCAGGCGGAAATTTGAGGCGTAAACGAGAGGTGTCTTCTTCGTCTACTTCGATGAGTTCCAACTTTTCGAGCATACGCACGCGGCTCTGCACTTGATTGGTTTTGGAGTAGGTGCCTTTGAAACGCTCGATGTAGAGTTTGGTTTCGGCAATCATCTTCTGTTGATCGTCATATTGCTTTTGCTGTTGCTCCCTGCGTTCTTTGCGAAGTTGCAGATATTGTGTGTAGGAGGCTTTGTAGTCGTAGATACGCCCCATGGTGATCTCTATGGTGCGTGTGGTGATGTTGTCCACAAATTTGCGGTCGTGACTGATGACGACGACGGCCTTGCCGGAGGTCATGATAAACTCTTCGAGCCAACCGATACTCTCGATGTCGAGGTGATTGGTAGGTTCGTCGAGCAACAGTACGTCGGGATTTTGGAGCAGCAACTTGGCCAACTCGATGCGCATGCGCCAACCGCCCGAAAACTCGGAAGTGGGGCGCGAGAAATCGGTGCGTTCGAAACCGAGGCCGAGCAGCATTTTCTCGACATCTTCTTCAAAATGGGTGAGGTCGATGGCATAAAACTTTTCGCTGACCGAGGCGACTTTTTCGATAAGTGCCATGTACTCCTCGCTCTCGTAGTCGGTGCGTGTCATGAGTTCTTGATTCATGACTTCGATCTCTTGTTCC
This sequence comes from Alloprevotella sp. OH1205_COT-284, assembly GCF_003859795.1. Lineage (GTDB taxonomy): Bacteria > Bacteroidota > Bacteroidia > Bacteroidales > Bacteroidaceae > Alloprevotella. Next base: position 19,519 of record NZ_RQYI01000021.1, on the reverse strand, counting down.
AACTCTTTGAGATGAGCAAAGGGCAAACAGGCTTCTTCAAAAACGGTGCGGCCGTCTTCGGTCATGAGGTGTTGTGGCAAATAGGCCACGACAGTGTCTTTGGGAGCAGAAACTTTGCCTCGTGTCGGCTGACGAACGCCGGCAAGGATTTTGAGGAGTGTGCTTTTTCCCGCTCCGTTTTTGCCCATTAGGGCGATGCGGTCTTTTTCGTTGATCTGAAAAGAAATATCTTTGAAAAGGGTCGTTCCGCCAAATTCGACGGTGAGGCCATCAACAGAAATCATAAAAAGGAGGTTTGAGGGTTTGGTGGTTGAATAGGGGGAATGGGGTATGAACCGAATATCGGGCGGATTGTTTTTAGAAACAAGAGGGTGGTGAGGGCAGTCTTCGCCGGCATTGTTATCGTCTATGGGCAATGGATGCCGACATCACAGGCTCTTCGCCCAATTTCGATAGAAGGTGAGAGCCGCTTCTCTCCAAGAGAAATTCACGCCGTGATCGGGTAGGTTGTTGATATAATAGTTTTCGGGAGGCAGAATGGGCAGGCCTTTCGATAAGTCGCGCCGATATTCTTTGTCGAGTGTGAAGGGTTCGTATTCAAGGTGGCCGACGGCAAAGACCTGCCGGCGTTCGTCGTCGGCAAGAAGTCCCAATCCCGTCTTTCCGCCGCCGGCAAGAATGGCCACGTCTTTCGGAAGTTCGGAAGACCGCACCTCGGTGTGACGGCTGTGGGGCATGGGAAACGTGTTCCCCAAATCTTGCATGAGCGGATGCCGGGAGAGAAAGACCGTTTGAGGAAAAATGCCGAACATCTTGTCGGCAAGAGGATGTTTCCGAACGCCGTAATGATAATAGAGAGCGGCTTGCGCAGCCCAACAAATATTGAGGGTTGAGGTGCTGTGCGTTTTGCTCCACTCCATGAGGGCACAAAGCTGCGGCCAATAATTCACGGCCTCAAAATCCATGTTTTCGAGCGGTGCACCGGTGATGATCAGGCCGTCCGTAAAGCGTTGCATCATGTTTTCGTCGAAATCCACATAGTGTGTATCGACATATTCCTGAGACGTAGTTTTATAGGTCTGTCCCGGAATTTTGATCAACGTGAGATTGATGTCAATGCCCGAAGCCGCCAACATGCGACACAAATCTTCTTCGGTGACACATTTCAGCGGCATGATGTTGAGCAACAATACGTTTTTGGCATGCGGAGCGTGTCCGACAGTGAGAGGAAGCCCCTCGGAACGTAAGGTGTCGAAAGCGGCGACGGCGGAGTTGAGATAGAGCATATTGGGAGAGAGGTTTTCGATGAGAGAAGAAGCCTCGACGGGCATATCAGCCGAGAGCCTCGACGGCTGCCGCCCAATCTTCTTCGGCGATTTCAAGCTGTTTCCGAAGTTCGCCGTGTCGCGTAAAGAGCTGTGCGTTTCCTGCCCCCTCGGGAGTCGCCATTTCGGCCTCCAAATCGGCCATTTCACTTTCGAGATGCTCCACTCGCTCTTCGGCCTTACGTACAGTCTGTTCGAGCTTTCGCCGAAGTTTGGCCTGTTCTTTTTGTTCGGCATAATTCATGGCGCCTTCCGAAAGGGTGGTTGGCGCAGACTTGGCTGGCGAGAGAGAGGCACTCGGCGAAGTTCCTCCGTTGTCGAGTGAGGTTGAAAGCGTATCGAGACTCTCAATGTCTTTTTTCTGCAAAAAATCGTAGATCCCTCCGATCCACTCACGCACTTTTCCTCCTCCGAATTCGTAGACCTTCGTGACCAATCCGTCGAGAAATTCACGATCGTGGCTCACAACGATCACCGTTCCTTCAAAGGATAGAATGGCTTCTTTCAACACGTCTTTGGTGCGAAGATCCAAATGGTTGGTCGGTTCGTCGAGAATGAGAAAATTGACCGGTTCGAGCAACAGTTTGATCATGGCCAGACGGCTGCGTTCACCGCCCGACAACACTTTCACTTTTTTCTCGGAGGCCTCTCCTCCAAACATGAAAGCACCGAGGATGTCGCGAATTTTAAGACGGATGTCCCCCTTGGCTACACGATCGATCGTGTCGAACACCGTGAGTTCGTCGTCAAGCAACTGAGCTTGGTTTTGTGCATAGTAGCCCACCTCGACATTATGACCGAGGCGAAGCGTTCCGGCGTGATCGATTTCCTGCATGATACACTTGACAAGCGTTGATTTCCCCTCACCGTTGCGTCCGACGAAAGCTACTTTTTCACCGCGTTTGATCGTCAAATCTACATCGGAAAACACATTGTGAGAGCCATAGCTCTTGCCAACGGATTCGCAAATCACGGGATAGTCGCCCGAACGGGAGCAAGGAGGGAACTTCAAATGCAGCTGCGAACGATCGATCTCATCAATGGCAATGGGAACGATCTTTTCGAGTTGTTTGATGCGGCTTTGCACCTGAACGGCTTTCGTGGGTTTGTAGCGAAAGCGTTCGATAAAGTCCTTTATCTCGGCAATTTCCTTTTGTTGATTTTCATAAGCTCGCAGCTGACTTTCGCGACGTTCGGCTCGCAGACGTACATATTCGTCATATTTCACTTTGTAGTCCACCACCTTTCCGCAAGAAATTTCGAGCGTTCGCGAAGTCACGTTGTTGATGAAAGCACGGTCGTGACTGACAAGAATCACCGCGCTGCTGCTTTTGCCTAAAAACTGCTCCAACCACCTGATGCTTTCGATGTCAAGATGATTGGTGGGCTCGTCAAGCAATAGCACATCGTGGTGCGACAAAAGAAGTTTGGCGAGTTCTATGCGCATGCGCCATCCACCCGAAAATTCACAGGTGGAACGCTCAAAGTCGGAGCGCAAAAAGCCCAAACCGCAAAGCGTGCGCTCGATTTCGGCATGATAATTTTGTGCGCCCAACATTTGCAGACGTTCGTTTTCACGACTGAAAGCCTCCACCAATTCCATATAGTCGGCAGAGTCGTAGTCGTCGCGTTCGGACAGTTCGTCGTTGAGGCGTTGCACCAAAGCACGAAGTTCGTGGATGTGGCCGAAAGCCTTTTCCACTTCGGCCATGACAGTGGTGTCGTCGCTCAGTTTCATCACTTGCGGCAAATAGCCCACACTCACATCACGCTGCCGAGCGACGCGTCCGTCTGTTGGCAACTGCAATCCTGCGAGTATTTTGAGCATGGTGCTTTTTCCGGCTCCGTTTTTGCCGACCAATGCCATACGCTCCCGACGATTGATCACAAAACTTACATCGGAAAAAAGAGGAGTCGCCGAAAACTCCACTTTAAGCTGTTCTACTGAAATCATTCTTTTTGTATATTTGCGTGCAAATTTACGAAGAAAACGCGGAAAAACGACGCGTGGGCGAAAGGCGTGCATCGAAATGCAAATAGGAACAAAGGTTTTTTATGTTTTTTATGGAAACAAGTGCTCATAAATTTGCCGTTAGTACAAAAAAATATTATTTTTGCAACCGAAAACCTACATTACCCCATGAAAGCCTTCTCTCCCAAATATATTTTATCAATTTTTCTGTTTTTAGGGTTCTCTACCGCTGTTTTCGGGCAAGATTTAATCGCACGCCAAGCCCCCATTGATCGAAGAATGAAATCGGTGGACTCGTTGGCGATCAATCGTGTCATAAAAAAAGTATTGAAGAAAAAACTCGAACTCAACGAGATTTATCCTTCGTGGAACACCTCGAAGGTGCATTGCTATAACGACGCCGAGATCCCCGAAACGTTCAACATTGACCTGAGAGGGTTCAAAATGCCTACGCCGAGCCGTTTGATCACATCAAGATTCGGCTATCGCCAATCTTTTCGCAGAATGCACAAAGGCTTGGACATTAAAGTCTATACCGGCGACACCATCGTTTCTGCTTTCGACGGAAAGGTGCGTATCGTAGACTACGAAGCTGCCGGCTACGGATACTATGTGGTGATTCGCCACCCCAACGGACTTGAAACCATTTACGGCCATTTATCCAAGCAGTTGGTGAAAGCCGGAGAGGAAGTAAAAGCCGGAGATGTGATCGGTCTGGGAGGAAACACCGGACGCTCTTTCGGTTCGCACCTTCACTTTGAAACTCGTTTTTTGGGCATCGCCATCAATCCGGAATTGATGTTCGACTTTGTCAATCAAGACGTCACCGGAGATTTCTTTGTGTTCAGAAACAGCGACTGCAATCGTGGCGTGTTGGCTCATGCCTCCACCTCTACCTCAAAACGTGACGAATTCCTACAAGGCGGACACGCTACCGCACACCAAAACGAAGATGCCACTCCGGCCGGAAAGTTCTATCAGGTGAAACGAGGCGACAATCTCAGTAACATTGCCGGAAAAATTGGAGTTTCGGTCGACAATCTTTGTCGCTTGAACGGCATTCGGAAAAACTCCAAACTAAAACCCGGACAAATTTTGCGGTATTGAACGGCTTTCCCTTTTGGGACAACCACCATTGTTTTGCGAAAGATTTATTGTGTAGAACATTAAATGTTATCTCCACTGCGCTTCAAGTACCTTATAATAAATCCGCTTCAATCACTCATATCGTGCACAGGCCATTTGCCTGCTGCACGTTTTTTGTCGCTTGAAATTGATAAAAGAGTGCTTTTCAATGATCTATTGGTATGGCAAAATGCGATGGAAGCTGTTGCCGTTTTTGTTTTAAGGATAGAAAATTTATGAAGTTCTCCTTTTATTTACTATTTTTGCAGTGATAACAAGAATATAAATAAAACATGCCGAATCAAAAGAAACTTCCCAATGTCATATTTGAAACGAGTTGGGAAGTCTGTAATAAAGTCGGAGGAATTTACACTGTTCTTTCGACACGAGCCAAAACCCTCAAAGAGCAGTTTGAAGACCAATTGATATTTATCGGCCCCGATCTGCTCGACAAAACAGACAACGAGCTTTTCACGGAAAACAAGCGATTGTATGCCAACTGGCGAAAGGCCGCTCTGCAACAAGGTTTGAAAGTCCGTATAGGACGTTGGAACATACCGGGAACCCCCGTAGCGGTATTGGTCGACTTCCAACCTTTTTTTGAAGCCAAAGACCAAATTTACGCTCAGGCTTGGGAGCTTTTCCAAGTCGATTCTCTCCACGCTTACGGAGACTACGATGAGGCCTCTATGTTTTCTTATGCTGCCGGTCGTTTTGTCGAAATCGTTGTGAGCGAATTTCTTCAACAACAAAATATCATCTATCAGGCACACGAATGGATGTCCGGTTTGGGCATGCTGTTTTTGCAACATGCCTGTCCCAACGTGCGCACGATCTTCACGACCCACGCCACAAGCATCGGCCGCTCCATTGCCGGCAACAACAAGCAACTCTACGAATATTTCGACGGCTACAACGGCGACCAAATGGCTGCCGAGTTGAACATGGAAGCCAAGCACAGCATCGAAAAACAAAGTGCTCATCGGGCAGACTGTTTTACCACCGTGTCCGATTTCACCGACCGAGAATGTCGGCAACTCCTCGATAAAGCGGCCGACGTGGTGCTCCCCAATGGTTTTGAACTCGATTTCGTACCCAAAGGTTCTGCATTCACCGCCAAACGAAAAACCGCTCGAAAACTTCTGCTAAAAGTCGCCGGAGCACTCATCGGAGAAGCCTTGAATGAAGAAACTCTCATCATCTCCACCTCCGGGCGCAACGATTTCCGATGCAAAGGTTTCGACGTCTATTTGGAATCCATGCGCCTGCTCAACGAAGAATTGCGCGGCGGCTCCCAAAAAGTGCTTTCTCTCATCGAAGTTCCCTGTTGGGTCTACGGTGCACGTCCCGATCTGCAAGAGCGTCTTCAATCTCCGGGAGCCAAAGAAAGCCGTTTCGACGGTGCTCTTCCGACGCCGATGATCAGCCATGATCTCTATAACCTCAACGAAGACAGAATTCTTTGCTTGATGAAAGATTTGGGGTTGGACAATCGCGCCGACAACAACGTGAAAGTCATACTCATTCCGTGCTATCTCGACGGTCACGACGGAATATTCGATATGCACTACTACGATCTTCTCGCCGCCAACGACCTCACCCTATATCCCTCCTACTACGAACCTTGGGGCTACACCCCTCTCGAAAGTGTAGCTTTCAAAACCCCTTGCGTCACGACCGACCTGAGCGGTTTCGGACAATGGGTGAACAGCGTGTTGGGCAAATCCGGCAATCTGACCGACGGTGTGCGTGTGTTACACCGCGATGATCGAAACTATCACGAATGTGCCGAAGAAATGTGTCACTGCGTGGTCGAATATCTGAATGCCAACAAGGCCGAACGCGACAAGATGCGTCGCAATGCAGCCAAATTTGCAGACAAAGCACAATGGAAACATTTCGTGACCTACTATTATCAAGCCTACGATTTCGCCCTCAATCAATCTCACAAAAAATAATTATCAGCATCATATCATGAACGTGAAAATCACCAATTCCAATCACCCCACTTGGAAAACCGTGACCGTTAAAAGTCACATTCCCAATGCACTGAAACCCCTTGAAGAGATAGCCCACAACCTTTGGTTCTGCTGGAACCAAGAAGCACTCGACTTGTTCAAAAGCCTCGATGCCAAATTGTGGGAAGAAGTAGACCAAAATCCCGTCGAACTGCTCAACCGCATCCCCTACGCCCGTCTCAAAGAGATGAGTGCCGACGCAGAGATTTCCGCCCGTGTCGAAAAGGTGTATAAGCTCTTCCGAGCCTATATGGACGAAAAGCCCGATCCCAAACGCGCCTCCGTGGCCTACCTCTGCATGGAGTATGGCATGAACCACAACGTCAAGATCTACTCCGGAGGTCTTGGAGTATTGGCCGGCGACTATGTCAAAGAAGCCTCCGACTCCAATGTAGACATGTGCGCCGTCGGCTTTCTCTATCGCTTCGGCTACTTCACCCAAAGCCTTTCGATGGACGGTCAGCAAATCGCCAACTATGAAGCACAAGACTTCGACCGCATGCCTATCGAGCGTGTCCTTGACGAAAAAGGCAACCAAGTCGTTGTCGACGTTCCCTTCCCGACTTTCACCGTTCATGCCCTCGTTTGGCGCGTGAATGTCGGCAGAGTACCCCTCTATCTGCTCGACACCGACAACGAGATGAACTCCGAATATGACCGCAGCATCACCCACAGCCTTTACGGAGGTGACTGGGAGAACCGCATGAAACAAGAGTATCTGCTCGGCATCGGCGGTATTCTTGCCCTCAAAAAACTCGGTATCCGCAAAGACGTATATCACTGCAACGAAGGACACGCCGCATTGGCCAATGTGCAACGCTTGGTCGATTTCGTCGAAAGTGGTCTTAATTTCGACGAAGCTCTCGAACTCGTACGCGCCAGTTCGCTCTACACCGTACACACCCCCGTGCCTGCCGGACACGACTACTTCGACGAAGGTCTTTGCGGAAAATACCTCGGTCAATATCCTGCCAAACTTGGCATCACTTGGGATGAATTTATGGGCTTGGGACGCCAAAATCCCGACGACAAGGGCGAACGCTTCTGCATGTCTACGTTCTTGTGCAAAACCTGCCAAGAGGTCAATGGCGTGAGCTGGCTTCACGGCAAGGTTTCTCAAATGATGTTCAAGCCCATTTGGCCGGGCTATCTGCCCGACGAAGCCCACCGCGAGCACCAAATCCTCTCCCACGACGAATACGAAGAAATTTACAACGTCAATCCCCACGAGAGCCACGTCGGCTACGTCACCAACGGCGTACACTATCCTTCGTGGTGCGCCAGCGAGTGGAAAGCTGTTCACAAAAAATATTTCGGCGAGCAATTCATCAAAGACCAAAGCAACCAAAGCCTTTGGGAGAACATCTACAACGTGCCCGACCAAGAAGTTTGGGCAACCCGTGTCGCGCTCAAAAACAAACTCATCGACTATATTCGCGATCGTTTCCGCGACAGCTGGTTGCGCAACCAAGGCGATCCGGCGCGCGTCATGTCGCTCCTCGACAAGATTAACCCCAATGCCCTCATCATCGGTTTTGCCCGTCGCTTCGCCACCTATAAGCGCGCCCACCTGCTCTTCTCCGATCTCGACCGCTTGGCCAAGATTGTGAACAATCCCGACTATCCTGTTCAATTCCTTTTCGCAGGAAAAGCCCACCCCGCAGACGGAGCCGGACAAGGACTCATCAAAAAGATACACGACATTTCGATGCGTCCCGAATTTATCGGAAAAATCATCTTCCTTGACAACTACGACATGGAGTTGGCACGTCGCCTCGTCAGCGGTGTCGATATTTGGATGAACACCCCCACACGTCCGCTCGAAGCCTCCGGCACTTCGGGAGAGAAAGCCCTGATGAATGGTGTTGTCAATCTCTCCGTTCTCGACGGTTGGTGGTACGAAGGCTATCGCCCCGGAGCCGGTTGGGCACTCACCGACAAGCGCACCTACACCAATCAGGAACAACAAGACAAACTTGATGCGGCTACGATCTACGGACTTCTCGAAAGCGAAATCATTCCTCTCTATTACAGCCGAGGAGCAAAAGGTTATAGCGAAGGTTGGGTGAAAACGGTCAAAAACTCCATCGCCCAAATCGCACCGCACTACACGATGAAACGACAACTCGACGATTACTACACACGTTTCTACAATCCTCTCCGCGATCGCTTTTCGATCATCTCGGCCGAAAACAACCGCATCGCTCGCGAAATTGCCTCTTGGAAAGAAGCTGTGGCTTGTCGTTGGGACAGCATCAAAGTTGTAGAAAGCAATTTTGGTGAAGGCTTCTATGGCGGAACACTCGTCAGCGACAAAGAGTTTGTTGTCACTCACGTTGTCGATGAGCAAGGGCTCGACGACGCCATCGGCATCGATCTCGTCGTTCTCCGACAAGATCCCGAAACCGGGCACGATGTGATCTACAAAACTTTCCCCATGCAGGTCATCAAGAACGAAGGCAATCTCTACACCTTCGAGTTGAAAACCGCAATCGAAATGGCCGGTTCTTTCCGTACCGCCTTCCGCATGTACCCCAAGAACAAGCACCTCACCTCTCGTCAGGATTTGTGCTACGTTCGTTGGTTCGGCTAAACAGCAAAACCCAATGAAGTTTCGGGCTGTGTCAGACCTCACGTTTGACACAGCCTTGTTTTTTCTCTTTGTCTATTTTGCCAACGTCCGCCTTTCCCAACCCAAAAGCAAATCAATGAGAAGTTGAGAATTTAGATCAGAGATAGAATTTTCTACTCGTTGCTTGGAAATTTCTACTCGTTACCCCGTTTGCGCTACGCCTTAGGTAAGATGCGCCCCGCCGCATTGCAATATCTGGGGACAAGGCGAAGAGGAAGTGAAGCCATTCTTCGTAAGAAAGAAGTAACTTTCTACCCCCTTACAGGGAGTTTTTCTTCTTTTTGTCTACATTGTCTACATTTCCTTTGTAAGTTGCAGATATATAATCTGTTGTGAATGTAGACAATACAAACGAAATACTACATTCGTCATTACAACCTACACAACCGTATCGGGAAGTCGTGCGGATGCCCGAAGTAGCTCGTGTAGGCTGTGTAGGTTTGGGGAAAATTTGTCTACATTCCTTTTTATCTGTGCTTCAAGGACTTAACTTCTTTCAGTGTATGATCGTATATTGTCTGTCTACACTTTCATCTTGCTGAAATTCAGGGGTATGTAAGGCGTAGTGTAGGTTTTCGACGTTTTTACGAAAAAACATCGGATACGCCCCCATAATGGGCAATCCCCCCCCTTAAAAAACACTATTGATGCGCCCAAAGGTGCGTTCGGCCGCATCACGGAGAAATAGGGGAACGGAGGCTTTTTGAAACTTACGGCAAAAGATGCTTTTGCAAAAATATAAAGTCATCGCCAAACTCTTCGTCAAAGAGCTTGGCGATGACACGATGATGAAATCGGAGAAACGATTGGAGGGTTGCCTTTCGAGAGAAACGAGGGGGAGAGGCAAGAGGGAAGAGGGAAAACACAGAGTGTGATCAGCAGTTTTTTTGATCGGGCTATTTGAATAGAATTTCCGCATCTCGTTCCGAAGCATTTGCCGCCCAACCTTCCGGTATGAAACGCCAATGGAAAAGAGGGAGAGCATTCAGTTTCTTATGTTGGGAGATGTCCTCCATGATGTAGTGGCGAATATCATGAGGAAGCGTGCGGATGATGCGTTGTTTGAGTTCACTTTGCGGAATGTGTGCACCATGCGTCAGTAAATCGCCTCCTCCGGCAGCCCGATAAGAGTTGATGGCGACACTATATGTCTTGTTGGGGTAAAACTGCTTGCCGTCGGCCATTGATTTCACCTGTATTTTTTGCCCTTTCGGTTTCCGCAGATCGACGGTGTATTTGATGCCGGCCGCGGATGAGAAATTATAGGCCGAACTCTTCAAACGCTGCCAACGTTGTGGCAAATGCTCGGCATCGCTTCGCAAGGGCAGCATGTGATCGGTGGGGGAGTTCATCTGCCGAGTCCAGCGAGCATAGCTTTCTTCGAGGTAATTGACGATTTCGTACCCTTTCAGTTTCATGACGCAAAGTTTGTTCTCGTATTTGTACAGTTTGAACATATCGGCCACTTTGATGTCGCCGATCGGTATGACGGCGTCAAAAGACAGAGGGGCGGCAAAAGAGATTTCGGCACCGGTGAGAGATAATTGCAGTTGGTGTATGTAATCGACAATGGCAGAAGAGCCGAACAACGCAGTGCGGGCGTCGATGAGGTTGGAGTTGTTCCCGATGACGCGTTCGGTGTAGTTTTTCACTTCTTCAAACTCTTTGCGGAAGGTTTCGGTGAATGCAGTGTCCGGTGTCAAAGAGCGAACGTCTATGATGCTGCCTTTCACTTGTTTCTTGGCAATCTTTTTGTTTTCATCCAGCAATAAGGTGAAGTCCGCTTGTGCGACGTGGAAAGCGTTGTCGGCAGGATTGAGTAGAACCACCTTTTTCCCCGAAAGTTTATTGACAACCGTGCGAGAGGCTATTCTATGGTCGTGTCCGCAGAACACGACATCGATGTCGGGCACCAATTCTGCCACTTGAACGGAGGCGTTTTCGAGCATCTTTTCTTGGCTGTTTTCGGGGCCGACTCCGCTATGTATCAGTGCAATGATGATGTCTGCCTTTCCGGCTCTGCGAATGATGGGCACGATGCGTTGGGCGGTCGAAACGAGGTCGCGAAACTCCAAGCCTTTACAGATGTTTTCGGGAAGCCAACGAGGAGTGCCGGGCGTAGTGAGTCCGATGACGCCGATGCGTATATCTCCCACTTTTTCTATGATGTAGGAGGTGAGGTAGTTTTTGCTTTTTTCCGTGTCAAAGACATTCGCTCCCAATACGACAAACGCGCAATCGTTCATCCAGCGATCGTAGTGAGGCCGCCCGATTTCGATGTCGTGATTTCCCATTGTGGCGCAGAGATAGTCCAAATGATTGAGCATCCGTGCGGCAAGATGAGGAGTTTGGGTATTGACGTAATTATAATAGTAGGCCGAAGGCTGTCCTTGCAAGAGATCTCCGTTGTCGAGCATCACGACGTTGAATCTGCCTTGTTTTTCTCGAAGCATTTTTACATAGGTCGCCACACGACTCAGTCCGCCCTCCGCGGGCTTTTGTTCGATGAAATCGTACGGAAAAAAGTTGCCATGTACGTCGGAGGTGGCAAGAACGGAGAAACGCAGTTCACGAGCGTTTGAATTGGAAACAGCAGGCACGACGGAATTTAGAAAGAGGAAAAAAGAGAGTAGGCAGTTGATTTTTTTCATTTTCGGAGATAATCGGCAAAGGTAAAAGCGTGTTCGTTCAGAGCGTCTGCAAGATGTTTTTCTTTGAAAACGCACTCCCATTCTTTGAAATCGATCGGTGGAAAAAAAGTATCGGCTTCCGCCGGCGTGGCGTGAATGTGGGTGAGGCAAAGCCGATCGGCGAGGGGAAGAGCTTCGGCATAAACCTTTGCTCCTCCGATGACGAAAATCTCTTGTTCTTCCCTGCATGCTTCGAGGGCGGCAGATAGAGAAGGGTAGATTTCGGTGTTGTCCCATGGGTCGGACACCGTTTGGGAAATCACGATGTTGCGCCGATTGGGCAATGCTCCTTTGGGGAGAGATTCAAATGTGCGCCGCCCCATGATAATGGTATTTCCCGTGGTCAAACGCTTGAAGCGCAGCAGGTCTTCGCGTAGCGGATAAAGCAACCGATTGCGAAAACCGATTCCTCCATTTTCTGCCAAGGCACAAATTATAGTAAGCATGCGGAATAAAAGAAAGGGTAAAACGGAAAAAAGAGGCAACTACACAGATACTTTTGCCGGAATATGAGGGTGGGCGATGTAGTTGTCTATGCGGAAATCTTCGTAACGAAAATCAAAGATGTTGTCGATTTTCGGATTGATGAACATCGTGGGGAGTGCAAAGGGCGTGCGTTCAAGTTGAGTGTGTGCCTGTTGCAGGTGGTCGTTGTAGAGGTGTGTGTCGCCGGTGGTGTAGACGAACTCTCCGGGGCGAAGCCCGCAGACTTGTGCCATCATCATGGTGAGCAGGGCATAAGAGGCAATGTTGAAAGGCACTCCCAAAAACAAGTCGGCGGAACGCTGATAGAGCTGACAAGACAAACGCCCCTCGGCCACGTAGAACTGAAACAGCAGGTGGCAGGGCGGAAGAGCCATTTGGTCGAGTGCTGCCACGTTCCACGCGCTGACAATGAGGCGACGACTGTCGGGAGTTTCGCGAATTTGCCGCACGACTTCCGTGATTTGGTCGATATGCCCGCCGTTGTAGTCCGGCCACGATCTCCATTGACTGCCGTAAACGGGGCCTAAATTGCCGTTTTCGTCTGCCCATTCGTTCCAAATGCGTACTCCGTTGTCTTGAAGATATTTCACATTGGTGTCGCCTTTCAAAAACCAAAGCAATTCGTGGATGATGCTTTTTAAGTGGAGCTTTTTGGTTGTGAGCAGCGGAAAACCGGCTTCGAGATCAAATCTCATCTGATGGCCGAAAATCGAGATTGTGCCGGTGCCGGTGCGGTCGCCTTTGGCGGTTCCTTCGTTCAGAACACGTTGTAGTAATTGCAGGTATTGTTTCATATAGTTCGGCCTTGAATATTTTCGTTTGCGGCTTCGTTTCTTTGTACGTCAAGAGGAGGACGTGTGAAGACGATCGTGAAACGGAAGTCTGTTCAGCGTCGGGGAAACGCAGAGGCAAAGGTAGTGTTTTTTTTCATATATCGAAATCGCGCGGACGAATACTTGCTCTCCTTGTTGCGAAAAGAGCAGGAAACCGCATGTCGTGTTTTTGTGCAAAAGGCCGATGTCTTTTCAAACGACGATCTCAATAGAGTTTCAAATCGTTGATCAGCTGCGATTTCACCGTTTCGTTCAGCTTGCGAACAATTTGCTGCCGTTGCATGTGTAGATGCGCTCTCAGCGTTGCAGAGTCTACTTTCACCCATAGGGTTTGTTGGTAAATTCGCTCGGCACGGGTTTGAGAGGCCGCCTCTTTTCCGACGACCGTCGGCCAAGCCTGTATCAACCGATGTTGTAATAAAGGCGTTTCAAGTCCGCTGCTGCGTAGAAACAGTTGCAAGGCGTCTTGAATGGATTGTTCTTTCGTTCTTTTCATGACGATGTGTTTTTTGCGTCCGGCTCACCTCGGCGATGCCCGAAGGGTCGGCAAAAAGCGTTTCGGCCTTGCCCTACGTTTGGGAGGAAATCATCAATTCGCTGACTTTTCCCTTGTCTACTTGAAAGAGCTTGTAGCTGCGTGTCGTGGCTGCCAAAATCCGATCTAAATGTTCTCGGTTGGTGTCGGTGATGAAGATCTGTCCGAAGGTGTCCCCGCTGACATAGTCCACGATTCGTCCCACTCTCCCTGCGTCCAATTTGTCGAAAATGTCGTCGAGCAGAAGAATGGGCAATTTCTGTTTGCCTTGCATCTTTAAGTATAAGAATTGCGACAATTTCATGGCAATGAAAAACGTCTTGGTCTGCCCTTGCGAGCCTTCCTTGCGAATGCTGTATCCGTTCATGAGCAGATTTAGGTCGTCTTTATGAGGGCCATACAGCGTGTAGCCCAAAATCTTTTCTTTCTCTCTGCCTTTTTGCAGGAGCGATAATAAGTCGCCGCGTTCTCCGTGGCTTTCATAAATAATATCGACCTTTTCATCCGTGCGATTACACAGACGGGCATACATCTCTTTGAAAATGGGCAAGAAGTCGCGTATGGTGTTTTGACGCTCTGCGTATATTATTTCTGCGTCGGCCGCCATCATCTCTTCCAACACTCCACACACACACCAGTCCGTTTCGTTTTCTTGTTTTAAGAGGGCATTTCGTTGCTGCAATGTTTTGTTGTAGCGAATCAAGGCTTCCGTGTAGCGTGTCGATGTCTGCGTGATGACGATGTCCAGAAATTTTCTTCTTTCCTCGCTTCCTCCTGCAATCAACATACTGTCGGAGGGCGAAATCATGACCAGCGGGATCAGGCCGAGATGTTCGCTCAGACGTTTATATTCCTTGTCGTTGCGTTTCATTCTTTTGCGCTGTCCGCGTTTGATGCCGCAAGAAATGATTTCTTCCTCTCCCGAATGATTTCGATAGCGTCCTTGCAGCATCGAGAAGTCCGCTTCGTGTCGTATGCATTGGCTGTCGGTTTGGGTAGATGCGCTCTTGCCGAAAGAGAGAAAATACACGGCATCCAAAACATTGGTTTTTCCCATGCCGTTGGCACCAATCAGGCAATTCACATTTGGAGACAAACTCAAATCGGCTTGTTCGAGGTTTTTATAGTTCAGAATGGAAAGCTCTTCTAAAATCATGCGGTAAAGTTCATTTCTGTTCAGTAGGCGTTGAGCATGAATTGATATTGGATTTGCTCTTGTTTTTCGTCAGTCTGCCGGCGAGCAGAAGGAGCGGCGGGCTACACGACTGGTCGCCAATGGCGGAATGGTGAAAACGAAAGGCAAAGATGAGGTCAAAGAAAAACAACGGTCTACGAAGAAGTGTCGTTTTATTTTCAATACCTGCTTGATATGCAAAATTAGCGGTGTGAAATTAAAAATCGAAGAAAAAGCCCTTATTTTTCTGCCGTGGGTTAAAAAAAAAGGTTTTTCCTTCGTCAATCTCCTATAATATAGTAATTTTGCGCCACATTGTGTGATAATCGTCTGCATATATAAATAAAACATATCATGAGCCAACAGAATCAAATCCTCGACGTAAACGAAACCATCGCCAAGTCAGAAGCATTCATTGCTAAGTACAAGAAAATTCTCATCCTTTCGGCCGTAGCCATTGCTGCCGTTGTGGCATTGGGAGTGGGGGCTGTTTATTATCTTAATGCCCAAAACGAAAAAGCCCAAGCTGAAATTGCGCTCGGTCAGAAGTATTTCGTTACCGGTGAGTGGGACAAAGCCCTCAAAGGCGATGGCGCAACTTTCAAAGGTTATGAGAAAATCGCATCTGACTATGCTTTTACCGATGCGGCCAACATCGCCCATCTTTACGTAGGTCTTTCTTATTTCAACAAAGGAGAATACAAAAAGGCCATTGAGCATTTGGAGGCTTTCTCTCCCAAAGGAGATGCCAGCATTTCGCCCAACGCTCTTGCTGCATTGGCAAATGCTTATGTTGCCGAAAAGCAGTTGGATAAGGCTGTTTCTTACTTCAAAAAGGCTGCTGACAAAGCCGACAATCCCGCTCTATCGCCGCTGTATCTCATACAAGCCGGAGAAATCCTTGAAAGCCAAAACAAAAAGGAGGAAGCCAACAAAATTTACACCAAAATCAAAACAGATTATCCCACCAGCCAATATTCCATGGTGAACGACCAAAACGGAGCCGTGGTCGGTGCTGAAATCGACAAATATATTCAACGTACGCAGTAAGCCGACGTGATCGTTTGTTTTTAGACGAAATATAAATCAACAACTATAAAACGAGGAATTAGGACAGAGCCATCTTTGGAAGAGCTTGTGCTGCCTAATTCCTCTTTTTTCTTTTTTCTTTTTTCGACATGTCCGATTTTAATTTTCTTGACAACACCTCAAACAGTATTCCCGATGCTTCTTTTATGCGTTTCGGGATCATTACGACCGAATGGAACAGCCACATCACAGAGGAAATGCTCAACAATGCCATCAAGACGCTTCTTCAACACGGGGTGGCCGAAACCAACATTACCGTACGGCGTGTGCCGGGAAGTTTTGAATTGATTTACGGTTGTTCTCAATTTGCCCAACATGGTTATATCGACGCCATTATCGCCATAGGCTGCGTGATCAAGGGCGATACGCCCCATTTCGACTATATTTGCGAAGGCACGACCCAAGGACTTGTAAAACTCAATGCCACCGGAAAAATTCCTATCATCAACGGCGTCCTCACGGTCAATACCGAAGCGCAAGCCTTGGAACGTTCGGGAACGAAGATGAACAAAGGAAAGGAGTTTGCCATAACGGCCATCAAGATGGTGGACTTTATGAAGTCTTTTGAATAAGCCTTTTCCGTTTTTCGCTGCAAACGATTGCCCGCCAAAGAGAATTGCTCCGTGACCCGAAGGGAGGGAGAAATGACTTTGGGAGGGCAATCTGTTCGGACAACAGGCAGAATGGCATCCTTTGCCTTTCATCGTGAGTTGTCTGCCTCATTTTTCTGTTCTTACCGTAAGGGCACGGTGTGCGAAAGAGCCGTTGCTTTTTCTTGTTTTTCCAAATCGTTCGTTTATCTGTTTCGACGAAGTCGGGCAGTACCTTTTCCTCAAAAAATACCATGAAAAAAGCCTTCTTCTTGCTGTGTGTGTTGTGTTTGTTTTTTTTGAACGATGTTTCAGCAAACAAACAAGTGAATGCATATAACAGATTGTCTTTTAGAACTGTTGCTCCGTTGGAAGTAAGTTCCGGTCAAGGTGTGTCGGGTGCTTTTTCGGGAGTGCTTTCGGATAAAATCGTGTTGGCCGGCGGATGCAATTTTCCGCATGCCTCTGCGGCCGAAGGAGGAGAAAAAGTGTTTTATGACCAAATCTTCGTGCTCGACGGAAACACTTGGAAAAACGCTGGCCGTCTGCCTCGCCCTTTGGCCTATGGTGCTTGTGTGACCACTCGATCCGGAGTGCTTTGCCTCGGAGGGTTTGACGGCCGAAAGGCATACGCCGATGTGGGCTTGTTGCAGTGGGAGGAAAAAGAAAGGCGTTGCGTTTATCGGCAACTTCCGCCGATGCCCGAAGAGCGTTACAACGGAACGGCCGCTTGGGGCAACGACGGATACGTTTATGTGGCCGGCGGAACCGACGGCAGCGGGAAACTCTTGCGCACCTGCCACCGCATGAACCTGTCGGCGAAAAATCCTACTTGGGAGGCACTGCCGCCTCTGCCTGTCGAAGGACTGATTCAGCCCACTTCCGTCGTGCAGAATGGTGCAACGGGGGCATTGTTTCTTGTCTTGGGCGGTTTTGAGGATGCTGCCCTCGGCACGAGTCGAATGGGCTTTGTGTTGGATATCAGGCAGATGTGCTGGCGGAAAACCTCTCCTATGGTCTCATCGGCAAAAGAGATCGCTTTGGTGGGAGCGTCTGCCGTGGCTTCCGGCAGCCAGTTCGTTATTTGTTTCGGCGGAGTCGATAAAGAGATCTTCGAGAAGGCGTTGCGCCGAGAGTGGGGAGAGGATTATTTGAAACACCCCGAAGATTGGTATCGTTTCAGAAAGCATGTTTTGGTCTACAACACCATTACCGATGCTTGGACGGAAGGGGAAGCCTCTCCTTTGTTGGCGCGTGCCGGGGCTTCCGTTGTGCCTTTCAACGGAGAGTGGGTTGTTGTCAATGGCGAATCCAAGCCCGGCATTCGCTCGACGGCGGTGACTGCCGTCAAGATGTCGTCGAGTGCCGAATTTGGTTGGCTCAATCAAGTCGTTTTGGTGGCTTATCTGTTGGGTATGGTGGCACTTGGCTACTACTTCATGAAACGCGAAAACGGAGCCGACGACTTTTTCAAAGGAGGCGGCCGCATTCCTTGGTGGGCGGCCGGAATCAGCATCTATGCGACGATGCTCTCGGCCATTACCTACATGGCCTATCCGGCCAAGGCATTTGCCACCGATTGGACTTACTATCCCATGTTGGTGACGATCTTGTTGGTTTCTTTCCCCGTGATCCACTACTATCTTCCATTCTTTCGCCGGCTGCAAGTCACGTCGGCCTATGAGTATCTCGAACAGCGTTTCAACACCACCATTCGCCTGATGGCTTCTGCTCTTTTTATTGTTTTCATGGTGGCACGCATGGCACTCGTGCTCTATTTGCCTTCATTGGCGTTGACGGCCGTGACGGGCATCGACATCTATATTTGCATCGTCCTCATGGCTGTCATTACCATTCTTTATTGCACAATGGGAGGTGTTGAAGCTGTGGTGTGGGGCGATGTCGTTCAGGGTTTTATCTTGGTCGGAGGTGCGGTGCTCGCCGTGATCTATCTCGTTGTCGGCACCGAAGGCGGCGTGAGCGGATTTTGGACGATCGCCACGGCCGACGATAAGTTTCGTTTGTTTGATTGGAGTTTGTCTTATAAAAGTGCGACATTTTGGGTAATCATCATCGGTGGAATGGCCAACAATCTGATTTCCTATACCTCGGATCAAACAGTGATTCAACGTTATCTCACGACAAAAGACGAGAAAGCAGCTCGGCGTTCTATTTTGATGAATGGTGTGATGAGCGTGTTTGTCAGCATCGTGTTTTTTGTGATTGGTGCAGGATTGTACACCTATTTCAAAACGCATCCGGCGGAGATGGATTTCACCATGACAAAAAACGACATTATCTTTCCTTTCTACATCATGAGTAAGCTCCCGGCCGGTGTGGCTGGGTTGCTCATTGCAGCCATTTTCTCGGCCACAATGAGCACGATTTCGAGCAACATCAACTCTGTGGCCACGGCTTTTTCCATTGATTTTTATAAGCGTTATCGTCCCTCGGCCGACAGCCGAAAACTGTTGTTTTGCGCCCGAACTTCCAGCCTCGTTGCCGGTTTTGTCGGTATGCTGATAGCCTTGCTTATGGCCACTTGGGACATCATCTCGCTGCTCGATTTCTTCCAAGAAATCCTCGGTTTGCTCTCTTCCGGATTGGGCGGTTTGTTTCTGATGGGTATTTTCTTCCCCCGCATCGGCGGCAAAGCGGCGTTGTGGGGTTTCCTGAGCGGTGTGTGTGCCGTTTTTCTTACGAAATATTTCACGGAGGCTTCATTCCTGCTTTACGGTGCCATTGGGTTGGTGGTCAGTGTAATGGTGGCTTTGCTGATTTCTTTTGTGCTCAAAGAAGCACGTCCTGCTGACGGTCTGACTTGGAAAACCTTGCGCACGGACGCATAAGGAGAACTTGAAATCGGAGCAATGTTTTTTTCGACGGCATGTCGGAAAAAGATGTGTTCTACTTTTTGAGCGAAAAGAGCCGGAGAAAACCGAAGGCCTGCGAGAGGAGTGGAAAATTCTACTCGTTACTTAGAATTTTCTACTCGTTACTTAGAATTTTCTACTCGTTACTTAGAATTTTCTACTCGTTACTTAGAATTT
>NZ_RQYI01000003.1 GCF_003859795.1 Alloprevotella sp. OH1205_COT-284 | reverse complement strand
CAACACCACAAAACTCCCCCAGGCTTGGGTTAACCCAAAGCCTGGGGGAGGAACGGAGGGAAATCTTACACACTTTTTCGGACATTACCACCCAAAGTTCATTTGCTACGGCTCTGCTGCCGGCTTCATTCCTGCTTTCTGTTTCCCAAAAACGTTGAACTCCGCCATGAGGTTCAACGTTTTTGTTTATTGTGCAATGCTACTTCTTATTTCCCTTGGCATCAAAACGATAAGTGAAGGTGAGCGAAACGTAGCGGTTGAAATTGGAGAGCCAAGTATCCGTTCTCGATGTGGCTGTGATTTCCGCCCAATAATTATTTTCTTGGTCGAAGAGATCGCTGACGGTGAGTGTGAGTTTTCCTTTGTTTTTGAGCACTTTTCTCGAAATGCTGATGTCCACCAACGTTTGGGGACGGTTCATTTCGTCGGCGAGATAGCCGCAATTTCCTCGGAAAAGCACAGAAGCATCCAATTCCCATGCGTCGGGCGAGTAAGCTCCTTCGAGTTTGAGGGAGTAGGTGTGGGTGCGGATGTCGATCGGCGTGTTTTCCGAATTGTGGGCGTGGCGATAAATCCATTTCCCCGTAAGAGCGGCCGTCCAACTCTCTTTGTCGAATTGGAGCGAAGGCGATTCGGTGAACGTAAACAGTCGCTGGCGGGCAATGCGGAGAACGGGATCGTCGTCCACAAACGGCAACACGCCGTAGTCGCGTCGGTGTGAGGCGTTGAAATCGTTGAGCAGACGGAAGTGGTCGCCGAGCGAACGGTCGTATTTCACCATACCCAGCCACTCTTCTCCATCGCGGAAGTTCTCTTGATGCACACGATAGACGCCCGTCTTACTGTCGTATCTGAGAATATCCACAATGGGGTTGAAACGCTTCACGTAGCCCAGTTTGAACGACAAAGCCTGCGATCCGCGAGGCATCATCATGCTGAACACGGCGTTTGTCGAAAAAGCTCCCGAAGCTCGAAGCAGAGGATTTCCCTCCACGACGTAGAGAGGCTGCGTGTCGTCCGTGTAGGCGAGCGTGGCGAGCAGGTCGGGAAGCGAGCGGCGATATTCGGCATTCCAACGGAAGGAGGTGCGCGAACTCGGTTTCCATGTCATCTCCACTTCGGGTGCAGGCAGCCAGACGTTGCGATGCGCCAACGTGTCGAGCTGACCGCGGCGATAGCTCATCCGCTCGTGTTGATGAGAGAGGCTGAGGCGCGGGTCGAACATGAGTTTCCCGAAATTGAGTGTCAAACCCGCAGAGGCCGTATGAGCTGCGATGTCCGTGTTGCGGTAAAAACTGTTGGGCACATCGCGGGCAGACGACATCGCCGCCGCGTCGGGCAACCATCCGAGCCGGTAAGCATCGGCAGCAGGCGAAAGGGAAGAGAGTTCCCAACGATAACGTTCGTCTTCGCGACGAGCATGGTTGAACTTGAAACGATAACCGGTGTTCAACATCACATTCGACGCGAGCCAACGCTTGAACGTTATTGAGGCGGCGGCATTGACATCGCGATGCGGCGAGCGGAGATATTGCTTGTCGGCTTGCCGAAGAGCGGCTCCCGGTGTAGAATAAGCATAGCGACCGAGGGAGTGATAATCGGTTTCGGCGGTGGTAAGGCCGACGGAGGCATCGGCGACGAACTGCCCCTTTGCGATGAAACGCGTGAGGCTGACGGAAGCATCGGCCGAAAAAGTCTTCGTTTCGCCCACGGAGGCGATGTCGCCGCTGTTGAGCAGTGTGGCGGTCGGCGTTTCAAAGGGGTTGTCGGTGTATGTCGTTCGGTTTTCGGTGTCGTCCCGCCGTTTCTTTTCCAAGAGCAGACCGATGCGTGCCTTGATCGTATGGAGCGAATCGAGATGATAGTCGGCAAAAAAATCAAGCGGTATGCCGAGCTGATGAGTGTAGTGTTTCTTCTCGGCTGTGGTGAAGGAGGATGCCGTGCCGGGCATGAAGTAAGCAGCGTGTGAAACGCTCTCGCCGAGAGCATCGTTGTGATTGATGCCGGCCGAGAGGTTCCACAGGTTTTCACGTTTGGAAACATGGCTCGGTTTACCCCGCTTCATGCCAAACACGGCCATTTGCTGTTTGTAGTAATCTCCCATTTGCGCACTACTGTTGCCGAATGTTTTTTGCGTATATCTGCTGTCGTTGTCGGACACACGTCCGAAAGCCATGACGGGCGTGTAGGTGCTAAGACGATGAGCGTTGAGTTCGGCCTCATAGTGGGGTTTGGCGTAGGCCTGCGCCCGAACGTCGCCATACCACTTGTCGAGCCAGCTCTCTTTGATGGTGATGTCGAGCACGGGTGCGCTTTTGCCGTCGTTCCGGCCGGTGCGCTCGGTCAGTTCGGTGGTTTCTTCGTAGGCTTTCACGTTTTCCACCGCCTCCGCGGGAATTTTGGAGAGCAGAAGATCGTTGCTCAAAGGTTGCGCGCCATTCATGAGAAAACGAACGGGGCGGTTTTGCCAGAAGAGCGCGCCGTCCGTCAGCGAAACGCCGGGCAGACGGCGAATGAGTTCTTCAAGGCGTGCGCCGTCTTTGAGCTGAAAGGCTTCGGGATTGAAGACCACCGTGTCGCCACGCATGACGAAACGCTTGGCGCGAGCTTTCACCACGGCTTCGTTGAGCCACACGTCGGAGGGGCGCAACTCAATGTCGCCCACATCAATGGTGTCGCCGGTTTTGACGGAAGAATAGTGTTTCGTACGCGAATGATAGCCGATGAGGCTGAACGTGATGTCCACACGCGACTCCATCAATTCGGTGGTGTGAAATCGTCCCGACGAATCGGACAGACAAGTCATGTTGATGGTGCAGATGTCGAGTTTTGCCTGAATATCGAGCAACACATCGGCGAGCGGTTGTCGGGTTCGGGCGTCGAGCACACGTCCCTTGAAGACATCGGCCGACGCCAAACCGTGGAAGCACGGCAAAAGCACAAACATCAGCAGGCCGCTGCGCAGCCAAAACGAAAAATAAAGGCGACGAAAAAGTTTCATAAAAAGAAGGGATAAGCTGAAAGGATAGTCTGTATCGGTGTCAGGCACGTCCGCCGGCTTTCGACAAAGCGACGATGCGTTGGTTGAAAGCAGTTTGACACATGAGGCTTTCGAGCGTCAAGTGCATGCGATATTGCCATTCGTGATGAGGATCGGCCGGAATGTTGATGCGCTCGGCGTCGGCATCGGGCAGGCGGAGCTGTTCGTCAATGGCCAGCCAATCTTGCAAAGCAAGGATGCAGAGCGCAGAGGGACTTTCGAGATGCCGCCGCACAATGTCCTCGCAGATGCGCCCTGTGGCTTCGGCCGGCAGTTCGCCGCCTCGGTGCAACACGCTGTGATAGTAGCGCGAAATTTGCCGTTTGTCTTCTTTCCACCAACCTCTGACCGTGGCCATGTCGTGGGTACCGATGGTGCATACGGAACGAAAGGGATATGCCTCGACGTGTCCGAAATCGTGATGCGGGCTTTTGGGCATACGTTCGATTTCGAGCGAGAAAATTTGCAATTCGTCCATGACCCACGACACGCACTCGGGCACCATGCCGAGGTCTTCGCCACAAGGCAACATCGCGGTGGCGGCACAGAGCGTGGGAAGTTTTTGCATGGCGGAGTCATACCAAAAACGGTTGTGCCGTTCGTAGAAGAAATGTTGGTGAATCCGTCTGAACGCCTCCTTTTCGACCGGTTGCAAACGCTCGAAAACCAAGGTTTGCGAACCGCCGATGCGCGGATGATAGGTTCCCCGCTGTTTGTGATCCTCCACAAAAAGCACGTTGGCCATGAGTTCATAAAGGCCGTCGCGGATCACATCGTTGGAGCCAACGTGCCGACGAGAGCCCTCCTTTTTGAAATAAGCCTCAATGGAACGCTGTGTGGAATATTCGGGACGGAACGTCCACACATCGTAATGGGAATGGAGCAGGAAGGTTTGCTTCACCCATTCGTCCCGATCGCCGAAAATCCGATGCAGAATGTCGTCGTTTACGAAAGGACGCGCCATGAAGTCCTTTTGAAAATTCAGACCATAACTCCTAATTTCTTCTTCGCTCATGGGAAGAGCCGGCGAAAACTGCCCCAAAAGCCCTTGGACGGCATGAGAAGGAATTTCCCATATACGGAAAAAACCGAGGATGTGGTCGATGCGATAGGCCGTGAAGTATTCCGCCATTTTGGAGAAACGACGTTTCCACCAGCGATAGCCGTCTTGCCGCATCACGTCCCAATTATAGGTCGGGAAGCCCCAATTCTGCCCATTGGTGGCAAAAGCGTCGGGAGGTGCGCCGGCCTGTCCGTTCATGTTGAAATAGTGGGGTTCCACCCATGCTTCGACCGAATGTCGGGATATGCCGATCGGTATGTCGCCTTTGAGAATTACGCCATTGGCACGGGCATGGCGACTGACGGCGAGCAGCTGTAAGTGTAGGAGATATTGAACATAAAAATAATAAGCCACTTTTTCCCACGCCGCACCGTCAGGAGAACAGAGGGCGGACACGACATCGGCATCGTAAACCGAATGTTGAGGCCAATGTTCAAAAACGGGGGTGGCGTATTTGTCGCGAAGATACGAAAAAGCGGCATAAGGACGCAACCAATGAAGGTTGGTCGAAAGAAAAGACTTGAAGCCTTGACTCTCCAACACTTCCTTTCCGTTCTGTCGAAAGACCAGAAGAAGATAGTCGCGTTTGAGCTTATTGACACGTTCGTAATCTAACTCCGGAAGCGCATTGAGCTGTCGAAACTGTTTATCGAATTCGGCCTGTTTGACGGGATCGTTCAAACGTTCCACCTGACGCAGATCCACATACATGGGGTGGAGGGCGTAGATAGAAATGGCATTGTAAGGATAGGAGTCTTGGCGGGTGCCGCTGTGGGTGGTGTCGTTAATGGGGAGGACTTGAAGGGCACGCTGACGAGTGAGCACTACCCAATCGACCATTTTCTTCAAATCTCCAAAGTCGCCGACACCTTGGCTTCCTTCACTGCGCAGAGAAAAGACGGGAATGGCCGTTCCGGACATTCTGTTGCCGGTGGAGGGAAAATAGACCTCCGTTTCGGGCAAGAAATAGTGAACGCCACGATCGAGTTCGGGAACCTGCAAACGACGATTTTCTCCCCCCTCCCACTCACGACATTCGCCGGTAGTGGCGTCGAGAGCAACAAACTTATATTCCATATCTCCGCAAAGCCGATGAACATCGAGGGTCAGCAACCACTTGTCGGGCATCACTTCTTCCAAGCGCAAAGCCTTGTCGGGATTCCAGTTTCCCAAAACTTCGCTTGCACCGACTATGGCCGGAACCTGCCCCTTATGGCGCAAAGTAGGACAAAGCACACGAACCGTGAGCGTCGAAGCGGCCAAAGACGGAGTGCCTCGACCGACAGCCGGATAGGAACCGGAGAAAGCAGACGTAAACAAATAGCCGGCAAACGGGAGATCGCGCCAATGATCATTGAGCACATAGAGATCGTCGGTCTGACTTTCGGGATGCATAAGATGAGGGTGCAACTCACACTCCCGACGCACACAACGTGTCCCCTCCCACACACTGTAATGATATTCCACAATTTCGCCGGCATGACGTTTGGGAAGATGCACACTACCCTCCCACAAATCACCATCGGTTGTGGTGAGAGGAATGGCTCCGAGCTTTTCGCCTTTGATTTCGACAGCAAGATGCTCCCCCCATAGGGTGCGATAATTTATTCTGAACGTAAGGATCATAATGATTTCGAAGAGCGTTTTTTCATCGTGCCTCACACGATTTTCTATTGAATTCGGAAAAATTGTATTTCTTGCCTCCAAATTTACGATTTACAATGGAGGCATACAAAAAAAAGACAAAAATAACGCATCGTTTTTGTCTATCCTTTCAAAGTAGTATCATCAACTTCTCTTTTCAAAAGAAAAGAGCACTTTGCCTCTTCAAGAGAAACAAAGTGCTCGGTCTGTCATCAACATAAGTGTCCTTGTATGCTCTCCAAATAAGAGCTTTGGGGAATTAGTTGTTTTTAGGAGCGGGGAGATACCAATCTCCGCGCAAAATACGGTCATAGATAGCTCCTCCCTTGCGAGCGGGTTGCTCATAGGGCTTGAGGTTTTCACCGCGACGCGAAAGCAACCAAGCCATCCATTCATTGCCGTCAAGCCCGGCGGCATTGCGGTGGCGGGCAATACGCATGAGGTCGTAATAGCGGGTTCCTTCGAAAGCCATTTCGAGAGCAAGCTCATCGGCAATGATGGTTTCGACGGCTGCAACTTCCGCATGCGTCAAGGGCTTCACGTAGTATACGGCTACTTGCGTAATGTGCTTATAGGTGTCTCCTTCTTCGGTTTTGACTTCCGTTTCGGAAACTTTGTTATACTTCGCGTGCTCCTTAGTCAGCGGATAAGGTTTGAGATCGGGCATTTCAAGCGTTTGTCCTTGACGGGCAGCTTCGTCTACCATGCGTTGAGACACAACTTTTTCATAAGTCCAAAGGCTGTCGCGATCACCATAACCCAAATTGCCCAGAGAAGCTCCGGTGCAACCGGCTACACGGATACCGACATTGCGCTTGGTCTGGAATTTTTCGAAATCAAGCCAAGGTACATCCGACGAAGCCACCAGCTCTCTGAAATCAATCGTATTGGCTCCATTGGCAATAGAGTCGTAACGGCTATAAAGAGTGGTAGTGACGCTTGCGATGTCGGTTTTGGTATCATCGGTGAAAATCGTGTCTTTCACAACTTCGGGTTGAATCGAAGGCAGATTTTGAGGGTGGAGTCCGTCGCGAAGTATCGCAAAAGCATGACGGGGGAAACCGGCACGGTTGAGTGCCTCGGCATAGCGAAGGTAAATCTGACGAACGCGATAGAGCGGTATGGCATAACGGAAGTTGAAATCTCCTACCGAAAGAGCAAAGGATGAAGTCAGCTGTTTAGCACCATTGAATTTTTGGATGAAACGCAAACGCCCCTTTTCCGTGGTGACGAGAGGCGCAGAGGCGTTGTAGCGCAAATCACCGAGTGCAGGATATTTCACATCCACGATTTCCTTGCTGACACGATCGACCTCGTTAAACACAAAAGGCTGAGCCATATTCAAAGCCGTGTAAGCGGGAGAGGGTTCGAGCTGACGATTGCGGTAGTTTGCTTCGAGAGAGATCAAACCGGTGGTGGTGGTTTTTTCCTTATCTTTGTTATCATCATCCTTCACGATGGAGGTTGAAGAACTATTGGAAGATTTGGCGTCGAAACCATAAATTTGAGGAATGCGAGTAAGGATTTTTCCGAAAAAGCTGTTGGCGGCAGACGGAATTGCGGTACAGATTTCTTGTGAGATAGACTCATACTGCACATTCGCAAAGTTCCCTACAACCCAATCGTAAGCAGTTCCGAAATAATGCTCATCCTTACCCTTCTCAACATGATGAACGGAGGCCTTATCGGTAACGAAAGAACCCAGATATTTTTCGAGGTAGGTGTGATAGTGCTCGGCAGCCTTGCGATAGTCCTCAATGCTCTGTCCACGGAGCAAATAAAGATCTCCGTAAATCAGGTGGGCATTGAAAGTCATGAAGCGGTGCTGGAAGCCAACAAGCCCATTGTTGAACTTACCGTAGTTGGGATAGCCGAGGGTTTCGCTATAAGCAAAGGCTTGCTTCAATCCTCCCTTTTCTTCCAGCATTTGAAGAAGATTGTCGGGAGTGACCCAACCGTCGGGAGGGGTGGTTTCCCAACCTGTTCCGGAAGAGGCCACGGGTTGAATGAGGAAAGGCACCTTGCCGTAGTTTTGCACCAACTGCATGTACGTCCAAGCTCTCACCAACTGCACTTGCGCAATTTCGCGACGCATATAGTAGTTATTGTTTTTGAGTGCCATGGAGTCAGCCTTCGCCAAATAGAAGTTACACTGGTTGATCACCTTGTAATAAGCGGAACGATTGAGCAATTCGTTTTCTCCGTCTTCAAGGTTGCTGAAATTCATGATGTCGGCCACGGAGTCGGCCACAAACTCGGTGGGAGAGACCAAGTCGCCTCTGAGTTCGCCGAGGAGCACGTTCTGCTCGACTACGCCTTGAAGATTGCGCATGATGCCGAGATAGAAGTTTACGGTGTCCTTGCCGGAGAAATCGACAGCAAAACGATCCATCTCCGGTGTGAGCATGTCTTCACAAGAGGTGGTGAGGCTGCCAAATCCCACAAGGGCAAAAATGAGAGAAAATATTGATTTCTTCATGGTGGCTAAGTTTGGAAAATGTGATTTCGCGATTTAGAGGAAGTCGAGATTTGAGCGGCTTCGGGCGTGGACTACGAGAACTTCCAAATGGAGAGTTCTCATAGTCACGACCTCAAATAAGCCGATGATGCAGTTTTTAGAGATTGACGGTCACTCCGAGATTGAAACTTCGGGACTGCATGAGATAACCGGCATCTATGCCTTGATAGAAGACTCCATTGCCGGCAGTGACTTCGGGATCATTGCCCCAATACTTGCTGAGAGTGAAGACGTTGTTGGCTTCTCCCCAAACCGAAAGCCCTTGCAGCCAAGAGAGGCTGACCGGCAGCTCGTAAGTGAGGCGAACTTTCTTGAATTTGAGATAAGAGGCATCTTCGATCCAACGATCGGAGAAACGCTCGTTGTTCACCCATTGCAAAGACTCTTGCGACATCGTGCGAGGCACATTGGTCACTTGCCCTTCGGAACGCCAACGATTGACAACAGCCGTGGTCTGATTCCAAATATTGTTGGCACTTTCGAGTTGCATACGTTGATAGTTGAACACATCGTTGCCCAAAGAATATTTGAAGCTAAGATCAAGAGTCAAACGCTTCCAAGAGAGGGAGGTGTAAATGTTTCCGTAAAAGTCGGGGTGAGGATCGCCAATCTTCACACGGTCGGCTTCATTGATCCAACCGTCGCCGTTTTGATCCACAAAACGAACGTCGCCGGCTTTGAAATCACGAGAGGGTTGCGTGGAAAGCCCGGTGGGATATTTCAAACCTGCGGCTGCGGCTTCCTCGGAAGTTGAGAAGACGCCGTTGGTCTGATAGCCATAAAAGACTCCCAAGGGCTCTCCTACGGTGGTGAGGATATTGTCTTGTCCATAGACGGAAGACGTATATCCGATAATGGTCTTTTTAGAATCCGGAATTTTGTGACCGGACGCATCAAGAGCCCATGTTTCGATGGTATTGTTGGAAGTGCGGGGCAAAGCGGTGATTTCGTTTTTGTAGTGTCCGACGGTTGCTCCAAGTTGCCACTTCCAATTTCTTTCATTGATCAAAACAGCATTTACACTGAGGTTAAATCCTTTGTTGGTCAGTTCGCCCTCATTTGTCCACATGCGATCCAAACCGGTGATGTCACTCACGGTTTTGCGCGTAAGCAGATCTGTGGTGCGTGCATTAAAATATTCGGCACCGAGCGAAAGACGATTTTTCAACAAATTAAGCTGCAAGCCCAAATTCCAACGATAGGTTGTTTCCCATTGAATTTTAGGGTTTTGAATATTGGCCAATTCAAGAGAAGTTGCACGATCGAGGAACTTGACGTTGCGGAAATAAGTACGAGCAGCGTAGTAATCGACATTGTCATTTCCACTGACTTCATAGCCTGCGGTTAATTTGGCATAGTCTATGCCCGACACATTGAACCAATTTTCGTTGGTCATCACCCAACCGGCTTGAAGCGAGGGGAAAAGTCCCCATTTCACACCGGCTATCTTAACACCGGACTCGGCCTGCTTACCAAAACGAGAAGAGGCTTCGGCAGAGGTGATGGCCTTGATGAAATAACGATTCATGAAATTGTAATCAACATTGGCATAGTAGCTGAGGTTGATCCAACGGTCATTGACACCGCCATAACCGATGTACTGCAAAGAGTATCGGAGGTTGGGCATCTTGTCGTTGTCATTGTTGTAACCTTCGGCATGACTATCGGAATAGGTGTAGGAGCTCATTCTGAAACCTCCGAACACGTCCCATTGATGTTTGCCGTAATTACGTTTCCATGTCAAACGAAGATCGTTGTAAAGAGTTGTTTCCTTACCGAATTGCGTTCCAATGACACTTTGCACCGTTCCCAAATTCTTCACATCTTTGAGAGGCGTACCGCTCTTGGGCATAAAGTATTTTTCGTTGCTGCGATTCAGCAAATAAGCAAAGCGATTGCTAATGGTGAGATAAGGCGTGATTTCGTAACGGGGAGCAATATTGATGGAGAATTGCGTTTGCTCTTGGTAGTTTTTGTTATCACCCTGCCCATTGAGCAATATCCAATAAGGATTGGCCAATCCTTCAAATCCGAAATCTTGCGCAAACAAGAAGGGGTTATTGGGGTCTGAATAATTCATGCCCGCCAAGACGCGATCGGTATGCCCAAGCGCAAGGCGATTTTCTCCGGCGTAGTAAACAAAATGTGCATAAGGGTCTACGAAGGGGGCTTGAATCAATCCGAGCACATTGGGAGAGGAGATGTTCTTACGCTCGTAGCTCGGTGCCCATCCGTTGTCACGCAGATTATAAGCATTGCGGACATAAGCCATATCCAACTCGGTGGTGAAACCTTTGGCCAGTTTTACATCGGTGTTAAAACGAATGTTCAAACGATTGAAATCGTTATTCTTGGCTGTGGCTTGTCCGTCTACAAAACCAAGCGAAAGATTATACATCGCAACATCATCACCACCTTGCACATTAACGCGATAGTTTTGGGTGAAAGCAGTGTGATAAATATCTTTCTGCCAATCGGTGTTATTATGATACTGATTGTAGAAGAGATAGTTTTTGTTTTCGTTGAGGAAAGGGATATTAAATGACGATGCGAGAAGATCAGAATTCTTTGTTGTGCCGAGGAATTCGGTCAGATAATTACGATATTGACCGGCATCCATCATGCTCATCTTTTTGGGCATGAACTCTATTCCACCAAAAGCACGAATCTTAATGCGAGTCGCCATCGATTTACCGCGTTTGGTGGTGATGCGAATAACCCCATTTGCCCCCTCGGAACCATAAAGTGCCGTTCCACTACGAAGGACTTCGATATTCTCGATATCCTCGGTGTCAATGAGGTTAAAGATATTATTATAAAATCCGTCGTGAATGGCCTTGCGATCATATTGCATATCCCAAATCACGCCATCGACCACAATGAGCGGCTGTGCGTTGGCATTGAGAGAATTTATGCCGTTGATGAACATGGCAGCTCCCTGTGCCACCAGACCTCCACGATTGATTGTGCGCACGGAAGCATTAAGGCTGTTTTCTATGTCGTTCTCAACCGTTGTGGAACTGGATTCTTCGAGGCGTAAATTATCCGTTTGTAAAATCTGAGTGCCATCGGTGTAAAGGTTCTTGAAATGCGTGCTGTAAAGAAATGCTTTGACGCCTTCCGCACCTTTCACGGGAGTTTGCACCGAATTGTAGCCTTCGGTAGAAATATAAAGAGCGGTGATGTGTTGGGGAACGCTAATGGTATATCCCCCCTTCTCATCTGTCAAGGCCGTATAGTAGCGATTATTGAGTGCTTGAACACGTACACCGGCCAAAGGTGTGCGAGTAGCAGCATCGTAAACATAGCCTTTCACTTCCTTCATCTGATAATCAGGAAGCCGGAGGCGGGCTACGGATTTGCGAGCGATGGTATCTTCCCCTACGGGATTCTGAGCCCCGGCATTGAGCACGCACACCCCGGAAAGGAGAAAGAGGCTTACGCCGCATCGAAGAGCGGATTGCATCATCTGATTGCGATTATCGTTATTCATAATCTTCGGAAATTTTTGTTAGGAGAATTATTCACCGCGATAAGGCTCAACAACAACCTTCACGATATTGAGTGCCTTGCAAAGCAATGGACCGCGTCCTTTGCGAGGAAGAGTGAGGCGCAAACGGGGGAAAGAAACATAATTGGAGGGAAGGCCGGCATAGCACTTGGGAAATTCGTATTTATTCCAAAGCACAATCTCATTGACTTTGTTTTGATCAAATTGTCCCTTCGTTTGATCAATAGTCACCTTGCCGCTCGAACGGTTTTCGTCATCAATGATTTCGGCATCAAACTTCACCACTTCCGTATCCGTTTCCGGATCCGGCACGATGTCAAGGTTAATTTTGCTCGGCACCATGATCAGTTTGATCCGATAAGCCGCACTAAGTACGTAGGGAAGACGGAAATCTATCGTAAGGTCACTACGTTCGGATTGCATTTCGAATCGTTGGTAGCTATCTCCTT
The DNA here is from genome assembly GCF_003859795.1 of Alloprevotella sp. OH1205_COT-284. GTDB lineage: Bacteria > Bacteroidota > Bacteroidia > Bacteroidales > Bacteroidaceae > Alloprevotella. The sequence continues at coordinate 106,655 of NZ_RQYI01000003.1, read as the reverse complement.
CTACATCTCCTTCCACTCCGACATAAACAGGTTCGGCTCCTTCTTCTTCGCTTTCAACCTTACGGTATTTATTGTGGTTATTCGTGGTCAGACGAAGAGTGGTACCCGTTTTGAAAACGGCATTGTCGCTTTTGGCAACATAGTAGTTAGAATTAGAAGAAAGAAGGAAACTGATTTCACGCACAAAAGTGTAAGCAGGATCAAAACGATATTCTTCCATGTTGAACACATATCCGTTAGAAGCACGATAAGGTTTCAAACCGGCAAAAGTGGGATTAAAATTTGCATCCGGAGCTTCTTTCTTTGCAGCAGGATTATAGAAGACCAGTCCACCCGTTGCAATCAAAGAGTCGGCGTGAGTGACATGATGCATAAGAGCCGCAGAATCCATCACTTCTCCTCCTTTGATACGATAAGGTGCCAAAAAGAGATTTCTGATGATGTTTGACTGCACTGCATACTCACGAAGAGAGTCGGCAAGCGTACGCGTCGGATCTGAGTGCATCTTACCATCGAGTTTATACTGAGTTCCTTGTTCGCGATTACGTTGGAAACCTTGTCCGTTCCAATCGTAAGAGTAACGAGATCCATAAGTATACACCTTGCCCACCTTCTCTACGGCTTGCTGCCATGCGGCGTTTGTGGGCAACAAAGCAACATAAGTGGAGTCTTCGTTTCGAATATCGGCACCCGATGCACGAAGAAGGAGATTGTAGCGATTGATAAGGGTATCGATATAAACCATTTGTCCATATTCATTGAGAGCTCCTTTCGGTGAACGCTCCCACAAAGTGTCTACTTTCTCATATTCGGGCTTCTTTATATCGGAAGAAATCTTGTGGAGCGCCGGATTGGCAGAAAGATAATCATAAATATTATAAGCAAAGGGTGAGGCTCCTTTCAACAGGTGGAGTGTTCCATTGCTGGCACTCACAGAAGCACCGCTTTGGGGAAGTCCGTTAAAAGTAGAACCGGACAGCAACACCTTTTTCGCGTTGAACATTCTCACACGTTTCTCACGTCCGAGGCCTTCGTAGTTGAAACGGGCAATGTGGTTACCCACGAACTGTTGCCAAACAAGATAGTCGATTTGTTGGGCTGCACTCTTTCCGGCAGCGGTGCCTTCGGCACGAAGACGATCTGCCGCATCCAACGTATCTTTCCAAGCTTTGGCATTATAGGTATTGTTGAGGGGAGCCCACAACGTGAAACTTTGCATTTGCGTAAGAAGCTCGCCGGCTTTAAGCTGGCTACTGTTATCATTTTCGCTCTTCATCACCCTTGTGCGTTGAAGAATATCTGCAAAGTCGGTTAACTCAGGATTACTCTTGATGCTTTCCCAAAGCGTTTGCTCACCAAGTCCGGTATCCTTGATTTCGAAGTGATCTTCCGAACAAGCCGCAAAAGCCATCAGAGCAAACACTCCCAATGCACCGGGCTTAATCCATTTAGAAAATGTATTTTTCATTGTTCTTGATGTTTCATTATTTTTTGAATCATCCCCTTTTATCGACTCCCATTGAGGGAGTCGATAGGGATTTTACCATACATCTTCGGCTTCTACTCCATTATAAACAGAGCTGTGAACGATCTCAAAGTAATCAGAGAAGAACTGAGAGTCACTCTTGTCAAGAGCCGATTTGAATCTGAGGTAATAGGTCTTATTCGCTTTGAGGGACTGAGTTGTGATGATGCGACGAAGAGAAGCATAAGCACCGTGAGTAATATTGCGTACGTTAGAGTCGCCTTTACCATCACATTGCGTAAAGAATTTAGTGGCTTTCATGTAGCCCTGATTACGCATATTTTTGTCATTTTCGGCATTAACATCTTCATCCTTTCCATCTGCCACCCAGCCGACATTGTCATTATTGGCCGCGGCCTGTCGCATGTCAAGAGGCAAACCTGCCGGAACAAGACGATTGGGATCGTCACCGAAATAAATTTGACACATGCCGCGCAAAGTGTTATTCGTAATTCCCATACGGATCTCATAGGTACCATCAACGGGAACAGGCGGCAGACGCAAAGTAAAGTCATATACACCGGCTACCATAAATTCGTCACCTTGATAGTCACGCCATCCCGTACCTCCATAATGAGAAGCATGGAGATAAAGCAGACGGGTATCCGCACTCTCGTTGAGAATATTCTTAAAATATCCTTTTGTACCATCGGCACGCGGAGAAGATAATTTTGGAAAATAGGTATACTTCTTTTCAGAACGACAGCCATAAGAAAGCAGCTCCGGAAGCATCGTGGAAAGATCGAAACGTATGCGCTCATATCCCAAAGCCCGGGCTGTGGGCTTATCTAATATAAGAATGTCGTTAATCGGGTAGAAGAAACCGTTTTTGGCATTGTTGTCATAGAGAACACCTTCATGCTCATTTACTGCCAAGACCTCAATACCGGGACGAATTACGGCCACTTGCTTGTAATTGTCCTTGGGATTATATTTACATGTACGGTTAAGGTAGATTTTACGGTCAGCAGCATCCTGCATTACCTTGATCAAACCGCGACGATCGCCCACTGTGACAAAATAGTCCCAAATGTCAATGCTATACGTCGTTTGTTGAGGATTCTTGATATCTCCGTATTTGTACCCCCATTCATTAAAGTGTTGTACAAACTGGTTGTGAGGAACTTTACCTTCGATAAAGTGATAAGCAACAAAACGATTGATTGCATTATTCTCATTTTTCAAATCACCTTGGGCTTCTGTTCCATAAGCTTCTTCACACTTGGCAGTAATTGCAGCGATGATTTCGGAGGCGTTGGTAATGGTTCCGGCAGAAGCATCATAATTAGGAGCAGGTATGCCCCATTTATCTTGGAATACTTTATCGGTTTCTACAAATCCGGTGTAGCCCAAATAACGATGCTGTGCTACATAGAAAGGAGAAACCTGATTTAGAGTCCAGGTTTGCTCACGCTCCTCATTTTCATAACGTTCGTCAATATAATCGCTCATTCGATTATTCCAACCGGTAGCTTCCAACAAGACTGCCATGATTCGCATATTGGGGGCTAATTTAATGAGCGCAGGTACACTTTCGTTAGAAGGAGCCAAAACTTTTTCAACGACATGCACAAAACCATTGCTGAGCTTAATGTCAGTCTTAATGACTTTTGATTTGCCATTGATCAAAAAGAAGTTGTTGTTGCCAACAGCTTTTTCCTCACAAGTAATGGAGCGGTCTGCCAAATCACTTTTCGGGAAAGCACCACCGATAGGGAATTCGGGGCTTTCATAAGCACTTTCCGTACCATTGTCAATGATACAGCTATAAGCAATCAATTTGGCTTGTTCATCGGAGAGATCTTCAACTTTTTTTCCTTCTCCGAGGATAGAATCGATATGCTGTTGTACGGCTTGATTATTAGGGGCGAAAATGGTGTAATTTCCGCGAGCCGAAAGCACAGAACTGATAGGTGATGCCGTGTTCTTATTACCAAGCGGAACTCGGTCAAATACTTTTTTAATGAGCGAGAAGTTCTCTTGCCCTCCAAGATAATCTGTGATCGTTTGCTCTTTTGCAATAGCAAAATTGCTGTCATCAATGCTTTCTTTACAACTCTGCGTAAAGAACAGCAAACCGGCCGTTAAGAGCAAAGCTCCACAATAGCCCATCAGTTGTTTTATGGTGAAACGATTTCTGTTCATAGCGGTCTGTTTTTACTTTTTAGGCATATATTTTTCCCAAGTAGGATTTTGAAGCAATTTTCCGTCTCCATTACCAAAACCTACACCATTGACTTTAAGTTCTTCGTTGTAGATCGGGTTATAGAGCGACCATATCGTTCGAAGACGATTACGTACCACGGAGGAGGATCCAACCCAGTCGTTGAGGACGTCCTTCGTTGCTCCTCGGAACTCACACTCACGCACAATGTCGAACCAGCGTTTACCTTCTCCGATAAATTCGCGTTGTCGTTCGCAGAAAATAAGATGTTTCAAACCGGAATAATGTCCGTAGCGTGCTTTTATATTGGCAGCAGCATCATCTCCATCAAGACTTTTACGACGAAGGCGAACGCAAAATTCAGTTGAAGAAGTATTCACAGTGTCACAAGCGGGATTGTTGCGACGGAACAATTCATTTGCCAAAAGATAAGCTTCGGTATCACTGTAATTGGGATTATTGATCGGTTCCTCTCTCAATCGAGCAATGGCCTCTGCCTTGATCATCATCATATCGGCAAGACGATAAAGTGGCCAGTTTCCATTCTGAGAGTTGGCAGCTCTATAAGAGTCTTCCATATACCCCAACATCACATTGGCCGGATTTAATGCACTAATACTTGTGGCCACTCCTTTAATAATAGGAGTCACATTGCTGATTGAACCCGGCGTATATTTTCCATAACTCAAAAAGCGTAAATCCGTTTTTCCATAACCTTTGGCAGGATCGACCGAAGTGGCAACACTGAAAAGTTGAGGGTTGGCAACCATTGTTCCTGCACGATAGGCTCCCTCCGGATTACCATAGAAGAAATCGGTAAGTGCTTTATTCTTGGTGTTTACTCCATCGAATTGAAGTTCCAATATGGTTTCAATCGAATTTTTTTTACCAAAAACGTCAAAATATGCAAGGTCGGGCGTACCGAAAGCAAAAACAAGATTACGAATCATCGGGAACGGCTGCTTACGTTCATCGCTCTCTCGATCCACATTGTTTCGATCCAAATAAATGATGTAATCTTTATGGATTTCGGCTATTACGGAAGAAGCATAGTCATGTGCCTTGATGAGCAACTGAGCCGACAGATCATTCTCCTGTGCAGCAGTAAGAGTATCTCCTTGCTGATTGGTCACATAAAAACGCTTGTCATTAAAACTTTTTGCTTTTTCAGTAGCCTTCATGACCATTCCGGCCCTCCAAAGGCACATATCAGCCAATAGAGCGCGAATAGATCGATCTGTCCAACGACCTTTATTTTCTGCTTGTGTTCCATAACTGAAAGTTGCATATTTGGCATCAAGCACTCTTTCAAGTCCGGTGATGAGCGAATCCATGATGACTTGTCCGGAAGTAGCTGCCACACGAGAAGCCTGTGCTTCAACATCGGTGCTCACGGCATGTGTCACATAGGGAACGTTTCTATAAGCACGTACGAGATAGAAATAATAAAGTGCACGAAGGGCGGTCATTTCAGCCTTAATGGAATTCCAATCACGACCGGTAAAAGAAGGATCGACTCCACGATCAAACATCGTTTGACCATTTTCCAAGACTTCGTTGCAGAAATTTATTCCCTTGTACATGCTACTCCAATCAAACATGTTTTCTGTGGGTTGCAACACAGCTTCTTGGAGGTAACGATACTTCGTCTGCTTCATGTCGTTGAGTGTAACATTGTCAGAACGAAATTCTCCCCAAGTCAATATTTTACCAGTGTTTTCCGTCAGCTGATAATAAGCAGCCGCACGAACGTTGTTCACGTCGTTGCTGGTATTCCAAAATTCCTCTTTGGTAATGGAATCCGTCGGATAGAGGGTAAGAAAATCCTCGCAAGAAACGAACCCTCCCATGACTATTGCTGCCACCGGAATGAGGAGTTTATTGATGAATGTTCTTTTCATGATATCTTTGTATTTGATCTTTTGCGTTCATTTTTCCTATATGCGTTTTTCTTGTTCGGTGGAAGACTCCATATTGTTTTCTCTCCGTAGACGTCGAAAAACGATTGGGTAAGATGATCGAAATAAAGATGTTTTAGAAGCCAAAATTCAAACTGAAAGTAAAGGAGCGTGAACGAGGCGTTCTGGAATTATCGCTGGCCGGCGCATAACCGCTTTGGTAGTGCTCGGGATCAAGTCCGGAATACTTAGACCAAAAGATCAGGTTATTACCGGATGCCGAAATTCTAAGTGTGGTAAGTCCGTATCGTTTAAGACGTTTCGGATCAACAGAATATCCCAATTGGAGATATTGGAAGCGTACAAAGTCGGTGGATTCCACATAACGATCTGAGCTGAGCGCATTGTAAGACTCGCCCACTTCGGCATTCTTGGCACGAGGGATCTCTGTGACATCACCATTCTTACGCCAACGCCAATTCACAGAAGCCATCTGATTATTGTTGTTGCGCATGCTTTCTGCCACCATCTTAGCCTTGTTGATCACCTTGCTGCCCACACGGAAGTTGAAGTTGGTTTTCAAAGACCAACGTCCATAACGGAAATCAAGACCAAAACCACCATTAAATTTGGGATTGGAAGAACCAAGGTAAACAATGTCAAGCTCGTTGATCTGTCCGTCGTGGTTGATGTCTTCATAAATTACATCTCCTCCTTGGAATTGATAATTCTTGCCGCCATAGTTAAAAATCATGGGGAGAGGATTGCCTGCCTTATCATAAATAACCTGCCCCTTAGAGTCATAAGCAATAGGTGCTGTTTTACCCGTGGCTTGGGCAGTGTTACGATAGCTATTGCCTTCGGCATCCTTGGCAAAATATTGATTTTTCACATCGTTGGTGAAATAACCGTTGTGGTCATAGTCATAAGCATAGATACCTTTATAACGGAAACCATAAATACCGCCCAAAGCATGTCCGATTTGTACGCGGTTCATATAGTCATGGTTATTGTAGGTATATTCTTTGTTCATCGAAGCCAAAACAGAGGCATCCATATCAGTAATCGTATTCAGATTTTGTGCAAGGTTGGCACGAAGCACTACATCAAACTTTCCGACCTTAAAGATAGGTTTGGTATTGAAGTAGATTTCCCAACCTTTGTTTTCCATCTTACCTACGTTAGCATTGGAGATGTTTTCATAACCGGTAGAAGAAGGTACGCGAACATTATACATCATCAAGTCCGAAGTGTACTTGCGATAAATGTTGAAGTCGAATTGGAGCAGGTCTTCAAAGAGTTTAAGGTCGAAACCAAGGTTCCAAGAGCGCGTTTTCTCCCAACGGATATTCGTCAAACGAAGATTGGAAGGTGCGATACCTTGTGTTCCGAGATAACTACCATAAGCTCCATATTTATTATAGATAACACCTTCTGCAAAAGAAGCGTTACCGTTAATACCATAAGACGGACGGAACGAAAGCATGTTTACCACATGAGAAAGAGGTTTGAAGAAAGTTTCGTCCGAAATATTCCAACGACCGGAGATACCGGGGAAGAAGCCCCACTTGTTGCCGGCACCGAATTTGGTCATACCATCGGCACGAAGCGTAAAGTCGATCGAGTACTTTGATCCGTAACTATAGTGGGCAGAGGTCGTTCCGCTGAGTTTGCGTCCTCGTCCCGTGCTTGTATAGGCATTTTTCAAATAGCCGGGAACAGTAGGATCGGTGATGTTGCCGGAGATACCGTCAGAGCGAAGCACTTGGTTGGTGTTGTTGCTGGATTCCAATTCAAAACGTCCGAGCATCTGGAAAGAATGCTTTTCATTTTCAAAATAAGGACGATATACCAAAGAGTGACGAGTGGTGAAACGGAAGTTTTTAGACTCGTCATTTCCTGTTTCATTCACACCTTGCGACCAGCTATTGGACGTAAGCGTATGAGGGAAATAAGTACTATTTGACAATGTAAAAGCGTCCATTTGCACTTCTGCGGTATAATTCAGCTGAGTTTCCTCATCCTCTTTACCCAACAACTTATATTCCAACGAGAACTGAGGAGTAATCGTATAAGTGCTCAGATGCTCCCATGCAAGGTTGGCAATAGCTACGGGGTTACCGTTTCCTACCATATCACGAAGATAATAGGAAGTGTAACCGGAGTTGTTATCAAGAAGTCGTCCTTTATAAGCATCAGGTGCGGCGGGAGGCATCAAATAGAACTCTCCGGTGTCAAAGTAACGTTTTTCAGCGGCGTTATACTCATGACGGGTCACGGCCATATTCGGCATGGCTTTATAAGCCTTACCGAGAATGTCGTTTCCGTAGTTTTTGTTGTTTTTGGTATAGGTAAGCGCAAAGTTTGAGGTAAACTTAATGCGATCGGAAACAAAATAATCCAGTGCCAAACGCGTAGTAAAACGGTTCAAGCTCTGTTTGATGATCGTACCGGTTTCCGTGTCGAATGTTCCGGACACGCGGAATGTCGCTTTTTCACCACCACCGGAAATATTCATACCATAGTTATGAACCTGTCCGATTTGTGTCACCTCTTTCACCCAATCGGTGTTCTTATTGTAGTTATCATAATAAGCCGGGTGACTTTGGAGATACATCAACTCGACGATGCTTGAAGCCTCATCGCTCTGTTTGGGATTGAAGTAAGCCTCTTTCAGCATCATAGAGTAGCCAGGGCCGTCAAGCATCTTCATGCCTTCGGGTTGCCAGCTTCCGGAGAAGCGGTAGCTGAAATTAACCGTTGTCTTTCCGCGACGTCCGCGACGAGTTGTGATTTCGATCACACCATTCGCTCCACGTGCTCCCCAAATGGCAGTTGCCGCAGCATCTTTCAGCACTTTGATGCTGGCGATGTCTTCGGGCGCCACCTGCAAGAGCGTGGCAAATTGCTCTTGGTTTTCAAGATTGGTGAGGTCGAGGTCTTGCGCGTTATAGTTTTCGATGGGATAGTTATCCACCACAATAAGTGGCTCCTGCGACCCATTGATCGAACTTACACCACGCAAACGCATGGAGGTTCCGGCTCCGAGGTTACCGGAGTTGGCAACGATGTCCAAACCTGCAATTTGACCTTGCAGTGCTTCACCGGCAGTTTCAAACGACAATCCCTCCATGTTGTCCATGTTGAGCGTTTGAGTGGCTGTCGATATTTCACGTTCGGGAATCGTCAATCCGTTGGAACGCACCTTACGCACTCCCGTTACGGTAACAGCTCCCAAGAGCGTTTTATCTTGAAGTTCTACACGAAAGGAGCTTTGTGCACCGATCGGATTAAAGACACGAGTACCATAACCGATATAGGAAACTTCCAATCGGTTTTGAGGATTTTTGATGGTCATGGAGAAGTTACCGTTCATATCGGTTTGTGTAGCCGAAATGACACGATTTGTTTTATCCTTCTCCACGACATTTGCCATAATCACCGGGCCATCTCCTTTGCTGAAAACATGACCGGATATGCGCTTTTGCTGTGCAAAGGCCGCTGAGGTGCAAAGCACAAAGGCAAGAGTCAAAATATACTTTAAGTTATTCATAATGGCTTTATATTATTCTTTGATTCTGTACTTTGCCACAAAAGCTTTTGCCTTTTGGGGAGTGGCCCATGCTGCGGAATATCCGGATGCCAATTCGGCGTCAAACAATAATGCCTGACCAATCTGATGCACAACGGCAAAAGAACTACTGCTAATGTGGCGAGGATTATTGACCAATTTGTCATAATTAGCGTCACGCACCATAATATTACATTGGGCGGTATTCACGTCGATTTTGGCATTGCGTCCCAAATCGGTAAGTGTCATCGATCCGGGCTTCTGTTCCACTTTGAGAGAAAGATAGATTTTATTCTTTTCGTCCACACAAGCCGTGTTGTATTCTTCGACGGGCTTCGTAACATTATCCACAAACAAGGTTTCATCCTGGAAGTGATAACGCAAGAAAGCGACGAGCATCGTTACCATGGCTTGTGCTTTTTGTTTCACCGCATCATTATGCTTCTTCACTTGTTCCACTTCTTCCTTGTTGCTTTGGTCGGGGGCGAGTGTTACTTCCGGTTTCAGATTGGCATCCAAATAAGTTTCAATATCTTCCCAAGTTTTCAGCCCTTTGGATATTTCGGCATTGATCGCGGCATCCGTCGGAACATAAACCGTATAACGATAGTTGTTGAAGAATCTCACAAGGCGATCTTTATCGGGAACATTATAGTTTGATCCTCCGACATTACCACGCACAAAAATGAAATATTTAGAAGCAACTTTATCCCATTCGGTTCCATTGGGGTCTGTGTTAGAAACCATCAATGAGTCGCGGAAACCGGCCTTTTGAAGCAGGTTCTTATCACCAAACGAGCAAAGTTCAAGGAACTTGGAAGCATTGGGCATATTTGAAACGGCCTTATAAGTAGAGATGGTGGTAGGCTGCATCGGGCGATCAAGAAGATAGGTCATACCATTTCCGTAACCATCTTCTCCTCCCGTTTGGTCATACACTTCCGTAACGACACAGTTGTGAGCCGCACCGGTTCCCTGAATCTGTTCTTGGAAACCTCCACGCACTTCCATACCCATACCCTTTCCGGTACCGCGATTAATGACTATGACGGGAGCTCCGACACGCGACAAATAGTATTTCTGTGCTCCGCGCACACCGTCTTTGTCATCGTTGTCGTGAAGAAGGATATGCTGATTGACCATTTCAATCAAAAGGCGTTGTTTCACAGCACCAGTAAGAGAAGTTAAGAGGTCGGTACTGGGAGAAGCAAAAGAAACGGGGCGAATACGGTCTACTCCGGGACGCTGGCCGGTTTCCATATTATAGGAATAGGCATGGGCTTCGACGGGAATGCGCTTTCCCAATGCCGATCCTGTGGGTTTTGGGAACCAACGATAGTACATATAGTTGTTTTTGTTACCCGAAGCCAACGAAGCAGGATCCACATAGCCATAAGTATTCAACCCTTCATCCGTGGGAATGAAAAAGGTGAAACGACTCTGCATCGCTTTCAAATAAGTAGAGAAATACTGTTGAAGAGGAGCATCGTTAAACGAATCACCTTGAATATAGGAGTCGTCGGCACGAACAACAGCACGCATCACCTCGGCATCTTCACTATACAATGCAGGAGCGATAACCGAAGCGTAGTCGGCGGGGGTGATGACGCGATTCATGACATAAACCACACCGTTGTTGGCCAAGAGCACTTTTTCGAATGCTTGTCTATAAACCTCCTCTGTTCCGTATTGAGTAGCGGGGAACATTTGGTCGCGGGCGTCATTCATAATGGTGAGATACTTGGAAGGTACCGTTTCCATGAAAGAAGCCTTCATCAGATTGTTCACCAATGCTTGAATAATGTCGAGCGGAATTTGGTCGAGATTATAAACCAAGTTGGTTTCATTGTTATCCAGCTTGGCGTAGCGATCCATCAATACGCGGCCTCCACCTTTAATAAAGTATTCCGTCAAAGCCTTATCATTGGGCACGAACATGGCTCCCATGTTTCTTTCTTTGGGCTCGGTGGGTGAGCTTGCAAAAGCATTCCAGCCCGGGTCGAAAGTGAGCAAAGGAAATTCGTTGACAACATATCGATTGGGATCGACAACAAGACGTCCGGTACGCGTATTGGTCGCGAAATAGCGTTTTTCAAAAATCGAGTCGGGCGCATTGGCATAAAGAGCACTATAATTTCGCGTCAGCTGCTCATTATAGAAAGGTGCGCTAAAACGATCGAGAATATGGCTGAATATTTTGGTATTGTCATTAAGACGAATTTCTTCGGCCATATTTCCGGGAGGCAATAACACCTTATCTATTTGATGCAAATAACCATTCAGGCAGACAATATCTTCTTTTATGAGTCGTGCATCATATATATATGAGCGATTTTCGTCCTCCGGCCAGTTTTCTTTATGATTCAATATGAAAGAAACGTCGCTATGCTTGATGCCGCGTTCTTTCATATTACCTTCAAGGAAGTGGGTCATCATCGGCACTGTCGCGTCGATGGCCATAACAATACCTCCTTTGGCTTCATTGGCATGGCGTTTCCAATATTTCGTTTCCGTTTTATCCTCGTTATAATTCACCGGCAGTGTATTCCACTTCCAAAAAGGAACGGAGTCTGTTACAGCAGCGGCAGAATTTTGGCGCAAACAGAGATTTTTCTGACCATTCGCACCATTGGACATCATTTCAACCACGTAAGCGTTGTTGAGTTGAGCTCCATTAAAGAGGATACGCTTTTGGGCAGGTTTAAGCTCTTCATAAGATTTCACCCCCCATCTGTTATTTTGGAAGAAAGCGTTGAAGGCATCATCGTCGGCAACGAAGAGCGTCTTACTACCGGTCTTGGACATCACGTCGGTATAATCCAAGTCATCAATGAGTCGTAGTGTGTAAGAGAAGTTTTTTCTTGCTTTAAGCTCGTCATAGATACTTCCGCCCAAGAAACCGGGTCTGGTTTCATCCAAATCATAATTGTCGGAACAGGAGTACGCAATGCCGCTCACTGAAAGCAGGAAAAGAGCTCCACACATGGTTTTGCTCATTCTGCAAAAACGGTTTTTCATACACATGGTTTTAGATAATTTTATTTATTTTCTTATTCTGGCAAATTGGGGTGAATATTCAAGTACATACGGGTACTCTTATAGACTGAGCAAATTTAATAGAAATTATTCTCTACAACAAACTTTTGCGACGGCATTTTTTTCTTCCTCATCAAGTTTCGACATAACCAAGAGCAAGAGAAAAAAAAATGCGCCAAACAGCTACATTTTAACACTACGCTTATAATATAAATCACATATTCATACCTTAAAGCCCAAAAGAGAAAACAATTATTGCAACAGAGATGACAATTTTTAGCCTATACCCTTCAAAAGCCGAAGGTGCGAATATCAAAACCATAGAAACTGCCGCAAAAAGCGTTTATGCAAATAAAAATATGATTTTTCAATATTTTTACTCATTTATACAGACACAGCACTCTTGAAAAACTTATAAATTCGCCAACTTCGCCACCATTCAAACAAGGGATCAGCGGATAATCTCGGTGGACAAGCTCTCTTTTTTTCATCAAGAATAGGGCTGTTATCTTTGCCTCATGAAAACAGATATTCTCCGCGCCATCCTCCCGGATGTGACAAAAGGAGCTTGCTCACCGAGATTATCCACAGACCCGAAACACCGGGCGGATCGACAACATCACACTTACCGATATAAACAAAAAAAAACGCATCGACTTCAATCGATGCGTTTTGGAAGGGATTGTGGGCGCTGACGGATTCGAACCGCCGACCCTCTGCTTGTAAGGCAGACGCTCTGAACCAGCTGAGCTAAGCGCCCCTTGCTTTCATTTCTGAATTGCGATGCAAAGGTAAGCACTTTTTCTTTCATCTCCAAACAAAAACAAAAGTTTTTTTTCATCCGACAACAAAAACATATCGTACAGAAAAACATAGCTTCTCATATCTTCCTCTTTCCACAACGCTCCAACGCGACATCCCCTAAACAACAATCCCCCTCAATCAACACCGAAAAGAAGGGGGCAGCGGAAGATCCGCGGAAATGTTGAAAGAAATGGTGGAGGAATAGGATAGATAAAACTCTCGCAAGTGTTCCGACGGAACATTTGCGAGAGTTGATCATGATTAAGAAGAAAGTCCTTTGAACTTACTCCTCTTCTTTCTGTCCGAGTTCGGCCACGAGTTTGGCTTGAATATCGGTAGGTACGAGTTCATAGCTGGCAAACTTCATGATGAAGCTGGCGCGTCCGCCGGTAAGGCTCGAAAGAGCGGTGGAATAAGAGCTCATTTCTTTGAGCGGCACTTTGGCTTGCAGCTTTTCATAACCGTTTTCGCTGCTCATACCGATAATCATGCCTCGGCGGCCTTGAAGGTCGCTCATGACATCGCCCATTTTGTCGGCCGGCACAAAGACCTCAACATCGTAGATCGGTTCGAGCAGTTTCGGAGCGGCTTCGCGGAATGCGGCAGAGAAGGCATTGCGTCCGGCAAGCATGAAAGAGATTTCGTTGGAATCGACGGTGTGCATCTTTCCGTCGTAGACGATTACGCGCACGTCGCGAGCATACGATTCGGTAAGCGGCCCTTGTTCCATGCGGCTCATCACGCCTTTCAAAATGGCCGGCATGAAGCGTGTGTCGATAGCCCCGCCCACCACGCTGTTGATGAACACGAGCTTTCCGCCCCATTCGAGCGTGACTTCCTCTTTGCCGCGAGGAGTGATGCGGTATTCCTGTCCGCCGAACGTGAAACTCGTCGGATCGGGCATGCCTTCATAGTAGGGTTCGACGATAAGGTGTACCTCTCCAAACTGTCCGGCACCGCCCGACTGTTTCTTGTGGCGATAGTCGGCGCGGGCAGCCTTGGTGATGGTTTCGCGATAGGGGATGCGCTGTTCGTAAAACTCCACTTGTATCTTGTCGATGTTTTCCAAACACCACTTCAAGGTGCGGAGATGAAACTCTCCTTGTCCGTGTACGAGGATTTGGCGCAATTCTTTGCTTTGTTCCACTTCCCAAGTCGGGTCTTCCTGTCGCATGCGGTTGAGAGCCACCATCATTTTTTCGGTTTCCGCTTCATTGACGGCACGAATGGCACGCGTGTATTTGGGATAGGGATATTTGATGAAGTTGAAGCGATTGTCGCAATCTTTACCATTGAGTGTGTTGCCGGTGCGGACATCTTTGAGTTTCACAGTGCAGCCAATGTCGCCGGCGGAGAGCTGTTCCACTTTTTCGCGATTCGCACCCGAGCACACAAAGAGTTGCGTCATGCGTTCTTTCGAGCCGCGGTCGGCATTGGTGAGTTCGTCACCTTCGCGTAAGATGCCGCTCATCACTTTGAAATATTGCACTTCCCCGATGTGTGGTTCCACGCCGGTTTTGAAGAAGTAAACACTCGTTGCACCTTTTTCGTCGGGAGCAACCTCTTCTCCTCTTGTGTTGTGTACTTTGGGCATTTCGTCTACGAAAGGCACGATGTTGCCCAAAAATTCCATCAATCGACCCACGCCCATATCGCGACCGGCGCAAACGCAAAATACGGGAAAAATGCTGCGTGTCACCATGCCCTTACGGATACCTTCGCGCATTTCGTCTTCGGAGAGATGTTCCGTTTCAAAGAACTTTTCCATCAACTTCTCGTCGTTTTCGGCCGCAGCCTCCACAAGCGTCTTGTGCATTTCGAGAGCTTTGTCGTATTCTTCGCTCGGAATGTCTTCGATGACCGGTTCTCCTCCTTCGGCCGACCACGAGAGTTTTTTCATTAATATCACGTCGATCAAGGCATTGAAGCCGGGTCCGGTTTCAATGGGATATTGCACGGGTACGACCTTCGAACCATAAATGTTTTGCAGCTCGTCGAGTATGGAAGGATAGTCGCAACTTTCACTGTCCAACTGATTGACGAGAAATACGACGGGTTTGTTGAGTTTTTCGGTGTAGCGGAAGTGGTTTTGAGTACCCACTTCGGGGCCGAAAGCACCATTGATGAGCAAGATTGCCGTGTCGGTCACGTTGAGAGCCGTCATGGCAGCCCCTACGAAGTCGTCCGAACCGGGGCAGTCGATGATATTGAGCTTCTTGCCCTTCCATTCAACGTGAAAAGCCGTGGAGAACACCGAATAACCATATTCCTGCTCTACGGGGAAATAGTCGGAAACGGTATTTTTCTGCGTGATACGTCCACGGCGTTTTAGGGAGCCGGCGTGATAAAGGAGGCATTCGGTGAGGGTGGTCTTACCGGAGCCGTCATTGCCCAAGAGGGCAATGTTTTTGATGTCGTGGGAATTGTAAACTTTCATGTGGGTAAAGATTTAAGAGTTTTCCTCTCTGCCATGCGCTTCATCTTATGCGTAAGCAAGAGGGCATGAGGGTGTTTAAGATAGCATTGAATGGTCTGAAAGTGAAACTGTATTTTGCAAACCGAGCGCAAATTACGACTTATTTTTTATAGTGCCAACTTTTTTCTAAAAAAAAGAAGAGAGAAACGTAAGAAATGTATTTGAAGGTGAGCTGCGAATTTATCAGAGATCTCTGCAAAAGCCTCTTATAAAATTGTCCAATCCGTATTTTTCTCGGATTGGACAATTTTACTTGGAAAATTCCGTGAATTTGACATTGTTAGCTCTAAAAGGATTTTAGTGGCCCCATTTTCCCCTTATCGGTGAGAATGGGGCACAATAATCCCCGAAGAACGGTATAAATTTCTTCTCTTTTTTATGACTTTATTTCAAGGGGTTGAATTATACCGGTTAGGGGGAGGGGCAGCTCGTTGTGCGGGTTTCCTGCAATGTTCTTTTCATAAAATCCCGAAAACCTACACTACGCCTTTCATATCACTGAAATTCAACAAGATGCGAGTGTATACAAATGGTTTTCAACATACATTGCAAGAAGTTAAGTCACTGACAAACAGATTAAAAAGAATGTAGACAGATTTTCCGAAAACCTACACTGCCTACACGGACGGTTTCGGGCATCTGCATGCCTTCTCGAAACAAGGTGTAGGTTGCGACGACGAATGTAGTTTTTCTTCCGCATTGTATACATTCGCAACAGTCTGTATATCTACGGATTAACACCGAGAATGTAGACAATGTAGATAAAAAGAAGAAAAACTCCCGGTAGGAAGCCGAAAGTTGCTTTTTTTCGCTCAACATTGCCTCACCTTCTCTTCGGTTTGTCCCCATATATTTTTAATGCGTCGGAACGCATCTTACCCAAGGAGTAGAAAAAACAAAGTAACGAGTAGAAAAATCTATCAGTGACCTAAATTTCACAACTTCCTATCGGGTTCTCTTTTCAAGGATGCAACCTTTCGATTTTGTCGATGAAAATGTCCCTCTCCCCAAAGTGGTCTTTCCCCATTCGGAGGCAGTCGCGTCGGACTATCCGATCTGGCACAAAATCGAACGACAGAAGAAAAGGGCGATAGCGATGTTTCCTTTTCAAATCATCAGGGGCGTTCTGCCTTTCGACAGAGCGCAAACGCTCACAAACCACAATTCAACAAGTCGATCATCATGGGAAAGTCTTCTTCCGACAATCCCAGACGCAACAAGTAGGGTTTGCAATCCTCAAAAAGCTCTTTGGGAGCAAAATCCGTTTTCTTTTTTTCAAGATACTCCCGATACAAAGCCGTTGCCGTGGGCACATCGCCCGAAAGCCATGAATTATGGGCTGCATTGAAGAAATCGATGTCGGCAGGAGCGGACGACAACAATTTATCATACTCCGCCATTGATGCGGCAAAGTCACTCTGCATCATCAAGCACCAAGCCAATTGGCGCACCGCCTGAGGATGATTTTGGGAAAGGTAGATGACCTTTCGAAAGCGTTCGACGGCATCGGCATACAGCTCCACCAACAAGAAACATTCTCCCACTCGCAACAGCAAGTCGATCTCGTCGGGATGCTCCATTTCGAGGCGTATGAGGTGGATCAGCGCGTCTTCATAGCGTTTGAACTTCCACAGACAATCGGCAAAACGACGAACATTTTTCTCATCATCGTTGAGCAAAAGCAATTTCTCATAAGCCGAAACGGCCTCCTCTTCTTTCTCCTGCATTTCATAATTATAGGCTTGAAGAGCGAGGCTCAAAGCATTGTCGGGAATGTGTCGCATCAGTTGCTCGACGCGTTCATAATGGTTCAGGCGGAAACAGAAACCGGCCAAATCCAACAAGTTCTTTCCGTCTGAAAAGATGCTCGAAAAGACATCGTAATCGAGCAAAAAAATATTTCTTCCAAACGGATCTTCCTGCTCGTTGCGATACGCAAAGAGTTTGAAAAAACGATAGCAATCGTGAATATAAGCACGCAATTCGTCGGCCTCCCCGGCCTTCGGATTACCCTCTTCGTCTACCACTTCAAAACTCACCGCCGGGGTGCTTTGAGCATCGATAAAGTCGTGGCTCGCAGTTTGTTCCTGTTCAGTGGAAGCTTTGCCTGCCATATCGATAAACTTCAACAAAGCAAAGCGATCGGTATCGCAAAGTTTGTTTTTCAGCGCATTTTCCCACGAACGGCGTTTGACATGCGTCTTCGCCACTTCCGGATGCGAAAGAGAAAACGGACAAAACCAATTGGCCGCCACATTAAAAAAAGGAAGCCTTCGCACGACATGCCGAAAGGACGAGAATGTGGCATCAACCCCTCGCTGCTGCATTTCCAAAAAATCCGACAATCGATCCAACAATGCCTGCTGCGCTGCCTGCAAACCGGGACTTTCCCGCAACACACGTTCTATTTCTTCGACATCCGCTCCATTGATCTTCGGGAAATCAGCCGTATGTTTGAGAAGTTCGGGTACGATTTCTTCCTCCATGCGCTTGGCATAGCGGGGGGCTTCGAGTGCCGAGAGCAAAACTTTCTGCAAAACAAGCATTCGGGAGCGATAACGCTCCTCCCGAGAAAGCACCATGAGCTTTTCTCTTATGTCCGGATAGAAATCGAGAGGGGAATGCTTTCTTTCTCTTGCTTCGTCAAGCATCACATGGGCTGTTCCGTCGAAGTGCTCATGTGCAATCACGGCAAAAACCAAAGCGACCAATGCCCGGTCATAAAGCGCGACGGATACATCGCGCCGCAAAATGCTCATCAACCATTCAACCTGCCGTGCATCAAACGATGCTATCAGGCGGAGCATCACTCCCGAAATCAACGTGGCCTTCAAGGAGTCGTCGATCTCTTCCGTTTCCATAAAAGCATCGGCAGCTTCGAGTTCGGCCTCGCCCCAAACCGGAGAGACCCAAGCAGCCTCAAACAGCACACGATAGTCTTGCTCGCCGCCGCGCAACGCCTCGGACAACAAATGTTCCGCCTCTTCACTCCCCAACGCACGCCAAATATCGGCACGATGCTGATGACTGTGTTGCAACGTAAACTCCCGATGAATACGCTCCGAGAGCTCGTAAGTTTGACGCAAAAACATCAGTCTTTGTTGAAAACGCGACGGATCGGCAGCTCCTTGTTTGAGATAGGTGAGCAACATGGAATAGGCTTGCTTGATGTCAAACAGTTGCTGTTTGAACGCCCACGAACCCATATAAGAGAGCTGTCCCTCGACTGCGGCAAGCGCATCGAGCAAACGCTTCTCCCTTAGGGCGAGCAGCGCGTCTTCGCGAAGGGCAAGATAGGTGGCGGAGTGTATCATGAGATTTTACTTCACAGGTTGAAAATAAGGCAGACGGAGCGTATCGACCACATTTTCGGGCAGTCGATAAGTCTTGATCAATACGCTATCCAATGCCGACGAGGGTGCTGTGTTCAAGGCCTTGACCGACAGATTGTACACCTCTTTCAATCGCGCAACCTGCCGAGCCTTGCGGGCATGAGAAAGGCTGCTTTTCTTCACATAGAAAGCCACGGAATACTTACGGGAAGAGAAGGAAGACAACACGCGATGTCCGGAAACCGCAGCCAGCGTCCCCCACGGTTCGGGCAAAACGGCGGCATCGACCTGAGCGTTGTCGAGCATCTGATAGCGAAGACGATAGCTGTTGATTTGCGGTTGATATATATCATCGCTTCCCAACCGCAAACTGTCTTTGAGATGACTTGAAATGCGATCCGAAACGCTGTGGCGTGCAGCAGCCAAAGTGCGTCCTTTGAGTTGCTCTGTTTTTTTCAGACGCAACACGCCATTCACCACCAGCTGCCAACGGCCATCGGTCGGGATCAAAGCCACACAAGGTTGAAGAAGCCCCTTTTCGCGATGATGACGATAGCGATGAACGTCCGTCACTCCTCCGTCGAACACGTTTCCCATTAACGCCGTGTCGGCATCAAACTGCGATTGAAAGGTGCGAATATAAAGAGGAAGTTCGAGAGAATCGCACAGTCCGCTTTCCACAGCATAGTAGAACGGCAGGCAATCCATGGTGGGCAAACAGGCGATGCGCAACGACAAACTGTCATTGGCCGCCTTTCCATCGGCGTCGAGGGTTGTACTGTTTCGACAGCCTACCCATATCGAAACGCTCAAAAGGAGGAGTAAGACAAACGGGAAAAGACGCAAGTGTGATTGTTTCATAAGAAAAAAGTTATAGAGCTGCAAAAGCTCGAAGCCCCTCCAACTCTATAACTTGTATTGATAATGATATAAATTTCAATTATCCCTTGATGGCTGCAACGCCGGGGAGTGTTTTACCCTCAATGGCTTCGAGCAATGCACCGCCGCCGGTAGAAATGTAAGATACTTGATCGGCCATGCCGAACTTGTTGATGCAGGCCACGGAGTCGCCACCGCCGATGAGAGAGAAGGCACCATTCTTGGTGGCGACGGCAATGGCTTCGGCAATGGCTCTTGATCCACCGTCGAAATTGTCAAACTCGAACACGCCGGCAGGGCCGTTCCAAAGAATGGTCTTTGCGCTTTCAATGGCTGCGGCAAAAGCCTTGCGGCTTTCGGGTCCGGCATCGAGGCCTTCCCAACCGGCGGGGATCTCGCCTACGGGGAGCACTTGCGTGTTGCAATCATTTTTGAAATCATCGCCGGCCACGCAGTCTGTTCCCAAAACCAGATTTACACCCTTAGCTTTGGCTTTCTCTATAATGGAGAGGGCAAGATCCAACTTGTCTTCTTCGCAAATGGATTGGCCGACATTTCCGCCCAAAGCACGGGCAAAGGTGTAGGTCATGCCGCCGCAAAGAATAAGATTGTCCACCTTGTCCATCAGGTTTTCAATGATACCGATCTTGGTCGAAACTTTTGAGCCGCCCATGATGGCCGTGAAAGGACGCTTGATGTTGTTGAGGATATTATCGACGGCCGTCACTTCTTTTTCCATGAGGTAACCCAACATTTTGTGGTCTGCATCGAAATAATCGGCAATAACGGCCGTGGAAGCGTGTTTGCGATGTGCCGTTCCGAAAGCGTCCATCACATAGAAATCAGCATAAGAAGCCAAAGTCTTTGCAAATTCTTTTTGGCTTTCTTTCACCGCTTTGGCAGCTTCGGCATAGGCAGGATCGGCCTTATCGATACCGGCAGGCTTACCTTCTTCTTCGGGATAGAAACGAAGATTTTCGAGCAACAATACTTCGCCGGGTTTGAGAGCGGCGGCAGCTTCGGCGGCTTTCGCGCAATCGGGGGCAAAAGTCACGGGAGCATCGAGAGCGGTGGCCACGGCATCTTTGATTTGTCCCAACGAGAATTTGGGATTTACCTTGCCTTTGGGTTTGCCCATGTGGCTCATGATGATGAGCGAACCGCCATCGCTCAAAACTTTTTTAAGCGTGGGGAGCGCACCGCGAATGCGGGTGTCGTCGGTGATTTGTCCTTCTTCGTTGAGGGGCACATTGAAGTCTACGCGCACGATAGCCTTCTTGCCTGCGAAATTACAAGCGTCGATTGTCATAATGATTGAGAGTTATTGAGTTGTTGTGGTTGCTGTAAAAACAGTGAGGCGTTAGAGATTTTTCTGCGCCCATAACAGTATTGATAAGAAATGCTTTATCTTGTGGCAAAGTTACAAAAAACTTTCATTGTGTGGAAACTTTTCGATATTTTTCCCATTCACACCCGAACACTTTCAGCCCGCATTTCCAACCGGAAAGCACAGTTGTTCAGCAAGAGTCGAGTTCCACCTCTTCGATCTCTCCGTCGTAGACATACCACACATAGCCGCGCAAATGTTTATGCCCCATTCGACGAAGCAAATTGCAATATAAGCGTACTTGCCGGTGATAAGCGGGACGTGAGCGTCCGAATTTGAAATCGACCACCACCGTTTCGTCACCGCGCATCATGACGCGGTCGGGGCGTTGACAAAGATATGCACCGGTGGCGTCGCGGCTGAGAATGTTGCACTCCCGATAGAGTTTCCACGAACCGTCAAACCATTCGGCCGCCAAGGGGTGCAACATGGCGCGGCGAAGCCTTTCTATCGTTTCTTCACGCTGACGGGGTTCGAGAATTTGCCCTTCAAAAACAAACTCGCGCACCACACGCTCCAAGTCGCCGGCGTGCCCGATGTGTTCCATCATGCGGTGCAACAACTCTCCCTTGCGGCGCGCTTCATCCTGCCGCACTCGAAATTCGGCTTCCGGAGAGAGAGAAGTATTTTCGCCCTCTTCGTCTTCAAACAACGATGCACGAAAACGCCGTGCATCGGCCGACTGGCGAAATGAAATGCGCGCCTTTCGGGCAACGAAGTTCAACGACTCGGCAGTCGGTACAATATGGAGAGGATTTCGGTCTTTCGCCTTCACGCTGTCCGAATTTGGCTGAACTGCCTCCTGCAAATAAGCTGTGGAGGGGCTTCCGAGTTCGAGAACAATGCGGCAATCGTCGGTTTCGAGCAAAGAGAGATCGCCGTAGCCGGGCTTCAAGGTGCTGTCGGGAGCATACAAGCTCTCTTTCAACACATCGCGCATCGTTTTTCCTCCGCTGCGCGCAGGAGGGGAGGCGCAAGCGATGAGATTTTGCCGAGCACGCGTAAAAGCGACATACATGAGGTTGAGATTTTCGATGCGGCGATTGAGATGCTCCCGACGATAAGGTTGCTCATAAATACTGTTGGCCGCTCGTGCCGTCATCGGGATCGGAAGCAGCGGAATGGCATCAAAAGGCGACACTTCGGGATGAAGCCACAGAAGATCGTCGGCTCGGTCTTGCTCAACCGCCCATTCGCAATAGGGCAAAAAGACGCTGTGAAAAGCAAGACCTTTCGATTTGTGTATGGTCAGCATTCGCACGCCATCGACCTCTGTCGAGGGAATACTTTTGCGATGCAGCGTTTCGTCCCAATATTCCAAAAATCGCTTGATGTCGGCCACATTTTCGTCGAGGAAGACCAAAACGGCGTCCAAGAACGCATATAAATAAGGTGTCTGCCCCGTTTGCTCGTGCAAACGAAAGATGCGGATAAGCCGTTCCACGAGTTCGTAGAACGGAAGATTGTCAAATTGTCGGGCGTCCCACTCTTCAAACAAATTCTGCAAAGCCTCCACTCCGCCCTCGGAAATTCGTTTTTGCAAATAGGCCTTCGCGATGCCATCGTCACGACGAACGATATAGCGCAGAGCATGAACAAGCGTCTGCACCGCCGGCGAGGAAGAGAGTAAAAATGCTTCGTCGGAAACAAGGGGGATGTCTTTCAAAACCGAGTCGGTCTCGAAATATTTGAGGATGCGTTGCACCTCGGAGTTTCGCCTCACCAAAATCGCCATTTCCTCATAGGGTACACCGGCAGCGCGCAGCCGCAGAATCTGTTCTCCGAGTTCGCGCTCGGCCGAAAACTCCGCACCATCGGCACGCTCCTCCGAACCACTCTTTTTCTCGGCAACACAAATGCGCACAAAGCCTCCTTTCTTTCGAAATTGCTGATGCACTTCCTCTTGTGCATACAGCATTTCGAGTTCCCCTTTTGTGGAAGATTCGGCTGTTTCCCTCTCATCGGCAGAAAGAGCCTTTGCTGCTTCGACAAACAAGCGGTTGTTAAACTCGACAATCACGCGGCCACTCCGAAAGTTGCTATCCAAATGTTTCACTTCGGTCAGATCGTCGGTTCGGATTTCGGCCAAGGCCGTCCAATCGCCGCCGCGCCAGCGATAAATGCCCTGCTTCACATCGCCCACAAGCATACAACTGTTGCCCTGAGAGATGTTTTCGACAAGGAGGTTGCGGAGATTTTTCCACTGCAAGGTGGAAGTGTCCTGAAACTCGTCGATCATGACATGGCGAAACTGCGTTCCGGCGCGCTCAAACACAAAAGAGGCTTCATTGCCGGTCACCATTTTAGCAAACAACAAAGGTGTGTGTGCAAGCATGAAAGCATTGTTCTCGCGATTGATTTCGACCACCTCACGATCGATCACATCGAGCAACCGAAGCGGATTGAGATGCCTCAAACTGAGATCACAGGAATTGATTTGTCGCAAAGCCGCAGGAATGGTTTCCAACAAGAGGCGAAGACGACGGCTCACCTCTTCATACCACCCGTCCAAATCGTTGCCTTTATCTCCTTTCTTCTTCATCTTCTGCGGATTTTCCGCCCAATCCTTCACCGTGGCCGAAGGTTGCGACTCCTTGTTGAAGTCTTTGAACGTCCATTCGGCAAAGCGTGCAATAAAGGGTCGGCCGCGGTTTTCTCCATAGCTGATGGCCGCATAGCCGGCGGTTTGACAGATAAAATCATCTAGTTCACGCGCCTGACGGCTCAAAAGTTCTTGTTGCTCTTTTTTGATGACATTGAGCGTTTTTCGGTAATTGCCTACGGTGACATTGTTGAGCGGCAGATTGCGCAGGCTGTCGCCATAAATCAGATAAGGCTCTTTGAGCAACTCCTGCGAGAGTTTTTTGAGCGGGCTCGTGACGTTCCAGTTTTCGTCGGCCTCATGACGCTCTTCGATGTAATCGGTGACCCAATCGAGCACGTCGCTCCCGTGACGCAAAGCCCTCAACATGCGATCGACTCCTTTTCCCAACACATCGCCATCGTTGAGATCGACTTTGAAACCGGCCGAAAGTCCCAATTCATGAGCCAGATTGGTGAGCAATGATTGAAAAAACGAGTCAATGGTCGTTACGTGAAAAAAGTCGTAGCCATGAATGATCTGCAACAAAGAACGCCCGGCGCGTTCGCGAATTTGACGGTCGGTGACATGAGGACGCACCCGACACCGAACGGCTTGAAAAAAGCCATCGTCGAAATCGCCGTCGCGAGAAAGCTCATAAAGATATTGAAGGATACGCTCCTTCATCTCGGTCGTGGCTTTTTTTGTGAAAGTAATGGCCAGTTGATGACGATGCGGCGCATCGCCCGCCTCATAGTCGTTGATGAGATTGGCTATAAACTCCGCCGCAAGGGTAAAGGTCTTTCCCGCACCGGCCGAAGCCTTGTATACGTGTATCAGTTTCGCTCTCTCCGGCATGATTGTGTGATCATCTTTATTTCAAAACTACCCTACTCCTCTGTTTGCTGTGCGGCTTTTCCTTTCTTTCTCCCCGGTCTTTCCGTTGCGAGGAAGTGTAGATGTGCTTTTCTCTACCCACCGCCACAAGGCTGTCGGTCGAAAGATGCAAGACGTTGACGGTATCGGGCGCATTTTCGGGATTTAGGATAAGCCGGGCGTTGAGCACTCTGTATTTTTTCGTAAACCTTTCAACCTGCGTGACATTGATGGCTACTCCCAAAGACTCTCCGTCATCGGTGGTTGTCATGACAAATTTATCGCCCGGAGCAACATCTCCGTAAATCTCCCCATCCGTGCCGTCGTTGCGAGTACGCACCACCTGCACGCTGCGTCCGTCTTCGGTGGTAATGGCAAAAGTGCTCATGCCGAAATCTTCATTGGCAATGCCGCAAATCGAACTGTCGGCCTCCGCTTTCGTCACAACGGGCGTGGGAGAAACGGAAGATTTGGGAGTTGTTTTTTTATCTTTACAGCCCTGCAACGAAAACAACATTCCGCTCATCAAGATGAGAGAGGCTAAAAACCTAAAAATGATTTTCTTCATATCAAAAAGGATTATAGTTTGCAGCGAATTTACACAAAAATTGTCATCCTCACTCTCGAATACATGGGAAATCTCTCATTTTCTTACAAATAAAGCGGATAAAACAATTGCTTTACAAAAAAACTTCGTAAATTCGCACCCGACCTCATTCGGTTTTCTCTCCGAAAACAGGTTCCGACGCGTCTGCGAGACAAAGGGCGCAGCCCTTCTTTCTCCACCATGGGACACCCTCATGCCGCACACCGTCGGTTTCTCTTTATTCACTTTATTTATTAACTAACTAACATTAATGGAGAATTTCAAAAACGTTGCTCCTTTGGCCGATTTCGACTGGGACGCATTTGAAAAAGGCACTGTTGCCGGTGGCGAAAGCCACGAAAAACTTGTCGCTGCTTACGACCAAACCCTCAACAACGTACACGAACACGAAGTGGCCGAGGGCGTTGTGACCAACATCACCAAGCGTGAAGTCGTGGTTCGCATCGGTTCCAAGAGCGACGGTATCATTCCCGTAAGCGAATTCCGCTACAACCCCGAACTCGCCATTGGTGACACCGTTGAGGTTTACATCGAAAACCTCGAAGACAAAAAGGGACAACTCGTTCTTTCTCACAAGAAGGCTCGCGCCAGCAAATCTTGGGAGCGCATCAACGAAGCCCTCGAAAACAAGGAAATCATCAAAGGTTTCATCAAATGCCGCACCAAAGGCGGCATGATCGTCGATGTGTTCGGCATCGAGGCTTTCCTCCC
This sequence comes from Alloprevotella sp. OH1205_COT-284, assembly GCF_003859795.1. Taxonomy (GTDB): domain Bacteria; phylum Bacteroidota; class Bacteroidia; order Bacteroidales; family Bacteroidaceae; genus Alloprevotella. Next base: position 80,808 of record NZ_RQYI01000003.1, on the reverse strand, counting down.
CGGTTCCCAAATCGACGTGAAGCCCATTCGCGACTACGACGTATTTGTAGGTAAGACCATGGAATTCCAAGTGGTTAAAATCAACCAAGAATACAAGAACGTCGTTGTCAGCCACAAAGCCCTCATCGAAGCCGAACTCGAAGCTCAAAAGCAAGAGATCATCAGCAAGCTCGAAAAGGGTCAAGTGCTCGAAGGCACTGTCAAGAACATCACCAACTACGGTGTGTTTATCGACCTCGGCGGTGTCGATGGCCTCGTGCATATCACCGACCTATCTTGGGGACGTGTCAATAACCCTCGCGAAGTCGTGCAAGACGACCAGAAGCTCAACGTCGTTATCCTCGACTTCGACGAAGAGAAGAAGCGCATCGCCCTCGGTATCAAACAACTCACTCCTCATCCTTGGGACGCTCTCGACAGCGAACTCAAAGTGGGCGACAAAGTTAAAGGCCGCGTAGTGGTAATGGCCGACTACGGAGCATTCGTAGAAATCGCTCCCGGCGTCGAAGGTCTTATCCACGTTTCCGAAATGTCTTGGAGCCAACACCTCCGCTCTGCTCAGGACTTCCTCAAAGTGGGCGACGAAATCGAAGCTGTAATACTTACTCTTGATCGCTCCGACCGCAAGATGAGCCTCGGCATCAAGCAACTCAAAGAAGATCCTTGGGCAAATATCGAAGAGAAATATCCCGTGGGTTCTCAACACAGCGCACGCGTTCGCAACTTCACCAACTTCGGTGTGTTCGTAGAACTCGAAGAAGGCGTTGATGGCCTCATCCACATCTCCGACCTCTCTTGGACGAAGAAGGTGAAACACCCCAGCGAGTTTACTCAAATCGGCGTTCAGATCGACGTGAAAGTCCTCGAAATCGACAAGGACAACCGTCGCCTCAGCCTCGGTCACAAGCAGCTCGAAGAAAATCCTTGGGATGTATTTGAAACTATCTTCACCGAAGGTTCCGTTCACGAAGGAACCATCACCGACCTTCACGAAAAGGGTGCCGTTGTTCAACTCCAATACGGTGTTGAAGGCTTCGCCACTCCCAAACATCTCGTGAAAGAAGACGGTTCGAAAGCCGTTCAAGGCGAAAAAATCGAATTCAAAGTCATCGAGTTCAACAAAGACAGCAAGCGCATCATCCTCTCTCACAGCCGCACGTTTGAAGACGCCACTCGCGCCGAAGCTCGTGCCGAGAAGAAGCCTCGCCGCTCTGCCGCTCCTCGCAAGGAAGAAACGGCTGCCATCCAAAACCAAGCAGCTGCCACCACCCTCGGCGACAACGACGCTCTCGCTGCACTCAAAGCCATGATGGAAAAGGGCGAATAAACAAAAGCCCGAACCTCATAACACGTTCAAGGCGTGCGACCTCCAAAGGTTTGCACGCCTTTCTTTTTCCCATCGGAGCCAAAATCCCACAATCGATGACGAAAAAGCCGCAGCGACAACCGCAATATCCCCTATCGTGACGCCGCCCTCATGCCCAAGAAACATGTCAAATTTGCTCATCGGGCAGTCGGACATTACCGGAAATTTTGAAAAAGGAGCAGGCTTGGGGTTGGCATTTTCCAATACGCAAACCCCTCCCCCGAACCGTCTTGACAGCACTTGGCATCTCCTCACGTTTCTCTATGGAGCAACTTCAAACAAGAAAAATGCTTTGCCCCCGAAACCGGAAATCTTTTTGCCGGACACCAATTATAGTATTTCCGCCGCTGTCAGAAATCGAAAAACATCGGACAGAAAAGAAACTACCTCCAAGGTGGGAAGTTTTACCTTGGAGGCAGTTTTTCACATCTCAAAGGTAAGGCAATCTATCTCCCACCGAAGCGAAAAATCCGTTCCCCTCGCGCGCACGCGCGTACCCTTGTTATTACTTTTTGCCTTCACTGCCTTCGCAAAACGAATTAAAACACTGAATATCAAATTTATATGCGCGAAGGCAAAGTGAAGGCAAAATATCAAACCCATTCACAACACACTGAAAATCAAACCCTTGTATCGTAATTTTGCTTTCACCACCTCGAAAACAGGCCGTTTTCGACTCGCCATGGCGGAAGCAAGTGAAAGCAAAACCTTGTTTTTGCCTTCACCGTTATAAACTGATATTCAAGAAATTAAAAATCCCACAATCGTCTTGCCTTCACTTTGCCTTCGTTCATACGAAATTGACATTCAAGACAATAGTCGTTTTAGCGGAGGCAAAACGGCAAAAAACAAAAATATAGGGGGAAAAGCGTCTGAAAAGGGCGGTTTCATCGAAGGCGGGACGAAGGCGGAAGCGGAAGCAGGTGAAGGAACACTTTCTTTTCGTCCGAGCACAATTCTTTTCGTTCAAAAATGCACGTTGAACCATCTTATCGACTCCATTTCCGAGAAAAAGTTCTTAAAATATCCCCAACTACAATTATTCTCGTCAGAAAAGCCTCCGATAATTTTGTCATTTCAAAAAAAAGCCATTCCTTTGCACTCGGAAATGCAACACATTTCTCCACATGGGAAAGTGCTACACGGCTAGCTCCTTTCGAATCCTCCAGGGCTTGATCGCAGCAAAGGTAGTTAGTTGTAGCAGCGCGATGTGGTCAGCTTTCCCACCCGCCTCTTTAGCTCAGTTGGCCAGAGCACGTGATTTGTAATCTCGGGGTCGTTGGTTCGAATCCGACAAGAGGCTCAAAAAACTCGCATTAAACGAAATGTTTGATGCGAGTTTTTTTTGTGAGTCCTCTCTCTTTTTCTCCGCTTTCCCTTCACATCGTCTTCTTTCGGGTCAGCGGACTTTGCGATCGGAAACGATTTGGTCGGCAAAACTAAGTTGGGAGCGGGGGAAGATTTTCATAGGGCAAAGATACAAAAGAATTGACAAAATAAAAAAAAGGAGTAGTTTTGCAGCAACCTCAAATTTCTGCTCCGCTCAAAACCACACCACTCTTTCGTTTGCGCCCTGAGCATACCGCCGCAGCAGATCGAGAGCATGGCAGAGTGCTTTTTCCATCTCTTGGCGACAGCCGTCGTAGCCGTTGATGATGAAGAGCAATCTTTTCGTTTCTTGTGTGAGCATCGTTCGCGTACTGTCGCTTGTGGGAGAAGCGATGCCGCCTTTCTCATCGCGATACACCGGCAACCCTTCAATATTGAGCATTCCACGTCCGATAGCTTCGTAAGGTTCATTGCTCCGCCCGATGCCGAGCAACACGTTGCCCTCCACCTTGTCGGCATCGAGCAAACCGGTGGGATAGCCGAAAGCAAGCGAAACGAGATTGCCCAAATCGACCAACGTATCAACGCTGTACAGCTCTTTGCCTTGCAGCAGGCGGCGTGCCAATTGCTCTCCGGCGGGACGATAGCGCGAGGGGTCTTTGCCGCAAGCCTTGTAGGCGGCACGCGTGGCGGCTATGGCCGATTGCATTTTCAAACTGTCGGGAGTATGGCGAACACGCAGATCGCGACCACACTCTTCCAACTCACGCCACAATTCGGGAGAAGTGGGCGAATTGATGACGTCGGCTTCGATAAATACACCGACAAAAGAAGGAACAAGGAGCTTAAACTCCGAACTTCGGGCTATTGATAACATAAAGAAAAATACTTACACGTCTTACACACATTCGGTTCGTCTTCAATGGGAGTGAAGTCGGTGGAGGGATCGAAAATTTCTGCCACCAAGGCAGAGAGTTTTTCCTTAAACTCCGGCAATTCATGCTCAAAATCGAGTATCGGCTGTTTTGCCACCTCGATATAGGGCGAATAATCTTTCTGACGGGCATGATTGACAAAGAAAAGTGCAGGTGCGAGCGGATGCGCAGGCAACCCTTCGGCCTCGGTCATCATCTGCGAATAAATGAATGTTTGCAGCATATAGTGCTTTTGTTTTCCGCCTCGGATTTCAAACACTTCTTCAATGCTTTTTGCACTTTCCACCTTTCCGCCCGTTTTGTAGTCTACGATGCGCAGGAGCTTTCCCGCTTCGTGCTCCACGATGTCGATCCGGTCGATCACGCCGCCTATTTCGACGGAGTCGATTGCCGAAGATTTCGGCAAAGCGAGCCTCATCGACGCCGAACGCTCGGTGCCCACGATCCGAAAAGTGCCGAGTTTTCTGTCATGTTCCAACAAAGATCGAAGATACATCTCGACAACATTGGCTTCGAGAATCTGATAATCTACCTCAGCCGTCAAAAAAGCATGGCGGATGTAGTGCTGCAAACGTTCGGAATCTTTGGAGAGCAATGCCAATTCGCCCGGTTCGACCCAACCCTCTTTTTCTTTCAAAAAATCTTGATAAATCTGTTCGGCGGCATTGTGAAAGATCGTACCGAGCGTGTTGGGCTGGATGTCGTCTTTATCGGGAGTCGGCTCGCGAAATTTGGCAACATACTGATAGTAGAACAACAACTGACAGCGCAAATACGTATTGACAGCCGAAGGCGACAGATAGGGAATGCCGGGGTGGCGACGATGCTTGGAGGAGGAAGTGAGCAAATCCGGCAGATGAGGAGGTTTCTCCACGGGTCGCGGGTTGGTGATTTTGGTTTCCTGCCACGTAGTCAGCACCAAGTGTCGGATCGGCAATTTGCTCTCGACCATGAGCTGCGTCATGAAACGCGACATCTCGCCTTGCACCATGCCTTCGGACGAGGAGTTGTAGAGCAGTCTGAGTTTGCGGGCACGTTGAATGAGCCGATAGAAATAATAAGCATAGACGGCCGTTCGGCGTTCGGGCGTGGTGAGTTCGAAAGCTCTCCGCAAAACATAGGGTATGAACGAGTTGTCGCTGTTTTTCTGCGGCAAAACGCCTTCATTGACCGAAAGCATCACAATGTTTTCAAAGTCCAAGCAACGGGTTTCCAACACTCCCATCACTTGCAGTCCCACGGCAGGTTCTCCTTGAAAGGGAATGGTGGTTTGGCGCATGATTTGTCGCACAACGCGACGCAGCACAACCGTGTTCAAATTCAGCCGTCCACTCTCGGCAATGCTCCAAAGACGATTGAGCAAACCCGACATCAGGTAGCACCCTTCCGATTGCAACACCTGCTCAAAGCCCTCTTCCGAAAAATCTTCGCTCTCCGAGAGCAAACGCGCCTGTTCATTGACAAGCCCAATCAGGTCGTCGAGCATTTCGATTATGGAAAGCGGATGCTTTCGGCGTTCGAAATCGGCGAAACGCCGTTCCACCAAGGTGGCCGCCTCGGTGTGCGAAAGCGGAAAACCCTTTGTGACATTCACCTCCGTCACATTGTCGGGCAAAGCGTGCAAAAGAGGTTGAAGAATATTTTCGTTGCAAAGCACTACGGCCGTCCGTTTCGGATCGGCGGTGAGATTCTCACTCAACCACGTCCCCACGCTTTGTGCCTGCACCACTTCGGTGGAGGCCGCCACCATTTCCACGCACTCAATGTGTCGGAGGTTGTCGAAATGTTCTCCCGACAGTTCGTTGCCGAAACGGAGCAGATTTTCTTTCAAAAACATTCCCGCTTCAAAGTGACTTTCTCCGCTCGTTGGAGCATAAAATTCATCGTAGTCCCAATAGAATACGGCTTTCTCCTTTTTTTTCAGCCAAGCAAACAGCTCTCGCTCCACCTTGTCGAGCACGTTGAAGCCGACAAACACATAGCGTTCGGTCATCTCCTCCGGCTCGACTTCCCCTTTCTTCAAGGCTTCCACGACGCTGCGATACAAAGCCCCTTCGTAGGCCAGCCCCTCTGCGGAGAGTTCGGCATTGAGTCCTTCATACAAGGGGAGCAAGATCTCCCAAAGGCGTCTGAACTTCTCACGCAATTCACTCCGCTGTTCGAGAGAGAAATCGGCAAAAAAGGTTTTCAACACCTCCACTTGTTCTTCTGTCAGAAAGTCCGTTCCCTCCAAGTTTTTAATATCGTTGAGATTTTGAAAAAGCGACGACGCATCGGCCATGCTTTTGTCCACATCGTCGAAATCGGCCAACAGACGCTCCGCCCAGCCATAAAACAAATCCAACGAGATATTGTCACCCGTCAAAGCCACATAGCGATGATACAAACGACAGGCCGTGTCTATGGGGTCGTTGATCGACAGGGGCGAGAAACTCCGAAAGAGTCTGTTGATCGTCGTATAACGCGGTGCCCAAATCGGCATATCACTTTCTCCGTCAAGCAGATATTCGTTCATAAACAGTTCTGCTCTCTTATTGGGAAACACCACCACCAATCGGTTCAGATCCCGACCATACTTTTGCAACAGATCCTGCGCCACCAGTTGAAGGAATGCGTTCATGCTCAAAACTTTTGTAAAAATACAAGAGCAAATTTAAGATTTTCGAGGCAACCGACCAACTTGCTTTTCCTTTTTCTGCCGTATTCTTTCGTGCCTCATCGGTTTCTCCGTCTTTCTCTGTCTTTTCGTTTCAAGAAACTCTTTTTCTCTTCTCTTTCCGTTCTTCTCGTTTCACAGCGGACAGCTCCTCAAAAGCATGTGTTGAAAATCTCGCCAATCGTTAAAATAATTCATCATTTTGCGAAGCGTGAACGAAAAAAAAATTGTACCTTTGCCCCATATTCAAGTCAATATCAAATTTCCAAGAAAAATGAAAAAAACCATTCTCGTGACCGGCGGAACGGGCTTCATCGGCTCTCACACCACGGTCGAACTTCAAGCTGCCGGCTATGAAGTTGTCATCATCGACAATCTGAGTAACTCCAAAGCAGAAGTGATCGACGGCATAGAGAAAATCAGCGGTGTCCGTCCGGCTTTCGAGCAAGTGGACTGCTGTGATCTTCCGGCTTTGGAAGGCGTTTTCAAAAAATATCCCGCCATCGAGGGAATCATTCATTTTGCTGCTTCCAAAGCGGTGGGCGAATCTGTGGAACAACCGCTCAAATACTATGAGAACAACCTCGTCAGCCTCATCAACCTGCTAAAACTAATGCCCAAATATGAGGTGAAAGGCATCATTTTCTCATCTTCCTGCACCGTCTACGGACAACCCGATGCCGAATGGCTTCCCGTGAGCGAAGACGCCCCCATCAAAAAAGCAGAATCTCCCTATGGCAACACCAAGCAGGTGAACGAAGAAATCATTCAAGATTTCGTGGCCAGCGGTGCTCCCATATCGGCAATCATCTTGCGCTACTTCAACCCCATCGGTGCCCACCCCACGGCGCTCATTGGCGAAGTGCCCAACGGAACTCCCGCCAACCTCATCCCCTATCTCACCCAAACGGCCATTGGCATTCGCGAGCAACTCGCTGTCTTCGGCGACGACTATGACACCCCCGACGGCTCCTGCATTCGCGACTTCATCTATGTCGTAGATCTCGCCAAGGCACACGTTTGCGCCATGGAGCGCATCGTCAAAGGCGAAAACACCGATCCCGTCGAAGTGTTCAATGTCGGAACGGGAAACGGCGTGAGCGTATTCGAACTCATCAACACCTTTGAAAAGTGTACCGGCGTCAAGCTCAACTACAAGGTTTCGCCTCGTCGCCCCGGCGACATCGAAAAGGTTTGGGGCAACGTCGACAAAGCCAACAAGGTGCTCGGTTGGAAAGCCGTCCACACGTTGGAAGACTCGCTCTCGACCGCATGGAAATGGCAACAAAAGTTGCGCGAAGACGGCATCATGTAAGCCGCGCCCTTTTCTCCCTACACTGCGCCCCTGAGCATCGTGCTCAGGGGCGTAGAAGTTAAAGCCCCAGTCGTATCTCCCTTTCTCTCCCCATGTCACAACTCTACCCCACCGCCCCCTCTCCGGCCTATATCCTAGACGAACGCCTCTTGCGTCGCAACCTCACGCTCATCCGTCGGATCGCCGAACGCGCCGGCGTCGAATTCATTTTGGCTTTCAAGGCTTTTGCCCAATGGAAGACGTTTCCCATCTTTCGCGAATATATCTCCCACACCACAGCCTCTTCGCCCTACGAAGCACGGTTGGCCTTGGAGGAATTCGGCAGCCGCGCCCACACCTACACGCCGGCCTATGAGGAAGAAACCTTCGATGAAATGATGCGCTGCTCTTCGCACATCACTTTCAATTCGCTCTCGCAATACGAACGTTTCTACCCCCGCATACGGCAATGGAACGCCACCCACAAGGCCGACGAACGGATAGAATGCGGTTTGCGCGTCAATCCCGAATATTCCGAAATCGAAACAGCCCTCTACGATCCCTGTGCCCCCGGATCGCGCTTCGGCATCCTCGCCAAGGATCTGCCCCCCACCCTTCCCGAAGGCATCAGCGGTTTTCACATCCACAACCACTGCGAGAGCAGCAGTTTCGCCTTCGAACACACGCTCGAACACGTTGAGGCGAAATTCAGCGCATGGCTCGACCGCTTGGAGTGGATCAATTTCGGCGGAGGGCATCTCGTCACACGCAGCGACTACGACACCGAGCACCTCATCGGAATTCTCCGAGACTTCCGTCGCCGCCATCCGCACCCGAAGGTCATTCTCGAACCCGGCAGTGCCTTTGCTTGGCAAACGGGCGTTTTGGTGGCACGTGTGGTCGACATCGTGACCAATGCCGGTGTAAAAACGGCGCTTTTCAATGCCTCTTTCACCTGCCACATGCCCGACTGTTTGGAAATGCCCTATCACCCCACCGTTCGCGGTGCGGAAACGCTCTGCGACGGCGACGAAATCGGCCACGAAACCGACCGTTGCGTCTATCGCCTCGGCGGAAACAGCTGTCTGAGCGGCGACTATATGGGCTATTGGCGTTTTCAGACTCCGCTGAGCGTGGGCGACGAATTGGTGTTTGAAGACATGATTCACTACACCACCGTGAAGACCAACATGTTCAACGGCATCCACCATCCCGCCCTCTGTCTGCTCCACGCCGACGAGACGCTCGAAGTGCTCCGAGAATATCGCTACGAAGACTATCGCGACCGCATGAACTGATCTTCTTCCGAACCTCGAACGCGACACCCTCTACCCCTCTACCGAACAAACGGGCAGTTGCTCCTGCAACAAACCGCGCGACTCCTCACCATGAACAGCTATCTCGACCAAGACATCACCTATCTCAAAGGCGTAGGGTCGGTGCGCGCCAAACTGCTCGCATCGGAACTCGGCGTGCGTACCGTCGACGACTTGCTCAACACCTATCCCTTCCGCCATGAAGACCGCACAAAGATACACCGCATCTGCGATCTCACCGAGGGAATGCAGCACGTGCAACTGCGCGGACGCATCGTCAATTTCCAGAAACTCGGCGAAGGGCCGAAGCGTCGCCTCGTGGCCGCTTTCAGCGACGGAACGGGGTTCATTCAGCTGGTGTGGTTTCGCTTGTCGAAATATCTCGAAACAGCCTACAAGGTGGGCGTGGACTATCAGCTCTTCGGCGAGCCCAAGCCTTTCGGAAATCACCTCTCCATCGCACACCCGGAGCTGGAAGAACTCGAAAAGGTGAAAAACAGACCTCTGTTGCGCATGCAGCCCGTTTATCACTCCACCGAGCGACTCGACAAGGCACACATCACCTCGCGCACGATCAACGAACTTGTGGCCAACGCCTTGGAGAAACTCTCCGCTCCCCTGCCCGAAACCCTCACGCCCGAATTGATGCGCGAACACGAACTCGTCAGTCGCGACCGCGCCATTCGCGACCTGCACTTCTCGCAAAACGCACAAGATGTGGCGGCGGCGCGCCGACGATTGAAGTTCGAGGAGCTCTTTTTTCTCCAACTCTCCATCCTGCAATACACCAAAAACCGCAAAATCACTTATGCCGGGTGGCCGTTTCTCAAAGTGGGCAGCCAGTTCAACGACTTCTACCGCCACCACCTTCCCTTCCGCCTCACCGAGGCGCAAAAGAGGGTCATCAAGGAGGTGCATGCCGATCTCAAAAGCGGACGACAGATGAACCGCCTCTTGCAGGGCGACGTAGGATCGGGAAAGACCATGGTCGCCACACTTGTTGCCCTCCTCGCCCTCGACAACGGATTTCAGGCTTGCATCATGGCACCCACCGAAATCCTCGCCGAACAGCATTTCAAAGGCATCTCCTCGCAACTCTCGCCACTCGGCCTGCGCGTCGAGCTACTCACGGGCAACGTCAAAGGCCGACGGCGAAAAACGATATTGGAGGGCATCGCCAACGGCGAAGTTCAAATCACCGTCGGCACTCATGCCCTCATCGAACCTACCGTTGCTTTTCTCAATCTCGGCCTTGTCGTCATCGACGAACAGCACCGTTTCGGCGTGAAACAGCGCGCCGCCTTGTGGCAAAAGAACTCGCGACCGCCGCACATCCTCGTCATGACCGCCACCCCCATACCGCGCACGCTTGCCATGACCGTCTACGGAGATCTGGACGTGAGCGTCATCGACCAGCTTCCGCCCGGGCGCAAACCGATCGTGACCAAACACTTCCGCTCCACACAGCGGCAACAACTCTACAATGGGGTGGAAAGCGAACTGCGCAAGGGGCGGCAGGTCTACTTCGTTTATCCCCTCATCGACGAAAACGAAAATCTCGACCTGCTCGCTCTCGAACAGGGCTTCGAAGCCGTTTCGGAAGCCTTCGCCCCATGGAAAGTGGGTAAAGTGCACGGACGCATGAAACCGGCCGAAAAGGAAGAAGCCATGAGAGCCTTTTCGGCAGGCGAGATCCAAATTTTGGTATCGACCACGGTGATCGAGGTGGGCGTAAACGTGCCGAACGCTTCGGTGATGGTGGTCGAAAATGCCGAACGCTTCGGGCTGGCTCAGCTCCATCAGTTGCGCGGACGCGTGGGACGCGGAGCGGAACAAAGCTACTGCATTCTCGTCACAAAAGACAACCTTTCCGACAACACGCGCCAACGCATGGAAATCATGGTCGATACCAACGACGGATTTGTCATCGCCGAAGCCGACATGAAATTTCGCGGCCCCGGCGATCTCGAAGGAACGGCGCAAAGCGGATTGCCGTTCGACTTGAAAATAGCCCACCTCATCGGAGACGCCGCCCTGATGAGCGAAGCGCGAGAAGCGGCAGCACGCATCATCGAGGCCGATCCCTCCGAAAACGACAATCGTTTCGCCGTCCTATGGTCGCAACTGCATCGCCTGCGCCGGGAACAGCAAAACTTTTCGTCGATCTCTTGAAAAACACGCATCCGTCCCTCCCCCTCCATCGCGACCGCATACACGAAGGAGGAGGGCGTTTCGGTTTTCTGCCGGCGCTTCATCACGACTTCGATGAAACCGCCCATTTTCGACGTTTATTCCCCTATAAATTTGTTTTTTGCCATTTTGCCTCCGCAAAAACGCCTATCATTCTGAATATCAACTCCGTATTAGCGAAGGCAAGTGAAGGCAAAACGATTTGCGGATTTTTTATTAACTGAATATCAACCTTTTATGGTGAAGGCAAAACAAGATTTTGCCTTCACTTGCTTCCGCTATGGCGCACCAAAATCCTCCTGTTTTCAAGGTTATGAAAGCAAGAGAACGACACAAAAATCTGATTTCCAAAGGATTGAAAATAATCCCGATGTCTTGCCTTCACTTGCCTTCGCTAATACGGAGTTGATATTCAGAATGATAGGCGTTTTTGCGAAGGCAGTGAAGGCAAAATACAATCATAAGGGGAATGCGCGCGTACGCGCGCGTGAAGAAGATTTTCCCGATTGGGCAGGAAACAGACGTTCTTACCTCTGACTTAAAAAAATCTGCCTCAGAGGAAAAATTTTCTAACTCAGAGCTAAATTCCACCGGTATTTACCTTTGTCATTTCGGCATGAAATAATCTGAAAATTGCAGGCTCTTCCTCAGTTTCCGAGAAAGAAGTTTGTACATCTGGTCGTTTTTAGCTTTGTTTCCAATATCAGGCAACGGCTGTGTTAGCGCAGCCCCTTTTCATCCTTTTCTCTTTTTGCATATAAAACATTTCTGCCCCTTTCTTTTGGGCATCGCCCTCGCCGGCAGCACTCAAACGAGAATTATTCCCATTCTATCGTCGAAGGCGGTTTGGAAGAGATGTCATAGCACACGCGATTGATGCCGCGCACGTGGTTGATGATGTCGTTGCTCACTTGCGCCATGAAATCATAAGGGAGATGTGCCCAGTCGGCGGTCATGGCGTCGGTGGAGGTTACGGCACGAAGGGCAACGGCTTGTTCGTAAGTGCGCTCATCGCCCATAACACCGACGCTTTTGACGGGGAGAAGGATGACGCCGGCCTGCCAAATCTGATCGTAGAGCGAAACTTCGATTTCGCCTTGATCGGGAGCACCGTTAGGCACACCGGCAGCCAGCACTCGACGAGCCTGAGCCACGTCCATCTTGACCTTGTAGTTGCGCAATCCGCGGATGAAAATATCATCGGCCTCTTGAAGCACGTGCACCTTTTCGGGCGTGATGTCGCCGAGAATGCGCACTGCCAAACCGGGGCCGGGGAAAGGGTGGCGATTGATGAGATGCTCCGGCATGCCCATTTGGCGTCCCACACGGCGCACTTCGTCTTTGAAAAGCCATTGGAGCGGTTCGCAAATGCGAAGATTCATCTTTTCGGGAAGCCCCCCCACATTGTGGTGACTTTTAATGACTTTCCCCGTGATGTTGAGGCTCTCGATGCGATCGGGATAAATCGTGCCCTGCGCAAGCCACTTGGCATCGGTGATTTTCATGGCTTCGGCCTCAAACACGTCAATGAAACCCGAACCGATGATTTTGCGTTTGGCTTCGGGATCTTCGACACCGGCCAGTTCGCTAAAAAACTTTCGGCTCGCATCGACGCCGATCACATTAAGGCCGAGACATTTGTAGTCTTCGAGGACATTCGCGAACTCATCTTTGCGCAACATGCCGTGGTCTACGAAAATGCAGGTGAGCTTGTCGCCGATGGCCTTATGGAGCAGCACGGCGACCACGGAGGAGTCCACACCGCCCGAAAGGCCGAGAATGACGCGATCGTTTCCAAGCTGCGCTTTGAGTTCGGCAACGGTGGTATCCACAAACGAAGCTGCGCTCCAATCCTGACGACTGCCGCAAATATCGACCACGAAGTTGCGCAAGAGTTGTGCACCTTGCAGCGAATGGAAGACTTCGGGGTGAAACTGCACGCCCCAAAGTTTTTCGCCTTCGGCTTGATAGGCGGCATATTTCACTTTCGACGTGGAGGCGATACAACGGAAACCGGAAGGAATGGCGGTAATGGTGTCGCCATGGCTCATCCACACCTGCGAATTGGGTTGGAAACCTTTGAACAACGGATTGTCGAATTCGATCGTTTCGAGATTGGCGCGCCCATATTCACGCGAAGGTGCCGGCTCGACCTTTCCGCCATAGATATGCGACATGTATTGAGCACCGTAGCAAACTCCCAAAATGGGCAATCGGCCGCGAATGGCAGAAAGCTCGACCTGAAAGGCTTCGGGGTCGTAAACGGAGAAAGGAGAGCCCGACAAGATAACACCGATCACGGACGGATCGTCGTGAGGGAACTTGTTGTAGGGCAGAATTTCGCAGAAAGTATCCAGTTCGCGCACTCGACGACCGATAAGCTGCGTGGTTTGCGATCCGAAATCAAGAATAATGATTTTCTGTTGCATCGTAAATCAAATCGTTATATAATAAGCGTGGCGCGAAGTAGACGAGGTTGCTTCGCGCCACAAATCAATTTGTGGAAAAAATTATTGCTTTTTCAAAAGGTCACGGATTTCGGCAAGAAGTTCCTCCTGAGTCGGAGCGGCAGGAGCGGCAGGAGCATCTTGTTCGGGAACTTCCTGTTTCAATTTGGAAAGCAGACGAATGAGAAAGAAAATGCAAAAAGCAATAATGACAAAGTCAAAAACGGTTTGAATGAAATTGCCGTAATTGATCGTTACCTCGGCCTGCCCTTCGATGACAGACGGCAACTTTACGGAAAGCTCTTTGAAATTCACTCCTCCGATCAACCAACCGATGGGAGGCATGATGAGATCGTTTACAATGGAGGTTACAATCTTACCGAAAGCTCCACCGATGATCACACCGACAGCCATATCTATCGCATTGCCTTTCACGGCAAATGCTTTGAATTCTTGCAGAAAAGTTGATTTCGCCATTTCTTATATTTTTTTTCGACTGAATTTTGTGCAAAAATAAAAACTTATTCGTATTTTTGCGCTACTAAAAAGAAGAAAATATCGGCTTCGGCCTTATTTTTCTACATTCTTCACAAAAACAAGTGTTTTAAACAACCAATTTCAATAACAAACCATCTATCATGATTAAAGTAGGTATTAACGGTTTCGGTCGCATCGGCCGTTTCGTTTTCCGCGCCGCTATCGAAAACCGTAGCGACATCCAGATTGTAGGTATCAACGACCTCTGCCCCGTAGACTACTTGGCTTACATGCTCAAGTACGACACCATGCACGGACAGTTCAAAGGTCAAATTGATTTCTGCACTGAAAAGAATGTGCTCATCGTTAATGGCCAAGAAATCCGCGTAACCGCCGAACGCAATCCCGCTGACCTCAAATGGAACGAAGTGGAAGCCGAATACGTTGTGGAATCCACCGGTCTTTTCCTTTCACAAGACAAAGCTCAGGCTCACATCGAAGCCGGTGCCAAATATGTCGTGATGTCTGCTCCTTCCAAGGATGCCACTCCCATGTTTGTTTGCGGTGTAAACTTCGACAAATACGAAAAGGGCACCCAATTCGTTTCCAACGCTTCTTGCACCACCAACTGCTTGGCTCCCATCGCTAAGGTTCTCAACGACAAATGGGGCATCGCTGATGGTTTGATGACTACCGTTCACGCCACAACCGCCACTCAAAAGACCGTAGACGGTCCTTCCGTGAAAGACTGGCGTGGTGGCCGTGCCGCTGCCGGCAACATTATCCCCTCTTCCACCGGAGCCGCCAAAGCCGTAGGTAAGGTTATCCCCGAACTCAACGGTAAGCTCACCGGTATGGCCTTCCGTGTTCCCACGCTCGACGTTTCCGTGGTAGACCTCACCGTAAACCTCGCCAAGCCCGCCACCTACGCTGAAATCTGCGAAGCCATGAAATCTGCTTCCGAAGGCGAACTCAAAGGTGTGCTCGGCTACACCGAAGAAGATGTTGTTTCTTCCGACTTCCTCGGCGACACTCGCACTTCTATCTTCGACGCCAAAGCAGGTATCGCTCTCACCGACACGTTCGTGAAAGTTGTATCTTGGTACGATAACGAAATCGGCTACTCCAACAAGGTGCTCGATCTCATCGCTCACATGAAGAAGGTTAACGGCTAATCACCGCATCCCTTTATCAGACAACGCCGCTCGGTCTATGCCGAGTGGCGTTTTTTTATTATTCAAACCGCATAAAAACCAATAGGATTTGATACGGCCTCTTTTTATATTCTCCCACTCCCCAAGCTGCCCCCCTCACCTCTTCCGCCGATCCTATCTTTCGCCGAATTGACCTTCTGCCCTGCCTCTCCTCCCCAAAACCCCAATCCCATTCTCTACAATTTCACAATCAAAAAGCCAAACCTTTTGCCATATACAGATTTCATTACACCCTCTTCGGAATAAAAAATGAAATTTTTCTCAGCCAAGACTTGCACAATTCAACAAAAGTATGTACCTTTGCATCGCAATCAAGAAAACAATACTTGATTGATAAGATCGCGGAGTGGAGCAGTTGGTAGCTCGCCAGGCTCATAACCTGGAGGTCGTTCGTTCGAGTCGAGCCTCCGCAACCAAAGCCAAAGAAAGTTGCTGAATTTCAGCAACTTTCTTGATTTTTATGCTGCGAGTGCAGACAAATCGCAGACAAGTTGAAACGGGTCAGCGGGATGCCTCTTCCGCCATGAGATGCCTTATTGGTCAGGATAGTATAAACCTCACCGTTAGACAAACATGTCTCGTCAAGACTCATATCGGAAGAGAAATTCTTAGGGAACTGCAAATATTCATCCGCATGTTCCAATGACTTCCAAGTGCGGTAATCACTGTTTTTTTGTATTGCTTGCGAAGCGTTTGTCCGTTAGGCCCATAGCGTTGGGCAAGCAGAGAGGTGCTTACGGGAGTTGTCTCAATTTCCTCCTTAAAAAAGCGACAAACTCGGCATTGAGCCGGATTGCCTCGTCCTGCGAAAGATCCCAATCGTAGCTGAACACTTCTCCGGTAGACTTGTCTAACAATTTGCGCTCGCGAACAGGCAAAAAAGTGGCACGCCCACGAATGGAAAAACCGCGAATAATATGGTAATCACCAAAACCATAGGAGATTACCGAAGAATTACTCTTATAACAACGCATCTGAACTTTCTGTTCATCCAACCAAATGTCAAAACGAGTATTGGTCTTTATAAAATTGACAATATCGAAGTTGTCGATCAGCACATCCGGGAGGATGGCGCGGTTTTCATGAGGCAAAGATAATAACTCTATTCTTGATGACAAAAGAGGGCTTGCCCACCGAGATTATCCGCAGACCCTCTATAATGCGTCTTTGTGGTTGAAAGGAATGCAAAAACTCGATCGCAGAGAAAAGGCGATCGAGCGATGTGCGGGAAAAAGGAAAAAGAACCGGAACCTATTAAGCGGAAATGCTTATTGTTTAGGCATACTGCGACTTTCAAATCACACCGATAATCTCGTAAATATTTTTCACGCCGTGTTGATCGCACCAGTCGTTCATGCCGTCTATGATTTTCATCGTGACGGCGGGGTCGATGAAGTTGGCCGTTCCCACTTGTATGGCCGTCGCGCCGCACATGATGAATTCTATTGCGTCTTCGGCGTTCATGATGCCTCCGAGACCGATGACGGGGATTTTTACGGCTTTTGCCACTTGGTGTACCATACGGAGGGCAATCGGTTTCACGCAAGGTCCCGATAATCCCCCCGTGCCGATGCTCAGATTTGACTTGCGTCGCTCGATGTCTACGCTCATGCCCATAAGGGTGTTGATGAGAGATACCGAATCGGCTCCTTCGGCTTCGACGGCACGTGCGATTTCCGAGATGTCCGTCACGTTGGGAGAGAGTTTCACGATCAGCGTTTTCGGATAGGCAGCTCTGACCGCTTTGACAACGGAGGCGGCACCGGCACACGATACGCCGAAAGCCATTCCGCCGTCGTGAACATTGGGGCAGGAGATGTTCAGCTCAATGGCCGGAATTTTTTCAAGCTCGGCCACCCTTGCGGCGCACTCGGCATAGTCCTCCGGCGTCGAGCCGCTCACATTGACAATGGCGTGCGATTTGAAATCTTTGAGTTGCGGATAAATCTCCTTACAGAAGTAGTCCACCCCTTTGTTTTGCAGGCCGACACAGTTCAGCATTCCCGAAGCCGTTTCGGCCATGCGGGGATAGTCGTTGCCTTGTCGCGGAAGCAAAGTTGTGCCTTTTACGATATATGCACCGAGGCGGTTGAGGTCGATGAAATCGGTAAATTCCAAACCATACCCGAAAGTCCCCGAAGCCGTCATGACCGGATTTCGGAGCGACAGGTTGCCTATGTTGATTGCGAGTTGTGCCATTTATTCCCAAGTTAAGTCGTTAATGTTGAACACCGGACCTTCCGTACATACGCAGACGTTACCTTTCACGGTCTTTTCTACGCAACACAGACAAGCTCCCACACCGCAAGCCATGAGATTTTCCAACGAAACGAAACATTCCGTTTGTCGGGCGCGAGCCATTCGGCCGACGGCCATCATCATCGGTTTGGGACCGCAGGTTGCCACGCTGTCGAAGGTTTCGGTCTGCCAAATGGAGTGATGCGTCACAAAACCCTTTTCGCCCATGCCGGCGTCTTCCGTCGTCACGAAAGTGCGGCCGATGTTTTCAAAGCGTTCGAGTTCGAGAATATCTCGTCGGCTGCGTCCTCCCAATAGAAAAGTCGGTTCGTGGCCGGCAGCTTTTAGGCATTGTCCGTAGAGGAGCATCGGTGCCGTACCGACTCCTCCGCCCACTAAAAGAAACTTTTTCTTGCCCTCATCAATGGGAGGAATGCGAAAACCGTTTCCCAAAGGATAGATGCAGCTGAGCGTGTTGCCTTCTTGAAGACGCGTCAATGCACGAGTTCCGTCGCCTACGGCATGAATGAGGAGATCGAATTCGTTTTTCTCTTTATCGACAAAGTTGATCGAGATCGGTCGGCGCAAAAAGGTGGCGGGCGAACCTTCTACGGCGATCTGTACGAATTGTCCCGGCAACATTTCGGGGAGAGTGTCGTGGGGATCGGATAAACGAAGCAAAATGTAGTCTTCGCGCAGAAATTCCACGTTTTTGACACAGAGTTTTTTTACGTATTTTTTCATGATGAGGAAGATGCGTGTTCCGAAAAGCGAAAATACAAAAAAACGCTTGACTATCGTTGCTTCTGTCTTGAAAAATCTTTTGCTTCGTCATCTCTGTGGGGATATTGCGTTTCCTTTATGGCATTCTTTTACGACATCCTGCGACGAAGATCGTTTTGAAATTGTCGCTGTCGGATGTCAAAATCCTTTTTATAAGATGTAAAAAGAGTGCTTAAACCTTTCGTTTGAAAAAAAGAGCGGTTTTGAAGAAAAAAACTCTCGTTTTTTTTGGAGGTAAAAGAAAAAGTGCTTACCTTTGCATCGCAATTCAGAAATGAAGGCAAGGGGCGCTTAGCTCAGCTGGTTCAGAGCGTCTGCCTTACAAGCAGAGGGTCGGCGGTTCGAATCCGTCAGCGCCCACAGCCCTTTCAAAACGCATTGATTAAAAGTCGATGCGTTTTTTGTTTGTGCAGATTTGAGGGATCAGCGGAAGATCCATGGGGAGTTACTCCAAGAACACCGTCAAGGATGCAGCAAGGCTTTCTTTGGCACGTCGGTACAACAATGAGACCTCTGCAAAACTATTTTCTTTGTTTATTTTGTCAATTCTTTCTTTTTTTGTATCTTTACCCTATGGAGGCTTTTGCAAAAGTCTCCTATTTTCCATTTCCGTTTTACTATTGGCGACAAGATACTCTCTTATTTTCAAAAAAGCCGATAAATGCTACGAATTGCGATTTTTTCTTATTATTTTTGCAGTAGTTTCAAAGAGAATTATTTCAGACAGTGAACGCAAAAAGCATTTATTCTTTCTTCTCGGCAATGTAATTCACAGATTGTTTCTTTTTTCAATATGTCACACCCCAAAACGATCAACATCGACCAAGTTCTCGAAAGCAAAATGGGTAAAAATTCTCGTTTTGTTCCTCGTTTTCTTGTCAATTATCTCAAACGCATCATTCACCAAGACTGGATCAATGATTTTATTTTGAAAGAAGGAGAAACCGTCGGTGTGACTTGGATGGAAGATTGTCTGAAATATCTGGGGCTTCATCTCAACATCGAAGGGTTGGAACATCTTCCCGACGACACCGACGGCCGCCGTTTTACCTTTGTTTCCAACCACCCTTTGGGAGGTGCGGACGGCATCATGCTCGGTTCGTTTTTGGGTAGACGCTACAACGAGCGCATTTGCTTTCTTGCCAACGATCTTTTGATGAATCTCACCGGAATTGCTCCTTTTTTTGTTCCGATCAACAAAACCGGCAAGCAGAGTCGCGAATTTCCCAAAATGGTGGAAACGGCTTTTCATAGCAACAACCACCTCATCATGTTTCCCGCCGGACTATGTTCTCGCAAAATCGACGGCATCATTCAAGATGTGGAGTGGAAAAAGACTTTCGTCACCAAAAGCATCGAAAGCCACCGCGACGTTGTTCCCATTTATCTCGAAGGGCGCAACTCCGACTTTTTCTACCGTTTGGCCAATGTGTCCAAACGCCTCGGCATCAAATTCAATATCGCCATGCTCTATTTGGTCGATGAGTTGTACAAAAGTCAAAACAAGACCTTCACGCTCAAAATCGGGAAACCCATTCCGTGGCAAAGTTTCACGAAAGACAAAACCCCGACCGAATGGGCAGCAGTCGTACGCGACACCGTCTATCAACTCAACGCTCGAACATCCTGACACAGCCCCTCTCTCATCACCGCACCACGCACCTCTATTCTATGGAAGAAATCATCGCCCCTATCCCACGAGAAATTTTGAAATCGGAGCTCACGCCGGAGCGTAAACTTCGAAAAACCAACAAAGCGGGCAACGACATATACATCATCACCCACCACAATGCCCCCAACGTGATGCGTGAAATCGGACGACTGCGCGAAATTGCCTTTCGGGCAGCCGGAGGCGGTACGGGCTTCGCATTCGACTTAGACGATTTTGACACCTGCGAACATCCCTACTACCAACTCATCGTTTGGAATCCCGACGAAGAAGAGATTTTGGGCGGTTATCGTTTCCTTCCTCCCGGCGACATCCGTTTTTCGCCCGACGGACAGCCCCACTTGGCAACCGGGCACATGTTCAAGTTTTCAGAAAATTTCATCGAAAACTTCCTTCCCCAAACCGTTGAGCTCGGCCGTTCTTTCGTCACCCTCGAATACCAAAGCACTCGCAACCTCGCCAAAAGCCTTTATGCGCTCGACAACCTTTGGGACGGTCTTGGAGCATTGACTGTCATCATTCCCGATCTCAAATATTTTTTCGGAAAGATGACCATGTACCCTTCTTTCGACCGACCGGCACGCGATATGATTCTCTATTTCTTACAACGTCATTTCGGCGACAGAGACGGGCTCGTCACGGCCAATCATCCCGTTCGCCTCGAAATGTCACAAGAAGAGTTGAACAAGATTTTCGTGGAAGATGATTTCCGCACCGACTACAAAGTTTTGAACAAGGCCGTGCGCGAACGAGGCGTCAACATCCCTCCGCTTGTCAATGCCTACATGAACCTTTCTCCCACAATGCGCGTATTCGGCACTGCCGTCAATCACGAATTTGGCAACGTCGAGGAAACAAGCATTCTGATTGCTGTCGACGAAATTCTCGAAGACAAACGCAAGCGGCACATCGAGAGCTGTCTTGACCTCGACTCGCTCTCACACATTCACGATTTCTTTTTCAAGAAGAAACCCTGATTCCTCTTCGATCTCGACGATAAGCCGCCCATTTCGGACGTCAGATAAGTTGA
The DNA here is from genome assembly GCF_003859795.1 of Alloprevotella sp. OH1205_COT-284. Taxonomy (GTDB): domain Bacteria; phylum Bacteroidota; class Bacteroidia; order Bacteroidales; family Bacteroidaceae; genus Alloprevotella. The sequence goes on along the minus strand of NZ_RQYI01000003.1, from coordinate 59,864 downwards.
TGATGAAAAGCGTTGTTTTTATCCCCAAGTGTTCTCTTGGCAAACCACTTTCCATATCAATCATTTTCACCTCTCTCACAACAACCGCATTCATTGAGCTTTCGGTTCTTTGAATGCGGTTGTTGTTTACAGACGACAATGTGCTGTTGGCGGACATAGAGGGTTTGGAAAACCGAGTAAGCCCAGCCTCCAAACACGATGATGTCCGAAAGTGCTTACCGACTTTTTCGGACACTTCCTGTCTTGCCCAAAAACTTGCGCCCGACAGAGGCAAGACGGCCGAAAACGGCCGTTTTCACCCTATATTTTTATTTTTCGCTGTTTTGCCTTCGCAAAATCGACCAACTTGCTGAATTTCAGGGAGAAACTTGCGAAGGCAAGTGAAGGCAACATGAAAAACAGAAAAATAACAGTCTGATTGTCAGCCATCTCCGGTGAAAGCAAAACCCACTGTTTGCTTTCACTTGCTTCCGCAATTATCGGGGTAGAAAGGGTAAAACGGAGAAGGTGAAGGCAAAAATCGAGTTCATCAATCTGATTGTCAACGTATTGCAATTTCATTTTTCGTTTTGCCTTCACTTGCCTTCGCAATTTTCTCCCTGAAATTCAGCAAGTTGGTCGATTTTGCGAAGGCAGTGAAAGCAAAAATACAACATAAGGGAATGCGCGCGCGTACACGCGCGTACGCGAGAGGGGTATGCCGAAGCATGGCGGAGCGAGAAACGGCATGGTGCGAAATGCTCGACATGCGTTGTCGGCATGTCCGCTTGCGGTGGCTGCTTCGAGCGGTGAAAACGCTGCATGGGAGGAAAATCTTTTTGCATGGGAAGAAAGTTTTTCTACATTGGAAGAAAATTTTTCTACGTTGGAAGAAAGTTTTTCTACATTGGAAGAAAATTTTTCTACGTTGGAAGAAAGTTTTTCGGCATTGGAGCCAAATCACTCTGCCTCTTCGGTGGGTATCATCGTACAACGGCAGGCACATCAAAAGGAGGGTGTGGCAAAACTCCTCACTCCCGAAAACAACGATCGTCCACAAAGAGCAACCGCAATCAAAGAGTCGAAAGCTCAACGATTGCGGTTATCTTTATCGATTTCGAGGGGTAAAACGATCAATATGAAAAGTGTTTTGCCAAGGTTTGGCTTTGCTGCGCCCTCAAACACCTATTTGCAAAAATCAATGGGAGTTTCGCCAAGGTTGCAACAACTCAAACCACCAGACATAGATGCCGAAGTTTCGTTCGTTCAAAGCGGTACACCAACGCTTCGCCGCCCAAATCGGTGCCAACAGCAACACGACACCCAGCAACAAGGCCGGAAGGTCCAAGGCCAGATATGCCCATTCGTAATGAGGCGTTTCTTGTGGCAGATCCACTCCCCAAGCTGTCAAGAAGGCACACTCCACGGTGCCGAAAAACAACCATCTTGCGCACACGAAAAGCACAACCGACAGCCATGCGACATAGATGGCGACACCGGCGACGGCATCGTTTACAAACACGCCTCGAACACGCCCTTGCAAACGCGAGAAAATATCATCGGCCACGTTGTAGAGCTCCGTCAAGACGGAAGCATTGGGCAGGGTTCTGCGCGTCACGGCATCGGGATGCAATTCCACCGCGACGCGTCCTTCTTGGGCACGGGCATCGACCAAAAGAGCACACTCCCCATAGGGCACTTCAAGACTGTCCACAAAACCGCCGCTTTGCAAAAACCACTCGCGCCGAAAAGCCACGTTCGTTCCTCCACAGCCCACGGCCTTTCCCTCCAAGGCGGCCTGAGCCTGCTGCAAAAAGCGTTTTCCATTCTGAAAAACGGCTCGGCGGCCGGGACTTCCGATGCTGTTATCGTAGTTGGAATATCCGAAAACCACGTCTTTATCGTTCGTGAAATGCGTGGAGAGATGATAGAGCCAATCTCGGCTCTCGGGGACATCATCGGGCAGCATCACCACGACCCAAGGGGCTTTGGCCGAGCGAATGCCCAAAGTGAGTGCCAGTTTGTGTTGATCTATATTGCGATGCACTTTCGGCACGAAGGTTTGTCGGAGATGCGGATATTTTTTTTGCAGTTCGCTCACCACGATAAACGTTTCGTCTTCTTCACTCGAAGCATTGGCCACGACCACCTCGAAATCGGCCAGTCGCTGATTGAGCAAAGACTCCAAATTGCGTTTGATCAAAGCCCCCTCGCCCTCACTGGTCACAACGACCGAAACGGCGGGAGTTTTCTCTCTCCTCCCAGAGGTTGCTGCCGATGCTTCGGGCCTGTTCTTTTCGAGAGAAACGGTGCGCAAAGCCTGCTCTTCGGCCAGCTGCACCACCTTTTCGTAGGCTTTCCAACGTGTGAAATACAAAATCGTCACAGAGAGCAACATCACCAAGAGCGATGCCACCGCGAGCATGTTCAACATACCGACAAACAAAAGTGAAAATACTGTCATAAAAAAAACTTCAAAACATGATCGGGAGTTTCGTTTCGTCTACCGATCGAAAGGTGCGAAAAACGCGGCGTTCTTTATCTTTCCGCCCATCTCATCCGCTCGTTCTTCGTCTGAATTCCGCACAGGTCACGGCTGTGGCGACAGCCACGTTCAGGCTATCGCCGGTGGGGCGATCGGGAGGAAAATTGGGAATCAGAAGACGGCGATTCACCCTTTCCGACACTGCGTCCGATATGCCCTGCCCTTCGCTGCCCATCACGATCACGCCGTTCGACGAAAGCGGGCGTTCGTACAGGTTCTCGCCATCGAGAAAGGTGCCATAGATTGCGATTGTTTCGGGAAGAGCATCCAGCATCTCCGGCAGGTTTCCATACGTCACCTTCACCCGCCCCACTGCTCCCATTGTGGCTTGCACGGTTTTTGGGGCAAAGACATCGGCCGTGTCCTCCGAACAAAACACATGCTCAATGCCGAACCAATCGGCAATACGCACTATCGTCCCCACGTTTCCCGGATCCTGAACGCCGTCGAGCATCAGCACCAATTCTTTCCGTGCCACGTCGGAGAGCGTTGTGCCCGACATCGGTTTCGGCTGTCCGAAAACGGCCAACACCTCTCTCGGTGTTTTCAGTTGCGAGGCTTGTTCGAGTTCGCGTTGCGTCACTTCCAATAGTTCTCCGGCTTTTATCGAAGGCATTCGTTGAAGATATGCTTTCGTCGCGCAGAGCAATCGGCAGTCGAAGTGAGGCAGCAAATCCTCCACCACCTTCGGCCCTTCTGCCAAAAAAACGCCCTCGGCATCTCTGTGCTTCTTTTGAGCCAGCTGCCGAAGATATTTCAATTTATTTTTGCTAAGCATTCCTATTCTTTGCTTACGATACGCACAAATTTCCTGCAAAGCTACAAACATTTTTCTGAAATTATCTATCTTTGCATATTAAATAATCTCTTGCTCCGTGAAGTTTTTGCACCCCCTCTATTCTCTTCTTCTCCTTGTCATCGGGCTTTCGTCCTGCTCTCCCGTGCGCTTTCTTTCGGACGACAAGTATCTCTTGGCATCGGTGCATCTGAAAAGCGATGCCCCCGACATCAAACCTTCCGACTATCGCCTCCATATCCGCCAAGAGGCCAACACGCGTTGGCTGAGCACGGCCAAAGTGCCCCTCGGCATCTACTGTTTGTCGGGCACAAACCCGCATCATCCTTTCAATCGCCTCATGCACCGCATCGGCGAAGCCCCCGTTGCTTTCAACGACACTCTGATGCACTTTTCGCGCTCTTCGCTCGTGGCAGCCCTCCGCGGAAAAGGATATTTGCAAGCCTCCGTCGAAGCCGATACCATGCGCCGCGGCCGACACCTGCACCTCACCTATCGCATGCATCCCGGAAAGCGATCCTACGTGCAGCAATTACAACGGCGTTTCGACAACGACACCCTCCGCCGCATCGTCATGGCCGACTCCGCACGATCGCTCCTCTATCGAGGCATGCCGCTCGACCTCTCATTGCTCGAAGAAGAGCGCACACGCATCATTCGCAGGCTTCAAAACAACGGCTACTACAACATCAACAACGAATTTGTCAGCTATACGGCCGACACCATTGCCCACAGCCAAGCCGTCGACCTCACCCTCCACTTCCGCAGGCCGCAGCGCAGCGACTCTCTTCCGCCCTACCGAGCCTATCGCATCGGAAAGATCTTTCTTCACGAGAACCACGGCGAAAGTGCCCATCGCGACACCACCTTCTATCGCAACATCCATTTCGTCACCGACGGTCGGCAACGCATCAATCGCCGCATCTACTTTCGCAATCTTTTCATTCAGGCCGACAGCCTCTATCGCGACGTCGCCACACAATACTCTTATCAAAATCTCAGCGGCTTGGGAGCTATCGGGTTTTCCACCATTCACTATCCTCAGCCTCTTCCCGCCGACTCCACACTCGACGCCCACGTTTTCGTGAAACTCAACAAGCCCCACGGCGTGAGCTTCGACATCGAAGGCACCAACACCGCCGGCGATTTGGGCGGTGCGGCCACTTTCACCTACACACATCGCAATCTGCTCCACAGCGCAGAACAGCTCACGCTTAAACTCCGCGGTGCCTACGAGGCCATTCGCCGACTGGAAGGCTACACCCACCAAGACTACATCGAATATGGCGCAGAAGCCACACTGCGCTACCCCACTCTCCCCTTCCCGATCGGCGAAGAGCAACTGCGACGCTACAAAGGGGCTTCCGACCTCTCGTTGCTCTACAACTCCCAAAATCGCCCCGAATTTCATCGACGGTTGCTCACGGCGGCATGGAGCATTCACTGGAACCGGCACACGCGCCCAAATCTGCGACATCGTTTAGACATCGTTTCGCTCAACTACGTCTTCATGCCTTGGATTTCCGAAACGTTTCGCAACGAATATCTCAACGGCGACGACCCGCGCTACGCCGTGTTGCGCTCTTCCTACGAAAACATCTTCATCATGAAGTCGTCCTACGGGCTGACCTACAACTCCCTGCGCGAACGAAAAACCAACAATCTCTATCAAACCAACGGCTATCAGATCCGTTTCAACTTCGAGAGCGCAGGCAACCTACTCTACGGCCTGTCCCACCTCTCGCGCATGCGGCGCAACAACCACGGTGCTTATGCCATTTTCAACATACCCTACTCCCAATATCTCAAATTTGATTTCGACTACTCCAAGAGTTTTCGCTTCAACGAGCACTCCTCGCTTGCGCTCCATGCCGCTTTCGGCATCGCCGTGCCCTATGGCAACTCCGACATCATCCCTTATGAAAAGCGGTATTTCGCCGGAGGTGCCAATTCCGTGCGTGGTTGGAGCGTTCGCACACTCGGCCCCGGCTCCTATGTGGGAAAAGACGGCAAGATCGACTTCATCAACCAAACCGGCAATCTCAAACTCGACCTCTCCGTCGAATATCGGGGTTTCCTCTTTTGGAAGTTCGAAGGAGCGGCCTTTGTCGATGCGGGCAACATTTGGAACACCCGCAACTATGCTCATCAATCGGGCGGACGGCTGCAACTCGCCACTCTGCACCGGCAAATTGCCGTGGCCTACGGATTGGGGTTGCGCCTCAATCTGAATTATTTCATCTTGCGCTTCGACGGAGGTATGAAAGCCATAAATCCGGCCTATTCGGGAAAACTCCACTACCCTCTTTTCTCTCCCGATTTCAATCGCGACTTTGCTTTGCACTTCGCCGTCGGTCTGCCCTTTTGACCCGAAATCGTGCCCCCTCTCCTCTCTTTTCACACCTCTCACTCTGCACCTTCACACATGAAATTTATATGCTTCGGAAGCGGAAGCTCCGGCAACTGCTACTATCTTGAATCTCTCGGAACGGCCATTCTCATCGATCTCGGCATCGGCATCAGAGCTTTCAAAAAGCACCTGCGCGACTATGGGCTGACTATCCCTACGATCGGCGCCATCATCGTCACCCACGACCACACCGACCACGTCAAAGCCGTGGGTGCCGTTTCGACAGAATTTCACATTCCCGTCTACACCTCTTCGCCCGTACACGAAGGCATGCAGCGCAACCGCTTCATGACCAAAAAGGTGATGCCCGCCCACCAACGCCACACCACGCCCGGCACGCCTTTTGAAGTGGGTAATTTCCGCATCACGCCTTTCCGAGTGCCTCACGATGCCAGCGAAAACAACGGCTATTTCATCAGTTTGATTCGTCCCGAAACAAGCGAAAGCCTCTTTTCGGCCACTGACGGCGACCCTTCTCCCACCTTTTGCCTCATCACCGATGCCGGACAGTTCACCGACGAGATGGCCCCTTTCGTGCGGCAAGCCCGACATCTCGTCATCGAAGCCAACTACGACAGCCAAATGTTGGCCAACGGCCCCTATCCCCTTTATCTTCAAAAACGCATATCGGGCGGACGCGGACACATGGACAACCGACTAACGGCCGAAGCCCTCCTCCGACATCTCACACCTGCCACCCGAAACATTTGGCTCTGTCATCTGAGCGAAGAAAACAATCACCCCGAATTGGCACGAAAAACCATACAAACCGCTCTCGCCCAACTCGCTTTCGCACCGCAGCCCCGCCTTCATGTGCTGAAACGGAGAGTGCCATCGGGATTCTTCGAACTCACGTGAAATGCAAGAAACGACAAACAAAGACGCGTCAAGTGAAAATAAAACCTAAAACAATGCCATTGTTTTTCTGTTTTCCCTTGCAGTTTTGAAATTCTTTCCGACATTTGCGGCATACCCTCATGATTGATAACATCTAAAAACGACGACCATGAAACGACTGCTACTCTCTTTCGTCATCCTCCTTGCAAGTGCAATGGTTGCCAACGCCATGGGCTATCGAAAGGCTCGCCAATATGCCTATTTCCTGACCGACAAGATGGCCTATGAGCTCAATCTCACGGCCGAACAATATGAGCGCGTCTACGAAGTAAACCTCGACTACTTCCTCTCCATAGACCACCGCTACGACCTCTACGGAAGCTATTGGGACTACCGCGACACGGATCTGCGCTACATTCTCTTCGATTGGCAATACGATCTGTTCCGCTCGATCAACTATTTCTTCCGTCCCCTCTCGTGGCATCGCAACTCCTTTGTGTTCGTCATCTACGACTACTACCACCGTCCCGACTATTTCTACTACGATCGCCCCTTGGTCTATGCCCGCTATCGCGGTTCGAGGTGGGAATATCGCCACTACGACACCCCGTCGCCCTATCGCGGCATGGTATTCAGCGGTCGCAGAGGCGGCATGCGCGACGCCTACTCGCCCGATTTCCGAGGCGGCTACGACTATCGCAACGGGCACGAATACGACACCTATCGCAACTCCTCATCTCCCGTCTATTCCGGACGCAGAGGCAACGACTCCTTCCAAAACGACGGCCGCCGTCACTCCCACAGCAGACAAATCACACCTCGCTATGGCGAACAGGCCTATCCCAACGACCAACGCAACACCGGTCGTCGCAACGATTTCGGCTCATCCTCACGCATCGGCGGGACGATGCAAGGAGGACGCAACGGAGGCGGAGAAACCCGAGGCGGAAGTTTCGGCAATCGCTCCGAAAACCGCAACACGCAAAACTCCTCAGATCCGACACAACACCGCTCTTCCAACTCTCCGGCAAGAGGCTCGCGCACCGACAACCAAAATTCCAACACCTCGCAAGGCGGCAGCGTCCGCCAACAAAACGGTGTGCAAATCGTCGGCGGACGAAGATAAACGTTTCTTTCGACCGAATGACGAGATCACACCTCCGCGCTTTCCGTCGGGCATGACCTTGGAGCATGATCTTGGGGCTACACTCTTTTTCGGACATTCCCCCAACCACCGAAAAGAGAAAAACATGGGAACTTGTGAAATTTAGGTCTGCGATAGTTTTTTCTACTCGTTACTCCGTTCGCACTCCCCCTTAGGTAAGATGCGTTTCGACCCATCAAAGTATATCCGAAAAAAACGATGAAAAAGTGAGGCCGTTCTTCGTAAAAAAAGCAACTTTCAGCCTCTACAAGGAGTTTTTCTTCTTTTTATCTACATTGTCTACACTGCATGGGTTAAACCACAGAAATACAATTCGTTGCAAATGTAGACAACACAAAAAAAAACTACATTCGTTGTTACAATCTACACACCACATCGAAAAAGCGTGCAGATGCCCGAAATCCCAACCGTGTAGGCAGTGTAGGTTTTCGGAAAAAACGTCTACATTCCTTTTTGCCTGTGCATCATAGACTTAATCGTTTCCCATGTATATAGGCAAAGTGCCTGCCTACACTTATATCTTTTTGAAATTCAAAAACATGCAAGGCGCAGTGTAGGTTTTTCGACGATTTCAAGAAATAAACATTGAGGCCGCATCCGAACTCACGGGTTTTGATGCGGCCTCAAAAATCTTTATGCAGTATTGAAGTTTACCGGACGGCAATACGTTGTTTTCTTTTCCGGCTGCTATCTTTCGATAAGAGCCTCGCCGTCTTTCCTTTCATTTTTATCAATCGGTGTGCTTTTGCGAAACCGTCATTAGGCATGCACATAGGTGCCAATGTCTTCACCCGAAAGCACACGGCGCAGGTTGCCCACGACATCCATGTTGAAGACATAGATAGGCAAATTGTTTTCCTTACACATGGCGGTGGCGGTGATGTCCATCACGCGAAGTCCGCGAGCGAGCACCTCATCATAGGAAATGTCGGAAAACTTCACGGCAGTGGGGTCTTTCTCGGGATCGGCCGTGTAAACTCCGTCCACACGGGTTCCTTTGAGCATCACATCGGCTTCGATTTCAATGCCGCGAAGCGAAGAACCGGTGTCGGTGGTGAAATACGGATTTCCCGTTCCGCCACTCATGATGACCACTTCGCCGCGTTCGAGGGATTCAATAGCTTTCCACTTGGAATAGAACTCACCGATCGGTTCCATGCGAATGGCGGTGAGCACTCGATTTTTCACTCCGGCAGCATCGAGTGCCGAGGAAAGGGCAAGACTGTTGATGACCGTGGCACACATGCCCATTTGGTCGCCCTTTACGCGATCGAAGCCCTTGCCCGCACCGCTCAATCCGCGAAAAATGTTGCCGCCGCCAATGACGATGCCGATTTGTATGCCCATGGCTTGCGCCTCGCGAATTTGAGAGGCATATTCGTTCAAACGTTTCGTGTCGATGCCGTGCCCTTGTTCGCCCATAAGGCTCTCGCCGCTGAGTTTGAGGAGTATTCTTTTGAATTTCATAAATAAGGTTTTGAACTATGGATTGCAAAAATACGTTTTACTTTATGAAACGACAAACTTTTGTCGCACTATCTTGGGCAGCCAAAAGCCTTGTATCACACCGCGCACGCCGAGATAACACAAAAAGGCCGTCCAAAGGGCATGATTGCCGCTGCCCGGAGAAAACAGAGCATGGACTCCGAAAAAGACAACGGAAGCCGCACCCACTCCCATGAGCATGGCACGCGTGGAGGTCGTGCCGACAAAAAGGCCGTCCAAGAGAAATGCCGAAAAGCCCACCAAAGGCATGGCGACGACATAGGGCAGATATTCCACGGCGGCAACACGCACGGTGTCATTGTCGGTGAGCAAATGCAAAAAGGCGCGTCCGCCGAGAGCAAAACAAAGCGTGAAAAACAGAGCAAAGCCAATGCCCCAGCCGAAAAGGCGGCGGGTGAGCTGCCAAAAACCGCTGCGATCGGCCGCACCGCACAAACGGCCGCCAATGGCCTCGCCGGCATAGGCGAAGCCGTCCATCACGTAGCTCACGATCAGGAAAAACTGCATCAGCAGTGCATTGACGGCAAGGAGGGTTTCGCCTTGTCGCGCCCCGAAAGAGGTGAAAGCAAACATGACGGCCACCAAACAAAGCGTGCGAAAGAAAATGTCGCGATTGACCACAAAAAGTTCCCGCCAACGAGCGGCATGTCCGAATACGGACGAACCGGTGGCCGACAGCTGCCGACGGCACACAATGCGCCATGCAAAACCAAAAGCCAAAACGGCTCCCACCCATTGGGCTATGAGCGTGCCGAGAGCTACGCCTTCCATTTTCCACCCCAAGCCGACAACCAAAATAAGACTGACAAAGATATTGACCACGTTTTGCACAATGGCCGTCCACATCGGCGCACGTGCGTCTTGCATGCCCAACAACCAACCGTTCAGCGCAAAGAGCGCGAGTGTGGGCGGTGCGCCCCAAACGAGAATGCGATAATAGGAGCGAACGAGCATTTGCACTTCGTCGGTGGCGGACATGAAAGAGAGACCGACATGCAAAATGGCATACTGAAACAACAATATCAACACGGCGAGGCTGCCAGCCAACACAAGCGAACGCCACAAAAGTGCCACACACTCCTCTCCCTGCTCCGCACCAAGGGCTTGGGCGGTGAGGCCGCCTGTGCCCATACGCAGAAAATTGAAGAGCCAATAGGTGGTGGAAAACAACGTCGTACCGACGGCTATGGCGGCCAAGAATGCGGCCGCTCCCAGATGTCCGGTGATGGCGGTATCGACAAGGCCGAGCAAAGGCACGGTGATGTTCGAGATAATGGAGGGAACGGCTATGCGGAGGATCATGCTTTATAGAAAAGGAGATATGGTTTCAGTTTCAAACAGAGGGTTTGTTGCCAACACGTTGCCGCCGACGGGTGCATTGCGTTCAGAGAAAACACACTTCTTTGAAAGCAAAAGTACGTTCTTCCCCCTGCGGAAGCCGCAACGTGAGCCTTCCATTGGGAGCAACGGCCGCGATTTCGGCTTGGAAACGCTCTTGCGTGCGCACATCCTCATAGTCATGGAAACCCTGCCGACGATAGAGCCGTTGCCAATAGGTTTGGGCGATGTCTGCGCGCCCACCTTTACACCACAAGGCATAAAGGTTTTCAAAATGGCCAACGAAATCGGAGAGCAACGCGGAGAGATCGGTGTCGTGCCCCGTGATCTGCCGTATCGAAACGGGGTTGGGGGCATCGCTGCGAAAACTCGGTTGATTGACATTGATACCGATGCCGACCAGTGTGGTGGAAATGTCGCTTCCCGACAGGGTGTGTTCGAGCAACATGCCACAGATTTTTCGGTCGTGGCGATAAACATCGTTCGGCCATTTCACCGAAATGCCTTCAACATGGGCGTCGAGCGTGGCGGCAACTGCCAGACAAACGATTTCGGAAAGGAAAAACAGCTCGGAGGCTTTCACGCGAAAAGGACGAAACAAAAAACTGAACGTGAGATTTTTGCCCGTTTCGCTTTCCCACGACGTGCCGCGCTGACCGCGCCCTGCGGTTTGCTCGTCGGCCGTGACCAAAAACACTTCTCCTTCCGCGGGCAGAATGCCTTTCAACATCTCCATTGTGGAAACGACAACAGGGCAATGCATGTGATGCCAATGAGGGGGAAGATTAGCGGAAAAGGTGTTCGAGACCATGTGTGAAATGCCCGTGAGGACGACGAAGGGGAAAGGCGTTTTTGAAATGTTCTATCGTAAAAGGAGAAGACGTGCCGACGAGGGTGATGATGTCAAAACGAAAGGGGGATTGCGTCAAGCGTTTGCGATGAAGGTAGGCCAATGCCGCTTGCGAAATGCGCTCCTGTTTATGACGATCCACGGCTGCTTCGGGATCGGCCAAACGATCGTCGCGACGTGTTTTCACTTCCACAAACACGATCTCGCCAAAGTCTTCGGCGATGAGATCTATTTCGAGCGGATGAAGCCGCCAGTTGCGCTCCAAGATGTGATAGTCGCGCTCCATAAGGTAAAAGGCCGCGGCCTCTTCGCCCATGCGTCCGAGTTCGTTATGAAAAGACATGAAAGAAAATCAAGAGATAAACGGCGAGGATCAACGTTTCTTTTTGAAAAAATCACGCATCAGGCAACTGCATTCTTCTTCGAGAACTCCCGACACGACTTCGGTCTTGGGGTGGAGCGCATCGGGAGCATAAACCGCATATCCTCGTTTGGGGTCGGCCGCCCCATAGACCAATCGCCCCACTTGCGCCCAACCTATTGCTCCGGCACACATGACACAAGGTTCGACCGTCACATAAAGCGTGCATTCGTTGAGATATTTCCCTCCCAAGGCGTCGGCTGCCGCTGTGATGGCCTGCATTTCGGCATGAGCCGTCACGTCGCACAGCGTTTCGGTGAGGTTGTGTCCGCGGGCGATGATGCGGTCACGACACACCACCACAACGCCCACCGGCACTTCGTCGCGACGGGCGGCATTCTCTGCTTCTTGAAGTGCTTGACGCATATAAAATTCGTCGGTCATGGCAATGAGATGTGTTTAGGGTTGTTTCACAGACTTCATGGAGAGCGAAATGCGTCCGCGCTCGTAGTCCACCTCCAAAACGCGCACATTGACCTGTTGGTGAAGACAGACCACCGTGGCAGGATCTTTGACGTAGCGATCAGACAGCTGCGAAACGTGTACCAAGCCTTTCGTTTTGATACCGAGATCCACAAAAGCTCCGAAGTTGGTGACGTTGGTGACAATGCCGGAAAGGACCATGCCGATTTCGAGATCGTCGATGGTGCGAATGTTTTCGTCGAAACGAAAAACTTCTGCCGTTCCGCGCGGGTCGCGACCGGGTTTGTCGAGTTCGGCCATGATGTCGTTGAGCGTGGGAAGCCCCACTTCGGGCGAGCAATAGCGTTTCAAGTCTATGCCGGCGCGTGCTTCGGGCGAGGCGATGAGTGCGGGAATGTCAAGGCCGGCATCTTCGGCCATCTGCTTGACAAGCGCGTAGCGTTCGGGATGGACGGCGGTGTTGTCGAGCGGATTTTTACCGTTGGCAATGCGCAAAAATCCGGCACACTGCTCAAAGGCTTTCGCTCCGAGACGCGGCACTTTCAGCAAAGCTTGTCGTGAGGGGAAAGAACCGTGTTCGGCACGGTAATCTACGATATTTTTGGCCAGAGCCGTGCCAAGTCCGCTGACGTAGATCAGCAAGTGTTGAGAGGCGGTATTGAGATTGACACCGACGGAGTTTACACAACTTTCAACCACTTGGTCGAGTGTTTTTTTGAGTGCCCCTTGATCAACGTCGTGCTGATATTGTCCGACTCCTATGGACTTCGGATCAATTTTAACCAGTTCGGCCAGCGGATCGGCCAAACGGCGGCCGATAGAAACTGCTCCGCGAACGGTGACATCGTGGTCGGGAAACTCGTCGCGTGCAATTTTGGAGGCTGAATAAACCGAAGCTCCGTCTTCGCTCACGGAAAAGACATCGACCCCTTCGAGACCGAGACCGCGCACCAATTCTTCGGTTTCTCGACCGGCCGTGCCGTTTCCCACCGCCACGGCTTCCACCTTGAACTTGTCTGCCAAATGGCGCAAGGTCATTTCGGAGCGGCTGTATTCGTTTTTGGGGGCGTGCGGATAGATCGTTTCGTTGTGCAGCAAATTGCCTTGTGCATCCAAGCAAACCACTTTGCAACCGGTGCGCAAACCGGGGTCGATGCCCATGATGCGCTTTTGTCCGAGCGGAGCGGCTAGCAACAACTGTTTGAGGTTGGCGGCAAAGACACGTATGGCCTCTTCGTCGGCGCGCTCTTTGGCTTGATTGGCAAATTCGGTTTCTATGCTTGGTTTGAGCAAACGCTTGTAAGCATCGAGTGCCGCCATTTCGAGCTGTTCGGCAGTTGCCGTTCCGCGCTTCACATAAGGACGTGCCACGCGCTCGGCCGCCTTTTCCTCGTCGGAAGGGGAAATGCCGACCCGCAGCAAACCCTCGGCCTCACCGCGCCGCATGGCCAACAGCCGATGGGAAGAACAGCGTTTGAGCGGTTCGCTCCAATCGAAATAATCCCGATATTTGGCCGCTTCCTCTTGTTTGGATTTCACCACTTTGGAAGTGATGACGGCATCACGGGAAAAGATGCTGCGAAGCGTGTTGCGGGTGTGCTCGTCTTCGCTGATTTGCTCTGCGATGATGTCGCGAGCTCCCTGCAAGGCTTCTTCTTCGTTTGACACGAGGTCGGAAACATATTTTTCGGCCGCTTGGTGCGGATTTTGCATCGGGTTGAGAAGAAGGGTTTGCGCCAAGGGTTCAAGCCCTTTTTCTCGCGCCACTTGGGCACGGGTGCGACGTTTGGGCTTGAACGGAAGATAAATATCTTCGACTTCGGTGGCCTCCCAAGAGGCTTCGATACGAGCGCGCAATTCGGGAGTGAGTTTCCCTTGTGTCTCAATGGTTTCGATCACATATTGCTTGCGATGTTGCAGTTCTTCGAGGCGCGTGTTTTCATCGGCCACGGCAGATATTTGCACTTCGTCGAGTCCGCCGGTGGCTTCTTTTCGATAGCGGGAAATAAAGGGAATGGTGGCTCCTTCGTTGAGGAGTTTCACCGTATTGGCCACTTGGGTTTCTCGGAGAGAAAGACGTCGGGCGATGAGTGGGATGATGCTCATGGAATGATGGTCGGTATAATTATTAGGATCGGTCATGGTCGGAATAATGAACAGTGGTCGGTAATTTCAAAAGAGGTTTTCTCAGAATTTTCTAAAAACAAGGCGATGCCGATCCGTTTCCAACACCATGCTTTGAGATTCGGCCGAAACGACACGATAGGTGAGGGGCAGGCGATCGACTCCGAAAGCAGAAAGGTCGATGTTCATTTGAGGCGTGATGAGGCTGTCGCGCCCTTCGCTGCGAATGATCAGATAGGCATGGGGGAGCGTCAGTTGTCGGCCACGATGCTCGAAACGGCTCATCACGGCATTGTGTTTGATGTCGGTGGAAAGGCGGACGACGGGAGAATAGAATTGCAGCAGGTCAAGCTGAAAACGCCAATAAATTCTTTGCGCTTTCACATCTGTTTCATCCATCTCGACCAATTGCCATTGTCCGTCCAGCCATCCGTTTCGAGGCACCTTGTCGCATCCTCCCGACAACACCGCCGACAGCAGCAGAAGAAACAGGCCTAAGATCTTTTTCATAGCTTACTTTCATTAAAAAACAAGGGGTGTTCGATGAGGCTCTCCGACAGTCACGGCGGAAACCGCACGTTGTTTTGCCCCACGCGACTTGGTCGGCAACAGCCAACCGCTTTTGCTCACAGAGAGCTGAACGCCCAGATGCCGGCCGAGCCTGTTGCCGGTGTCGAAAGCTATTCCCAGTTTGACACGCCAGCCCTCCGAGGGAGAAAGCAGAGGCGAACGCCGGGAGGGTTGTCGACCGGGCGAGGAGGGGATGCGATAAGAGGTTTCAAACAAGAAAGAATGCTGACGCTCGACTTCCGCAAACGGCACGGCATAAGTGCCCCATGATTTCAAGTAGGAATAGAGCAGTCGGTAGTGCAAGCCAGAATACGGATCTCCCGACATTCCGAAATGAGTGGCATGAAAACGATTGGCCGTAAACGCCAAAGATCTATCGGCATTATAAAGCGGCGAGGCAAAAAGGGCATTGCCCATTGCCATGCCGTAGTTTTGCCAGCCTTGATAGAGGTTGTGGTTATAGTAATTGTCTACACCGCTCACTTGATCGGGCACCTGCCCTGTGTGGTCATGGTATATCGGCCCGCTCTGATAGTCGGTGCGTACATGTTCGACCACGAGATCGGTGACATAGGGATTGGGCGGCAACCCGATTTCCACTCCCCACAAACCGTCCAACCAACCGTATTCATCGAATGCGGCACTCTCGTCTTCAAAGAAGTGATCGTAGTACAAACGGGTGTGCCAGCCCTGTCGGCGGTTGCGGTAGTCCAAAGCGGCACGCCAAGCCCCCAGCGTGTTGCCGGCCGAGTTGCCGTAGCCCGCTCCGTCGGTGGCATCGCTCCCCCCTTTTCCGACGAGCGCATAGAAAAAGTTTTTCAAGCCTTTCCCACCTTTGATCGGCGTCGGTACGATGCCGTCAAACCCTCCGCCGTTGTAGATCGTCCCCCCGAATTGAGTGGCCATTTCCAAGCCGCCCACAAAACAGAGCGCATGCCGAAGAGGATTTCCCAAACGAAGATAGCCCGATTTTTCATGATACAACGCCCACATGGGATAGTGTTGCGACGTCCCCGACAGATAATCGCGTTGCCATTTTCCGTCGGTCTGCATGCCATAGGCAAGATGCAATTTCAGGGCGACCCAATCTTTCGAACCGGAAATATTCCACCAATCGCGCAACGCCCATTTCGCCATGGGTACGGGGCGGGCATTCATTCCGAGCACAAAAGCCCCTGTGGAAAGTTCGGGATGATTCAACTCCGTTTCTCGTTGCTTCTGTCCGATCGTAAACACCGACAAGCCGCGGACGGTTTCCCAGTAGAGTTGCTGAATTTGCAAACGTTCGACACCGCCATGTACCAAAGCCACATCAAACCCCACGCCGTGGCGAAAACGCCGCACGGAGTCGGAAACGGTCGGGCGCAACATCTGCAACCGCAAATAGCCGTTGTCGGGCGCGAGGCCTCCCAAGCCATACCGGTTGGCATTCAGCCAAAGCGGCGTATGCATCCCTCCGCCGACAGTGGTCTGCGTTTCCAGCATGAGCCGCACATTCCGCCCGTTTTCTTCCGAAACGGTTTGCGCCTTTGCCATCGGCCGACCGAAGACGAGCAACAGCAAGAAAGCGGACAAGAAAGAAGAGAAGGAGGAGAAACGAGGCATGCTATTCGGCTGTCAAAAGGGTTTACAAAACTCGGAAGACGCACGTCGGGCGGCAGTTGCCGGCGAATCGAGGATCAGAGTTTTCTCAGTTTTTCCAATATTGTGGCATTGAGTCGCCGCAGTTCCCGACTTGTTTTTCGGCGCAATTCTTCGCTCGTACGTTTCAAGTCGGACAGCGGTTCCCAAGATTGAAACGGTGCCAATATCTGTTGCAAAAAGTCGACCTCCTCTTCCGTTTGACGAGTGGCAAGATCGGCCGTTTTATTGACCACCACATTGAAACTTCGGGGGATGAGTTCGACCTCTATCGTTTCGGAGGTGTGAAACGGATCGCCGTCACAATGAGCTACACCGGCCTTCTGACGCTCTATCTTCAAATGTCGGGTTCGCAAGGTCTTCACGTGAGAGTTCTGCGGCAGAGTTTTGCCGAACAGCTGCATCACGATGGCCGGTGTGTCGAGCACGCCGAAAGGTTCGAGAATAATAACATCGAGCAAACCGTCTTTCATCGAAGCATTGGGGGCAATAAAAGCATTGTTGCCATATTGAGAGGCATTCGCACAGGCAATGAGGAAAGCGTCGTAGCTCTCGGCCGTTCCCTCGTTGCCATCGACGGTGATGCGATAGGTTTGCGGTTTGTAGCGCAGTCCGTCTTTCAAGGTTTTCTCAACATAGGTGACCAATCCCCGCTTTCCCGCTTCGGCAAATTTCATACTGATAAAGGCATCAAATCCGACGCCGCAGGTACAGAAAAAAGGCTGTCCGTTGATGCGGCCGTAGTCCAACCGATGCACCACGCCCTGATTGATCACCTTCACCGCCGCCTCGGCATCGAGAGGAAGACGAAGATGACGCGCCAAACCATTGCCGCTGCCGCAGGGCACGATGCCCAAAGCCGTGGTCGTGTGTACCAACGAGCGTGCCACTTCATTGACCGTGCCGTCGCCCCCTACGGCCACAACGATGTGTGCACCGGCTTCTGCCGCTTCACGGGCAATTTCGGCGGCATGTCCGGCTCGCTCCGTGTAGCGTATTTCACACGCGTAGCGATCGCCGTCGATATGTCGCCTGATGGCTTCTTCCACGACATCTTTGCGTCCGGTGCCCGAAATGGGATTGATAATAAAAACAATATGATGAGGCATAGCGTTGTTGTTTCAAAGCTCGAATCGGCCGCAGCATCGCTTCCGGCACTGCACGTTCGGCTGCATTTTCAAGTGATAGGCTTCGGTCTCCCGATCGCAGACTTCTCGCGGAAATTCTCTCAGACGGCCGAAAACATTGCAAATTTAGCAGAAAGTTTATATTGACACAGCAAAACGAGAATACAAAATCCGAGCGACTGCAAAAAAATATTGATTAAATGCACACTTCTTTGGGGAATTGTGTAACTTTGTCCGCTGAATACATCAATATCACTCAACAGCAGGGCACGAAAATCATTTTTCGGGAATGGCGCTCCGCCGTTTCTTTGCACCTTGGCTGTTTGTTTACACTCATCATGGATATTCTTCGCGAACGCTTATCAAAGTACACCCTCCCCAACGAGGTCAGAGCAAAAGGCCTTTACCCCTACTTCCGAGAAATCGAAGGCAAGCAAGGCACAGAAGTAGAAATGGACGGCCACCATGTGATCATGTTGGGCTCCAATGCTTACACCGGACTGACCGGCGACGATCGTGTCATCGAGGCCGGAGTTGAAGCCATGCGCCGCTACGGATCGGGCTGCGCCGGAAGCCGTTTCCTCAACGGCACGCTTGACCTGCACGTGCAGTTGGAAAAAGAATTGGCAGAATTCGTGGGCAAAGAAGAATCCCTCTGTTTCTCCACGGGCTTCACCGTGAACAGCGGTGTCATTCCCGCCCTGCTCGGCCCTCACGACTATGTGATCTGCGACGACCGCGACCACGCCTCGATCGTGGACGGACGCCGCTTGTCGATGGCCAAACAACTTCGCTACAAACACAACGACATGGCAGACTTGGAGGCCAAGCTCCAAAAGTGCAACCCCGAAGCCCTCAAACTCATCGTTGTAGACGGTGTTTTTTCGATGGAAGGAGATTTGTGCAACCTGCCTGCCATTATCGAACTGAAACACAAATACGGCGCCACCGTCATGGTCGATGAGGCACACGGCATCGGCGTGTTCGGACGACAAGGTCGCGGAGTCTGCGATCATTTCGGCTTGACCGACGAGGTGGATCTCATCATGGGCACCTTCTCCAAGAGCTTGGCTGCCATCGGAGGCTTCATTGCCGCCGACCGCACCATCATCGACTACCTCCGCCACACGGCACGCACCTACATCTTCTCGGCTTCCAATTCGCCGGCCTCAACGGCCTCTGCCCTTGAAGCCCTGCGCATCATTCAACGCGAGCCCGAACGCATCGAAGCCCTGTGGGAAGTGACGAACTATGCCCTCAAACGCTTCAAGGAAGAGGGTTTTGAAATCGGCGACACCGAAAGCCCGATCATTCCCCTCTATGTGCGCGACTTGGAGAAAACATTTGCCGCAACAGCCATGGCTTTTGAAGCCGGCGTGTTTATCAACCCCGTTGTGCCCCCTGCCTGCCACCCGACAGACACCCTCGTGCGCATTGCCCTCATGGCCAACCACACACACGAACAAGTCGACCGCGCCGTAGCGGCACTCGTCGGCGTGTTCCGCAAATTGGAGATACTCAAATAAGCAGGCGGCCACACGACGCCCGCACAGACTTCACAAAGAAATCCGACACGCTTCATTGCCGATGAACGTGTCGGATTTCTCTTGTCATCGGACGCGAACGGCAGCCCATGCCCACATTTGCCGGCAAGTGACATTTCGCAAAACCGGAATTGGCGCAGAGATAAAAAACACATTCGACGGCGAACGTCCCCTTCACCGAACGAGGCAGACGGATACAACTGCCTCAGAGCCGGAAATCTCTACCCTTGAAGTAAAAATTTCTAACTCAGAGGTAGAAAATTCCGCCTCCTGACAATTCGGAAAATCGACCGCTCTCGCGCGCACGCGCGCGCTCCTTGTCATTACATTTTGCTTTCACTGCCTTCGCAAAACGAGATAAACGCATGATTATCAACCCGTTTTTAGCGAAGGCAAGTGAAGGCAAATTAAAAACAACGTTCACAACGCACTGAAATCCAACAGATTGACGCGATTTTTTGCCTTCACCGGCTCGCAAATGGCCGTTCTTCGCACCGCAATGGTGAAAGGAGGTGAAGGCAAACCCCTCGTTTTGCCTTCACCGTATTACGTTGATTTTCAAGCACTCGCAAAATCGACAGAGCGTTTGCCTTCACTTGCCTTCGCAAGAAACACTCTCATCTTCAAAGAGATAATCATTTTAGCGAAGGCAAAACGGCAAAAACAAAAAAACAGGGAGAGAAAACGTCGAAAACGGGCGGTTTCATCGAAAACGCCACGGCAGTTGCCATGACAGCAGGAGGGCGGAGCGTTTGATGAGAAAAGAAGCCCTCGAAAGGGTATGGTTTTGGAAGAGCGTTGCACGGTTTATTTTGACAAATGCGTAGCGAAACGTGCCCTCCGATCTTGTCGTCATCCCGCGCACCGCCTCACCCCTCACTGCAACCACACACGAAAAAAACGGCAAATAGTTCTCGAAAGTTTGGCCGTTTGTGCAAATCTTTCTATATTCGCGCTCTTCGGTTTTTCTTTTTGTCTTCATCTTCAAATGTTCAAAAAGAAAGGCATACCGCCCGATTGCCGCGCCATATTTTAGGGTATCCGGTCGGACGAGCCTTGCCCGACAAGCCCGAAAGCGGTTTGTTTTTCCCTTTTCCACAACTCGTTTTTCCATGCAGCAAGAACTCATTCTCATTCGCATCACGGGAGAAGATCGTCCCGGTCTGACAGCAAGTTTCATGGCCATCATGGCCAAATACGACGTCGACATTCTCGACATCGGACAAGCCGACATCCATTCCACGCTGTCCTTGGGCATTCTGATCCGAACCGACGAAGAAGCAGGCGGACGCGTCATGAAAGAAGTGTTGTTCAAAGCCTCCGAATTGGGCGTACACGTCGGTTTTTCGCCGATCGAAGCCGAAGAATACGACGAATGGGTAAATGCACAGGGCAAAAACCGCTTTATTCTCACCGTTTTGGCGCGCCACCTCACAGCCAGACAAATCGCAGCCGTCAGCCGCTTGGTGGCCGAAGAAGAGATGAACATCGACGGCATACACCGCCTCACGGGACGAGTGCCGCGCATACAATGTTCCGACCAAGTCAGGGCATGCGTCGAGTTTTCGCTCCGCGGCACGCCCAAATCTCGCGAAGGCTTGCAAGCCAAACTACTGCGTTTGAGTTCGGAACTCGAAATGGACTGCTCCCTTCAATTCGACGACATGTATCGCCGCATGCGCCGCCTCATCTGTTTCGACATGGACTCCACCCTCATTCAAGCCGAGTGCATCGACGAATTGGCGGAATATGCCGGCGTCGGCGCAGAGGTGAAAGCCATCACCGAAAGGGCGATGCAGGGCGAAATCGACTTCAAGGAGAGCTTCACGCAACGCGTGGCACTGCTCAAAGGGTTGGACGCGGGAGTCATGCGGGAAATTGCCGAAAAACTCCCTGTCACAGAGGGCGTGGAGCGACTTATGTATGTGCTCAAACGCTATGGCTACAAAATTGCCATACTCAGTGGCGGCTTCACCTTCTTCGGCCATCATTTGGCCAAAAAGTTCGGCATCGACTACGTTTATGCCAACGAACTCGAAATAGACGCCGACGGCCGTCTGACCGGTCGATATTTGGGAGAAATCGTAGACGGCCGGCGCAAAGCCGAATTGCTCAAACTCATCGCACAAGTGGAAAAGGTGGATCTTGCACAAACCATTGCCGTGGGCGACGGTGCCAACGATCTGCCCATGCTCGCCGCCGCCGGTTTGGGCATCGCCTTTCATGCCAAACCGCGCGTCGCGGCCAACGCCGGACAAAGCATCCGCACCATGGGACTCGACGGGGTGCTCTATCTGCTCGGCTTCAAAGACTCTTATCTCGACGAGAAAGGACGCCTGTAAGAAGATGCCCTTCCGTATCCGAAATGCCGCCGGCAAACACTCTTCGCTCTCCGGCCGGCAAGTCTTTTTCAACGCATCGTTGTTCAAAAAGCCGACAAACTCTTGGCTAAATGCTTAAAAATATGTACTTTTGCTTCTTGAACGACGCACAGCAAATTACATATCGAAAACGGCCATGTATTTTGCGTTATTGACGTGTCTACACCCAAACAGCATAACAAACACTACGCTTTCGACAAGCAGACTTGTTTTTCTTATGGAAAATTCCACTCAACTTCTCAACCTTGCCGCCGACAACATCCGTGTTCTTGCGGTCAGCATGGTTGAACGCGCAAAATCCGGACACCCCGGCGGTTCCATGGGCGGCGCAGATTTCATCAACGTGCTTTACAGCGAATTTCTCACCTACGACCCCGATTGTCCGACGTGGGAATGCCGCGACCGCTTCTTCCTCGACCCCGGACACATGTCGCCGATGCTCTATTCGCAACTCGCCCTCATCGGACGGTTCTCCCTCGAAGACTTGAAAGCATTCCGCCAATGGGGCTCCGTCACACCGGGACACCCCGAAGTCAATTTCGAACGCGGCATTGAGAACACCAGCGGCCCGCTCGGACAGGGACACACCTATGCCGTCGGAGCGGCCATTGCGGCAAAAGCACTTTATGCCCGTACCGGAAATCCGGGCTTTCTGAAAGAAAAAATCTACGCCTATATTTCCGACGGAGGCATTCAAGAAGAAGTTTCGCAAGGCGCAGGACGCATCGCAGGACACTTGGGACTGAACAACCTCATCATGTTCTTCGACGCCAACGAAATACAGCTCTCCACCGAAACGGCAGCCGTCATCTCGGAAGACACGGCCATGAAATATCGTGCATGGAATTGGAACGTGCTCGAAATCGACGGCAACAACCCCGAACAAATTCGCAAAGCCCTCCGCGAAGCCAACGCCGAAACGGCACGACCGACACTCATCATCGGACATTGCGTCATGGGTAAAGGAGCCCGACAGGCCGACGGCAGCAGCTACGAACGCGACTGCCGCACCCATGGTGCACCCCTCGGCGGAGATGCCTACAAAAACACCATACTCAACCTCGGAGCCGACCTCGAAGATCCGTTCGTCATCCGCCCCGAAGTGAAAGAACTCTATGCACGACGCGCCGAAGAACTGAAATCCGTCGTCGGCCAACGTCGCGCCGAAGAACAAGCATGGGCAGAGGCCAATCCGGAGAAAGCCGCACAGTTGGCCGACTGGATGGCAGGACGCCTGCCCGATCTCCCGTGGGACGAAATCCGACAAAAGCCCGACGGCCCCACTCGCAACGGTTCGGCCGCATGCCTCTCCATGCTCTCGAAGCATGTGAAAAACATGATTGTTTCGTCTGCAGACCTCTGCAACTCCGACAAAACCGACGGTTTCCTCGCACACACCACCGAAATACGGCGCGACGATTTCTCCGGAGGTTTTCTGCAAGCCGGCGTGAGCGAACTGACCATGGCCTGCGTGTGCATCGGCATCACGCTCCACGGCGGCATGATCACGGCCATGGGCACATTCTTCGTATTCTCCGACTACATGAAACCCGCCATACGCATGGCCGCCCTCATGGAACTGCCCGTGAAATTCGTGTGGAGCCACGACGCTTTCCGCGTGGGAGAAGACGGACCTACCCATGAACCCGTCGAACAAGAGGCGCAAATCCGCCTCATGGAGAAACTCAAAAACCACTCCGGACGCGACTCCGTGCGTGTGCTCCGCCCTGCCGACGTGCACGACGCCACACAATGCTGGCGCATGGCAATGGAAAACACCGACACACCCACCGCGCTGATATTCAGTCGTCAAAACATCAAAGACCTGCCCGAGGGAACGGACTACACACAAACCGCCCGCGGGGCTTATGTCGTGGTACACGAAGCACAACCCGATGTGGTGCTCGTAGCCAGCGGTTCGGAAGTGTCTACCCTCGTGGCCGCCGCCGATCTGTTGAAACAAGACAACATCAAAGCACGTGTAGTCAGCTGTCCGTCCGAACAACTTTTCCGCAACCAAGACGCCGACTATCGAGAATCGGTGCTTCCGAAAGGCATCAAAAAATTCTTCCTCACCGCAGGGCTTCCCGTGATCTTCGAAGGATTGGCCGGTGACACCGGACGCATCTTCGGACTCGAACATTTCGGACACAGTGCCCCTTTCAACGTGTTGGACGAAAAATTCGGTTTCACCCCCGACAACATCTATAAGGAGGTCAAAGCCTATCTTGCCGAATAAGCCCCTTTCCGTTTAGCAACACCACACAGCGAAGCAATGGATTTGCACCCCTGCCCATCCATTGCTTCTTTCAATTCTCCAAAACTCATCGACACAATGGAAACCATAGGATTAGCCTCGGATCACGCCGGGTTTGAACTCAAACAATATGTGAAAGACTACCTTTCGCGCAAAGGCATCTCCTTCAAAGACTACGGCACTCACAGCGAAGCCTCATGCGACTATCCCGACTATGCCCACGCCTTGGCCGAGGGAATGAAAAACGGCGAATGCCGCCGAGGCATTGCCATTTGCGGCAGCGGCGAGGGCATCTCAATGACGCTCAACAAGCATCAACACATCCGCGCGGCACTCGTTTGGATGCCCGAAATAGCCCGCATGACCCGTCTGCACAACGACGCCAACGTATTGGTCATGCCGGGACGCTACATCGACACCGCAACAGCCGAAGCGATCATGGATGAATTTTTCGCCACCGATTTCGAAGGCGGCCGACACATCCTGCGCGTAGAAAAAATGGCCGTCAAATCTTAAACCCCAACGGCCAACCGCCTCCTCTTCGGAACGGCAAACACGGGAATAAAAGCAAAGAAAGTTTCGCTCGCATTCTGTGTTTCGGAAGCCGATTCCGACATTCTCACGACATGTTCTTGACCTGTTCCCGATACTCACCCGCCGCACCTGCCGCATGGGCGTGCTGTCAGGCAGACTTGGCAAATTTCGACAAGTTCAATTCCACAAAGGGGAGGAACGACACATTTTTTTCGATTTGTGACAAATCACGTTCAAAAAAGCGCAACAAGCCTTGTGGCAATCAACTGAAAATTATACCTTTGCATTCAATTCCAATCATAAGACATTCAAACAACTCTAAATCACCAATAAGATGACTAAAGCAGATATTGTAAAAGAGATCTCCAAGAAGACCGGTATCGAGAGTGCCACCGTATTGGCATCTGTTGAGGCTTTCATGGAAACTGTCAAAGACTCTCTTGCCGGTGGTGACAATGTTTATTTGCGCGGCTTCGGCAGCTTCATCCTCAAAAAGCGCGCCCAAAAAACCGCACGCAACATTTCATTGAACACCACCCTCATCATTCCGGAGCACAACATCCCTGCTTTCAAGCCGGCCAAAACATTTGTTGCAAAAATCAAGAACTAAAATCAGCAAGTCGTTGCTCTTGGCAGACCGACAAGTTTCATTTCAAACGACCTCACTCCAAGAGCATGACCCAAAGATACATGTTTATTAATAAGTTAAACCTATTCAACCATGCCTAACGGAAAGAAGAAGAAAAGACACAAGATGTCCACTCACAAGCGCAAAAAGCGTTTGCGCAAGAATCGTCACAAGAGCAAGAAGTAATCCACGGCTCAGCTGACGGCTGAAAAGTTAAAAGTCACGGTGCTCTTCTTGCCAATGGCAAACAGCCTCGACTTTTAACTTTTCGCTTTACAGGCCTTTCTCCTCACCCCTTTGCGAAGGCGTCACTGCTTTATTTTTCCGAAGCCCCCTCAGAGAAACGGCCGTTTACTCCCTATTTTGTTTTCCCTTCCGAGAAAACAGGATTTTGGAGCCGCCAAAATCCATAAACACTGATCACATGACAAGCGAAGTAATCGTAGATGTCCGGAAGAATGACATTTCGATCGCCCTGCTCGAAGACAAACGTCTGGTCGAGTTCCAAAAAGAAGGGCGTTCGGAGCAGTTTTCTGTGGGCAACATTTATTTGGCCAAGATCCGCAAGATCATGCCCGGCCTCAATGCGTGCTTCGTGAATGTGGGACACGAACGCGACGCTTTCCTCCACTATTTGGATTTGGGAGTGCGCTACAAGCAGTTCGAACACTACCTCGGTCTTATCGGCGACGGGAAGCGAAAACCGCTCCCCCTCCACAAAGTGCCCCGACAACCCAACACCGAAAAAGACGGTCAGATCCAAAACACGGTGAAACAAGGTCAGGAGGTATTGGTGCAGATCGTCAAAGAACCCATCTCAACCAAAGGGCCGCGCCTCTCTTGCGAAATCTCGTTTGCCGGGCGCTACCTCGTGCTCATCCCTTTCACCGACAAAGTCAGCGTTTCGACAAAAATCAAAAGCGACGGAGAAAGAGCGCGCCTCAAACAACTCATTCACAGCATCAAACCCAAAGGTTTCGGCGTCATCATACGCACCGTGGCCGAGGGGCGACGCGTAGCAGAGCTCGACCAAGAGCTCCGCATATTGGTGGGACGTTGGGAAAGCGCCATTGCCAAGATCCAAAACCGTGATCCTCAGGACAAGGCCACCCTTGTTCATGAAGAGACCAGCAGAACGGTCGGACTTCTTCGCGACCTTTTCAACCCTTCGTTCGAAAGCATTCACATCAATGACAAATCGGTGTTTGAAGAAGTGCGCGACTATGTCACGCTCATCGCTCCCGAATGCAAAGACGTCGTGAAGCTCTACAAAGGCAGCGTGCCGATTTTCGACAATTTCTCCGTCACCCGGCAGATCAAATCGTCGCTCGGCAGAACCGTCACCTATAAGCACGGCGCCTATATGATCATTGAGCACACCGAAGCCCTTCACGTTGTAGACATCAACTCCGGCAACCGCAGCAAAAGTCCCGAAGGACAAGAAGTCAATGCCCTCGACGTCAATCTCGGGGCGGCCGACGAACTGGCACGACAGCTTCGTCTGCGCGACATGGGAGGCATCATCGTGGTCGATTTCATCGACATGGCACTCCCCGAAAACCGCCAAAAGCTCTACGAGCGCATGGTCGAAAACATGAAAAAAGACCGTGCCCGCCACAACATTCTTCCGCTGTCCAAATTCGGCCTCATGCAAATCACGCGTCAGCGTGTGCGTCCGGCCATGGACGTCAAAATCGAAGAAGACTGTCCGTCGTGCGGAGGCACGGGAAAGATCAAATCATCTTTCCTTTTCACCGACTCGCTCGAAAAAAAGATCCGCATGGTTTCCGAAGACTTAGGTATTCGCAAATTCCACCTTCACGTGCATCCTTTCGTAGCCGCCTACATCAATCAAGGCTTCGTTTCTCTCCGTCGTCGTTGGCAAGCCCACTATGGTTGGGGCATTAAAATCATTCCCAATCAAAGTTTGGCTTTTCTCGAATACAAATTCATCGACGCCAAAGGCGAAGAGATCGACATGAAAGAAGAACGCGAAAATCAGTAGCCTCGTGCTGCAACATCCCATTGGGAGTTTATGAGTCGCCCGACTCATAAACTCCTTTTTTGTTTTGCCGTCAAAAGGGTTTATTGTAAATTTGCCGAAACAACGCAACACCTTTTCTTATGCTCGATTTCAAACAGCTTGCCCGCCAGTACAAAAGCGAACTTCTCGACCGCGTCATGCCCTTTTGGATGCAACACTCCATAGACCGCGAGTATGGCGGCTACCTTCACTGTCTCGAACGCGACGGCAGCGTTTTCGACACCGACAAATTCGTGTGGATGCAAGGGCGCGAAGTGTGGATGCTTTCCAAGCTCTACAACACCGTTCACACTCCCGACGTGAGCGAAGAAACCCGTGCCCAATGGCTCGAAGCCGCCATACGGGGAGCGGAGTTTTTGAAGACAAAAGGCCACGACGGAGCCTTGAATTTCTATTTCGCTCTCGACCGCGAGGGCAACCCTCTCGTGGAACCCTACAACATTTTCTCCTACACGTTTGCCGTCATCGCTTTCGGACAGCTCGCCCTTGCCACGGGCAACGAAGAGTATGCCGACATCTCGCGCCGCACGTTCGACATCGTGCTCTCAAAAACAGACAACCCCAAAGGCCGTTGGAACAAAGCCGCCTCCGGAGCGCGCGCCATGAAAGGCTTCGCCCTGCCGATGATACTGTGCAACGTGGCACTCGAAATCGAACATCTTCTCCCACAGGACTTTCTCGAAAACACCATCGAAACCTGCATTCACGAGGTGATGGACGTGTTCTATCGCCCCGAACTCGGGCTTATCGTCGAAAACCTCACGATCGACAACCGGTTGTCCGACTCCATGGACGGCCGTCTGCTCAACCCCGGTCACGCCATTGAAGCCATGTGGTTCATCATGGACTTGGGGCAGCGGCTTGACCGTCCCGAACTCATCGAACGCGCCTGCCACATCGCCATTGCCGAAGCCGAATACGGCTGGGACAAAGAGCACGGCGGCATCTTCTACTTTATGGATCGTCTCGGCCGTCCGCTTCAACAGCTCGAATGGGATCAGAAACTCTGGTGGGTACACATCGAAACCCTCATCACCATGCTCAAAGGCTATCAGCTCACCGGCAACACCGAGTGTTTGGCATGGTTCAAACGCGTACACGACTACGTTTGGTCGCATTTCGTCGATCCCGAGCACGGTGAATGGTACGGCTATCTCAACCGCCGCGGCGAGGTGTTGCTCACACTCAAAGGCGGCAAATGGAAAGGTTGCTTCCACGTTCCGCGCGGTTTGCTCCAATGCTGGAAGATGCTTGAAGAACTGGCCGCACGTCCGGTTTGATCACCTCTTCTCCTCTCCGCCCCACGTCACATTTCCCAACTTCTCCCCTCATGAAAAATGCACTCGTCACCGGAGGCACCAAAGGCATCGGCCTCGCCATCGTCGCCATGCTCCTCCGAGAGGGCTATTATGTGGTCGCCACCTATGCGCGCGACCTCACAGCCGCCCGACAATGCCGAGAAACCTTGCTGCAACAAGGTTTCGCCCCCAACCACCTTGACACCCGTCTACAAATCGTAAAAGCCGACCAAGCCTCATCGGACGAGATGAGCGATTTGGCAACCTTTCTCAAAAAGCTGCACCACATCGACTGCCTCGTGCTCAACGCCGGCACGACGCTCCGCAAATCGCTCGACGAAACGACCGACGCCGAGTGGGAACACATCATGAGAGTCAATCTCAATAGCAATGTTTTTCTCATCCGCGACCTTCTCGGAGTCATTCCCAACGGCAGCCGCATCGTCTTCATCGGTTCGCAAATGGGCATCCACCCCCATGCCGCCTCCTTGGCCTACGGGGTGAGCAAAGCCGCCGTCCATGCCTTGGCGCAAAACTTGGTCAAGGTCTTTGAAAAGACCGCGACGACCGTCAATGCCATCGCACCGGGCTTTGTCGAAACCGAATGGCAGCGCGACAAGCCACAGGAAATCCGTGAGCGCATCCTCCAAAAAACGGCTGTCGCTCGTTTTGCCTACACCGACGAAATCGCCGACGCCGTCAGGTTCTGCCTCCACAACGCTTTCCTCAACGGCAGCGTTCTCGAAATCAACGGCGGCTATTGCCACAAGTGATTGCCCTATCCCGTTTTCCCGCCCCGGATCATCCTTCTCTCTCTGCCCCGCCCCTCCTTTGCGAACGATCGGCAGAGAGAGAAGTTTTTGTTCGCGGCCAAGACAATCACACCGATCGCCCTCCCTCCTCATCGCCACGCTCTGTCCTCCTCACGTACCTCCCTTCCACAAATGATTACGCAAGAAAAAAGAAAAGGAGCTTGTTTCTCGCAAAAACAAGTGAAAAGTACAAATACAGGCATCTTAATCAGGCTTTTCTTTGTAAATTTGCTTTGCGGAAAAGAGCACATCGCTTTCGGTGGCAACTACCTCTGAGGTAGAATTTTCCAACTAAGAGGTAGAATTTTCTAAGTCTTAGGTAGAAAATCCTGCGACTCATGCAGCGACAACGCCCTCCTTTCCGCCTTCATCTCCGACTCACTCACTTACTCCCCATGCTCAAACACATTGTGATGTGGCGCTTCAAAGACGGCGCCGAAGGCCAAAGCGCGACACAGCACGCCGCTTGGATGAAACAGCAACTCGACGCCCTCGTCGGTGTCGTTCCCGAAATCAGAAGCCTCGAATGCGGCATCGACGTGCTCCGCACTCCGGTTTCGTTCGACGCCGTGCTCACCGTCGTTGTAGACAACATCGAGGCACTCTCCCGATATGCCAATCATCCGGCACATCTCAAAATCGCCGAGCGTGCCAAGCTCATCGCCGACACTCGCGTGGCGGTCGATTACACCCTCGACTGAATTTCTCCGACGGCCGACACGGCCATGTCCGAAAGTTCAATTTCGCCACTCTCGGCCTCAACTTCTCAACTCACCATGACGCTATACCCGAAACTCATCACCGATGCCCTCGCCCAAGTGCGCTATCCGGGCAACGGCAAAAATCTCATCGAAGCCCAAATGCTCTGGGACGACCCGCGCATTGACGGCATGAACGTGAGCTTCTCCATCGTGTTCGAAAAGAACCCCGACCCTTTCATGAAGAGTCTTTTCAAATCCATAGAAGCCACCATTCATCGCGAAATTTCTCCCGACGTGGAGGTACACATCAGCCCCAAGTTCAAGCAATCCGAACGCCCCGAACCCGGCAAACTCCTGCCACAGGTCAAAAACATCATCGCCGTTTCCTCCGGCAAGGGCGGTGTGGGCAAAAGCACCGTTTCGGCCAATCTGGCCGTAGCTTTGGCCGCACGGGGCTATAACGTCGGTCTGCTCGACGCCGACATCTTCGGCCCCTCCGTGCCCAAAATGTTCCACCTCGAAAACGAACAAATCTACGCCCACGTCGTCGAGGGACGGCAGTTGCTC
Source organism: Alloprevotella sp. OH1205_COT-284 (assembly GCF_003859795.1). GTDB lineage: Bacteria > Bacteroidota > Bacteroidia > Bacteroidales > Bacteroidaceae > Alloprevotella. The sequence goes on along the minus strand of NZ_RQYI01000003.1, from coordinate 29,366 downwards.
ATTCCGGCACTGAAATATGGCGTCAAGTTGCTATCGATCGGCTTCTTCGTCAATGCCGAAACGGCCACCCTTTGGCGCGGCTCCATGGCTTCCAACACGCTCAAACAGCTCATCGCCGACGCCGACTGGGGCGAATTGGATTACCTCATTCTCGACACTCCTCCCGGCACAAGCGACATCCACCTCACCCTCCTCCAAACACTGGCCATAACGGGAGCCGTCGTCGTGAGCACGCCCCAGCAAGTAGCACTCGCCGACGCTCGCAAGGGGATCGACATGTATCGCAATGAGAAGGTGAACGTGCCCATTCTCGGTTTGGTGGAAAATATGGCATGGTTCACCCCTGCCGAACTGCCTCAAAACCGCTACTATATCTTCGGGCGCGAAGGTACAAAACGCTTGGCCGAAGAACTCGACATCCCCCTTCTCGCCCAAATCCCCATTGTGCAAAGCATCTGCGACGGCGGCGACAACGGCGAGCCGGTGGCCGTCAATCCCGACACCCTCACCGGGCAGGCTTTCACCGCCTTGGCCGCAGCCGTGGTTGAGGCCACCGAGCGACGCAATCTCGAACTCGCTCCCACGCAAATTGTGGAAGTCACGCAGCATTGACCGGTGCCGCGCGCCTTTCCCGCCTTTCAACACGCAAGACACGTCGATGCCCTCCGGCTCAACGTGTCTTGCGCTATCTTGACAACAAGGGCGCATTCTCCTCGTCGTTTGGAGAATGCGCCCTTATGGTTGCTGTGTCGGTCGGTGTTGGTCAAGCCTCTCGCAAAAAGTCGAAAGCCTCATCAACGAGGCTACGCTCCACGCGGCGGTTGATCACTACTTTTCCCACATCGGACAAGAGAGAAAAATTTATCTGTCCGGCCACGTTCTTTTTGTCGTGCAACATCAATTCATGCAGCCGATCGTAATCGTCGCAAGTGAAATCGGGACGGCCATAATGGTCGAAGATGAAGCGCACGGTAGCCTGCATCGCATCTGTCGGGAAAGCCGCTTCCGCGCAACTCATGAAGAGTTCGCACACCAAACCCCACGCCACGGCATATCCGTGTAACACTGCTCTGCCTTTTTCCAACATCAGACTTTCAAAGGCGTGCCCCACGGTGTGTCCCAGATTGAGTGCTTTTCTCAACCCTCGCTCGTGCGGGTCTTCGGCCACGATGCGGCGTTTCACCTCGATGCTTTCGGCCACGAGCGTTTGGAGCATCTCCAAGTCGGGCGTGGCGAGGTCGAACTTCAAGTGGCGCACCCACATCTCTTTGTTGCTCAACAAGGCGTGTTTGAGCATTTCGGCATATCCCGAACAAATGTTTTCGGCATCGAGCGTACGGAGAAATTCGGTGCTGACCAAAACCGTTTCGGCGTCGGCAAAGCTCCCGACTTCGTTTTTCAGACCGCCGAAATTGATGCCCGTCTTTCCTCCCACGGCCGCATCGACCATTGAGAGCAACGTAGTCGGCACGTTGATGAAGCGTATGCCGCGTTTGAACGTCGCCGCCGCAAATCCGCCGAGGTCGGTGATCATGCCTCCGCCGAGATTGATCATCAGCGAATGGCGCGTCGCACCGCCCTCCTGCATTTTCTCCCATACCGTGGCGAGCGTGGCGAGCGTTTTATGCACATCGCTCGCTCCGACCACCATTTCGTGCGCTCCGGCCAAAATCGTTTCAATGACCGGGCGACAAAGGCGATGTGTGTTTTCATCGGTCAGCAGCAGCAATCGATCGGGCGTTCCTTCTCGTTCGATGGCTTGCGCGAGTTCGGCCGCCATGTTTTGGGCATAAACGATGTGTTGCATGTTTTGAGTGTCGGTTTTGCGTTTGTTGCTCAATTATTTTCCGGCTTCGTAGGCCTCAATCGCCGCCCGATATTCGGCAGGGATTTCGACCGATTCCTGTTTTTTCAGATCCACACACACCATCACCGTTCGGGCAGTGCATACCACGCGACCGTTCTTTTGATTTACGGCGCGCTGTTCAAGCGTGAAGCTCTTCGTGCCGAGGTGACTGATACGCGTTTCCACCACGATGTCGTCGCCATACACCACCGGTTCGATGAAGTCGGCGTTGATGTTGGCTATGAGGGGCACCACGGATTGCCTGCGGAAATCGTGCTGAAAGACATCGGCAAAATAACTCTCTTTCCCCAAATCGTAAAAAGAGAAGTAGGAGTTGTTATTGACGTGCTGATAAGAATCGAGATCGTTGAAACGGATCTGTATGGGCGTGCGATGGCGAAAAAATTCGGTCATGGTCATTTTTTTTGAAGGCGAGGATACGCCAAAGATGATACGTTGAAAAATAAGAAGATCAAGTCGGAGAAAATCTTAGAAAAAATCTCGTCCCACCGCTCTGCACCTCATGCGGTCGGGACGCAACTCCATGCTCTCGTCGTCGAGTGCACAGAGATCTCGCAGAGCATAAATGCCGCGTTCCTCATCCGTGCGATGAACGCCGGCCGAGGCAAAAAGATGGTTGCGTGCATCAATGATGCACACCGCCTCTTGCGAATAGTCGGCCGTTTCTCCCGAAGCGCGCAATGCGGCTTCGACATGACTCAAAAGAGCATCGGCAAAATCTTCGAGTTCGGAGGAAGGTGTCATTAGCGGAGCAGGATTTTCAAAAAGGCCTCGGGGTGGGCATCGAGGCGCGAAAGTTCATAAGCGGGAAGTCGGAGCGAAAACGTGCCCGGCACTTCGTCGAGATTGAAATACTCTCGAAGAATGCAGGCCAAATTAAACGAAGATTTGTCGCCCTTGCGAATCAACTCGACGGCAAAACGCCGAAGGGTCGGCACATCGTCTTCCCACTTTTTCAACAATCGGAAAAGCAGGAAGTAGCACACCGGCGTGCCGGCTCTAAACAGATAGCCCGCTCTCACGCGATCATTTTCTTCGTTCACCCGAAAGAGCGTCATCAAACGCTCCACCTTCTCTTCTTGGTCAAACAAAGGGAGGAGCGCGTCGAGTGTTTTTCGACGATCGATGTCCGAAGCCACGTCTTGGGCAAAAGCCCGAAACGCTTCCGCTTCGCAGACCAACGGTCGGTGGCAGTGGCGTGCCGCTGCGGCTTTGAGCATAGTGCCGACATAGGCCTTGGCGTTGTCGGCGGCCAACACAAGAAAAAAACGCCAAAACTCCGCCTCGGTCACAGTTTCCCAAAATCTGCCTTCGCACATCACTGCGCCGGCTGCCCTAAACTCCGCATGACGCAGCGTTTTCAGCCGATCGCGCAAAGCCTCGGCATCTCCTGCGGCCAAATAGGTCGATAGGTTTTCGCGAAGTCGGGCAGTCGAGGGCGATGTGGGCATGGGCTTTGTCTTGGGAAGGTGAGTGCGAGCCAAGAGGAATGGCGATGCGTGGCTGAAAATCGGATTTATCTGAGTTCGAGCAACACCACGTTTTCCACATGGTGCGTTTGCGGAAACATATCCACCGGCTGCACCGCCACAACTTTATATTTGCTGTCGAGCAGTTGCAAGTCGCGCGCTTGTGTCGCCGGATTGCACGACACGTAAACAATGCGCTTCGGAGCGGCGTTGAGAATGACCCCGACCACGTCGGCGTGCATGCCGGCGCGAGGCGGATCGGTGATGATGACGTCGGGACGGCCGTGGCGGTCGATAAATTCGTCAGTGAGGATATTCTTCATGTCGCCGGCGTAAAACAAGGTTTTCTCCTCCAATCCGTTGAGTCCGGCATTGACCTTGGCATCTTCAATGGCTTCGGGCACATACTCTATCCCCACCACGAAGCGCGCCTTTCCGGCCACGAAATTGGCAATCGTGCCCGTGCCTGTGTAGAGGTCGTAGACCAGTTCATCGCCCGTCAATCCGGCAAAATCGCGCGTCACCTTATATAATTCGTAGGCTTGTTCCGAGTTGGTTTGATAAAAACTTTTCGCCCCCACTTTGAAGCGCAATCCCTCCATCTCTTCGTAGATGCAGTCGGTGCCGGCATAAGTCACCACGTCGAGGTCGCCGATCGTGTCGTTGCACTTCGTGTTGTTCACATAGAGCAACGAGGTGATTTCGGGAAACGTCGTTTTCAAAAACTCCATCACTTCGAGTGCTTGCTCGCGGTCGCGGTCGGTCATCATGCAAAACTGCACCAACAACATCACCTCGCCTGTCGAAGCGGTGCGCAGCATGATGTTGCGCAGCAGGCCGCGGTTGGCGCGAAGGTCGTAAAACGCCAAACCGCGTTCGAGGGCAAACGTGCGCAGTCCGTTGCGAATGCGGTTGTTGATGTCGCCCATCAGATGACACTCTTCGATGTCGAGAATTTTGTCGAACGCCCCCGAGATGTGAAAGCCCAGTGCCTCCATTCGCTCAAATTCCACGCCACTCTTCACCTCGTCGAGCGTGAGCCATCGTTTGTTGGAAAAACCAAACTCCAACTTGTTGCGATAGGCTCTGTCGCGACGCGATCCGAGAATGGGACGGCATTCGGGCAACTCCACTTTGCCGATGCGCGTGAGGTTGTCCGTCACCTGTTGCTGTTTGTATTTCAGCTGTTCCTCATAGGGCAGCACCTGCCATTTGCAGCCGCCGCAAATGCCATAGTGCCGGCAAAACGGCTCGCTGCGCTTCTCGCTATACTGACGTATGCGCACAGCTTCGGCCTCGGCATAACTGTGTTTTTTGCGACGCAGTTGCAAATCCACCACGTCGCCCGGCACGACATAGGGCACAAACACGGCCAGTCCGTCGATCTTGGCCAAGGCCTTGCCTTCGGCGGCCACGTCGGTGATAAGAATATTTTCGAGAAGGGGGAGGGGTTTCTTTTTGCGAGCCATATATTGTTGTCTATATTTCTGTGGCAAAGTTACGGCTTTTTTGTGTGGTAAGCATCAAAAGGGAAGCGAAAACGCCGAATGCCAATAAATAAAGCCCCACAACGTAGAGTCTCACCGATGATGTGGCACTCCTTATATATACAACTATTTGAAGAGCAAATTCAAATCCATGGATAAGAACTCTTCAAATGACAAGCCTCCGGAACCAACCACAAAGGCGCGATGCGGGTGGTAAGCCTTCTCAAATTTAGGCAGGCCTTTGTTGGTGGTGCGTCTTCCACTTTTAACCTCAATGGCGATTGTCTTCTCTCTTCTATGAAGCACAAAGTCCACTTCGTCGTGGCTGTCACGCCAATAATAAGCTTTATAATCACAAATCTGTGCTTGACTCACGATATAGGCTCCTACGGCGGATTCCACATAACGCCCCCAAGCGTTTGGATCTTCTGCCATCTCCATGTAATCCTTGTCTGCATACACATTGCGCAGGGCATTATTGTGAACTTGAAATTTAGGAATCGAGTTATATTTGCGAGCATCATCCTCTGCATACTTCTGCAAACCACACAGCAAACCACATTCGTCCAGCAGATGAAGGTAGCCGGCCAATGTGGTGACATTGCCTGCGTCTTGCAACTGGGCAGCCACCTTGGTCAGCGACAATAATTCACCACTATAACTACTGCCAAGTTCAAACAATTGGCGAAGTAGCTGGGGCTTCATGATTTTAGTATCCATCAGCACATCCTTGGAGATGGATGGCTCAATCAAGGCGTCTTTTACGTAGTTTCTCCAGCGGCGTTCATCAGCGATATAATCAGCAGCACCGGGGTATCCGCCGAAATAAACATATTGGTAGAGGTTCCAACCGAAGCATTCTTTCATTTCGGGAAAGCTCCAATGCGTCAGTCGAATCAGCTCATATCGGCCGGCCAATGATTCGGTGAGCCCCTTTTCTATCAACATGCGTGATGAACCCAATAGGACGACTGCGAGTCCTCGCTTTTCACGAGTGTCTCGATCCCATTCCGCCTTTACGGTTTCACTCCAATTGGTTATCTTTTGTATTTCATCTACCACTAATAGGCGCTTCCCCTCCCCACGCATATCCATACGCATACGGGCAGTTTGCCAGATACCGGCCAACCAGTCGGCTGATGCACCTACGACATCATCGGCCGAATAGCTGTCATAGGGCAACTCGCAAGCGTCAAGCACTTGACCCATCAAGGTGGATTTGCCTACCTGACGCGGTCCGACAACGACCTGCATCTTGCTGCGAGGTTCGTTGATGCGCGTCATGACTTCCGAATACTGTGCTCTTTTATATCCCATTATCCATAGAATGTTTATCCGTTTGAACAAAAATGTTCAATCCGGCGAGTAAAAATGTTCGTTCGTTTGCAAAGATAATGGTTTTCGCTGATAGTGAATGCTTTTACACGAATAAATCCTGCAATCCTCCTTCAACAATCCTCTTCGGGAGGCACCTTTTCCGATTGATCAGGAGGTGGTTTTCCTTACCTTTGAGATAAAGCTTTCTGCCTTAAAGATAGAAAAAGCGGCAACGGCGGCCTCACTCCATTCTTCTCACTCGTTCGGTTTCGAGGGCGAGCAACGCCGCCTTGCGCCACAAACCGCCGGCATAGCCGCGCAACGTACCGTCGGCGGCCACCACTCTGTGGCAGGGAATGAGCAGAGAAATCGGATTTCGTCCAATGGCACCCGCCACCGCACGTATCGCCGCCGTGCTTTTATCCTGTCGGGTCGCCACACGTTCCGCCACGGCTTTGTAGCTCATGGTCTTGCCTTCGGGAATCAGAAGAAGCTCCTCCCAAACGATACGTTCAAATGCCGTGCCGACGGGTTGCAACAAGGGGAAAAGAGGCAACGCTTCACCTCCGAAATAAGCATCAAGCCACTTGCACGTATGCCGCACGAAAGGCACATGCTCCGCAGCCCATGGCCATTTCTCCGCAGCGGTCGGAAAATGTTTCTGTCCTTCAAACCAAACTCCTTTCAGCACAGCTCCGTTTCCGGCCAACAGCAAATCGCCCAACGGCGAAACATACAAATGTTTCTGACAGTCGTTCATATCAATCATGAATACAAAAATATGCTTTTCGCCCGATTTCTTCCTGCATGCCCGCCCGATTTCTTCGTTTTTTCGTAATTTTGTGCGCATTTATCAATTTGCCACATTGGGGCGTCGCCCTTTTCAAAACTTCCATCTCGCTCTATGCAAACACATTTCGATCTTTTCCGTGTGTCGGTGGCGGCAGGTGCTGCCATCGGTTTGGCCGGTTTCGCTTATTTGGCGGTGGGTGGTGTGCCCGGCGCAGTTCTTTTTACATTCGGTCTGCTCAGCATCGTGGGCTATCGGCTCAAACTCTACACCAGCCGTGCCGGTTTCATTCATCGCAACGAGGGCGGACAGTTGGCCGCCATTTTCCTCTACAACGCCATCGGCTGCCTGCTCGTCGCACTGCTCACGCGAGCCTCTTCCATGCCCATCAACGAAGCTGCCCAACACATCATCGAGAAACGTTTGGCCAACGGCATTCTCAATAGCGGTCTGCTCTCCATCGCCTGCGGCGTCATCATGACCGTGGCCGTCACCTTCGGCTATCGCAACAACTTCCTGCCATTGCTCTTCGGCGTGCCGCTCTTCATTCTCTGCGGCTTTCCCCACTGCATGGCCGACACGTTCTACATCCTCACCTGCCCCACCGATTTCCTCCTCTGCAACATCGACAGCCTCCTGCTCTATCTGCCGGCTATCACCGTGGGCAACTTCATCGGCTGCAACCTGCCGCGCCTTTTCCCAAAACCTTTCGACCCCATGGCTCCGGCCGCCCCGAAGGCTTCTTGACGCCTCGCGAAGGACGCCGCCACAATACTTTCGACCGCCGCTTGTAGTGCCTCGGAGCATCGCAAGCGGCGGTCGTTTTTCTCATAAAGGACGAAAAGTATCGGCGTCGGGCAACTCTTTCCACCGAAAGCCATATACATCATAGGCGTCTGTAATGACGACGAAACTCTCCGGAGCGAGCCGTTTGACGCCGTCGGTAATGGCGGGCAACTCCTTGTCGCGCACCACCATGAGCAAAATCTCCTTTCCTTTCTCGCTATACAAACCGCTGGCGCGCGTGCAAGTGGCGGTTCGGTCGAGCGTCGTCAGCACCCAGTTTCGCAACACGCAGGCGTCTTCCTCCGTGCAAATGATGTGTACGAGCATGCAGTCTTTGGCACCGCTCAACAACATCGAGATGCTGCGGTTGAGCACATACATCGTGATCAGAGAATAAAACGACAGCATCCACGAACGCGAGCTCACACTTTCTCCCTCAGCAAGGCCGAACCCCATGCCGATCACCACAAGGCCGGCCAACACAATCGAACCGTCCACGGCCATCAAACAATTGGAAAAACGAAATGAGGTGAGTTTGTGTACAAGCATCGCGATCACATCACTGCCACCACTTGATGCTTTCTGCCGAATGATCAATCCCGTGCCTATTCCCACAAGTGCACCTCCTATCAAACTGCTGACAATCAAATCTTCCGACATATCGAGTCTACCGCCCAAAATGCGCGAAGGGTCGAGCTTACGCAATGCCTCGGCATCGGGATAAGCCCAAAGCGAAAGCAAATCGACCATGATCGGAAGAGCAAAAACAGAGATGAGTGTGCGAAGTCCGAGCCGGCCGCCCAAAATCAGAGTAGACACCAACAATAGCGGAACTTGTATGAGCAACGCATAAATCCCTATCGGAAAAACAGGCAACAAGGCATGGAGCACGATGCAAATGCCAAACACGCCGCCCGGCACAAGACCATAAGGACTGACAAAAAAGACAATGCCCACGGCAGCCACGAAACAACCGAGAAGTATTCCGCCAATCGACTTCAACGTTTCGGGCTGCATAGCCTCGCGAAAATAAAACCACAATGTTGTTGGCATAAATGAAGATTTGAAATAAAGAAATAAAACGATGAGCCGCAAAAATATGCTTTTCGTGGCAACAAACAAAATCCTCCTTGACGATACGCAATGTTTTTCTCGCCAAGCAACAACTTCAAATAGAAACTCCGTTCAGCAAAACGAAAGGTCAAAAACTTTCCTCTATCCATTTATGCGAAATTAATATATCAAAAGTGGCATTATTTGAGAAAACACGACATAAAAACAAAAAACAAAGCTTAAAGTTTGGCCGTTAAGTGACGTTTAACTATCTTTGGCTCGCAAAGAGAGGGTTATCCTTTTTCCTCTGCCGGAGCAAACGCTTTTCCGTGCCGCCGGCTTTGTCTTACATCACATTCTTTATTACATTTTCAAAACCACAAAATCATGAGAAAAAAGTTTTTTTCGAGGGGGTTCTTTGGTCTCGCCCTGTTAATGCTGTTTGGATTGACCCTTCCAACGTGGGGACAACCCTCCATGGCCTATACAATAACAAACGAGATATTGAAAGAACAAATTACTGATGGCAAGCTCATTGCCATCAAAGCCAATGATGCGAATAATTCAAATTATGTAAAAGGTGCATCTGTGGGATCTCCTACTTTTCTTGGAGCGACCACAACATTTAAGGTGGAAGTTGCCGGGGATAAGTTTCGTTTAAAAAATGTAGGAGCTAACCAATACATCAAAAAACCACAAGGCTCATGGTCGGGTTCCTTAGTTGCCATGACCGACAATCAAAGTGAAGCTGCACTTTTTACGGCAAATAATGTCGCAAAAGAGAATGTCGCGTGGAATACTTCTCTGCTTGATAATACCGCTACTTATGTACGCTTTGTAGAATCTGTGGCAAATAACTGTTTTTTCAACTGTCAACGTACCAATGCCGCACCAAAGTGGCTGTCTGGACAAGGAGGTTTTTCTGTTTTTAAGGTTTATGAAGTGGTCGATAATTATGAATACCCTGCTTTCGATGAAAATAAACCGTTCCGTGTAATAAGCAACCGCGGCACTCTTACCTATGATACAGAAAGAGGAAAACTCAAAAATGTGACGGGTACGGGGAATGATGGCGATGTTAATCAAAAATTTGCCATTATTACCGATGACGGTGTAAAGTATTTATACAGCTATGGTGCCGGAAAATTTGTTGCCTCTGACTATTATCGCACCGGAAATCGCTTGACTACTGTACCGGTCTACACCCTGACAAAAAGTAACGCTCAAACTCCTATGAATAACTATGCTTACAAGCTTCAACTAAACGGAGGAGGGAATAATAGTTTTATAAATCTGAGTGAAGAGAATGTTCTAATTGATCATTGGACAACGGAAGATGAAGGTAATCGTTTTTACCTCAAAAATATTGAAGAAACAGTTCAATCCGCAGAGATTTTGAAAAATGCCTATAACGCGGCCATCGCTACCGTAAAAGCACAAAACGATGGAGTTACAGTTTCGGAAGGAACCAATCTGACAGAGGCCAAAGAGAATTGGAACACTGCCAAAACACAAGCTCGCTTAAAGGCTGGTTTCTATCGTTTGCAAGGGCCTGCCGGAAAATATCTGACTGCCGGAGATAAGGGAGCAGCTCTGACAATGGGTACAACCAAAGGTGAACAAACCATTTTCTACTACAACGGAGAATCGGAAAAGAATCTCGTAGCTCTGAGCAATGGTTATTCTCTGCACAATGCAAACCTTGGAGGTACTCCTGCCGACGGTGATGCATTGACCATTCGTGTCGAAGACGGTGATACCTACACTTTGCAAGGTGGTGAAACTTATCTTACTCACAATACTAACAACTCTGTTGCAAAGGGTAACAAGCAGGAAAAATGCGAATTCAGACTTGAATCCGTAGCCGAAATTCCCGTAACTCTCCACAATGGAGAAGCCACCTTCTACACTCCCGTTGCTGTGTCTGTAAGCGAGGGCACCACGGCCTATAAAGGCTCTGTTTCGGGCTCTACCCTCAACCTCACCGCTTTGAACGGAACAATTCCTGCCAACACGCCTTTCTTCTTGAAAGGAACAGGAGATTGCACTCTGACCGTAACCACCGGAGGGGAAACTATCAGTGATAATGCTTTCACCGGCTCCGTGAAAACACGTACACAAACATCAGGCAAGAGCACTTATGTTCTCTCCAATGCGGAGTTCAAACTTTTGGGTGAGGGCGTGAATTGCCGTGGCTTCCGCGCACAAGTAGAAACTGAAACCAACTCCGGTGTTCAAGGCTTTACGCTTGAATTCGACAACATCACCGCCATTGAAAGCGTGGAAACTCCCACTGACAATACACCCGTATTCGATTTGAGCGGTCGCTGTGTGGCCAAAACCGTGAAAGGAGGCATTTATCTCCGTAACGGCAAGAAATTCGTTCAATAATCCACGTTAAAAAAATCATCATGAAAAAGCAATATACAACCCCGAAAACGATGGTCATCTCTTTCGCAACCGAAGGCGTTATGGCCATGAGCAAACAGCTCACTTCGAGCGAAAAATGTATGGACGAACTTCAACAACACACCTCCGAGTGGTCATACGACAGCCCATGGAGTGACGATGTAGAGTAATCGTTCCTGCTCAGAAAGTCAATCCCCGAATGCTCCCAAGAGCCGTTCGGGGATTGATCTTTTTTATTCATGGTCTGCACCGCACACGCCGACAGAGAAGACCGCCGCAAAATCGTGCATCTGCCCCAATATCATTTTTATCGATCAAGCCGTCATCAACAGCTTGGTCGGGGCGCATTTTGAGGCGGTGGCGGTGGCTTCCTGCGCAGTTTCTTTGAAAAGTTTTCTGCCGCTCTTTCCGTCGAAAACGAGAAAGTTAGTATTTTCGCCAACGAAAAGCCTTTTCATCTTTCAGTTTTCCCACGACATGACACACACGCTGCACATCTCTTCTCCGCTGAATGTCGATCTTCCGCGCCTGATCGCCTCTGTCGGCCTTCCCTTGGAATATGCTTGGACGCAGGGTGCCGATTTTCCGGACGAAAAAATCTACTACGTTTGGCAGCCCGAAATCTCCACCACCGTGTTTTGCATCGAGACACATCCTCGAAACGGCACGACACTCTCCATGGACGGTTTGGCCGCTTGGGAAGACTATCGTCTCTTTCCCTACTTGGCCGACTGCCTCAGCGCGCAACTCTGCGGGAAAGGCATCGCCGACATCTTCAAACGCTACAACGAGGCATGGACGGCCGAAGCCATTGGCGAGGCCGTGGCCTATGTGAAAGTCTATCTATCTTTGGGAAAGCGATACTATCTGCACAATCCGCTCGTTCCCTTTCAGTTTATCGACAACGAGCTATTGGCCACTGTCGGCACGAGCTATCGGTCGTCTACACCGCGCATCTTCGGCTACATACAATATCTGCTCCGCCACCACAAGGTGAAAACAGCCACCGAAGTAGGTTTTGAAACCGACGGAGAAGAGGTGTTGGAGTTGGAAGCCGATGTGCCGCAACATGTGTCGATCGGGCGCGTGAAGTCGTGGCAAACGGACGGATCGGTGACTTGGCAGAGTTTCTCGCAAGCCGACGTGGAGTTGCTGCTCGACATCGCACGCCGCCACGAGAGCGGCCTGCGGAAAGCCGACGGCGTGGTGCTCAACGACATCGGCACGCTCTATCAAGAGGGCATCGGCGTCAAACAAGACGGCCGCCGGGCGGCCTATTGGTTCGGGCAGGCCATTGAGCACGGCGATTTGATCTACGCCCCCTCCAACTTGGGCGACATCCACCGCAAAGGCTGCCCTCCCCTGCCCATTTCTTTGCGCGACGCATTCGAAGCCTATGCCTTGGGGCAAGACCCTTATGCCCACTACCGCATCGGACAAGGGCTCGAAGAGGGTTGGACGGGACAGCCCGACCCCGTCCGAGCCGTCGAGTGGTTCAAACGTGCCGCCGCGGCCGGTCATCATTTGGCCATTCGCCGCTTGGCGCAATCTTCCGAAAGTTCACCTTCCGCCCCCTCGGCATCCGTCCGAAAAGCCACCGCCGCCACGCCGCCGCCCTCTTCGTAGTCCGATCGGAGAGGGCGGTCATTTCGTTTGGGTGTAGCCCATCGTTTTGAGCAACTCCACAACGCGCACGCGAAAATCCCCCTGCACCAATATCTCGCCGTCTTTGGCCGTTCCGCCCACGCCGCAGCGGGATTTCAACGCCTTGCCCAGTGCCGAGAGGGCGGCCGCAGTGCCTACAAATCCGCTCACGAGGGTCGTCGTTTTTCCGCCGCGGCCGTTGCGCTCGATCCTCACGCGCAGTTTCTGCTCTCCCGGCGGCAGGGTTTCGGGTTCTTCGGGTGTGTCGGTCTGATAGTTGTGGTTTTGCGCCGTGCTATACACGATGCCGAGTCGGTGTTTCCAATCGTTCATGGTTTTGCGGTCTTTGAATGTTCGCGGCCTACAATGCTCACGATAGGGCGGTCGGCCGGTGCCCAGTCCCATTCGCTCCATTCTTCGGGCAATGCCCATCGGCTTTCGCAGTGCTCCGTGAGCTGCACGTCGGTCGTGGTTGCCGTGCAACCGTAGGCCGTCATCGTCAGTCGAAATCCCTCGGCGTTTCCCTCCGCGGCATATTCGTGTTCGACGGTCAGGATCTTTCGCCCCACCTCTATCGGCAGGCGCAGTTCTTCCATGATTTCGCGCGCAAGGGCTTCGGGCGGAGTTTCTCCCGATTCTATTTTTCCTCCGGGAAACTCCCATTTCCATGCCGTGGCCGGATGTCCGCCTCCTCCTCGTCGCACGCAGAGACAGCGGTCGCCGCAGCGGATGACTCCACACACGACATGATAGTGTTTGTTTGTCGATTTCAACATTTTTGCCTATATTTGTCGGCGAAGTTACTCATTTTTCCTCACCCTCACAACCCATTGTATTCTATGCGCATCATCGGAAATTTGCTTTGGCTCGTTTTCGGCGGTTTTGAGACTGCTCTCGGCTATTTCGCCGGCAGTCTTCCTTTGGCCGTCACCATTATCGGCCTGCCTTTGGCTTGGCAAACTTTCAAGCTCGGCCTGCTTGCTCTTTGGCCTTTCGGGGCAACAGTGAGGCGCGATCCGTCTTCCACGGGTTGCCTCTCTTTCATTTTCAATGTGATCTGGTTGCTCACGGGCGGCATCATCACCTGTCTGCTCCATCTCTTTTTCGGCCTGCTCCTCAGCCTGACCGTCATCGGCCTGCCATGGGGACGCCAACATTTCAAAATGTCCGGCTTCGCCCTCTCTCCTTTCGGCCGCGACATCAGTTGGGAAAATTAACCCCCAAAGCCCCTCACTCAAAAGACAGCTCCGCATCAACCATTTTCGTTGGTGGCAACGCGCCATGCGCAACACACCTTTTCAAGCTCTCGGATTGCAGTCGTTGCTGCCTTTTTCTTCATACGCAGTGGGAGGGTTGCACCGTTTGTCGTTGTTCGTATTATTTTCGGTGTCCGATAAAGTTTTTTGGTCTGAAAAACTTTTGTCGGACACTCTTTGTAGGCAATCCACCTGTCAAAAAAAAAACAACTCGTGCGACGCCCCCGTTCACTCCGACAGTGCTTCGAGCCTCAACTTCCCGACTGACCGCTCCGCCGCCCGACCTCCGCGTTCCGCTCCGTCGCGCCTTCGATGAAACCGCCTCTTTTCAACGTTTTCTCCCCTATTTTTTTATTTTTGTCGTTTTGCCTTCGCAAAACGATTTAATCCGATGATTATCAGACGGTTTCTTGCGAAGGCAAGTGAAGGCAAAAGGTTTTTGTATTTTTTAGACATCTGAAAATCAACGCAATACGGTGAAGGCAAAACGAGGGGTTTGCCTTCACCTCCTTCCGCCATTGCAGCACGAAATACGTCCATTTGCGAGGTGGTGAAAGCAAAAAAACGCAACAATCAACTGATTTTCAAAATCTTGCAAAAGGACTTTTCATTTTGCCTTCACTTGCCTTCGCAAGAAAACGGCTGACAATCATCGAATTACCTCGTTTTGCGAAGGCAGTGAAAGCAAAAAGTAATCATACAGGGATACGCGCGCGTGCGCGAGAGAAGAGTTTTTTCGCCCGGTCGGGGGTAGACTTTTCTCCCTCTGAGGTAGAAACGCCTACCTCAAAGGTAGTGGCGGCCAAGTTGGGGGCAGGCGTGTTTTCCCGACCAGCCCGCCCCGACAGCGAACACCGGAAATGGGAAACGCAAGATGAATCTCCGGGCAAAAAACGGCTGTTGTCCGTTTCGGGGCAAAACGCCTTGTCGCCGTCGAGGCGGTTCACGGGCAGACTTGCAACACACCGGTCGCCATGAATGCCTTGTGCCGGAGGCTCTGCTTTGGCGATCCTCAACACTTATCATAAGTTAAAAATAGGAGATCTGCGTCATTTTTCTTCCGATTTATTTGGAGGCCAGACTTTATATTCCTACTTTCGCGGTGTACTACTACAATATTACACAAATAAACCTATATTTCTCTCCCAAAAACGACGGTCATGCTAAACATTCAACACATCCATTTCAGATACCGCGCAGGCGGCGCCAAGGTGTTCGACAATTTCTCCTTGCGCATCGACACAGGCAACATCGTGGGGCTTCTCGGCAAAAACGGAACGGGAAAATCGACCTTGCTTTATCTCATCGCCGGACTGCTGCGGCCGCAACAGGGAGTTGTCGAAATGGAAGGCATCCGCACCGAACTGCGCCGCCCCGAAACGCTGAGCGAAATCTTCATCGTGCCCGAAGAGTTTGAGTTGCCGCCGGTGAGTCTGCGCCGATATGTGGAGACCAACCGCCCGTTCTACCCCCGATTTTCGGAAGAGGTGTTGCGTCGCAGCTTGGAGGATTTCGAACTCACGACCGACATCGATTTGGGTTCGCTCTCGATGGGGCAACGCAAAAAGGCGTTCATGAGCTTTGCACTGGCCACCAACACGCGCCTCCTGCTGATGGACGAACCTACCAACGGACTGGACATCCCCTCGAAAGCGCAATTTCGCCGTGTGGTGTCGGCGCAGATGTCGGACGAACGCACGATTATCGTTTCGACACATCAGGTACACGACGTGGAAACGCTGATCGACCGCGTCGTCATGATCGAGGGCAACCGCCTGCTGGCCGATGCGTCGACGGCGCGCATCTGCGAACTGCTCAGTTTTGAACAGCGGCCTCTCGGTGCCGACACGAGCGATGCGCTCTACGCCGAACCGTCGATTGTGGGCACGGCGGTCATTGCTCCCGGCAACGGTTTGCAACACACACCGCTCAACCTTGAACTGCTTTTCAACGCACTCACCCGGCAGCCCGACCTGCTGCAAGCGGCTCAATCTTCCGACAACGTTTCTCACCTCTAAACCTCCGCACGTCATGCTTGTTTCCTCTCATTTCGATTTCCGCCGTTTCTGTTTGTTGCTCAAACGTGATTTCTTCGAACATAAAAAAGAAAATCTCCGCAACTACCTCGGCTTCTTCCTCGGCTATTTTCTAATCATCTTCGTCACCACCTACGAGACCATCGACAACCCCGCGTTTCATCCGGATACATATTGGTGTCCGGCGGCCGTTGCCCTCTCCCTTTTCACCATCTTTCTGCAATTGCTTTGGGCGATAAGCACCGTTTTCTCCAATCTCAAAACGAAACAGAGGCGCATCAGTTTCTTCATGGTGCCGGCCACGGTGTTTGAGAAATATCTCAGCCGCCTCTTCCAATCGACCGTAGTCTTTTGGGCGGTCATTCCCGTGGCGTTCGTGGCAGCCGACGTGGTCGGCTGGGCGGTGCGCGAGGCTTTGGGCGAGGGGCACGGCCTCGTCACTCCCCACCTTGTGGCCGAAATCGGCAGAATCCTTACGAACGACGGCAAGATCAACGGCTACGTTTTCATACCAACGGTATTGGTCTATGGTTCGCAAATCACCGCATGGTTGGCACTCGTGGGCACATATCTCTTGGGCGGCACGATCTTCCGCCGACAACCCTTCATCCTCACTTCGCTGACGGTGTTCCTTTTCATCATACTTCTCGTGACGGGCATCGGCCTCCTCGCCGCGTTCGGCATAGACTGGCAGGAACGTGTTGCAGCGATCGAAGTCATCGGGACACAAGTGAAAGTGGCTCCCTACGTCTTTCCCGGCTTCATTACCCAAATCGTGCTCAGCCTGCTCTGGACGGTTTTCTGCACGTGGTACTCCTATCGCAGCTTTGCCCGTGCCAATGCCATTGCCAATAAGGTCATCGGCTTGTAAATATTCTTCCTTTCAACACTCTCTTTTCCATGAATTTCCGTGAAGGCCAACCCATCTATGTCCAAATCGCCGAGCGATTGATGGACGAAATTCTGGCCGATCGCTACAAGGCCGACGAGCGAGTGCCGGGCGTGCGCGAATACAGCGTGTTGCTCCAAGTGAACGTGAACACCACGGTCAAGGCATTCGACATCCTCGCTCAACGCGGCATCATCTACAACCGGCGCGGACTGGGTTCGTTTGTGGCTCCCGAGGCCAAAGACATCATTCACTCCGCCCGAAGAGAAGACTTTCTGAAACAGCAACTGCCCGACTTGGCGCGCAACATGCTCCAACTCGACATTTCGCTCGACACCGTGACCGCGCGGCTGAAAGAACTTCTCGATAAGATGCAGACATAGTTGCTCACGATCGGCCGGAAACCTCTCCCCCTCCTTGCATTGTTCATTCTCTTTTGTTTCACTCCTCTATCTCCCCACATCATGAAACGCACTTCTCTCCTCATCGCCCTTGTTGCAAGCCTCGTGCTCATGCTCACCATTGGCTGCACAGACCTCGTAAAGGTAATGGCCGCTTCGCCCGAAGTGGTCGAAAACTCCTCCACTTTCCGCATGAAAGGCCTGCCCTCATTCAACGCCATTGAAGCCCGTCAGGGCATCGAAGTCACGCACGACACGCGGGGCAAAGCGGGCGTTGTCGTCACGACCAATCTAAAAGACACCACCCTGCTCAACATACGCGTGGAGGGCAAGACGCTCATCATAGCCTATCAACCGCAGGTGACCAACTTGGGGCACAAGGTGAAAACCACAGTGTCCGTTTCGGCCGCCGACATCGTCGACTACCAAGCCTCCTCGGCCGCCTCTATCGAAGTGTGCGAAGACTTCTACCTCCCCCGCACCTTGTCGTTTCGCGCTTCATCTGCCGGTTCGATACGTGCCCGAAACTTCGAGGCTACCTCCGTTTCGGTCAAAAGTTCGTCGGCGGCCAACATCTTCCTCGACCATTTCAGCACGCGCCACACGGCTGTGGACGTGTCGTCGGGCGCGTCTGTGCAACTGCAACGCATCGGCGGCGGCAACCTCTCGACCGAAGTTTCGAGCGGAGCGTCGCTCTCGCTCTCCGGCCATGCAAGCGACGGTAAACTGTCGGCATCGAGCGGAGCATCGCTCGACGCTGCCGCCCTGCACCTCAAAACCGCCACCGCCACGGCTTCGAGCGGAGCATCGGTCACCCTCAACGCCGAACAGGCCAACACCGATGCGTCGTCGGGAGGTTCGGTGAAGAATGTGTTCAAACGAAAATAGCCGCACCGATTACGCCATGATACACCTCGAAAACATACACAAAACCTACCACGCCGGACAGCCGCTCCATGTGCTCAAAGGCATCGACCTCGACATCGAAGAGGGAGATTTCGTGAGCATCATGGGGGCGTCGGGCTCGGGCAAATCGACCTTGCTCAACATTCTCGGCATTCTCGACCACTACGACGAGGGCACCTACCGCCTCGGAGGAACGCTCATCAAAAACCTCTCCGAATCACGCGCGGCCGACTATCGCAACCGCATGATCGGTTTCATCTTTCAGTCGTTTAACCTGATCGGCTACAAGAATGCCTTGGAAAACGTGGCACTGCCGCTCTTTTATCAAGGCGTGTCGCGCCGCAAACGCAACGCCCTCGCCATGGAACAGCTCGAACGGCTCGGCCTCAAAGACCGCGCACACCACCTGCCCAACGAACTCTCCGGCGGACAGAAACAGCGCGTGGCCATTGCCCGAAGCATCATCACCAACCCGCAAATATTGCTGGCCGACGAACCGACGGGCGCGCTCGACTCGACAACGTCGGGCGAGGTGATGCAACTCCTTGCCGACCTCAACGCCGAGGGGCGCACGATCATCGTCGTGACACACGAGCGCGGCGTGGCCTATCGCACAAAAAAAATCGTACACCTCAAAGACGGACTGATCGAACACATCGAAATCAACGACCCCGCCGCAAACCGACCTTTCGGAGAGCTGATGAAATGATCGGCCTCCTCAACATCTGCTGTCATGTTTCAAGAAATCTTCACCCACCTTTTTCAAAACAAACTCCGAACGGCACTGACCGGTCTGAGCGTGTCGGTGGGCATCTTTCTGCTCATCTTCCTCCTCGGTGCGGGCAACGGGCTGATCCATGCTTTTGAAAACAACATGAGCATGTTTGCCGTAGACGCCGTGCGGATCTATCCGGGGCAGACCTCCAAGCCTTTCGACGGACTGAAAGAGTGGCGGTTTATCAACTTCGACCAAAACGACATCGCCTCCACGCAGAGGGCTTTGCCGCAACACATTTCGGAGGTGACGCCCATTACCGAAACCGGCCAACATGAACTGGCAAACGATGCCCACTCCCTGAGCGCCTCGCTCGAAGGGGTATATCCGCAGTATGTAAACATGGAGAAAATCCTGCTTCTGGCCGGACGCTTCATCAACCGGGCGGACGTGCGCGAAAGCCGCAAAACGATGGTCATCACCCAAACCGTGGCCGAAGAGCTTTTCGGAGAAGCCGACAAAGCCGTGGGACAATTGGTGCGCGTCGATTCGCTGGTGTTTCGCGTGGTCGGAGTGCGCTCCACACGAGGCGATTTCGGCGAAACGACCTCTTACATCCCCTTTACCACCGCACAAACCGTCTACCAAAAAGCTCCCTATGTGAACCGACTGTTGCTGCGCACCGTCGGGCTCGACACCAAAGAGGCCACCGAACGATTTGACGCCACGATGCGCCGCTCTTTTGCCGCCCGACATCGCTTCGCGCCCGACGACCCCACAGCCGTTTGGATCAACAAAGCCTCCTCCGGATCGGAAGAGCAAGGCAAGGCCATGAGCCTGCTGCGCATCGGACTTTGGACGATAGGACTGCTCACGCTGCTCAGCGGCGTGGTGAGCATCTCCAACATCATGCTCATCACCGTCAAGGAGCGCACCCACGAGTTCGGCATACGCAAAGCCCTCGGCGCACGGCCGTGGAGCATCTTGCGGAGCGTGCTCGCCGAGAGCGTCATCATCACCGCTTTCTTCGGCTACATCGGCCTTGTGGCCGGGGTGGTGGCCACGGAGTGGATGAACCGCCGCAGCGGCGAAATGGTCATGGAAATTGCCGACATGAAATTCTACACCTTTCTCGATCCTACGGTCGATTTGCACATCGCGCTCGGCGCGCTCGGCGTGCTCATCGTTTCGGGACTTGTCGCAGGATTTTTTCCGGCTCGAAAGGCCGTTCGCGTCAAGCCCATAGAAGCCCTCAACACCAAATGAAGCGTTATGTTTGACTTAGACAAATGGTCGGAAATCTTCCGCACCCTCCTCCGCAACAAATCTCGGTCGCTGCTCACGGCCTTCGGCATCTTTTGGGGCGTGTTCATGCTCGTGCTGCTCATGGGCGGTGCCAACGGCTTCAAAGACCTGATGAACCGCAACTTCGACGGTTTCGCCCAAAACTCCTACATCGCCTTTCCCAACAACACCTCGAAACCTTACAAAGGGTTTCGGACAAATCGCCCGTGGTCGCTGGAAACGACCGACGTGGCTCGCGTCAAGAGCCGCATTAGGGGAGCGGACGTGGTCACTCCGCTCGTTCTCTACTGGGGAACCTATAAGTATAAAGACAAGGAGGCTTACGGAATGCTCAAAGGTGTTCGACCCGAATATGCGCAAATCGAAAACCCGAAGATTTCGAGCGGTCGTTTTCTGCAAGATGCCGATCTCTCGGCCTATCGGAAGGTTTGTGTCATCGGACACGAGGTGAAAGACAAGCTCTTTCCGGACGGCAGCGACCCGATCGGCAAATTCATCTCCCTGCGCGGCGTTTACTATCAGGTGGTGGGAGTGTCCTCCAACGAGAGCAACATGAGCGTCGGCGGATCGAGTGGCAGATCCGTGCTCGTGCCGTTCAGCACGCTTCAACGCCTCGAAAACCTCGGCAGGGAGATCGACATGCTGGCCTTGACCGCGCAGCCGGGCTACACCATCTCCGACATCCAACCGCAGGTAGAGCGGTTGCTCAAAGAAATCCATGCCGTTGCTCCCGACGACAAAAAAGCCCTGACGAGCGTCAACGTCGAAACCCTCTTCCAAATGGTGCAATCGCTCTTCAACGCCATCAACACGCTCGTGTGGCTCATCGGCATTGGGACACTCGTTTCGGGCATCATCGGCGTTTCTAACATCATGATGGTCGTGGTCAAGGAGCGTACCACCGAAATCGGCATCCGTCGTGCCATCGGCGCACGCCCGGCAAACATCCTCTCGCAGATTTTGGCCGAAAGCGCAGTGCTCACCGTGGCGGCAGGATTGAGCGGCATCGTCTTGGCGGTGCTCATTTTGGCCGGCGTCGAGGCCGGCATCACGGCCGCAATGCCCGACTCCACACCACCCGATTTCCAAATTTCGTTTGGCATGGCCATCGGAGCGGCGGGTATCCTTTCGATACTCGGCACGACGGCGGGCATTGCTCCGGCCTTGCGCGCACTGGCCGTGAAACCCATCGACGCCATTCGCGACGAATAGTCCTCCCTCTCCCGAAAAGGTACGACGCCTCCACATACACTCCGAAAACTACACCCGAAGCACGGCGGCGCATCGCTCCTCACCACACGTCTTCATCCTCCTTTTTATTTCCAAACCTCTACTTTCCATGAAAAAGTTTTTCAAAATCATCGGCGGCCTGCTCATCGCCATCCTTTTTGTCGGCACGTTCGTCTTTCTCTACCGAAAGTCGCAACCCCAAGAAACGGTCTACGACATTTGCCAAGTAGACACGGCTACCATAAAACGGGTCACTATCGTGACGGGAACCATAGAGCCTCGCAACGAAGTGGCCATTAAACCGCAAATTTCGGGCATCATCGCCGAACTCTACAAAGAGGCCGGGCAGATCGTGAAACACGGAGAAGTGATCGCCAAGGTCAAGGTCATTCCCGACATGCCCACCCTCAATGCCGCCGAAAGCCGCGTGCGATTGGCAAAAATGGTTTTGAAACAAGCCGAAACGGACTTTGAACGGGCACAAAAACTGTTTGCCGACCAACTCATCGCCGCCGAGGAGTTTGAACAAGCGCAACTCGCCCTGAAACGCCAACGAGAAGAACTCGACAACGCCAACGACGCGCTGCAAATTGCACGCGAAGGGGTTTCGGCTTCGACGGCCGCCTACTCCACCACCCTCATTCGATCGACCATAGACGGATTGATCCTCGACATTCCGGTGAAGGTGGGCAACTCGGTGGTGATGAGCAACTCGTTCAACGACGGCACCACCATCGCCACGGTGGCCAACATGAACGACCTCATCTTTCGCGGACACATCGACGAAACCGAAGTGGAACGCCTCGTCAAAGGAATGGATATGAACATCAGCATCGGAGCGATGCCCGACCGAAACTTTCACGCCCGCCTCGAATTTATCGCTCCACAGGTGAACAAAACGAGCAACTCCGCCAATCAGTTTGAAATCAGAGGGGCATTTGAAAACCGCCACAACACGCAAATCCGATCCGGATACAGCGCCAACGCCGAAGTGCTGCTCGAACATCTCGACGGCGTGCCGGCCGTGCCCGAATCCTGCGTGGAGTTTTCGGGAGACAGCACATTCGTGCATGTGCTGACCTCGAAGCCCGAAACGCGCCCCCAAACCTTTGAACGGCGGAGGGTGAGCACCGGACTGTCGGACGGCGTGAAAATACACATCAAAAAAGGGTTGAAAAAAGGAGAACGCATCCGCGGAAACCAACAACCGTAGTTTCAAAATTCGGACAAAGACAACAACATGAAACGCCTTGCTCTCTCTCTCTTCCTCGTGCTCGCCCTCCACGCGGTGGCACAAACTCCGCTCAATCTGCAACAGTGCATAGCGCGCGCCACGGAGCGAAACCTGCAAATGCAACAAGCCGAACTCGCGCGACGACAACAGGAAATCGGGCTTAACTCCTCGAAAAACGCGCGCCTGCCCCATGTCAGCGCATCGGTGGGCGAACACATTTCGTTCGGACGCGGTCTGACGGCCAACAACACCTATGAGGCGCGCAACACCTCGTCGGCTTCCTTTTCGGTCGGCGCATCGATGCCGCTCTACACGGGAGGCCGCATCGGGCACGAACGCGAACGGGCACGGCTGAATTTGGCCGCCGCCACCGCCGACGTGGAACGTTTGCGCGAAAATCTGTCGCTGCAAGTGGCGCAGGCCTATCTGCAAACGTTGTATCTGGCCGACGTCGTGACGCAATCGGAGGAAAATCTACGTTTGGCCGAGCGGCAGGCCGTGCGCCTCAGGCAGGCCATCGCTTCGGGCAAAAAAGCCGAAGTGGAAGCGGCCGAGGCGGCAGCACGCATCGCGCAAGACCGCATGGCTCTCGTGCAGGCCGAAACCAATCATCGATTGGCATTGCTCGAACTCTCGCAGCTGCTCGAATTTCCTACGCCCGACAGCCTCGCCGTTGTCCGCCCCGACGAGAGCGAACTGCGCCCCGTCATGGGCAGCCCCGACGAAACGTTTCTCCTCTCGGTCGGCGATCGGCCTGCGATCCGGGCAGCCGATCTGCGCATCAAAGCGGCCGAACGAGAAGTGGGGATTGCCCGCACCGACTATCTGCCCAAACTATCGCTCAATGCCGGCATCGGCACGAACTACTACAACACTTCGGGCGTGAACAACATGGCATTCGGGCGACAGTTGAAAGACAATTTCTCGCAGAGCATCGGCCTAAGTCTGAACATTCCGATCTTCAACGCACACACCACACGCAACAACGTGCGCAGCGCACGCCTTGCCTTGTTTAACAGGCAACTGCAACGCGAAGAAGAGAAAAAGGCCTTGTTCAAGGAGATACAAAATGCGTTCTACAACGCTCGTGCGGCCGAACAAAAATACAAAGCGGCCAAGGCGGCCGAAACAGCAGCCGAAACGGCATTGGCAGCCGTCACCCGAAAGTATGAAAACGGAAAAGCCAACGGTACGGAATTTGACGAAGCGCGCCACAAACATTTCAACGCGGCAACCGACCGAATTGCCGCGAGATACGAATTTCTCTTCCGAACGAAAATTCTCGACTTCTATCGGGGAGAAGCACTGCAATAACCTTTTTCGTCCCTTTTAGTATCTTTTGCTCAACGCGCGCTCCTCTGCTGAGGTGGCGCGCGTTTCGTCGGGGTGTTTGTTGTTGCTTGCACAGAGGGAAAAAGAGGTTTTACATTGCACTGAAATTGAGCAAAGAGAGTCACAGAAACAACAATGTGACAAGTGAGAATATCTAAACCACGAGTAGAAAAATCTAAGTAACGAGTAGAATTTTCTAAGTAACGAGTAGAAATCACGCCTCCGACAGCAAGCTGAAACGCTACTCAACAAAAATGGGGCGGTGTCGCTCGAAAGCAACACGCCCCGAAAGTTCGTCGGAAGAAAAAAGAAATGAACGATCACCGAATGAACATCCGCGCAAAATCAATGGTTTTGCCCATGAAATCGGCCGGTTTGAGCTGGCGGGAAGAAGAGGCGGAAGAAAAAGACGGAGAAATCTCGACCACCGCCCCCGAAGGGGTAAGCAAATAGGGGCGCACATAACCGACAGAGGCGGTATCGGAAGCAGCATGAAACGTGAGACCGTCGCTACCGAAACCGACGGCCGGCAATCGGGTCAGCACATCGAGTCCGAGCGTGAGCGTTTCGGTGGGCAAAGCATGGACAAGACACAACAAGTGTTTGACCTCGACATCGCCCAACAACAGGTGGTCGATTTGCGCCCACTGCCGTCCTTGCCCGTCTTTGTGAACGGGAAGAGAGAAACGACGCACGATCGAAAGGGGGATTTGAGAAAGCGGGTGAAGAGGCGTTACCTCCGCAGGCAACGAACGGCCGGCGAGAAGTGTGGCAACCTGCCGCCCCCCCACATCAAGATAAGGCACGAAAGCAGCGGAATCGGGCGAAAGCACTTCAAGCGGCGGAAGTGTGGAGGGAAGGCCGTGCGGCAAAGAGAGCGAAAGACGAGGTTCAAGACAACGATTGAGCGTGGCCGTCATTTGCGCCACCTCTTCGGGGGAAGAAGTAAAAAGGAGGGAGGCTTCGTTGCGCAACAGTCCGAAATAGTCGGAATGGGAAAGATAGCGATCGACGGTGAACGGCACATAATCGCGAGGGGCGGAGCGGTGAAGCCGAAGCGTGGAAAAGTCCAACATCGTGCGGTCGGCACGACGCAGTTGCAACGCGCCGAAACAAGAAGACGAGGCAATAGTATCGGGCAGAGCGAGATTGAACGGAAGCGGATCGGCCGTGGTGTCGGCAGGTTGAAGACATAAGCCTCCGTCGAGAGAAAAAGCAAGAGAAACGCCGAGAGTGTCGGGTGGGAAAGAAGCGGAACGACGCTCCACCGACAAATCGGTGTCGGCAAAAGTGAGCGTATGGAGTTGCTGCAACACATGGGTGCCGAGCGAGCGGTTGTAGGGAGCTTCGAGATCGTCGGCAACGACGAAAACCATAAGATTGCGAAGCGTCAAACCGCCGATGTTCAGACGTTCGATCAAGCCCGGACGTGCCTCTGTCCAACCGCGGGCGGTGGAGAGGCGGAGCGTGGCAGACAAGGGAGAAACACCCCACTCGGCGGCATCGGCGGCGGAGATGAGCGTATGGCGATGGCCGGTGTCGATGAGAAAAGGCTGTGCCTCTTTATCATTGACGGCCACGGGGAGCAAAAGCGGCCAGTCGCGCGTGAGCGGCAAAACGAAAGCGTCGCTTGTCCACTCGACCTGCATGGGCGGATGGGAAGCAAAAGCAACGGCAATGCTTTGATAGGCTTTCAACTCTTTGCGACGCGATTGTCTGATGCTGCGCCGACGAGCCCAAGCAAGGCGTTCGTCGCAGTAGTCGCTGAGGGCGGCATATTCACCCAACGAAAGGAGCGCCGCACAACGCTCGCCGGCCAACGCCAACAGTCCGCGCACGTCGAGTTTGCGCTCGTGGTGACGCTCCAAACTGTCGATCAGTTCGATCACACGGCGATGATCGCCGGCCGCACGCGAAAAGGCAAAACGACAATAGAGATCGGTGTGAGGGGGAAGACGTTGGGAGATGCTGTCATAAAGCGGACGAAGACGGAATACGTCGCCGCGAGCGGCCAAAAGAGCAGCCTCGTCTTCGACACTGACCGGATGTGCCCAAAGCAAGGACGGCAAAAACGCAAGTCCCAAAAGGAGAGAGAGGATAAAACTTTTTTTCATAATCGCGAAAAAGAAAAAAGGTCTGCCCCGCACAAAGATTTGCGCAGGCAGACCTCGAAAGGGAATGAAAAACTATCGGTTGCAACGCTCAAAGAAGCCGATGACTTCAAGACGGCGACGAAGTTCTTTCTCCTCGTCGGGCGTGACAGACATGAAAGGCACGCGGTTGGGGCCGAGGTCGAGACCGATGAGTTTCATGATGCGCTTGCCGCCGACAATGTTGCCACGGAAATCGCAAATGACGTCGATGACATCTTGGGCAAAGTCTTGCAACTCGCGAGCACGCAGCAAATCCCCTTGTTCCCAAGCCTCGATGATGGAGGAGAGGCAGCGACCGTTGTAGTTGGTCGTGCCGCCGATGCCGCCTTGGGCACCGCCCATGGCCAAGCAGGGCAGGAGGGTTTCGTCTTGGCCGTGGAGCATGTCGAACTTGCCGCCCTTGTAACGGCGACAGCGATTGTATTCGTAAAGACTCTCGAAGGTGTATTTAATGCCGGCGAAATTGGGAATACGGCCATCGACGGCTTGCAGGAAGTCGTACATCGAGAGAAAAGCCTGATTGAAGGCCGGAATATGATAATAGTAAAAGGGCAGTTGCGGAGCGGCGGAAGCTATGGTTTCGCAGTAGGTGCAAAGTTGCTCGACAGAGGCCATTTTCGGAAAGGGAGTGGCCATGGCACCTATTCCCCACGCCCCGATGCTTTGGGCGTGCTCGGCCATACGACGACTGCTCACTACCGAAGTGGAGCCGACGTGCACAATCACCTTGAAGTCATGGGGAGCAGCGGCCATCCACGCTTCGGCCAAACGGATGCGCTCGTCTTCGGTGAGCATATAGCCCTCGCCGGAAGAGCCGTTGATGAAAACGCCTTTCAATCCGTTGCGTCGCAGAAGTTCTGCGTATTCGGGTATCGGGGCGAGGTTGAGAGTGCCGTCCTCGTGAAAGGGAGTGAAAGGTGCATTGATAAGGCCTTTGATCTTTTCCATGTGATTTTGAGATTGTGAAATGAGAAAACAACAGGTATCCAACAGAGAAAAACCTGTCGCAAGCAAGGACAAAGATAAGGTTTATTTCTCTTCAAACCAACTTTGCCGATCTTTTTCAAGGAGTAGAGGCTCCGGAATATGAAACCCAACGTTCAAACTCTTCTTTCGTTCCGTTGAAGACATTGATATCGACATCCCCATGAATGCCATTGACACGGCCGTCGGGAGAGAGTTGCCAAAGGAGAAGCTTGACGTAGGGTTTGAACTCGCCGTAGCGAGCAATCCAAACATCATATCGCTTCAACGCTTCGGGCGCATGCTCCATATATTTATTGACGAAAGTCTGACTGACATAAAGCAACGGCCGACGCCCCGTGGCACGCTCCACAATTTGCAACCATTCGAGCACTTCGGAAAACAAACGCGCCGCACCGCCCATTTTCCGAATCTGCGCATCAGACGGCTCGACATCAAGCATGGCCGGGAGATCGGTCATACGGAGATGGGATTTTTTCAGAAAAAAACGAGCCTGTGCACGCCCATCACTATGAGTGGAAAAGAAATGATAAGGAGCCGCAGGAATGCGATGACGACGAGCCGATCTCAAATCGGATAAATAATATCGATTGTAAATACTCGTCCCTTCCGTCGATTTGATAAAAACAAAACTGACGGGATAATCCACCGCACCATGTATCTTCTTATCGGACAGCGTTCCCAAATGACGAATCCGAAGTCTGTTCCAATGGATGGGGTATTTGCGTCGTCCATGCTCATGTTGATAGCGCGAAATGTCTATGCCGTATATTCTATCGGACGTATAAACCATACGCTCGCCTTTGAAACGACCATGCTGCCAAATACCGCATTTCACCAATTCATCATCTATCGAGAAACCGAAGCCATGACGACGAAAATCCTCGTCGAAACTTCCACGATAATAAGCACCTCTTCTATCGATCGCCGTTCCGAATAACGGTTCCTCATTCAATTTCACGCAAAAAAGCGTGCCGATCGAATCGCGAAAACGCATAAATTCCATTTCCTGCTTCTTGGAAAACGGAGGAACGAAAGCCTTGCTTTTCGCTCCACAAACAGAAAATCCCTCCCAACGGGGATATTTGTTTTTCTTCGGATAACGCAACAAATCTTCTTGCAACCTTCCCGTTCCCAAAGCCAATTTCCGAAGTCTTAAATCCTCCGGTTGCAATATGGCCAACCCGGTCTTTTGACCCTTTAAGCGATAAGACACGCCATTCACCCGAAAACGAGAATGCTTCACGGCCATGAGTTCACCGGCTTCAAAATGTCTTTTCAAGGCTTCGTACAAACGCTTTTGACGGACAAAATCCGTTTTCATACGCATCGCAAAAGCCATCACCTCATTGTAACCGGCATCTACAACCGAATGCGTCCGCTCATAATACCGCAACTCTTTCAAATACCGCTCTTGTCGGCTCAACTCCTCTTCCATACGCAGCAAACTGCGTTTAACGACATCCGCCAATACTCCGCCGCGAAGCGTATCCTCTATGGAAGGAAGCACAACTTGTATCTCCGCATCTCTACTTACTCGCAAACCGGTATAAACAAGTCTTAATTCGGCCGAATCTGCCTCCAACGCACAGTTTCTTAAAAACGTCACGCTATCCTCTTCGTCTTGTACACGATCTTTTACGAACAACTCCGAAAAATAAAACTTATCCTTGCTCTTGCCGGCAAACACATTATTATTTTCGAACGTGTCATCACTTTCACTCCTACCATCGTTTGCAAACGCATTATTGCTTTCAAGCGTATAATATGTAGCCATTTCCACTTCCACCACACTCCGAACCCAACTCTTATCACGGCGGAAATAAAGTCCCATCACCCAGCAAAAACTGAGAAAAACAAGTGTAATAAAAATCTTTCCCAAAAGACTTTTCATCTTTTCATTATCAAAATAAAGGATACACATTCCATAGCATCAAAATGCTCTAATATATTTATCAGCGAAAACCACTTTGTAGAAGGAGTTCTACAAAACCTCAACAAGAATGATCAAGCGGTATATAGTAAAAGAGCAACCGATATATAGTAAAAGAGCCTTGTTTCTTATATTGAAACAAGGCTCTGAAAATGGCGGCGACCTACTCT
>NZ_RQYI01000020.1 GCF_003859795.1 Alloprevotella sp. OH1205_COT-284 | reverse complement strand
AAATCACGGGATTTTCCAAACAAAATTGTCCAATCCGAGAAAAAGAACGGATTGGACAATTTTATAAGAGGATTTTGCAGAGGTCTCATTCCTTGTGTTGGTGCTATCTTTCTCATCGCATAGATATCGGTTAGAACTTTGCAATTAAAGAAAGCAGCTTCTCCGATGGTGGTGAGACCGCTTGGCAGGGTTAAAGAGTTAAGAGCCTCGCAACGAAAAAAAGCTCCGATTCCAATGGAGACGAGACTATTCGGAAGGGTCAAAGAGGTCAGAGCTTTGCAATCATAGAGTGCATAGTCTCCAATGGTAGTTATATTTTCGGAGATGACAATGCTTTTTAAAGTAGAGCAGCTTCCTTCAAACGCGGAAGGAGTAATTGCTGTCACTTTCACGTCCGATCCGTTATAAGAGATAGTACCGGGGATGGTAAGTGACGTCACTCCGTCGGAAACCGAAGAGGCGCCCCACCCCATAACAGTGGCTGTTTCATCAACTATCTTGTATTTAATATTATCTTTTTCGAATACAGTTTGTGCCCAAAAGGGAAACGCCATTTGGGTGCAAAACAGAAAGAAAAATAGTCGATGTAAAGGCGGTCTGAACAATTTATTCATAAACAATATTTATGGAGTTAAAGAGATGAGATACAAGAAAACACTGAACGCTGCGATGAGCAAGCATTCTCGCTTTTGACGCGGCGAAAGTAAGAAGAAATAGAATGATCACAAAGTTTTTTACGAAAAAATAAGGAAACAATATTATCTGACATGCTCATCGGCAAGAGCAGATGACAAGAGTAAGTGATGGAGGAATATTATAGTAAAGCATTTGAAGAGGGATTATCAAAACTATTGTTGAACTGCTTTAGTGTTTTCTTAATTCGTTGCACCTTAGATTGTTATAAGATTATTCCATCAATTCAATTTTGCCAACCAAATCTCGTCGCTGCATAGTGAAGAGGGATTTAGTTGCCAAATGATTTCTGCAGGTGTAATGATTAAGTGTGGAGGTTGGTTGTGGAGGATTCTCCTCGTCGGTTTTTTGGACGAAAGACGTAGACGATGGTGGATAACAGTAATGGGTAAATCCTTTCTTTTAGTGTGTGCAGGTGTATGTATTCCAAGAGGTATGTTGTTTGAGGAAAGTCGGCCAGTTTCAACAAGGCTACAAATATTATTATACGATTACGAATGAAAACGCCTTTTGGAGCAGAATTAATAGTGTTGGATGATTAGTTTTTTTGAATCTATTGTACAAACTTGACTTACCTGTGGAAAAGCTCGTGTTGGCAGATAAAAGGATATAACTTAGTTGGTAACAAGACTTATTTTGAAGGAAAGAGAAAACTCAAACCGGACATGATGCTGAAAAAAACTTCAAAATCATCGGTAGTACAAATCTTTTTTCGTATTTTTGTCTATATTTACTCATGAGGATTCATGAAAAATAGTCGATGTTTCAACTTTTCAGCGAATCGTCTGCATGATTGCCGCTTTTTACGTTTCCTTTCATCTTGAAACCACGCATTTTTTTATTCTCAAAACGACCGATGATGATCTCACCGCTTCAATTCCGAAAAGCTACGCCGGCAGATGCTCCTTTCTTGGCTCGCCATGTGCTGGAAGCCCTTCATTGGGAGATGTTCGGGCTTCCGCTTACCGACGAAAAACAAAAGGCATGGCGAGAACTGACGGAAGTTTGCCGCCTGCCCGATACGCTATATAGTTATGCCTTTTCGACCATTGCCTTGCTCAATGGCGAAGCGGCAGGCATGGTGGTGGCCTACGACGGCGGGGGCTACGAGGCGATGCGTCGCAACACATTTTCGCGGATCACGGTGTTTGATGCCCGGGAAATGGCGACGATGCCCGATGAAACCAAGCGGGGAGAATTTTACATCGACTCCTTGTCTGTGGAACCGACATGCAGAGGAAAAGGCGTCGGGCGCGGATTGCTGTTGAATGCGGTGGAGCAGGCCAAGGTGTGCGCGCTTCCGGCAGTGCTTCTTGTCGATGACGACAACCGGCAGGCTCGCCGGTTGTATGCTTCGGTCGGTTTCGAGGAAGAGGGAGAGGTGAGGGCTTTCGGACAGCAGTTTTTGCGCATGGTGCATGCAACGGATGCATCGGCGAAAGTCGACAACAAATAAGAAACGATGAAAGTATTTTTAGAACTTTGTCGGGAGCGTGCCTCCGTGCGCGCTTTCGCACCGGAACGTCCGACAGCCTCGGCGATCGATTACATTGTTGAATGTGTGCGCCTTGCACCATCGGCCGTAAACAAACAACCTTGGAGATTGTTTTATGTGACTCGCCCCGAATTGCTCGTGCAGCTTCAAACAACCTATGACAGAGCGTGGTTTGCCACAGCACCGGCCGTTTTCGTGGTTTGCAAAGATGAGCGAGAGCAGTGGGTGCGACCTTCTGACGAATGTCCGCATGGCGACATCGACATTGCGATTGCGACCGAGCATCTGTGTCTTGCCGCTGCGGAAAAAGGGTTGGGAACGTGTTGGGTATGTAATTTCGATGTGGAGGCCTGCCGAAAGATACTGGGTTTGAACAAAGAGGTCACACCGGTCGTGATGGTTCCGATCGGTAGGGCAGCCGAAGCCTTTGTCGATCACGGACGGCGCAGAAAAGAGACGAAAGAAATTTTGACTTGCTTGGAGTAGAGATGAAAACCGAAGCTCTGGAATCTTATATATTCATTCCATCATATCATCGTAAAACATATGAAAAAACTTTATCAGCAAACTATCGTAAAACATGTAATTCACCCTTTGACACGATTTGTCGGACAGCAAAAATCGGGCAGCATCGTGTTGGGGGGCAGTGTGCTTTTGGCCATTGTGCTGGCCAACACCGCGTTTTCGGAAGCGTATTTCCATTTTTTTGAGCAACGCATAGGGATCGCATTCAACGACCGACTCTATTTTAACCACTCTCTGCACCATTGGATCAACGACGGACTGATGTCCGTATTCTTTTTTGTCGTGGGCTTGGAGTTGAAACATGAATTTATCGGCGGCGAACTTTCAAATATCCGGCAGACGATTTTGCCGATCGGGGCTGCCATCGGGGGAATGATCGTGCCAGCCTTGCTCTATTTGGCTTTTAACCACGGTGCGGTTTCGGCGAGTGGGTGGGGCATACCGATGGCCACGGATATCGCTTTTGCACTCGGAGTGCTTTATCTGTTGGGCGATCGTGTGCCGATTGCGGCAAAGGTCTTTCTGACGACGCTTGCCGTGGTCGATGATTTGGGGGCGGTGGTGATCATTGCCTTGTTTTACACCTCCGAGATTTCTTTTGGTAATTTGGGCGTAGGGTTGCTGTTGCTGACGGTGATGTTTGCGGCAAATAAGTCGGGGGTGAAAAATCTTTTGTTTTACGGTATTGTCGGCATCGGCGGCGTTTGGACGATGTTTTTGCTTTCGGGGGTGCATGCCACGATTGCGGCCGTGTTGGCGGCTTTTATGATTCCGGCAGAGGCTACGCTCAGCGAACCGGCTTTCATGAAAAAGATGTGTAGGCAGGCCGCCGATTTCAGAAACACAAAAGGCAACGATGTGCGCACGCTGGAAGAAGAACAGCTGCATCTTTTGAAAGAAATGCAGACCACGGCACGACTGGCCGTTCCGCCCTCACAATCGCTCGAACATTATTTGGCACCGATTGTCACTTTCGGCATCATGCCTGTCTTTGCGTTGGCCAACGCCGGAGTGTCGTTTGACAGTGTGGACTTCTCAACCCTGTGGGCGTCTTCGACGATGTGGGGAGTCTTTGTGGGGCTGTTGTTGGGCAAGAGTGTCGGCATCATCGGGGTGTCTTTGTTGCTCACACGCATGGGGTGGGCGCAATTTCCCTCGGAGCTTACCCTGCGAAGGTTGGTCGGGATCTCGTTTCTTGCCGCCATTGGTTTCACGATGTCGATGTTTATTTCTACGCTTGCATTTGAGAGCGCACAACTTTTGCTCGAAGCCAAAATCGCTATTTTCGGAGCTTCTGTCGTCGGAGGGTTGATCGGTTTTCTCTTATTGAAGCGATAGGGCTGACTCTCCGCGGTGCGAGTCGGACAGACGGACTTCTTTGGCTGCCGACAGATCCATGGTGTCAAAAATGATATTGACCAGTTTCGGAAAAGCATATCGCGACAATTCCGACAACGGGACGGCGATGAAATCTGTGGGAGGATGTTGAGGGGCGTGCAGCGTGAAGGCCGAGCAGTGAAGGAGGCGGTGGGTCAGTTGGTGCTTGATGTTTCGGACTATCGGCTTCAATACGGACGATTGGCCGAGCAGAGAGAGCTGTTCTAATCGGGCGATGATCTCCGCGTCTTCGGGCTGATGTGGAAACTCGATGAGCAAGGGTTCGTACAGACCGGCCCAAATGTCGCCTGTCGGTCGTTTTCGGAGATAGAGGGCTTCTTCGTTTGCGTTGTGGCGGAGAATGAGGATATAGATGAGGTATCTGTGGGATACGGCCGTTTTTTTTGATTTGACCGGTAGCAGCTCTATTTTCTTTTCGGCCAAGGCCGCACAGCTTTCACTCAACGGACAGGTATTGCAATTGGGATTTCGAGGGGTGCATTGCAATGCGCCGAAATCCATGATGGCTTGATTGTAGACCGCTGGTTGTCGGACAGAAAGCAGTTCTTGTGCCAAATGGGCAAATAGCTTTTTCCCTTCGGTGGTGTCGATGGGCGTTTCTATGCCGAAATAGCGCGCAAGCACCCGATAGACGTTGCCGTCGACGACGGCGGTGGGAAGTCCGTAGGCAAAGGAGCAAATGGCGGCTGCGGTGTAGTCGCCCACTCCTTTCAGGGCTTTCACGCCGGCGTAGTCTTGTGGAAAACGGCCTTGCAACACAACTTGCCGGGCGGCGGCATGAAGATTGCGGGCACGAGAGTAGTAGCCCAAACCCTCCCAAAGACGCATCACTTCGTCCTGAGGAGCTTCGGCCAGTTTTTCCACCGTGGGGAAGCGGTCGATAAAACGTAAATAGTATTCGTAGCCTTGTGCGACGCGGGTTTGTTGGAGAATAATTTCCGAAATCCAAATGCGATAAGGGTCGCGTGTGTTGCGCCAAGGAAGAGAACGGCCGTTTTCGGAGTACCAACGAAGCAGGGCGGAGGAAAAAGAGGGCATGGAGGAATGAAGAGAGGGAAAAACAGAGAGAACAGAGAGGGAACGGCGGATTTTTCACAGAAATAGGCAGAACGAAGGAATGGAACGACAAGCGTTTCAAAGAGAGAAAAATTTGTGTATTACATTGTTTCGCTCTTTTCTCGCTGTCCATTCCTTCGTCTGCCGATGAAAGGTGTTTTGACGGAAAACTCAGTGAATGCCGTTGTCAATGAAATAGTTTAATGCGTTGCTCTTCGCTCATTTTGCAAATCAAAACGGCGTCGTCCCTTTCGACCACGATGTAGTCGTCCAGTCCTTGCACGACGACTTGACGCCGGCCGGAGGTGTGGACAATGCAGCGGTGGGTGTCGAAAAGTTTCACCCGGTCGCCGACAACGGCATTTTCATAGGCATCGTGTGGGAGTTCTTCGTGAAGAGAGCTCCATGTGCCCAAGTCGCTCCAAGCAAATTCGGAAGGACGAACATAAACGTCTTCTGCTTTTTCCAATATGGCATAGTCCACCGAAATGTTTTCACACAGAGGAAACTGTGTGTCGATGGCCGCTTGTTCGTCGGGAGTGTCGTAGTGGGGAAGGAGCTGTTCGAAAATGGCCGAAGTTTGAGGGGCATAAACGCGAAAGGCATTGACAATGGTGGAAACGCTCCACACGAAGATGCCCGAATTCCAGAAATAGGAGGGTTGTGCGACATACTTCTTGGCGGTTTCCAAATCCGGCTTTTCCCGAAAATGATCGACGGCAAAAATCTTATGTTTGCGAGATGAAGCATAAGAAAGGTCGGCTTTGATGTAGCCATATCCCGTGGAGGGAGCGGTGGGTTTGATGCCGAGGGTGATGATGGCATCGGTTTCCGCGGCAAATTCCAAGGCTTCGTCGACGCATTGGCGAAACTCCGTCACGTCTTTCACGTTGTGATCCGAGGGGGTCACGACAATCGTGGCTTTGGGGTCGCGTTTTTTTATCTTCCACGAAACGTAGCAGACGCAGGAAGCCGTGCCGCGCATGCAGGGTTCGAGCAGAATGTTGGACGATGGGATTTCGGGAAGTTGCTCTTTGACCACGCGCTCGTAGCGACGAGAGGTGACGACCCAAACGTTTTCCGGCGGAACGATTGTTCGGAAACGATCCATGGTGAGTTGGATCATGGTGCGACCGCAACCGAGAATGTCTATGAATTGCTTCGGACACTCTTCGCTGCTCATCGGCCAAAAACGGCTGCCGACACCGCCGGCCATAATAACCAAGTGTTGATGAGAAAACATGGAGAGAAGAATATGAAAAGAGCAGAATGAACCTTTTTCGACTCGGGATGAAAAAAGATTTTCTGCTCGTCGCACTTTTCAACTCTTGTGAGAAAGGGAGAGGTGCGGCGAGCAGAAAAGAAATCATTAAAGGAAAGTCTTATTCGCTTTTCTTTTGTTGAGGTGTTTCTGCCACCATATTGCCTTCGATGAAGACGCGGACAAGCTCGTTGGAGGCATTTGAACGGACGGAAATGCTTTTCTTGAACTGTCCGGGAAACTTGCCTTTACCGTTGTAGACGACTTTGACTTTTCCGCTCTTGCCCGGAGCGATGGGCTCTTGTGAGAAAGAGGGAATGGTGCAACCGCAGGAGGCCAAGGCTTGTTGGATGACAAGCGGCTTGTCGCCCGTATTGGTGAAAACAAACTCCACGGATTGAGGTTCGCTTTCCTTGAAAGTTCCGAAGTTGTGGTTGCTTTTCTTAAACGTGATCACGGCTTGCGCTGCCGCACCGGTCACGCCCAAAAACAGGGCAGATACAAAAACTGCCAATACTTTCTTAAACATGGTCTTTTGAGTGTTAAGTTTATGTATTGTCCGACAAAAGTACTCATTTTATTTGAATGCTAATAATCTTTCACAGAAAAACTTTCAACATTACTGCCATAAGATGTATTTTTGCCCTATGAAATCTAACACTCCGTCTTCCGAATCTTCCTTTTCTTCCAACGATACGGAAAGAGAACGGAACAGCCGCCGGCATGACCGCATCATTCTCGGCATAGATCCGGGAACCAATTTGTTGGGCTACGGACTGATCGCCGCCGAAGGGCAACAAGTGGAATTGCTGGCCATGGGAGCCATCGACCTACGCAAAGTGAAGGACGTTTACTTGAAATTGGGGCGTATTTACGAACGAATGATTGCCTTGATCGAAGAGTTTCATCCCGATGAGCTGGCCGTGGAAGCTCCTTTTTTCGGAAAAAACGTGCAATCCATGCTTAAATTGGGGCGTGCACAGGGAGTGGTCATTGCAGCAGCCATTGCCCGTCATATTCCCATTTGTGAGTATGCCCCGACGCAAATCAAACAAACCATTACAGGAACGGGGGCGGCTTCCAAAGAGCAAGTGGCGCGTTTGCTACAACGGCTGCTGAAACTCTCCGACGAGGGTTTGCCGCCTTTTCTCGATGCCACAGATGCCGTTGCTGCCGCTTATTGTCACCATGTTGCCACTTCGCGCAAGGGCGTCAAAGGGCAGGTGGCAATGTTGCGCGATGAGCGGAGCAACAAGAGGAAGAAAACGGCTTCTTGGGCAGACTTCGTGCAAGACAATCTTCAACGCGTGCATCGTTGATTTGCCTCCCAATCCCCAATCACACCAATGTTCGACCTTTATGGCTGATGAATTATGAACAGAACATTTCTACTTATGCTCACCATCGTCTTCGGGCAGTTGATGCTCCAAGCGCAAGAGGTGTTTCATTTTGAATTGGAGAGCAGCGTTCGCACCATGCGCAATCCCATGGTCGGTTTGGTGGCCTCTCGTGTGGCCGGATTTCAACACTGTGCTTTGCTCTATTTGCAGAGCAAGGCCTCTCACGAGACCAAAGCGACCGACTTCAAGTGGTTGGATAATCAGGCTTATCATTTGGCCGACTTTCTCGCCCTTTATCAAGCCCTCATCACCGACGAGGCGATTTCCTCCGACGAACAAAAAAGCATAAAAGCTGCTTTCAAAGAGGCAACTTTGGCTTATCCGTGTTTTTTTGATGAAGATGAAAATACGGCTCTGCAACATGTTAATTGTGTCGGATCGGATCTGACGCCTTTTTCGCTCGACACCGATTGGGAAAAAGCCTTTCATAGCATTTTTGAAACGTTTCATCAGCAAAATTATACCCGACAACTCGAAGTCTTTCAGCGTTTTTCTCATCAGCGGAAGCCTATCCGATAGGTTTTTCCCATCCATGGAAAAACGCCTCTCTGCCGTTTTCTTTGGCGCATGCCGACCTTTCCTGCGGGAAGGGGAGAGGGTGTTGTCTGCGAAATGTTTTTTAACAGGGATAAAGCGGCAGGGAATGTGAATTATGCCTATCTTTGTCTCAAATACCAATTCTTATATTTATCACCTCAAAAAAAAGAAGTAATGAAAAAGACCCTTTTGTTTTTTACGGCTTGCGCCTTGATGGCGTCTTGCCAGAACACCGCGAAAAGCACCGGTGCGGAAGTTGAAGAAGCGGCTGTTGCCGACACCCTGTATTATGAAGGTGTAGTGCCCGCCGCCGACGGCCCCGGCGTTCGTTATGAAATCGCCCTCGCACAAGACAGCACCATGGGCGTTCGCATGACCGAAACCTATCTTGAAGCCGAAAACGGCAAAGACATGACCACCCAATATGTCGGCAAAGCCGAGCAAGTGGTGGAACAACGCGGAGGCGTAGAAGTGCGCGGCCTGAAATTGGATTTTGAAAACGAAGATTTTTATTTCGTGCAGAAGGGCGACACCACACTCCGCATGGTGAATTCCGATTGGGAAGAAGCCGCTTCCGGTTTGAACTACGACTTGAAACGTAAATAAAAAGATCACGTTCGAAGCTCATTGAGTTTCGAACGTTTTTTCTAACGGCATCTTTATGTACGGTCGCGTTTTCTGTTGTCGCCTTTGGCTATGTCTGTTTGTCCGTAGGCAATGGAGCATGCGCTCCCCAAACGGATTCGTGATTTATACGTAGCCCCGACCCATAGCCTTCCGCTAATCCGCCGATAGCCGATGACAAAAAAGAAGAGCCTCTCCGCGAAAGCATTCTTTCGTCGGAGAGGGATCTCTCTGTTCAAAATGCAGAAGGTCGCCTTTGTTGGAGAAAAGGTGCGGTCGGGTGCTCTACCAGCAGCTACGAACGCCTCAATTTTTCCGGCTGAAACCAGCGGCAGTTTGAACGATTCACATTCTAAACTATCCTTTCTTTTAATCTTTATTGTTGGTGGTGACAATCACAGCAGACCGGTTTTGTTTCCTGTCTTTGTGCGTCAAACCAACATTAGTTTTCGCATCTCTCGTATTTTTTCTGCAAAGATATACTCTATGAATAAAAGTTGCAAGGATTTCGATATCTTTTTTCTTAAAAAACATTGAATTGATCTTATTTTATTGCGGAAAATACTCATCTTACCTCCTTTTCTTGTATATACTTAGGATTATTCGGAATATAAGCTGTATTTTTGCAGGGTGAAGTGTATTTTCTGCTGACTCCGTGATGAGGAAGCGGCATTCACCGTAAAGTAGCAGTCGTGAACTCGCGTTGCATCGGCCGACGATTGTGCTTTTTCGATAGCGGCCGTCGCTCTTTTTATGTCGGCCACCGTGCAAGTCGGGTCGTTTGAAAGAAATGCACCACTTTAATAATGAAATGTTGCACTTCAATAATGATATTCTGCCACCTTATATATAATGTGTTCTCCCCGATATGAATATTTCTATTCCCATCGAAACTCACCCTCTTTCTCCTTTTCTGCCCTCCGAGGGGCGTTTGCTTTTTCTTGGCAGTTTTCCTCCTCCTCTTTCTCGTTGGTCGATGCCGTTTTTCTATCCCAATTTCATCAACGACTTTTGGCGCATCATGGGGCATTTGTTTTTCGGCGATCGTTCCCACTTTGTCGTTCCGGGCGAGAAACGTTTTGACCGAGATGCGATTGTGGCCTTTGCCGAAGAGCGCGGCATGGCTTTTTACGACACGGCGGTGCGTGTTCGCCGGTTGAAGGGGAATGCTTCCGATGCTTTTCTCGAAATCGTCGAATCCACCGACATCCGCTCTCTGCTCGACCCCATGCCCCATTGTCGGCGCATTGTCACGACGGGAGGCAAGGCCGGTGCTGTTTTGTGCGAAACGCTTCGTGTGGAGCGTCTGCCCGACATCGGCCAATGCACGATCTGTCCGGCTTCCACCCACGCTTTGGGGCGCGACATCGAGTTTTGGCGCATGCCGTCGTCGTCGAGAGCCTATCCGTTGGCTTTGGAGAAAAAAGCCGACTTCTATCGGCGGCTGTTTGAGTGAAAGAGTTCGACCGCTGTGTACAATAGAGTGCACGGCGGTCGAAACTTAAAAGGGAATACTTGCGGTTCGGCAAGTTTTTTTCGCAACCTGCGTCTGCGCCCCGCTTTACCTTGATGCGCCGTGCAACCGGGGCAAAAACTCACGGTAGAATACGTCGAAGCTGTTTGTCAGCACATTGCCGTTCCGTTCTTGCGGCAAAGGACGACTCTACATGAGAAAAGAGCTTTCAGACAAAGGGCGAAAGTCGAAGTCGTCTAAAAGAGAAAGCAAGCAGGAACCGGTGAGATTGAGGTCTGTGACAGATTTTTCTACTCGTTGCTTAGGAATTTCTACTCGTTACCCCGTTTATTCTACTTCTTGGGTAAGCTGCGCTCCGACGCATTAAAGAATATCCGGAAAAACCGAAGAGGAGCAGAAACAATTCTTCATGGAAAAAAGCAACTTTCAGCCCTTACAGGGAGTTTTTCTTATTTTTGTCTACATTGTCTACATTTTCCTTTTAATGCTCTGATATGTAGATTGTTGTGAATGTAGACAACACGGAAAAATATCTACATTCGTCGCAATAACCTACACGCGGCATCGAGAAGGCTTGCAAAGGCTCGACAGCGTCCGTGTAGGCAGTGTAGGTTTTCGGAAAAACTGCCTACATTCATATCTTGTCTGTGTATCATTGACTTAACTTCTTTCCGTGTATGATCGCAAACCGCCATATACATTCGCATATTACTGAAATTCAGTGGAATGCAGGGCGCAGTGTATGTTTTCGGCGATTTTACGAAAAGAACACTTAGGAAGTCCGTATCATGGACAATCCCCTCCTCCCCCTAAAAACCACGTTCGGCAATAAAGGGGAAGGAGGAGGCGGCGAGAATTTCTACTCGTTGCTTGGGAAATTCTACTCGTTGCTTGGGAATTTCTGCACCGCGGTGTAGAATGCTTTGCCTCACCAAGTCGTTTTTTCTATGCGTTATGCCGCATTGTCCGGCCGGCTTTCCGAAATCAGAAGAAAAGAGATACACCCGTTGTGAGGGTTTGGAATTGCGGGCCGAACCCTTTTTGGAACACCGAAGCGGGATTGTATTTCACATAGAAATGAAAGTCGTTATAACCGACCGCGCCCAAAAGGCTGACGGTGGCGGGATTGTAGTGAATGTTGTGTTTGTGAAACTCTTTCTGCAACATTCCGTCTTTCCAATATTGATTGTAGATGCGCGGCCGAACATGCAGGTTGAGTGTCGGGCCGAATGTCACGCTCCATGATCCCTTCGGTTCATAGCGATAGAAGAGGTTGATCGAGTGGCGGTTGAGCCTAAACACCGAGCGGCCGGGTTGCACCCCTTCGGGATAGGGGCCGATGCTTACACGGGAGCCGTCGAAGTGAAAATAGTTGTAGCCGTCGAGCCTGTATTTCGACCATCCATAGCTCCAAGTGAGCATGAAGGAGTGAAGATGGTTTTCAATCTTAATGCCTAAAATCGTGAGATCGGCGTCGAAACTGCTGCCCGCCACATTGTCCGCTTCACGGCCGGCACCGACGAAGTGGTTGAAACCTATGTTCAGACCGCCTCCCAGAAACTTCCTGTTGCTAAAATGTCGCGACGGCTTCTTGCTCTTTGTTTGGGTTTTGAACAGTTGTGTAAGGGAAAAATCCCATTTGTTTCCCGACTCGATGACGAGCGACGTGCCTTTGGTTGGCACCTGATAGTTGAAACGATAAGTGCTGTCGGTGGCCGAACCGTGTATGTCGATGCTGACGGCATTGTCGGTTTGGGTGACGAGCACACGTTGCGGTTGCCGAACGTCTGTAATGGTGTCGTTGGGTTGCGAGGCAAAGGCCGAAATGGCGGTCAGTGCCGAAAGAAGTAGGAGATGCTTTTTCATAATAACACGATAGGGGAGTGATATTTTATTTTCCAAAGATGCGTTTGAGTTCCGAAAGCCCTGCTTCGCCTTCGATATAGATAAGGATGAACGTGTTGTCGCCACTTCCCGACAGGGCGTTGTTGCGATAGAAGAGAAAGGTGTTTTTGTTTTTTTTCGAGGCCAGATGATAGAAGCCGTAGTATAGGCGGCCGTCTTTCGTGCCGGCCTCTTGTTGCAGCGCACGTCGGGCGTCGCTGCGCACGGCTCGCTCCACCCGCTCCACCTCTTCGGGCGTGGTCGGCACGGTGATGCTGCGAAATAGCGACAGCCGATATTGTGCGGCTTTTCTGCCTTTGAGCATCACGGAAACAACGTCGTTGCGACGAGTGAAACGCTCGGTGAAAAAAGGAGCAACATTGAGATGACTTTGCGCCGTGGCCGCGATCGTGCCCCATAGGATGAGAAGAAAAAAGAGAAGACGTTTCATGGCAGGTCAGTTGTCGGTTGAAAGAGTTTCGAGTGTGGAAAACATGTCGCGAAGCTGCCTTTCGGCAGTGGGCGTTTCGGCCTTGTCGGCCATCGCGCTGTGCATGGCGCGTTTCATTTGGCCGATGACGGCCTTGCTGTCGGTGATGCGCCGCCCCTCGACGTAGGCGATGCAGTCGGGATTGCGCCAGCGATAGATGCCTACGGAGGTTGTGCCGATCAGGCAAAAGAGCAAAACGGCAGCGGCGTTTTTGAACCATGCAGGGTGGCGCAGCCCGTGGCGCGTGGCGTGGGAGATGCCCGTCTGTGGCGTGTGGCGACGGCGCGCAGCGGCGGCATATCCCATTACGGCGCGCAGTTCGTCGAAGGCTTCGTTTTCGGCGGCGGGAGTGTTTAGAAAGGCACGAAGCTCGGTCTCTTCGCTCTCGGTGGTCTGTGCTGCGAAATAGCGTTCGGCCAGTTGGAGCCATTGTTCGATATGAGGAGAGGGAGTGGTCATGCTGTCAGTTTTTTTGTTGTCGATAGAGTTCGCGTATCGTGCGTCGTGCCCGCGAGAGCTGCATTCTTACCGCCGCTTCCCGCATGCCCAAATCGCGGGCAATGTCGGCATAGCTTTCGTCTTCTATGTCGCGCCGTTTGAGCAGTGTCTGTTGGAGCGGTGTGAGGTGGGTTTCGATGAGGCGTTCCACTTGTCGGAAACACGCTTCTCTTTCGTCTGTTTCGACGGCTTCATAGTGTGCGGCAGAAATTTGGTTTTCAAAACGATCGTCGGTTTGTGCATCAAGCGAGGTCGTGGGGTGTGCTTTTTTTCTGCGTAAGGTGTCGATGCTCAGATTGCGCACGGTGGTGGTGAGCACGGCCTCTTCGTTTTCGGCGACGGCAATCCGTTCGCGCTTTGTCCAAAGGCGGCAGAATGCCTCGTGGAGGGTGTCGTCTGCCTCATCTTCATCTCCCAACAGCCGAAAGGCCAGTCGGCGCAGTCTTCCCCCGATGCGTACAAAGGTCGCCGTGAGCCGTTCGCCGCTGTCGTCGGGTGGCGAAACCATGGGGAAATGTGGTGTCGGGTTCGATTTCATGAGAATGGAGAGAAGGAGAAAAAACGCTCCCTTCTGAATGTAATACGCAGAAGGGAGCGGTTTGTGACAGCAGAAAACAAGTTTTTTGTGGAAAACACCATACCTTTGGAAAATATAGAGGCTTTTTCCATTGTTTCTCACAACAAAAATGTACTGATTTACAGAAAAATTACAAATAGTCAGGTGGAAAGGATGAAACGTTCGATAACGGCCGCCACGCCGTCTTCTTCATTGGAGAGTGTGATGTGATCGGCTTCGTTGCGTACGGCGTCTTCGGCATTGGCCATGGCCACTCCCAAACCGGCGAAACGAATCATGGAGAGATCGTTGAAACCATCGCCGCAGGCAATGCTTTCTTCCCGCCGCATGTCGAGATGCTCCAACAAGCGCGAGAGCGACAGGGCTTTGTCTATGCCTTTGGGCATGAGTTCGAGAAAGAAAGGGGCGGAGCGGAAAATCTCCATTTCGTCTGCAAACTCTGCCTTCATTTCTCGCTCCACTTCCACGAGCTGTTCGGGGTGGCCGGTCATGAGACATTTCGTGGGGCTTCCGCCTATGGCGTCGATGGCATCAAGAAAGTTGTCGATGCGACGAATGGGCATTTTGTTGATAAAGGCCTCTTCTTCCAAATAAGGATCGTTTTCCGTTTCGGAGAGGATGACCTCGTCGTGATAGGTGACGATAGGCAACCCGTGTTGTTGGGATTTTTCGTATAGCCGAGGCGGCAGCGAGGGGTGGAGCGTCTGTTGATAGATCACTTCTTTCGTGCGCCAGTCTATGATTTGTCCGCCGTTGAAAGACAAAACGAAACCGCCTTTCTGATCAAGACGGAGTTGGTCGGCCAGCGGAGCAATGCCATAAGTGGGTCGGCCGGAAGCCAACACAACTGTGACGCCCTGCTCTTGGGCTTGTTCGATGGCTCGGAGGGTGGGAGGAGTGATTTCTTTTCGGCTGTTGGTGAGCGTTCCGTCGAGGTCGAGCACCAAAATTCGGTAAGTCATAATGTGGTTGAGACGCTGGGAGATGATGGCAAGATGTGCGTTTGTAAAATCGATCCGTCGAGAAGTCGGAGGGAGAGTTTGCGATCCTCGTAAATGGCAAAGGTCGGCGGATTTCCCCCTTTCGGAAACGTCGGACTGCCCGTGTTGGCCACGATGCTGCCGTCGGGGCGCGGCGTGATGTGGGGCAGGTGGGAGTGGCCGCACAGCATGATGTCGAACTTCCACGTCGGGAGTTGCTGCTCATTATAAAGATGTCCGTGGGTGAGAAAGAGGCGGCAGCCGTTGTCTGCAAGACAGGCATAGTCTGCAAGAATGGGAAAATTCAACAACATTTGATCCACCTCGCTG
The DNA here is from genome assembly GCF_003859795.1 of Alloprevotella sp. OH1205_COT-284. GTDB lineage: Bacteria > Bacteroidota > Bacteroidia > Bacteroidales > Bacteroidaceae > Alloprevotella. Next base: position 28,374 of record NZ_RQYI01000020.1, on the reverse strand, counting down.
TCGCAGTTGCCACGCACCGCCACGATGTCGGCGGCCATGGCGTTGAGCCGATCGGCCACGGTTTGGGGATTTAGCCCTTCGGGCAGGGAGTTGCGAGGGCCGTAGTTGAGAATGTCGCCGAGCAAGAGCAACATGTCGCAACGCTCGCGTTCGTAGCAGTGCAAAACGGCGTCGAGCGCAGGAAGCGAACCGTGGATGTCGGAAACGATGAGGTATTTCATTTCGGTAAAATGGAAGAAAACGTGTTGCAAAAATACGAAAATAATGCTTCTCGGTGAAACCTCTTCGCCACTTTCAAGCCTCTCTCAACGCTTCCTCACGGCAAAGCAGAAACCTGACCTTGTCGGCTGCCGCAGCCAATTGCTCATCATTGTCCGACCTTGCGGGGTGAGAATGCTTTCGGGGTGAAACTGCACGCCTCTTACGTCGAGTGTGCGGTGGCGAAGTGCCATAACGGTTCCGTCGGAAGAAACGGCAGTCACTTCGAGGTCGCGCGGCATGCACGCCGCATTTACCGCCCACGAATGATAGCGACCGACGGTCATGGAGCTGTCGATACCTTCAAAGAGGTAGTCGTTGAGCATGGGGCGGCAATCGGAGGCCACGCCGTGACAGACCGTATCGAGATGAGTGAGTCTGCCGCCGAAAGCCTCTCCGATGGCTTGGTGTCCCAAGCAGATGCCGAGCATCGGTTTGCGATCGGCATAGGCGCGGATCACATCGAGCGTCAAACCGGCTTCGGAAGGCAGGCCGGGGCCGGGAGAGAGAACGATTTTGTCGTATGCTTCGAGAGCCGACAGCGCGAAAGCATCATTTCTCACAACATCGACTTCTGCGCCGAGTGAGGCGAGCAGATGCACCAAATTGTAGGTGAACGAGTCGTAATTGTCGATAACGATGATTTTCATGGTTGCCGGGAATTAACGAGCCGGGGCATCGACTTCCGAAAAGTCGTCTTTGTGTGCCAGATAAGTACCGAGGTCTTTGTCGCCCCGTCCGCTCACGGTGAGCACGACCACATCGTCGGGCTTGAACTTGCAGCGAGGCAGCAGTGCAAGGGCGTGGCTGCTTTCGAGTGCGGGGATGATGCCCTCCGTGCGTGTCAGTTCGAATGCCGCGCGCAGTGCTTCGTCGTCATCAATGGAGAGCACGGTGGCGCGTGCCGTTCGGGCGAGGTGGGCAAAGAGGGGGCCGATGCCGGGATAGTCCAAACCGGCAGAAATGCTGTAAGGTTCCACCACTTGCCCGTCGGCATCTTGCATCACGAGTGTGCGGCTGCCGTGCAAAATGCCCTCGGTGCCGATGTTGATGGTCGCTGCCGTTTTTCCGCTGTTCATGCCGCGTCCTCCGGCTTCGCCGAGCACGAGCTTCACGCGCAGGTCGTCGAGATAGTGGAAAATCGTCCCCGAAGCGTTGGAACCTCCGCCAATGCAGGCCATGAGAAAATCGGGGTAGTCGCGCCCTTCTTTTTCTTGCAGCTGTTGCCGAATTTCTTTGCTGATCACGCTTTGCAGCCGTGCCACCATGTCGGGATAAGGGTGGGGGCCGACGGCCGACCCGATGACGTAAAACGTATCGTCGGGGTGGTTGCTCCATTCGGTCAAGGCCTCGTTGACGGCATCTTGCAGTGTTTTTCCGCCGCTTTGTGCCGCCACGATTTCCGCTCCGAGCATTTTCATTCGTTCCACGTTCATGTGTTGACGCTCCACGTCCACGGCTCCCATATAGATGCGGCAGGGCATGTTCATCAAGGCACAGGCCGTGGCGGTGGCCACACCGTGTTGTCCGGCTCCCGTTTCGGCGATGATGCGTTTCTTGCCCATGCGTTTGGCAAGGAGTATCTGCCCGATAGCGTTGTTAATCTTGTGCGCGCCGGTGTGGTTGAGGTCTTCCCGTTTGAGGTAAAGACGACAGCCGTATTTTTCGCTCATGCGGCGGGCGAAATAAAGCGGACTGGGGCGACCGACATAGTCGCGCAACAGCATGTGGTATTCTTCTTGAAACTCTCGGCTTTCGATGATGTCGAGATATTGGGATTTGAGCGCGTCTATGGTCTCACGCAGTGTTTCGGGCACGTGAGTGCCACCAAACTCTCCATAATAACCATTGGAATCGATGTGGTACATACTTATTTCTATTGAAGTCTATTTTAGATGAATTTCGTTATTCTCTACATAGAAGAATATCCCATGAAAAGACATAAAAAAATCCGAGGCTTGTCGTGAGCAACGACAAGCCTCAGAGAGATATTTTCATTCGGAGAATGGACATGGGCGAGCGACTCACGATATTTCTATCTTGAGCAGAGCCACCAAAATTGTACATTCTTCTTCATGCTTTCAAGGGGTAAACGTTTATCTTTGATGTCGCAAAGGTAGGGATTTTCTCGGAAATCTCCAAATGAAAGAGCCTTTTTCGTTGAAAAGAAGTCGGGTTTGGGAGCTGATTTCTATTTTGGGGCGGCTGTGTGGCATATTGTTTGGACGAGGAGATATGTCGGAAAAACATGCTTATCGCTGCGATGAGAACATTATTTGATTTCCAGCAGTTCTATTTTGAAAATCAAGGCAGAGAAAGGGGGGATGTTGTTTCCGCTGCCGCGTTCGCCATACGCCATGTAGTGTGGCAGATAAAGTTCCCAAACCGCTCCGGGCTTCATGGCTTTGAGAGCGATTTGCCAACCGGCAACCACCCCCGACACCGGAAATTGGGCCGGCTCTCCGCGTTGATAGCTGCTGTCGAACACGGTGCCGTCTATGAGTGTTCCCTCATAGTGTACGCTCACCGTGCTTGTGGCGGTGGGAGAAGATCCGCTACCGGCTTTCAGTTCCTTGTAGAAGATGCCGGCACCGAGCGACTGAACGCCCGATTCTTTGCTTTTGGACGCCAAAAACTTTTCGCCGGCCTCCAAATTGCGAATATCTGCGGAGTCGGCGGCCGAAACCGCAGCTTCGTTAGAGGAAGTGGAATGCTGTTGGTGATACAAATGAGTACCGATTATCGCGGCTATGGCGGCGAAGGCAAAAATCAGCAGAGGAGTGGTGCGCTTCTTACGACGGGGAGGGGTGGGGGAGGGTTGAGAGTTGTTCATGATAGAGAGAGGTAAAAAAATGAGAACACTGACTGTGCGAAGATACGTTTTACCTTACTTTTATACAAGGGTATTGAAAAAAAGAAGTTTTTCGTGGTGAATTTGATGAACAAAAAAATGCTTTCTTTTGTTTACCATGTTCTTGTTCGTAGATTTGCCGAACAGTAAAAAGTATCCGGGGAATGGCAGTCTGGCTTTTCTATGACAACATGTCGCCCCGGAGGCTTTTGGGGTGTTTGGGAATGTAGGCACGACAACACATTTCTTTTTTATGTGCCGATGGATGAGATGTTGGTTTTCAAACGTTTTCGCGAGCGGGCATTCAACCAAGCCACGAAAGCGGTGAAAACAACGATGTCGACGACAACGATTACCGTTGTGTCGATGTGGAGAAGAAAATAGCCGCCGAGATTGAGAACATTGAGCACCGCTTGCAGCAACAAAATGAGCGCAAGAGATTGGTGCATGGAGAAACCTGCCGCCAAACAGCGGTGGTGAAGGTGACTTTTGTCCGGATGAAAGATGCCCTCTCTGCGAAGCAGGCGGCCGAAGGCAACGCGGGTGAGATCGAAGCAGGGAACGATCAGCAACGTGTAGGCCACGAGAAAACCGTGAGGGCGGAGGGGGAGAACGTGGGGGTTGTGCATGGCGTATTTGATGGACAGATAAGCCAAAGCGTAGCCCAACACAAGACTCCCGGTGTCGCCCATGAAGGTCTTGGTGCCTTTGCTTTCGGAACCAAACATGTTGAAGAAAAAGAAAGAGAGCACACTCCCCACAAGTCCGACGGCCAGCAAGGTGTAGGCGATGACGTGGAGTTGCCAAAAGAGCAGGGCGAAAGCGGAGAGAGCGATCATCGAAAGTCCGGAGGACAGACCGTCGATGCCGTCGATGAGATTGACGGAATTGACAATGAGCAGGCAGATGAACACGGTGAGGGGATAGCTCATCCAAAGAGGAATTTCGTAGATGCCGCAAAAACCGTAGAGGTTGTTGATGTAAAGACCGCAGAGGGGCATGAAAAGGGTGGCGGCCAGCTGTATGGTGAATTTGAACGAGGCTTTGAGGCCGAGAATGTCGTCGAGAATGCCAACGAGATAGATCATGAACAACCCGACGATGAGCAACATCGTGGAAAGTCGAAACACGGGGAGTTCTTCTTGCGGTTCGTAGGCCGCCAACAGTGCATAGGCGGCAGCCATGCCCAGCCCCATGCAAGGGGCAAAGAGAAGACCGCCGAGGCGAGGGATCTTGTTGTGGTGCACCTTGCGCTCGTTGGGCATGTCGTAGAGACCGCGGCGTCGACAGAGGTCGAGCAGACGAGGCATGAAAAAATGCGTAGCGAGAAAGCTCACGGTGAAAGCAAGAAGGAGCAGTATGAGTTGAAAAGACGAGGGCATGGACGATGATTTGTTTTTTGTTATAACGCCTCAATGAGGGCTTTATTTCTCCAAAATACCGCGAATTTACAAAAAAAAAGGATTTGCTCCGAATTTAAGAACAACGAATGCGGATATCGGGACAATTTCGCAAGACGGGTGCAGATCCGCTTGTTGGGAAATTAGGTCAGTGATAGATTTTCTGCCGAGAGCATCCGGAGCATTCTACCTTGGAGAAAAAAATTTTTAGGTCTGAGCTAAAAAATTCTACTCGTTACTCCGTTTGCATTACTCCTTGGGTAAGGTGTGCTCCGACGCTTCAAAGTATATCCGGCCAATCTGAAGAGAAATCGGGATAAAACTTCGAGAAAAAAACAACTTTCACTCCTTACAGGGAGTTTATCTTCTTTTTGTCTACATTATCTACATTGTTGTTGTTAAGGAGCAGATATTTAGATTGTTGCGAATGTAGACAACACGAGAAATTATCTACATTCGTTGTTACATTCTACACAAGGAATCGGGACGGCGTGCAAAGGCTCGAAATCATCCGTGTAGGCAGTGTAGGTTTTGGAAAAATCTGTCTACATTCGTTTTTGTTTGTGTATCATAGACTTAACTTCTTTCCGTGTATGATCGTAAGACATCTGTCTACACTCGCATCTTGTTGAAATTCAGTGATATGAAAGGTGTAGTGTATGTTTTTCGACGTTTTTACGAAAAGAACATTGGAGAAGCCCATATAACGGGCTATTGTCCCCTAAAAACACGTTTGATGTGTTGCCGAAGGTGCGTACTCACGGAGAAGAGCGCGAGGAGGTATGGGGTCATTCGATGCCGACATGCGTCGGGCGCGAGGTGCGAGCGGTGAGCGTTTTGACGGCCATAAGGCTGCGGGTGGTGATGACTTCTCCGATTTTATAGAGATAGCGGATGGCGAGCAGTCCGATGTTGGAATATACTTTGTTTTCGCGCAACGCTCTGAGGTGGTCGGCCATGATGCGCTTGTGGCTGTGCCAGCCCGAACTCGACGCACCTCCCACGCGCATGGTCACGAAATCGAGGGGGAGATAGCGAGTGGAGATGCGGTGAATGAAGATGAGGCGGAGGAGCTGCTCGAAATCGGCCGCCACCTTGTAGGAAAGGTCGAAAAGCCCATGGCGAAGATAAAGACGACGCTTGCAGTAGAACGACGGATGGGCGGGCATGAAGCCGAGGCGCATCATCCAAGGGCGGAAGAAGCGAGAACTGTAATGTCGCAATATTTTCTGAGTGTTGTTTTGCGAAACGTAGTGTACATCGCCGTAGACGGCATCGACGTCTGTGGTTTGCAGCGCGTCGGCGACTTGTCGGAGGATGGTGTCGGAGGTATAAAAATCGTCGCTGTTGAGAATGCCCACAACATCGCCTTCGGCCATTTGCAAACCTTTGTTCATGGCATCGTAGAGTCCGCGGTCTTTTTCGCTGACAAAACGCAGTTTTCCCGAAAAACGCCCGGCATAGTGCCGAACAATCTTCATGGTGTCGTCGGTGGAAAGGCCGTCGACAACGATGACTTCATAATCATCGTAGGTTTGTGAGAGAATGCTTTCGAGCGTTTGCGGCAGTGTCTCGGCACTGTTGTAGGTGGCGGTGATGATGGATATTTTCATAAGGAAAACCCATGGGGAAAGGGAAAGTGTGTGTTATCGAAAATCAACGAAAAGACAAGGCACGGCGAAAAAGAGGGCAAAGAATGTTGAGCCTGAACAGGACTTTCTCTCTGAGTGTATAGGGGCTTGGAGAAGCCGTGCAGGAGGTATTGTTGTGATGTCTTCGGAAGGAGATGAGGGGGGCATGAAGGAATTTCACTTTGAAGAAAGCGGCGGCGACGTTTCCGATCCAAATGTCGTGCATCGGGATATGAGGCGGAAAGGGGAGGGCTTTTTCGAGAACTTTCCGGTTGAAAGCCATGCAACAGCCCAAATAGTAGTTGTGAACGAGCAGATTATACCAAAAACCTTCGCGCAGACCGACTTCTTGGAAAAAAGAAGGGGCGGTGACGTTGAATTGTTCGTCGGTGACGAAACAATCGCTCACCACGCAGTCGAACCCCTCGGACAGGGCTTTCATTACCGTTTTCACTTTTCCTTTTTCCCACCGATCGTCTTGGTCTGCAAGGAAAATGTATTCGCCTTTGGCATGTTGCAGTGCATTCTCGAAATTGGGAATGGGAGATTTTTTCCCGGGCCCATTGACGACTTTTATGGAAGGATTTTGAAACGACTCGATGATGCGAAGCGTTTCGTCGTCGGAATGATCGTCGGAAATGATGATCTCATCGTCTTCGGAAAGTTGCTCGATGATGGAAGACAATTGGGTGTGTATGGTTCGGGCACCGTTGTAAGTGGCAATGCAGACTGAAATCATATGGGGTGTTTTAAGATGAAGTGTCTGACGTAGGAGGTCAGGGGAGATAACGAACGTGTGCGAAAGCCTATGGACAGCGTGTGACGGAAGGTTTGATAGACGATTTTGGCCTTTTCCATGAACGATGTAGTTCTTATGTTGGTGGCACTATTCAGATAAAGCCGCAAGCGTCTGAGGAGTTGGACGGTGTCGGTGACGTTGTCGGAGAAATCCTGATGGGCAACAAAAGGAAGGAGGCGGAAGACGGAGTGATATGGCGATAGGCGTCGGGAAAAAACAAAATCGGCGTAGTCTAACTTCACGTTTTCGTCATAGCCGCCGGCTTGGTTGAAAAGATCCAACCGAACGCAAATGCCGCTGTTTACCGGAGAAAATCGAGTGAGCGGATATTCTCCGGGAGGCAAACAAACACCCTTCAATGTCCAGCCTTTTACATCTACGGGAGAGAATGGGCGTTTTTCTCCGATGTGGAGAGAAGGAGCAGAGAGGGGACAGGTGGAGGCGATGTTTTGATAGACTTCGGCGGCATGAGGAGGAAAGGTGGTGTCTTGATCCAATATGAGAAGATGAGTATAGCCTTCTTGTCGGGCATAGGCTCCTGCGTAGTTGTAAGCATGAGATAAACCCGAATTCTTTGTATCTCTGACATATACGGCACGCCGATCCAACAGACGAGTATCCACGATATGGTCCTCTGGAGAATTATCGTAGATCATGAAATGCGTAAAAGAATCATTGCACAACAAAGTCCGGTAGGTTTGGGCTTCGCGGAGATGTGTGCGATACAATACGATGACCGGAAATATTATTTTAACATCTGGCATGATTCGGAGGCTTTGGATACGTGATATGCGTGAGAATAGACCATCCAAAGAACGGTCATTCCTTGGGAGTTGAGAAGAAAAGGATTGGTGCCGGCAATGAGCAAAAAGCCAAAATAACAAAGTCCGAAACCGGCGGTGAACTTATCTTGTCTGTGGCGGAAGAAGATGTAAAGAGGAAAAAAATAGACGCCTAAAATGAAGAGTGACAAAACTCCGAAATTTCGCAACAACTCTAAATAGATCCATTCGGTTTCGGCGGTGACGGCATTAAACCCTTCGGAATAGAAGGTGCTGCCGGTACCTTGTCCCCAAAGAAGATATTGAGGGTGCTCATTGAAGAGCCGGGCGTAAGAGGCAAGATGCCCGTATTTCACAGTGTTGGAGGCATCGCCTTCTTGGGTGGCAAGTAGGAATATCAGCAACAAGAAAGCAAAAACACCGGATATGAGCAGAGGGTAGAGTAGGTATTTCCCTTTGGGGTATTGAGAAAACTTATTGAACAGTAAAATGCCAATCACAAACAAAGGAGTGAGCATCATTGCACGAGTACCGCTGATGAAAAAGGTTGCGGTGAGAATGATTGCGAAAAAAAAGTGGCGTTTGCGTTTATGAGAGGGAGAAAAAGCCGTAAAGAGAACACAAAAGAGAATGGGAATGATGCTGACGATAGAGCGATAATACATTCCGAAAAATTTGATTCCGAGAAGATTACGGGTCGTGATCATGACCATCTCATTATGCTGTTTGGAGTATAGAAAAACGGCATATTGAATGGCGTCGCTCGATACGATGAACCCATAGAGAATAAGGATGACTACGCAAGTGATGAGGGCGGGGATGCGAGCCAGTTTGAGTACATCGTAATGTTTTACCCACAACAAAAGAACCAAAGGACTCACTCCTTTGAACACTCCACTCATATAAGTGAGGTCTATCGGATTGCCCTGAACATTGCCCATGATAAAACCGAAAAAAAGCAGAGCAAAAACAGTGAAAATGGGGAGAAGAAAACGCAGGTCAGGTTTTAGGAATAAAAGGTTGTATCCTAAGAAGAGTATGAAGAATTTATCTTTCAGATGCAAAATGGCATTGCCCGGATCAAGCATCAATACAAGAAGAAAGAGGGAAAATAAGACGTTTCCCACTTGTTGAACGAGATCTTTCGGGCATTTGAGCATTTTGATGGATGATTATTGGGGGGTGATGGCAGGGAAAAGCAACCGCAGATAAAACCAAATACCGGTTCCCACAAAACCGATAAATGAGAAAGCTATGAGCAACAGAAGTTTTTTGGGGGAGTCGGCACGATTGGGAACGTAGGCATCTTCCACAATGGTGAACGCTGGGGTTTTTTCTTGCACTTTTCCCTCTGCAATACCGACTTGTTGCTTCATCTGAGCATAGGCGTTAAACGCATTTTGCATTTGATTTTCCAAATCCGTTTCTTTTGTCGTATAGCTTTTCAGAAAGAGATCATTATGACTATCGGAAAATTCAATGTAAGATTGCTGTGCATGCTTATATTTTTCGTAGAACTGTTTTTCCAAAGTCGAGTAATATTGTAGATCGATTCGGGCTTTGTTTGTTCTGTAATCAGTGATGAACTTTTGGAGTTTTACGGCCGCAGCTTCTGCCAAATTCTTAGCCACGAGGGGATCCTGACTAAGGGCACTGAGGGTGATGACACCGGTTTCTTTGTCGATAGAACAGATGATTTGCTGTTTGAAGGATTTGAGCAGAGCTTCTTCTTTGAGAGTGAGTTGTTGGGGATTGATTCTGTTTTTTGACGAGAAAGAGAGCTCCGTATTTGTCGTAAAAAGACTTTTTATCCCTTTGATAACGCTATTTATGCCGGCGCTCCACCAAGCTTCCTTTGTTTCGGTCTGGTAGAATGCAAGAAGGGAGGGATAGGATTTCCCTTCTTTGTTTTTTACGGGTAAATAGAGCAGATCTATTAAAAACTTGTTGGATGCCACTATGGTAGGATAAAGTTCCGGACTGATCGCATCTTCGTTTGTACTTAGGTTGATTCCGGCCATGGCCGCCACGGCTCCCATACCACCGGACAACCCACTCTTGGGAGATTCGCTGGCCAAACGTATTTGGGATTTATAAGTCTTGGGAATACTGAAAGCGACAATCAAACCTATGATGATGGCTATACCGGTATTGATGAAGAAATATTTCTTTTTTTCGTTCAATGTCCGGAGGAGTGTTGCTAAGTCAAATTCGTACATTGTTGATAGTTTAAAGAGTCAATTCACGAGAAGAACAAACGAAGTCTGTTTTGTAAACGATGCCATCGCAATTTCAGACCGGCTTTTTTGAAGTAGAGCCATGAAAACAGCAAACCTGTGAGACCTAAATTTCTACGGACTACATTGAGCATTTCCGAGGCAAATTTACTGTCGTTGGATACACCTTGCAGATCATGGTAAGCAATGATTTCAGGAAAGACCTGAGCTTTTGTCTTGGCTAAAAACAAACGTTGGTTCAGATCAAAATCTCCATAAACATGGTATCGGATGTCGTATCTGTATTGCTCAAAAAGACGTGAATGGTAGCAGCAACCTTGGTGAGGAAGAGTGTTGTAAAGCCGGAGATCGCCGTTCCAAACGGGGATGGCAATTTGCTCATCTTCTGTCATCACGGAGAAGCAAACCAAATCCAATTCTTTTTTCAATGCTTCTTGTAATGCTTCTTGGGGAAAAGCCAACAAACGATCGCCGGCATTGATCGTAAGTATAAATGCGCCTTTGGCCAAATGGATAGCGGAATTGAGGGCATGATATATGCCCAGATCAGAGCGGCTATGCCAATAGTCTATGATATGTGCATAGCGTTGAATGATTTCTTGCGTTCCGTCTGTGCTTCCTCCGTCGAGAACAATATATTGGATATGGGCAGATTTAAGAGATGCAATGCTTTGTAGCGTGCATTCTATTTCGGATGCCGCATTTCTTACCACCGTTATGATCGTTAGTAAATATGGAAACTGTGTCGTCATGCGTTTTGTCTTTTCAATAGACTGTATATTTGTGCGCGTTCTTCTTTGAATATGAAACGCAACATTATTCCTCCACCAAGAGCAAGCACTCCGAGTTGGACCGAAAGCCCCATATAAGGATTTTCGATAAACGTTCCCACGATATAGACCAATCCCATCCATGAACCGATGCTCAACAGATAACGGAGAATAGAACGTAGTTGCAGGGTGAGGGTGATTGCCGGAATGAGCTTTCTGCTATGATAAGCATGAATCATTAAAGAAAGAACGGAGATCAGCACGATACCCCAAAGCAATGCCGTAAAGCTCCAAGCAATACCTGCGACAATGATGCAGACAGCAAAGGATTTCTTAAAGATTTCCAAGTGTAAGAATAATTTGGCTTTTCCGTATACTTGCAAAATGTTTTGATGAACAATGATGAGAGGCTGAAAAAAAGCCGCAAAACATAAAATGCGCAGAATGTCAATACTCTCTATCCATTTTGGCCCGATCAATACGACAATTAAGTGTTCGGCTGTGGCCGAAAGGGAGAAACAAAGAAGGGCAGAGAATAAGGTGGAAAAGTTCAGTAAGCGGATGAAAGTGTGTTGCATCTTTTTCTCATTCTCGTGACTTTGAGTTAAAATGGGGAGAGATACTTTTTGTAATACCATGCCAAAGTTGATGGCAAGAATAGAACTAAATTGCTCTGCTCGTGTATATAAACCCAGTTGACGCGGAGAATAGAGCTTACCGATGAACATATAATAAAGGTTGTTGTATAAACTGTCCAATAAGGCAGAAAGCAAGATGCGCAGCCCAAACGAGAGCAAATGTTGTGCTATTCGGAAATTTAATCCGAGGCGAGGGAGAAGATGAACCTGCCACCATAAGCAAAGTGCGTAAATGGATTGGCGAGTGATTTGTTGTGCCACCAAAGACCAAATGCCAAAACCGCGAAATGCCATGGAAATTCCAACTGCGGCACTGATCAAAGAAGAGCAAAGAGAAGCTATTGCTTGTTTCCGAAAATCTACGGCTTTGCTCAATCTGGCTTTGGGAACAATTGTGATACTGTTAAAAAGAAGTACCAAAGATAGCAGGCGGATGACCTGAGTAAGTTGGGGAATCTTATAGAATGCAGAAACCCAAGGAGCTCCCCAAAAGAAGAGCATGTATAAGGTGAGACCGACAGTGATATTGAGGGTCAATGCCGTGGCATATTCTCTTTCTCCCGCTTTGGAATCTCTGATAAGTGCATTGGAGAGACCGCCATCAATAATGACATTGGAAATGCCTATCAAAACAAGGGCTATTCCCACAATGCCAAATTCTTGCGGAGACAGTTGTCGAGCCAAGATAATTCCCACAATGAAGTTGATCCCTGTGCCGGAGAGATTATCAATGACTCCCCATCCCATGCCTTTTAAAAAGAGTTTTTTAAGATCTTGCATTGGCAAAGGTACTTATTTCTTGAAAGCACTGACAACTACTGCGGCCAAAGTGGCTATGGTCATGGAGAGCGAAACCCAAGAGGTGAATGGGATGTTGCTCTTGCGTTTGGCCGGCACCACGATGTTGGAACCGGGTTTTATGTCTTTTGAAGAACGAACTCTTCCCACTGTACCGTTCATGTGGACGGCAAATGTACGTCGCTCTTTGGCTTTTAAACTATATCCGCCGCATTGGTTGATATAATAAGATAAGTTTGCGCCGGGTTTATAAGCCACGGTATTGGGAAACATGACTTCTCCGCTGATGCTGACCGTATTGTCGAATTGGGGGATAATCAGACGGTCGCCGTCTTTGAGAATAATGTCCCAACGGTTGCTGCCGGGATTGGCAAGGGCTTTTTCAAGGTGTATTCCGACGTTCTTCTGTTCGCCGATATGTATCTTGCGGACATCGGTCGAGTCGTTAATGCTGGAAATTTTGATAATTTCTTGTTGTTTCAATTTCTCGATGTCGGTCATTTGGCGTTCTAATCGGGCACCTTCCAAAAAGGCATCTTTGGTTACTCCGCCGGCAAGTTGGACAAGATCGGAAAGACGCGTGTTTTTCTTGGTAATGGTGTAGCGACCGGCAAAAGGTACTTCCCCCTCGATGATGACATGTTGTTGTTCGTAGTATCCGGGAGAAGTGCGCACGAATACTTCGTCGAAAGGTTGTAGTATAAAATTAGACTCTCCGTCGATCACAAAACCTTCTTTGAGCGAGAATGTGAAAAATTCGGCCATTTGATTGCCGGTGACCATTGCTTTTTTGTCGCGAATGCGTCTGGATACGTCTACTTTTGCCAAACTGGCCTTGTCTGTCAGTCCGCCGGCTTGCAGAATAAAAGATTCGATGGTCGTATTCTCGGAAAATTGATATTTCCCCGGATAACGTACTTCTCCTTCGATGCTCAATGTGAGTTCTTCATTCAGATCTTTTCGTGATGGAATGAATACGGCGTCTTCATTACGAAGCGCGATGTCGGGTGCGCTGTGGTTAAGCAAAGCACCGATGTTGAAGCGTTCGGTCATCAAGGTACGGTCTTCTTTGCGACGATGAATCAAGCCATGCGTCGTCATGGCATCTTCCGTAAGCCCTCCTGCGGTTTCGATGAGTTGTCGAACGGTAGATATGTTGCCATCCATTTGATATAATCCCGGACGCATCACGGCGCCGCGCAGATCGACCATGTTTTTATAACGATTGAGCACGGAATCTACGCTGATAGAGTCGGCATCCATCAATTGGAATTTCCCTCTTTCAAAATCTCCAAGGGTATAGACACTGATCAGACCTCCGTTTTTGCGCACGAGTTTCACTTGATCCTCGTAGGCATCGCCGGTAAATCCGCCTGCATATTTGAGCAAGGTGGCAACGCTTTCCGAAGTTTTCATTTCGTAAAACATGGGGCGTTTTACTTTTCCCGTGATGTTTACCAAGCATTCGTATGCTCCCACCACGATGACATCGTTGGAGGCGAGGCGAACGTTTCCTTTGAGATTTCCGTTGAGAATATAGTCATAAAGGTCTATGTTGGAAATCAGTTTGTTGTTGCGATATACCTTGATAGATCGCATCGTTCCGATTTCATTGGTTCCTCCTGCCATGTAAAGTGCATGGAATACGGTGGCAAAAGCCGATAGGGTATAGGTTCCAGGGTGTTCTACTTCTCCCATCACATTGACGGTGATGGTTTTGGTCTGTCCGACGGTGAGTTTAATGTTTGAACCTCCGAAGCGTTGTCCCAGTATCGAACGAACATGATTGTTCGCCTGTCCTACTGTCATTCCACTGACTTGAATCGGCCCGAAATTTTCAATATTGATCACTCCTTCGGGACTGACTGTGGCTATATATTGTTTTTGGGAAGCTCCCCAAATATCTACATATACGGCATCTCCCGCTCCCAATCTGTAATCAGAGGGAGTGGCAATATTCATTTCCGGTTCGAAGGTCAGTTCTTTGTTTTTGAAAATATTTCTTCCAAAAACTTGTTTCTCTTTTTTCTTGGGGAGCAGATATTCTTCTTCTATTTCGTCGTAGTCTATACTGTCTTCCAAAACGAAATCAAGCTCTTTTCTCATCGCCTTTCGGCGTTTTATTTTTAATCTTTCTTTTTCATAATCGGAAAGTTCAATTTCGTTTTCTGTCTCCTTTGCCGTATGTTTGAAGTTGGGATTTTGTTCTTGCGTTTTTTCTCCGTTGTTTTTGCGCAATCTGCTTTCTGTCTTTTTGTCTATTCCCGAAATATTGATGGCACCTTGGATGGTCTTATTTTTTTGTTTTTCGTATTTTTCCTTGATCTTCCTGATGCGGTCAATGGAAACTCCTCTTTCGATCAATAGTGTGACAATCTGACTGTTTGGAGTATTCTTGGCTCTTTCTCTGGCTACGAACGACATGATTTGTTCGTCGCTCATCGTATTTTGTGCAAAACTTGTTTGGACAAATAAACAGCCCAAAACAAGCAGAAAGAAAATTTTCTTGATATTCATTATTGAAAGTATTGCAAGCTATGATGTTGTATGTCTTTATTTAGAAAAACATACCGATAGTTTTGAAAAGTATGATCAAGTCGGTTTTGATGGAACTTTTTTTCATATAGGCTAAATCCATGTCAAGACGAAGTAACATTTTCTCCATCGTATCGGTATAGCCGTTATAGATCGCTGCTTCGGAAGTGATGCCGGGGCGCATATCGTAGAGTTCGATGTATCTGTTGTCTATTTTCAGAATTTGGTCGATGAAATACCGGCGTTCCGGTCGATAGCCCACAAACGACATTTCTCCTTTCAGAACGTTCCATAATTGTGGGAGTTCATCCAGATGAGTTCTGCGAAGAAAGAGTCCCAACTTGGTGTATTTGTTTAGTTCCTTCTCATTGGCCAGCTGTGGCCCGTTTTCTTCTGCATCTTCTTTCATCGTCCTAAATTTTTGAATCATGAAAGGTCTTCCTTTCAATCCTATCCTTTCTTGTCGAAAAAAAACGGATTCTTTCGAAGTGGCTTTTTGCAGGATGATTATGCTCAAAAATACGGGAGCCAAAAAGATGAGTGCCCAGAAGGAGAAGAAAATATCAAATGCTCTTTTCGTATATTGTTGGCCGATAGAAAGTCGTTTGTGGTTGTTTACGTCGTCTGTTACGTTGGTGTCAGGCATGATAAAATGATGGGCGTTCATTCTTGTTTTAAGGTCTGTTCGCAGTTCACGGAGCTATTCCTTTCTCCTTTTCCGATAAAGGAAGTGAAAGAGTAGTTTCGTTGTATCAATGCGAAGGCAAGGTTTAATGAATAAACGCTTTTGGGTTTGTTTTATTGTGGTAAATAGGGCAATTTGCTTTGAAGAAACATTGCTTACCCGGCATTCGTTTTTGTATTCTTTGTGTGCATGCGATCGGTTGATTGACAGATCAGAGGAGATTTCTGCAAAAGTTTCATTCTATTTTTGAGGGTGAAGGGCCTCCATACATTGGAAAGGCCTTTTAGACGATTACGGGAAATCCGAATCACCGAGAGAGAGCCGATGAAGGACTTGCGAAATTTAGGTCAGTGATAGATTTTTCTACTCGTTACTCCGTTTATTCTACTCCTTAGGTAAGATGTGCTCCGACGCATTGAAAATATATTCGGACAAGCCGAAGAGGAGGTGAGGAGTTTCTTCTATAAAAAAGGAACTTTCAGCCTTTACCGGGACTTTTTCTTGTTTTTATCTACATTGTCTACATTTTATTTGTTAAGTCGCAGATATATAGGTCGTTGGGAATGTAGACAATGCGAGGTTTCAACTACATTCGTCATTACAACCTACACACTCTATCGGGAAGGTGTGCAGATGCTCGCCCCCCCGACCATGTAGACAGTGTAGGTTTTGGGAAAATCCGTCTACATTCGTTTTTGTCTGTGCATCAAAGACTTAAACACTCCTTGTGTATGCCGTCAAACTGTTATGTACACTTACATGTTGCTGAATTTCAATAATATGCAAGAAATAGTGTATGTTTTTCGACGTTTTACGAGATAAACCATAGGGGGAAGTCCGCATAACGGCAATCCTGCCCCCCTAAAAAACTAAAAACGCATTTGGTGTGTAGCCAAAGGTGCGTTCGAGTACATCACGAAAATAGGGGTGGCTTTGCAGCGGTTTCAACAGAGAGACGCGTCCGAGGTCGGCGCGTCTCTTTCATCTGCTTTTTTATTCTGTTACCTTTTATTTGGCATAGCTTATAGAACGGGTTTCACGTATGACGGTGATTTTAACCTGACCGGGATAAGTCATTTCGTTTTGAATGCGGGTAGCTATGTTGTTAGACAGGTTTTCGATCTCTTTGTCGCTGATTTTGTCTGCTCCCACAATCACACGCAGTTCGCGGCCGGCTTGAATAGCATAGGTTTTGACAACGCCGGGATAGCTCATGGCTATATTTTCAAGATCGTTGAGGCGTTTGATGTAAGCCTCAACAATTTCGCGTCGTGCTCCGGGGCGTGCTCCCGAGATAGCATCGCAAACTTGCACAATGGGAGCAAGAAGGCTCGTCATCTCGATTTCATCATGGTGCGCACCGATAGCATTGCATACATCGGGCTTTTCTTTGTATTTTTCGGCGAGTTTTGCCCCATAGAGAGCGTGAGGGAGTTCTGTTTCTTCGTCGGGCACCTTACCGATGTCGTGCAATAAACCCGCACGTTTCGCTTTTTTCGGATTTAGGCCGAGTTCCGCTGCCATGATGCCGCAGAGGTTAGCCGTTTCGCGTGCGTGTTGCAAAAGGTTTTGCCCGTAAGAAGAGCGATATTTCATTTTTCCGACGATGCGGATCAGTTCGGGGTGTAGGCCATGGACTCCCAAATCAATAGCGGTTCGTTTTCCGGTTTCAATAACTTCTTCCTCCACCTGCTTACTCACTTTGGCCACCACTTCCTCGATGCGTGCCGGGTGTATGCGTCCGTCTGAAATCAGGTTGTGGAGAGCCAAACGACAGATTTCGCGACGAACGGGGTCGAAGGCACTGATGACAATGGCTTCGGGCGTGTCGTCTACCACGATTTCCACTCCGGTAGCTGCTTCAAGTGCTCTGATGTTTCGACCTTCGCGTCCGATGATGCGCCCTTTCACCTCGTCGTTGTCAATGTGAAACACGGTGACGCTGTTTTCGATGGCCGTTTCTGTTGCCACTCGTTGAATGGTTTGGATGACGATGCGTTTGGCCTCCTTGTTGGCTGTGAGTTTGGCTTCGTCCATGATGTCGTTGATGTAGCTCTGTGCCCTTGTTTGTGCTTCGGCTTTGAGCCCTTCCATCAAGCGTTCTTTTGCTTCTTCGGCAGAAAGTCCGGATAACTCTTCGAGTTTTTCGATTTCTCTCTGCTGCATTTTGTTCAGTTCTTCTTCTTTTCGGGCAATGAGCTGCTCTTGCGCTTTCAGGCGTCCCATTTGCGAGTCCAACTCTTGTTTCCGTCGTCCCAATTCTTCTTGTCGTTGGGTGATGCCGAGTTCTTTTTGTTTGAGCTTGTTTTCAGTTTGCAATATGCGTTGGTTGCGCTGCTGCACTTCTTTTTCCAACTCGGCTTTTTTGTTGAGAAATTTCTCTTTAACTTCGAGCAATTTCTTTTCTTTGATGACTTCGGCCTCTCGTTGTGCGGCTTCCATCTTTTTATTATAGATGGCTCCGATCACATATCTGAATAGTCCGTAGCCCATCGCAAAACCAAGTGCCAAAGCACCAACGGTGGCGATGATGAGGGTGATAATATTCATTGTTTGTAGGTTGTTGTGTCGAGGTTATGATTCTTCCAAGGTTTCTTCGATTTCCTTGGTGAGTTGTTCCATCGCTTCCACGAAGGGACGGGTGTCGTTGTTGTGTTGTATTTGCAAGATTTGTACGGCCAAATCAATCAAAACCACTGCGCTGTATTTCTCTTGGCTTTGATTGGGAAAGGTCGCGCTGTATTTATTGAATTTCTCATTGATGAATTCCGCAGCATCTCGAAAGATTTTTTCTTTATCTCGTTGCACGGTGATTTGGTGCAGCTGGTTGCCGATGCGCAGTTGTATGACGAGTTTGTCGCTGATTTCTGCCATAATGGTTTGCCTTATACGTTGAGCATGGCTATGCACTTATCTATCTCCCTGATAAGTTTGGCTATGCGTTTTTGCGCAGACTCTGTTTCGGCCGAGGTGATTTCTATCATCTTGGCCATTTTTAGCGTGGCGTATTGCTTCTCGATTTCTGCCACTTGATTTTTGAGCGCATTGATTTGTGTGTCGCGCTCGTCAAGCATAATTCGGAGTTTGTTGTTGTCTTCCACAACACTTTTATGCTTCATCACAAGCTGGCGCACACGCGTCTCAAACTGATGTAGTTTTTTTTCTTCTTCAAGAGTCATGGCGGTCGGAAGCTTTGGGTTGAATGAGGATTATTTTTCTGCGGTGGCGTCGCCTTTGGGTTCTTTTTTTGCCAAAATGAGGACGTTATACACAAATTCCGTCATCCACGCCGCCGAATACCCCAGCTGTTTTTGATAACTCCGCACATGCCCTACGGCTTGCCGAACTCCTTCGTCTTTCCAATTTTCTTTGGTGAAAATGTCGTTGATTGTCTTTTCCGTGAGTCGTTTGAGCGTCGCTTTCAAGAAACCGGGCAATCGGAATTTCCAATTCATCAAATTGCCCATCAGCATCATCAACTCTTGTGAGAAACCTTGAAACTGAAACAGGTAGGTTTGCATGTCGTTGATGTTTTTGCATCGGCGTTTGATGCTGTTGTCGATTTCTTTGAAAAAATCGTCCGAGATGCCATATATTTCTTTCAGCATTTTTTTGCACCTGCTTTTTTCTCCCAAACCGATGCGATTATTGACGGTTTGCACTTTGAACGTGTGTTTGAATATGTGCAAATCGGGAAGAAGGCGCATATCTCTGATGCCGAAGTTGGAAGCCATCACGGCTTGGTAGTAAACGCGGATGAGTGTTATGAAGTCTTCCGTTCCTCCCACGCGCCATCCGGGCTCTTGTGCCGTTTGCTTCTTTTGGCCGAATATCTTTGAGAATATACCCATTTGGTGTTGTTTGTCTTATCTTGTTTTGTTTCCTGAGAAAAGAATGTCTATCAGCGTATTAGTTTGTCGCAGTTGAACATTATCTCTAAAATTGATGCAAATATACCATTTAATATTCGTTTCTCCAAAACTAAGAAAAAAAAACTATAAATTCATCCGTTCTCGTTGTGTGAAACGGAAGCTTTACATAGGAGAAAGAGGAGAGGGCAGTTTCATGATGTCGGCCGGTGGCAGACCGCGCAGCAGTTGCTGTTTCATGAAATCCATGGCCGGTGCCACGTGTGCAAAATAATGTTTCCAGCCCTCGCAAAGATAGGGATGTCCCATTTCTCCGTTTTCACTGGCGGCTATTCGGGTGCGAGGGCAATCGCCGTTGCAGGCAAATCTCCATTCGCAAGCCCGGCATTGGGCTGTGAGTAGCTTTCGTTTGTTGGCGCCAAATTCCACTTGTTCTTCGCTGTACAGCATTTCCGCCAATGTCTGTTTGTTGAGATTGCCCAACTTAAATTCAGGAAACACATAGTGGTCGCACGAAAAGACATCGCCGTTGTGCTCAATGGCCGTGGCATGGCCGCAGGTGGCCGCCATGGTACATAATCCCCCCGGCACCCCCATCCAACCGGCAAGAGTAGAGTCGAAGATTTGTACGAAAGTGCTGCCTACGTCTGTTTTGATCCATTCGTCGAAAACTCCACACAGAAAATTTCCCCAGTCTTTCGCACCGACGCTGAAAGATGCCATTTCGGCCGTTGTAAGTCCTTCTATGGGCGATGCCAACAGACGGCCGTCGGGATGTCGGTGAAAGCGTTCCACGATGGGCGTGAATTGCAGATAGGCGCAGTCGATTGACTTGAAAAAACGATAAAACTCCGTCGGGTAGTGGGCGTTGTAGTCGTTGACGACGGCCAAAGCATTCCAGTCCACTGCAAATCTTCGGAGCAGTTCCACTCCTCTCATTACTTGTTTCCAAGTTCCTCTGCCGCTTTTTGCCACTCGGTACCGGTCGTGCATCTCTTCCGTTCCGTCAATGGAAATTCCTACGAGAAAATTATTGTTTTTCAGAAATTTGCACCAGTTTTCCGTAAGCAGTGTTCCGTTGGTTTGAAGGGCGTTTTCAATCAGTTTTCCGTTGGCGTGCTTCTCCTGCAACCGCAGTGCCTTTTCATAAAATGCCATGGGGCGTATCAAGGGTTCGCCTCCGTGCCATGTGAAGAGCACGTTGTCGGAGGGTTGCAATGAAATGTATTCTTTGATGTATTTTTCGAGCAACGCATCGCTCATTTCCTGCCGTGCCGTCTGTGCGTAAAGATGTTTTTTTTCCAAATAGTAGCAGTAGGCACAATTCAGGTTGCACATGGATCCGGCCGGCTTGGGCATGAGATGTATGGGATGCATAGGCGATCAAGATAATGAGAGAAAAGCAGTAGGGGAAAAAGTTCTCGGAGCGAATAAAAGATGTGCCGACACTCCCATGAGCGGTTGGGAGTGTCAGCACAAATTTCGCAGAAAAAGATCTAATCAGATGTTGTCTTTTTCAATGTCTTTGAAGTACTTGTAGGTACTTACTTTCAGTTCTTCGCACGCGGCTTCGTCGCAAACGATGATGCCGTGTTGGTGAGTTTGAAGTGCCGAAATCGTCCATGCCTGGCAAACGGGGCCTTCAATGGCAGCTTGCAGCGCGCGAGCTTTGCCGTGTCCGTTGCAAAGAATGAGCACTTCTTTGGCCGACATCACGGTTCCCACTCCCACGGTCAGGGCTGTGGCGGGCACGGCCTTCGGATCGCCTCCGAAAAATCGGCTGTTGGCAATGCGCGTGTCGGTGGTCAAGGTCTTTTCTCTTGTGCGGCTGGTGAGCGAAGAGAAAGGTTCGTTGAAAGCGATGTGTCCGTCGGGGCCGATGCCGCCGATGAAGAGATCAATGCCTCCGGCTGCTTCGATTTTTCTTTCGTAGACCGCACACTCTTCCACGAGATCTTTGGCGTTGCCGTTGAGCAGGTTGATGTTTTCTTTCGGGCAATCGATGTGGTCGAACAGGTTTTTGGCCATGAACGAGTGGTAGCTTTCGGGATGATCTTCGGCAAGGCCGACATATTCGTCCATGTTGAACGTGATGACGTTTTTGAAACTTACGCGCCCTTCTTGATAGGCTTTGACGATGGCTTTATACATGCCGAGCGGACTGGAACCGGTCGGCAGTCCCAATACAAATGGTTTTTCGGCCGTGGGGGCTGCCGCATTGATTTTGGCCACGACATAGTCGGCTGCCCATTGTGATAGCTTTTCGTAATTGGGTTCGATGATAACTCTCATAATGCGAAGGATTGTTTATAAGTTTTTTTCAAATTGAATGCCCGGTGATGATAACGGTGAAATGGGTGGATTTCCCCATTTTGCATACAAAGGTAACTATATTTTTTGTTTCTTGTGCTTTTTCTGAATGTTTTCTTATCCTTCCCGAAGTTTTTGAAACGAAAAATCCGATTGGAGTGCACTGCCTGCCCGACGGCAAAATGTAAATTTCGAGGGAGAGAGGCCTTGCCGTTATCGGAGCAGGAAGGAGTGTTGATCGGCTTTTCGGGAGAAGTCCGTTGGTTCTCCCGTTTTCGACGGAGGGCGGTGCGGACAACGGATGAGAGAACGGAACATAAATGACAGAAAGCCTGTCGTTGTCTGCAAGTCGTGGCAGATGATGACAGGCCTTCTGTTATGAGGCGGAGTAAATTTTGCGGCACTCTTCAACGATCGTGGAGGGGACCATTGCGGAAATATCGTTTCCTGCGGCAATGGCGCGTCTGATGTCGGTGCTGCTGAAAGGGAAGAGCGGAGCGTCCACATAGGAGATGCCGGAAGCGGATGTTTCGCTTTGCTGGGAATAGCCGTTGCGCGGATAGACAATGATGTGGTGATGAAGCCGAATTTCTTCGGGGTGTGCCCAACGGTCGAACAACGCCCAATTATCGGCGCCGATGATCAGTGAAAACGAAACGTCAGGGTGCGCCGATCGCAATGCGGCCAAGGTCTTCCAAGTGTAAGACGGGCGTTTGAGCCGAAATTCAAAATCGGAAGCCTTGATTTTTGCTTCGTGTTCAATCGCTTTTTGCACCAATCGGAAACGTACGTGCTCTTCCGCCATGTCGTCGGGGGATTTGAGAGGATTTTGCGGCGAAACCAGCAACCAAATCTCATCGACCAACGTTTGTCGGAGAATGGCATGTGTCAAGCCGAGGTGTCCGTTGTGGATTGGGTTGAAGGATCCTCCGAAAACTCCGATGCGTTTCATTGGGCGAGGCGGTTGTTTTCGTGCGGAAAAATGACTTTGGGTTGGAAGTCGGCCGCTTCTTCGGGCGACATGTCGGCATAGGCCATGATGATCACTTCGTCGCCCGGTTGAAATTTTCGTGCCGCAGCTCCGTTCAGACAAATGCAGCCCGTACCGCGTTCTCCGCGAATGACGTAGGTTTCGATGCGCTCGCCGTTCATGTTATTGACCACATGGACGTGTTCATTGGGCAGCAGTCCGGCGACCTCCATTAAGTCTTCGTCGATTGTGATTGAGCCGATGTAGTGGAGGTTGGCTTCGGTGACGGTGGCGCAATGAATTTTCGATTTGAGAATACTAAGAGTCATGATGAGATCTCGTTGTGGGTAGATTCGGCGATGCCGATTGCTCGTTTTAGGAAGCCTTGTAGGCGATGTTGTCTATCAGACGGACGGGGCGTTTTCCGCAGAAAACGGTGATGCAGCCCTGCACGCGTTGCGCTTCGTCCCATGCCGCGACGGGTTGCAGCGTGTCGGCATTGACGATGTCGAAATATTCCACTTCCAAACCGTCGATGGCATTGAGCGCATTGACCACAAAGTCGTGTGTGGCTCTTACGTCGCGATCAGCCATCTGTCGGCGGCTCTCGAAGAGCACCTTACCAATAGAAGCGGCCGTTTCTCGTTCGTCTTCGGAAAGCAAGGCGTTTCGCGACGACAATGCCAAACCGCTCTCTTCGCGCACAATGGGGCAGGCTACCAAGTTGAAATCGAAGCCCAAATCTTTCATCATGGCTCTGATCACGGCGATTTGCTGAAAGTCTTTTTCGCCGAAATAGGCGCGGTCGGGAGTTGTCATTTCAAACAGTTTGGACACGACTTGGCACACGCCGTTGAAATGCCCGGGACGTTTCGCGCCCTCCATTACCGTGTCGATGGGAGGATAAGAAAATACGCGCGTGTCGGGAGCCGGGTAGATTTCCTCCACCGAAGGGGCAAATACGATATCTCCCCCTCTTTCTTCGATCAGCCGGCAATCGGCGTCGAGGGTACGGGGATAGTGGTTGAGATCGTTGGGATCGTTGAATTGAGTGGGGTTTACAAATACGCTTACCACCGTGGTGTCGCACTCTTTCACACTGCGGTCGATGAGCGAAGCGTGCCCTTCGTGCAGTGCTCCCATTGTGGGGACGAGCCCCACCGTTTTTCCTGCCGATTTGGCGGCAGAAACGAGTTGTTTCAGTTCCTGAACGGAGTGAATGATATACATGAGTTATGTCGCTTTTGACGCGCAAAGGTACAACGAACTCGTTATAACGCCAAATTTCAATAAAAAAAAGCGATATAAACCACTGTCCGCTCCCCGGTTTCTGACAGCTCTTCTTGACCATTGTGGGCTGTGGAGGGTATGAGTTGTGGGCGATATCGGGCAGACAGCCCCCTGTGCCGAGCAAGCCGCGGCCGTTTCTTTTGCTGCAAGGGATTGTTTTTTGGCTTTCTTGTTATTTTTGCGTATCTTTGCCGATAACATTCACTATATCAAAGAAAATTCTAAACTATCACACGATGAAAAAGAACTATTTCTCGTTTCTATGGCTTGTTTTGTCCGTTTTGTTTCCTTCGGGGCTGTTGCAAGCGCAAACGAACGATATTAACTTTATCGTTTCTCCGACGTTGGGCTATACCTCTTGGAGCAAACATGCCAACCTCGGAGCTACGGCATATTGGGGCGCGAGAGTGGGGTGGAGCTTTGGGCAAAACGTGGAGGTCTACGGTACTTACGATCGAACTTTCGACTTAAAAGGGAAATTGCGTGAAGGAAATTGGAACGTACTGAACACGATTGCCGACCGTATGGAGGGATCGACCGCGCGCATGGATCGTTGGGGAGGAGAGGTGAAAGTAAACTTTCTACCCAACACGCTCTTCACGCCTTATGCACTCGGAGGAGCAGGTGCCATGACCATACGCCACGATGCCTTGGAGATCGGCGAATCGGACTATCGCGAAGAACAGCTCTTCGGGGTGCTCGGTCTTGGAGCGAAGTTCAACCTCACCCATCGCCTCACGCTCGGCCTCGAAGTGCGCAACACGCTCTTCAACCTTGACGAGTCGAGCCATTATCGCAACAGCCTCAGTTCTACGGACAAAACGTTGCACAACTGGTCGCTCTCGGCGTCGTTCAACCTTTATTTGGGCGGAACGAGCCGTTCCAAAAATCCGCTGGAAGAAGCACTTCGTGCCAAATACAGCGGAGGTTTGAAGGGCTGGGTGTATGTGGCCGATCCGAGCGTGGCTTACATCAATTTCAGCCACAACTCCCGACTGCAAGACCAATGGTTTTGGGGAACTGCGGCAGGGGTGGATTTCACACCGGTCTTGGGCGCGCGCGCTTTCTATTATGCTTCGACGGAAAACCCTTCGCAACTCAGCCTTAAAATCGATGGAAAAGTTCAACTCTATGGGGCGGACTTCATCGGCAGGCTCAACTATTTGCGTGGTCTGACGCCCTATCTCTCGTTGGGAGGAGGCTACATGAATGTAAAAAACTCTTATGTAGACCGATATGGAGAACACAACGCCGAAAGCGGGTGGTTTGCACTCGCCGGAGCCGGTTTGGAAATGCCGATTCACCGCCATGCCTCCATCTTCGGGGCTGTCAATGCCATGCTTTGCGAAAATGAAAATCCCGAATTTTCCAAAGCCTACCGCCCTTCGCAGGTCAGAGCCAATATGATGTATAGAATGGGAGTGCGCCTGCGCATCGGAAAGGGAGCGCAAAATGCGAGCAAACTCTACGACGACTATGCCATGAGCGAGGTGGCGCGTTTGCGCAACATAGACATGCAGGAACAGGCGGTGAGGGAAGATGCCGAACGTCAGAAAAAACTTCGCTTGATGAGCTTCTATGACGAACGCATCGCCCAGCTTGATTCTCTGATTTTGTATTCCGCACAGGAAGAAGACACCTTACTCATTCGTCGCCTTGAAGAGGAAAGAGAACTGTTGAGTGATTCCAAAGAAAAAATGTTGAACATTCTCGATCCGGACGCTCGAAAGAAAATGGAAGCCGAGGCCGACTCGTTGAAAAACGCAAAGCTGATGCGAGAAACCTCGGGAGCGGGCAAAAAGCGCAACACTGTGGTGCTCACGGCGGCACAGCTCAATGAAATCATCGATAGTGTTGTGGCCGGAAGGCCGACGCATGCAAATGCTACGGCATCCGCACCCGTCACATTGAGCGATTTGGATAAAATTTTGCTTTTTGCGTTGGTCAACAACGGACACAGTCTTGTGCCAAGCGGGGCGAATGCCCTCGGCGCATCGGGGCGTGTTGCCGGAAGTGTGGAGGTGTTGGGCGTTTCGGCGGAAGAAATAGAAGCCTTGCGCAAACGGATCGAGCAACTCGAAAAGGAACTGTCGAAGAGCAAACCGAAACCGACGGGTAAATAACCTCTTTCATTCATCATTGTCATGAGCCATCCCCTATTTTACAGTTTTCTTTTCGTTTTGATCAATGCGCTTCCGATGCCGGCGCGTTGGGTGCAGACGGACACAACCGTTGTGCCGGCATTGGCCGTTGATACGATCGTGACGGACACCGGCACACTTTACGAAATCGACCGAGATGTCTTGCTCCAAGCATTGAGCCGTCTTTCCGCAACTCACTCGCAGCCGCCCCCTCCTGCGGAGCGATTGACGGCGGAACAGATGTTGCGCTATCAGATGCTCATTCATCTATTGACCGCTCAACGCCCGAATGTCGGTGTGCCGCAAAGCGTTTCGCCCTATCGGCAAAATCCCGAAGATTTGTCACCTTTGCTTCGCCAACTACTCGAACAAACCTCTCGAAATACGGAGCAACTGGCAGCATTGCAGCAATCGGCCAGCGGGGAGGATCTCTCGAAATCCTCGCGTTCAAGATGGGGCGCGGTCGATCTGTTGCCGGACGCAGCCGGCACTGCCGCCTTGCTCGCGACACTTCGGAAAACCGCCGATGACACCGACAAGCGATTGGCTGCCATCGAAGCCCAACAGCAAGCCATCATAGCGCGTTTGCAACAGCTCGCTGTGCCGGGAGCTGACACCTTGCCAACGCCCTCTTCGACCGATGCGAAGTTGATTCGCTTCCCGGCAGATTTCAAACGCTCCGTATTCTTCTACGTCGGCACAGCCCGGCTCACTCCGCAGGCCGCAGCCACGCTGGACGAGGCGGCACGTTTTCTGCATCGGTTTCCGAATGTCCTTTTCGACCTCCGAGGCTATGCTTCGCCCGAAGGCGGCAGGAGGCGCAACCTCTATTTGGGGCGTGCGCGCATGGAAGCTGTTGCAGATTATCTCCAAAGGCAGGGAGTGGGGCGCAGTCGTTTGCGCCATGCCACGCAGGGGAAAATAGACCACGGCTCACAGCGGCAAATCGGACGAAGAGTAGACATCTCCCTCGTTCAGCCTTGAATAGTTTTGGTTTTCGGCCGATACGATTTTTCTCGTGTCGGCCGAAAAAATATCCCCCTCCTCTTTGATGATATGAGCATAATGTCGTATTTTTGCACAGAATGGTCTGCGTTGTGCAGATTTATTGCATTCTAAAATGACGATTATGAAGAAAATACTCATTCTCCTTGTGTTGGTTTTGGGCTTCGGATTTGCGGCTCGTGCACAACATGAAGCGGATAAAATTCTCGGTGTTTACAAAGCCGAAAAAGAAGGCCGCAATTCCAAAGTGAAGATATTCAAGTATGCCGACGGTTATCGGGCACAAGTCATTTGGCTCGAAAACATGAAGAACCCCGACGGCACACTTCGCACGGATCAAAAGAATCCCGATCCGTCCAAACGCAACACCCCCTCGGATAAGATTGTGTTGGTGGAAAAGGTGGTGTTCAAAAACGGAAAATGGACAGACGGTAAGATCTACGACCCCACAAGCGGAAAGGTCTATGCCGTGGATATGTATTTTGACGCGCCCGACGTGCTGACCGTCAAAGGGAAGCTGGGGCCTTTTTTCAAACGCGTTTATTGGAAGAAACTGAAATGACGCGTTTGTCTGCCGTCGGTGTTTCGTGCCCGACCGGCCGACTCCTTCTGTCGCTAAATCTGTCGTGGCGAATTTCCCTCGACGATGCTTTCTTCGTTTTCTCCGTCCGACACGCTTGCACCACCTGCACAATGCGTCCGGGCATTTTCGGAAAAAACATGGCCGGTTTTCCGTGATGAGGCCGATTGATTCACGGAGCAACCCCCTCTTCTTCCGTCCCGACTTCGGTAGGCGGAGTGGGCTTTGAGATGCGACCGGAAGAACTTATGTCAGTCGCGGAGAAATTTAGGTAAGGCGCAGAAAAATTTAGGTAAGACTTAGAAATTTCTATCTCTTACCTTTTTTTGAATACTTACGACATGAGCGTAAAACTTCGGCGGCATCATCTGAAAAAACATTTTTTCTTTTTCTTTCCCCTGTCCCCACCGTCGCCGTACCTCTCTTTCGGGTGTCGTTTCTTCCGCTTCCCTCCCTCTCCTTTCTTGTCTTTTTTTGTTTTTTCTCTACATACCTACATTTTCTGTGTTATTTCGTTGCATTTCAGTGGGATAGAAATGTATACAACGAAAAGTTGTCTACATTTCTTTTGTTTCAATCCGCTGATTATCAGCCTCTCTTCGATGTAGACACTCTACATCTTTCTTCATTGTTTGGGGAGAGCTTATGGTCGCTCTCCGTCTGTCGCGAACATCGGTATGTAGACAACGTGTAGGTTTTGTAGACGAAAAAAAGGCTTGTCTACATTCGTATCACTCAGTGAAACAGCTGTTTGCAGGATCAGTGTAGACAATGTAGATAAAAACAAGTTCATCGTAGGAGAGGGGGCGAGAAGGGGCAAAGGCA
>NZ_RQYI01000019.1 GCF_003859795.1 Alloprevotella sp. OH1205_COT-284 | reverse complement strand
ATAGGGAGTTACGAAAGCAGGTACACATGTACATATAAGAATTTCAGACAATTAAGTCCATCACTCCAAATTCCGGAAGACCCTTTTTAATGCGTCGAAACGTATCTTACCCAAGGAGTAGAGTAAACGGAGTAACGAGTAGAAAAATCTATCACAGACTTAGTCGGACACCGAGAAAAGAGATTGTGCCAAAAAACGAATGATTGCTTTCGTTTTTTGGCACAAAGTGTATGTTGAAGAAGAATTAGCTCCGATGTTCTCCCCATCAATGATCCACGGAAACAAGACGGAATTTAGAGTTGAACTTCAAGCTCAAATCGTTGTTGAGTTCCACCTCGTAGCGTCCGTTGGAGTTGCGTTCGAGTTGCACAATGTATTGTTTGGGATAGTTCTTTTGAACATACTGCAGAATGGCAGCCGGAACAATGGCAGTGGGAATAGCTTTATGCTTACCGTCCACATCGTTCCAATTCCCTTTTTTGTCAAATTCGACGGTCGTGCCGTCTTCCATGATGACATCATAGGAAACCGATAGCAACTCTTTGTCTTTGAGGATAGTAGCCACGTCTGCGGCTTTGAAATGCTTTTTAATGAAATTTTGTGCAGCGATGGGCAACTGTTCAAAATTGATCGGAAGACTGTTGTCGGCAACGGCAGTGGTGGAGAAAAGGCCGGCAATGGCAATCAGTGCCAAAAGAATTTTCTTTTTCATGATGTTGGTTGTGTGTTTAGAGGGTTTAGAATGTTCTGTACTGGTGTCTGTTTCTTTGCCCGTTGCGAGGCGAAACACCATGTTTGGAAATTGAACGTATTGCAAATATATTGAGGAAAGAGCCAAACTCCCAAAAAACACGTCAAGGATTAAAGATGTTTAGAGTTTGAGATGTCGGTAAGAATTCAAATCCCACAATTTCTACTCTTTTATACGTTTTTTAGCTTCTCGACGAAGAGCCAAAAGGCAAACGGCAGCAAAGCAGAACAACAGACCCGAAAAATCAAGCATCCCCTCTCCTCAAAGACGAGGGCAGCGCGCCGAACCTCATCAACTCAGCACCGCTCCGTTGATGCGCAGTTCGAAATGCAGTCCGAGGGCAGCGGCGGCACTGCGGCAGAGGGTCATGCGCTGCAAGAAGATTTCAAAATATTCTATCGCCGGACTGATGAGCGTGTCGATCGTGAGATCGAGCACAAACTTCTTTTCATCCGACAGGAGCATTGTCCGATTGTCGGTCACGGCGTAGTTCACACGATCGTGTATGTCGTGAGCCACTTCGCTCTTTTTTCGCACACGGCTGCGGCGCACATCGCTCTTGTCGGCCAAGATGACCGCTGCCGCCACTTCATTGACGGGAAAAGCCGTGTGGTCGTCGTGATGACCGATTGCCGAAATGACCATCGATACCTCCTCGGCCGACATCCCCATTTTGTCGAGAATCCGAAAAGCCATGATCGCACCGCTTTGTGCATGATCCACACGATTGACCACGTTGCCAATGTCGTGCATAAAGCCGGCAATGCGTGCCAGCTCGGCATCGCGCTCCGAATATCCGAGATCTTCAAGCAATTGTCCGGCCACGACGGCCACACGCGTCACGTGTGCCAAGCCGTGTTCGGTGTAGCCGATGGCTTCGAGCGAGCGATCGGCGCGTTTAATATAGGTCACGACTTCGGGCGTGCCCTTGATCAGGGGATAAGTGATAGGAGTATTCATAAAAAAACGATTGTGTTGTTTTTACAAAGATACGTGTTTTCATCGGCTCTCAAACACTTTCGGTACTTAATAAAATCAAACGAAAACATCCTCTCTCCCTCAAAAAACAAAGCCGCCGGCTTGCGGAACACAACGGAGACCTCTGCGGAAGTTTCTGAGCGAGAGGACATGAATGACTTCTCGCTTATCAAGGCTTTTTAAGGGACGACAATATGGGTATCCTGTGAAATTACTTAGCTAAATCTAAACATACAAGATTCCATTAAGCAAAAAAGAAGAGCATATCATACTGAAAGACATCTTTTTTCAGTACTTTTGCAGATAACAACGAGCCTATCATTTATAATAGTTTATTCAAAATCAGCAATATATGGCAAAGGATTTAACAACATCTGAAATAGATAGACAAAACATATTGAATAATCCAGTGGCTCTACCTAAAATAAGAGCATCATTAGATGTGGATTTCATACAGTTCCAAGGTCAATATGTTATCACAAGACAAAAGGCGGCGGAGTATTATGGCGTTGATATAAGAACATTGACTAACTGCTTAAACCATTACGAACAAGAACTTGTTTCAAATGGATATAGGGTACTACAAGGTGATACTCTGAAAGAATTTAAATCTATCCTTGGTAAGGAAATTGATTTCCCTACCAAAACGACCGTACTTGGAGTCTTTGATTTTAGATCATTCCTTAATCTTGGAATGTTACTCACTACCAGTGAAAAAGCAAAGGAAGTGAGAAGTCATATTTTGGATATTGTAATATCAATATTGAATGAAAGAAGTGGAGGATCAACCAAGTTTATCAATCGACGAGATCAGAACTATGTGACCTCTGCATTATCGGAAGAAAATTACTATGAGAAATTGACAGATGCAATAAGAGACTATGTCGATAAAAACAATAAATTTAAGTATTCCCAAATCATGGACACAATTTATAAGGTTGTATTCTGTGAAAAGGCTTCTGAATATAAAAAACTTTTGGAACTTAGTAAAAAAGATAGTCTACGACATACGCTATATGCAGAAGTTTTAGTTGCTGTTTCGTCATTTGAAAATGCCACAGCAGAGGAAATAAAGAAACAGGCTAATACCAATGGCATATTGTCGGTTAAGGATGTAAATATGATAATAACAGACTTATCACAGAATCCACTTGTCAGACCTGTAATAGAAGATGCGCGTATAAAAATGGCATCAAGAGATAATGCTCTTAGAAATGTTTATCATGGAAATCTTGCGGCATACGTTCGTGCAGTAATGCCTGAGGAGTATCAAAAATTTATAGGAAATCTTTCTATTGACTTTGATAAACTTCTTGAGGATAACAAAGATGTTCTCGATCATCTAAAACAGTAACAGAATAGAAGTATGGGAATAGACTATATTGATTACGAACAAGCCTTAGAGATATATCATAAGACCGTAGAAAAGAGTGGCGGTGGTATGGCAGGAGTACGTGACGAAGGTGGTATAAGACTCATGTTAGAGAACATCCGACAGGACATGTATTATCCGGAAATTGCGGATAAAGCAGCTTATATGATGTACAGTTTGTGTCGTGGGCATTACTTTAATGATTGTAACAAACGAATTTCCATAACACTTACGATGTACTTATTCTTGCAAAACGGATATCTCTTCGTTGCGCAAAACTTCATGAAAAATATGGAAGAGATAGCACTTGATTTAGCTGCGGGTTGCATGGAAAAAGAGTTGCTTACAGAAATAATGCATTGCCTTGTAAATGAAGAGGATTATCCGGAGTCCGTCTTGCTCGGTATCGAAAATGCCAGATCTAAAAGGTTGAAAATAGAAGAACAATACTAAGAATTGTAAAGATTGAGATTGTCGGAAACCAGTTTCTCTAACGGTGAGCTTTATACTATCCTAACCAATAAGGCATCTCATGGTGTCGTTGTCGAAACAAAGCATTATCTTTGCAAAACGCAGACCTTCGGCATCCGTTCCGGCAGACCGTTCTCCCTACCGACGCTCTTTCTTCCCTCTCGCGTTGCATCCGCCGCTATCCCCGTCCGATGAGATGCACGGTTTTCATCATTCACTTTTCTCCCCTCAATGGAACAACAAGAATATCTCGACACTTATCAACAACAACTCACCGAACAACTCCTCAGACTTTGCACCCAAAAGGGAGCACTCGACCGGCAACTCCTCGAAACACCCGACCTCGAAGAGCGTTGGCGCGACATTGCCTCCGCCTACATGGCCGATGCTGTCAAGGAAATTGCCCAATATCCCGATGCGGCCTTGGGCTGGATGATGTATGTAGGCATGGCCGTGGCACACTTTTGGGACGAAGACTGGGCGCGCCACAGTCGCCGCGCCTGCCTCTACGCCGCCGTGAGAGATCCCCGCGGTTTCGATTGTCTGGACGAATATGTGCGCGAGGAGGTTTTGGGTTTTCCGCCCTCATCCGCGCATTATGCCGCCACCGAAGACCTCGTGCGGCAATGCGCCCGCACCGCACTCGACAAAATACGCCACGAAGGCATCGAACCGCAAAGCCCCATGGCCTTTCACGTCTACGTTCGCAGCATCCATGCGCTGTTTCGCATCGGTGTGGCCGTCGAACTGAAACGCCTCGGCTACAAATTTGAGCCCATGATCTGATCCTCCATTATCACTCGTTCTCGAATCTCTCGACGACGTTTTTTTGCCATCGTCCGCGACTTGTCTACTCCATTAGTCATCACCTCTTTTTTAATAGCACGAAACATAGATTTCTCCTTTTTTTAGATTCATTCCAGAAATCTTTTCTTTTATTTTGTTTAAGTCAATAATAAATCCTACTTTTGCAGTGTTAGAAAATCTCCCTCTCTATTTTTGAGTAAGATTTCGTTTTTGTTGTTAATAAAATTGCTGTAATATTTTAACGATCCCATGATTTTCTTCCGGCTTTTAATTTAAAGCAAGACGAAACTATACTACAAATTGTATCGCCAAATGCGATACTCTTTACTTATCAGATTTTATATCAATCAAATTTATTTCTCAATACTTTATGAACATTTATACATTATTCTCGCGATCACTCTCTGTTTTGATCGTAAGTTTCGGATTATGCGTACTCATACCGCAAACCGCGGTTGCACAGACAGAAACCCAAATAGGCAGAATCACCTATAAACTCAATGAAGCCACCAAAACGGCAGCTGTAAAAAGTGGAGATCCAACATTCAATGGAGAAGAGACCATTCCTGCCACCATCCAACACAACGGAAAGAACTACAAAGTTACATCCATTGAAAACGAAGCATTCCAAAGGTATAAAGCCATAGGTTTCTCCCTTCCCGAAGGTTTGGAAACAATCGGTAAAAATGCATTCGACAAATGTTGGGGACTTACAAAGATTTCTTTTCCTTCAACATTGACTACCATTGAAGAAGCAGCTTTTTCCGGATGCATAAATCTGCAAGATGTCTATTTTCCAAATGAAGGACTGACAAATCTTAATGCAAGTGTCTTTGCTGGCTGTACGGGACTTTACAAAATATCCCTACCCGCGAGCTTAAAATATCTAGGTAGATTCGTTTTTAATTATTGCAATAAATTAAAAAAAATAGAATGTCGGAGTAAAGTCGCTCCGAATACGGAAACAGATTTTTCTTTTCCCTCCAATGTCTACGATATTTATGTTCCTCAAGATGCAACCGGATATGATAACAGATGGTCTAATGGATTTGGCGAGCTCCCCCAAAAAGTATTATCCGTATTCAAGCTGACCATTCCAGACTTCGGCCATGCCACATTTAATTGGGACAAAAAATATTGCCTCCCCAAAGGAGTAGTTGCCGGAACGGTGACGGTATCCGGAAGAAAAGCCACGGTCGACTATGTTTTCAATTCCGGAAACGGCGCGATCAAAGCCAACACACCTCTTCTATTGAAAGGCGCTCCCGGGACTTATGAGGTCGTTGAATCCAAACTTCTCCTCGACAACACCACAGACGTAAGTGGAAATCTGTTGCGCGGCACAGAGGGATTGACACAATCCACCGGATCCACCCGATACTATGTATTGACCAAGAAAAACGGAAAATTCGGTTTCTATTACCAAAACGGCACCGACGGCACAAGCGTGAACAACGCTCCAAATCGTTGCTTCTTGGAAGTGAACACCTCATCGCCAGTGCAAGGTTTCTCGCTCGACGACAACCTGACGGGCATCAGTGAGATCAAAAACGACATAGAAGCCGACCCGACCGCTCCCGTTTATGACCTCTCCGGACGTCGCACGACTTCCAAACAAAGAGGAATTTATATCGTAAATGGCAAAAGAATTATTCGTTAATCCACCTTTCCAACTAACACCGACCATTATGAAAAAACAATATATCGTTCCCACAATGACGAGCATTGCCCTCAGATTGGAACAGCCTATTCTTCAGCAATCAAATATAGGCATCACAAACGAAGCGGGAGATGCCGGACAATACTCACAACGCAAATCTTCCATTTGGGGTGACAGCGAATAATCCTCGCTCGACAGACGTCGCCGCAACTTGCGGCATGACGCCAATCCGCACCTCAACTTTCTGAGCATAGCCTCGCCTCTTCCCTACATCATGTCTGCAAGATGTGAGGAAAGAGGTGAGGCAATATTTTTTCCTCTATTCTTCTCGTTCAACGGTTGCCACGGCTGCCGCCGGCCTCTTTTCAAATTCTCTCCGATCATGAATAAGTTTCGACTTTCGCTTGCTCTTCTGAGCACCGGTTTGGTCGTCACCGCCGGTGCATTCTCCGCGTTTTGGGGCCGACGAGAAAATCGCCGTCGCACTTTGCGCCACAAAACAGACGGTCGTCGCAATCGGGTGCTCGAAGACGACAGCATCCGCCTGCCCTACGACAAGGCACTGTCTGCCACCTGCGAAAACGGCACATTCGTCGGACAGCTCAATGGCGAAGTCATCGCTTTCAAAGGCATCCCCTACGCCCGCCAACCCATCGGCTCTCTGCGCTGGAAAGCCCCTCTGCCGCCCCACCCCGACCGTCGGGTGTTTTCGGCCTTTCACTTTGCCCCCTCCTCCCTTCAATCGGAACGCGAACAAGAGCCGGCCTCCTTTCATCGCCAAAGCGAGGCATGTCTGTATCTCAACATTTGGACGAGCCACACTTGTCGCTCGACCGATAAGACCGTAATGGTCTTCATTCACGGCGGATCCTATGCTTGGGGCGGCACGTCCAACCCTCTGTATGACGGTCAGCGCCTTGTCGAACAACATCCCGACATCGTCTTAGTCACCATCGGCTACCGCCTCGGTATGCTGGGCTTCATTGATTTCTCCGACGTGCCGGGCGGCGAAGCCTATCCCGACGCCCCCAACCTCGGTTTGCTCGATCAGGTTCAAGCCCTGCGGTGGGTGCGCGAAAACATCCATGCGTTCGGCGGAAATCCCGACCGCGTCACGATATTCGGCGAATCGGCCGGCGGCGGCAGTGTTTCGCTCTTGGCCGTCATGCCCGAAGCCAAAGGTCTGTTTCAACGCGTCATCGCCCAAAGCGGCAGCGTCGCATTGAGCTACGATCGGGAGGACTGCAAAATTTTCGCACGCAAATTCCTCCGCCACACCGGTTGCAACAACATGGAGCAACTCTCGCGCCTACCAACACACGCCTTGATCCGCGCCAACGAGCACCTCATGCTCTACAACGCATTCCCTCAACGCGACGGCCGGCGCATCCCCCACGACCTCTACCAAGCCTATCGCCGCGGCGATGCGGCACACCTCGACCTGCTCATCGGCACCAACGAAGACGAGGCACGCCTTTGGATGCAGGAGGTGGGTGGCTATCAGGTGTATCGTTTCATGCTGCCGTTGGTCTGTCGCCGCAGTTTCGAGCCGCTCTCAACCGCCGACCGCCGTCGCGTCCGTGCCTTTTTCGATTCGCTCCCAATGGAAGACGTTTGGAAGAAAACGGAATACTACAACGAAGTGGTTTTTCGCCTTCCGGCCATTGCTCAGGCCGAATGCCACGCCCTCGGCGGCGGACGCTCTTTCATGTATCGCTGGACGTATCCCTCCGGTCTGCCCCACCTCAAAGCCTGCCACGCCGTCGAACTGGCCTACGTTTTCGGCAATCTGCACGAAACGCTCTTCACCGGCGACAACATCGACCACCGTTTGGCCGAACGCGTGCAACAGATGTGGGTCAATTTTGCACGCACCGGCAACCCCTCGACCACCGAATGCGAATGGCCGCCTTATGATCCGGAAACGCGCGCCACCATGCGCCTCGACTCCACATTGGAAATCGAAAACGACCCACGCCCTTTGGCACGACGCCTGCTCACTCCCCTACTGAAATATCACATTGGGCACATCGGCCGATGAACCGCTTTTCCGACACTTCGCAACATCATCTCATCAACCCCTTAAAAACACATCAACCCCATGAAACACCTGCGCATCGAATCCCTCATCATCGCCACGGCTCTGCTGGGCATCGGTTTGCTTTTTCGCGCCGCCGTCGGCGATTTTATCAACAAAGACCGCGTGGTCACGGTGAAAGGTCTGGCCGAAACGGAAGTCAAGGCCGACAAAGTGATCTGGCCGATCGTCTACAAAGAGCTGGGCGCGTCGCCCTCGCAAATGTATGACAACATCAAACAGAAAAATGCCGACATCGTGAGATTTCTCACCCAAAACGGCATTCGGGCTTCCGAAATCAGCATCAATCCTCCCACCGTAGATGATCGGAAAGCCAATGCTTACAGCGATTTCAAAGGAGAAGAACGCTACATCGCGTCGAGTGCGATTATCGTCACCTCCGCCAATGTCGATACCGTCCGCAAACTGATGCAGCGGCAAACGGAACTGCTGAAACACGGCATTGCCGTCGAAGCGGTGGAATATGGCAGCAACTCGCTGAACTACCTCTACACCGGCCTCAACGACATCAAGCCGCAAATGATCGAAGAAGCCACCAAAAACGCACGCTCCGCCGCCGAGAAGTTTGCCTAAGATTCCGACAGCCGATTGGGCAAAATCAAAACCGCATCGCAAGGCCAGTTTTCTATCGAAGACCGCGATGCCAACACCGCTCACATCAAAAAGGTGAGGGTTGTCACCACGGTGGAATATTTTTTGGAAGACTGATCCATACCGGTCGGAGAGATGAGCCATTTAGCGGAACTCCCGACAACACCTTTGGAAAACCTGCCGCATTTTCGGGGGATCGGACGCCCATTCCCGACACAAGGTTTCCCCCTCTCCGAAACCACACGCCGCCGAGTGCAACAATCATGCACCCGGCGGCGTTTTTCGCGCTCACAAGTCAGTTTTAGAGATCTTTAATTTTGAGGATGTTGTAAGAAATATTTTGGTCGAACACGTCGGTGTGCTCGTGTCGCTTCACATATTTCACCACCTGCACCGTGAGCGGCAGAATGATGATTTCGTAGAGCGTTTTGGCGGCAATCTGTATGAGCATGAGCATGAGCATCTCACTGCCGCCGATCAAACCGAAAAAGGCAATGGGAAAAAAGATGAGCGAGTCGGCCGTTTCGCCTACCAGCGTCGAAACCACCGCCCTCAGCGAGAAGTTGCGCCCTTTGCTGATGACCTTCATGCGGCTCATCACCCACGCGTTGAGAAAGGAGCCCACGATAAAAGCCAACAGACTGGCAAAGGCAATGCGCGGTGCAAGCCCGAAAACGAAGTTGAAATGCTCTTCGCCTTTCCAAAAAGGAGCGGCCGGCAAGGCCACGGCGATATTGCCCAAAAGGACGACAAAAAAATTCATCAGAAAACCCAACCAGATGACGAGGCGCACTTTGCGAAAGCCCCACACCTCGGCGATGCAGTCGTTGATGATGTAAGAAACGGGGAAAACGAGGAAACCTGCCGTCAGCGCAAAGGGGCCGATCTGTATGATTTTGGTTTCCAAAAGGTTGGAGGCCACAAGGCACACACAAAACAAAACGCCCATCAACATGAACGACAGGCTTACGTTTTTTTCGGAATTCATGAAATCTTGTTTTTAGAGTGGTAGCTGCTACACTGTTGAAGAGCGCGATGTCGCGCTGTTCCTGCCCAACATGGCCGAAACGGCGCAAACGGCTGCAAAAATACACAAACTCCGCCGACTCAGCAAATCGTCGGTGTTAAAACAACTTTCATCTGCTCCCCTCTCCTCCTTTCTCCCTCTATGCACACCCGCCGCCCCTGCCGGCTCCGCAACCGCCGAAACGGCAGGCGAAACACGACAAGGGCGGCAGGGGCAGAGGCGGCGAGTGGCAAGCGGCGGACGCAGTTTGCCGTCACGACGGCGGCAGCAATTCAAACCCAATGGTCGAAACGGCCTTTTGCAGCGTTTCGAGCGAAGCCGCACCTTTCACCACGGCTTCTCCACGTTCCAAGCTCACCGTGGCTTCGTCCACCTCTTCCAAGGAGCGAAGCACCCGTTCGACGTTCGTGCGACAGTGATTGCACGACATGCCGCGAACGACAAACACTCTTTCGTGTGCCTCGTGCGACACGGCGGCGGTGCGTTTGCGCAACGGTTGCACAAGGAGTGCATTGATCAGCAGTGCGCCCAAACCGAGCGTGGAGATCCATTGCAGCAAGGGCGTTTCGGGACGACAGCATTCGGGCGTGGGGGCAATGGTCGGCACAAACCACTCACGCGGCAGAAAAGCGTCCATCGCCAACCCGAAGAGCATGGCTCCTCCCACTATCGAAGCCGTGTAGACCACCAATGTGCGCCGCCCCAACACCTTGCCCACCACCAACATCGAAGCCACATTCACGGCAGGGCCGGCCATGAGCAAAACGAGAGCCGTGCCGGGCGAAAGCCCTTTGAGCAACAAGGCCACGGCAATGGGAATGCTGCCGGTGGCACAAACATACATCGGCACGGCGAGCAACAACACAGCCGCCATGCTCAACAACGAGTGTTCGGCAAAGCGTGCAAAAAAGTCGTCGGGCACAAAAACGGTGATCACTCCGGCCACGAGCAAACCGATCACGAGCCTGCGACCGATGTCGGCCATCATGTCTACAAAGCCGTAGCGCAAGGCCACTTTCATTTTTCCTGCCAACGAGTGCGGACGTTGCTCGTCGGGCGCACAGACACCGTCACACGTTGCCGACGTCGAAGCATCGGGCGCATCGGCAGCATCGTCGAAGACATTGACCAGCGTTCCGCCGATCAGGGCGGTGATCAATGCCGCCACGGGGCGTAAAATGGCAAAAGGCAGTCCGAGCAGCGAAAACGTGGCGATGACGGAATCGACGCCGGTTTGCGGGGTGGCGATGAGAAACGACGTGGTCGCCCCTCGCGACGCCCCCTCGCGACGCAAAGACATGGCCGTGGGAATAACGCCGCAAGAACACAAAGGCAACGGAATGCCGAAAAGGGCGGCCAACAAAACAGAGCGCACATTGCGCGCCGAGAAATAACGGCTGTATAGTTGCCCCGGCACAAAAGCGTGCATCAACCCGGCGATGAGAAAGCCGAGCAACAGATAGGGCGACATTTCGTGGATCAAATTCAAAAAATCATTCATAACATGCTGTTTTTGCTCCATTCCAACACGGAGCATCTTTGAAAGGAGGCGGTTTTCCGGCGATTTCCCCCTCCCTGCAAAGATACGACTTTATTCCGTTTCGCCCAACAGCGTACCCCTCTTTTTGTTTTGCTTTCGCCGACTTTTTCCACTTCCCAAAACGCCGGCAAGCATCACGCGACTGTGTCAATTTTCAGGGATAATATCGACACAATCGCGTGATGCTTGCCGTGCATGGAAAGCTCCGACGGAGAACGGCGAAAACATGCGCTTTCGACAACATGCGCTCTCCGTGTCGGGAGGGGTTTTATTTCAACCTTACCGTGATGTCTTTTTCGACTTCCACGGTTTCGATTTTCTCTTCGCGCAGCAACCAGCCCAAACCTAAGTACAACTCCTTGTCGGTCAGTTTTCCGCAAGCCTTTTTCAAGTCTTTTCCCGTAAGGGTTCCGTTTTCGTTGAGGGCGTGCCAGATTTTTCCGGCCACTTCTCCGGCTTTGATTGTAAGCATAATTCTTTAATTATTTGGATCTTTGAAAAATATGATGATGCAAATATGGGCTTTTTCGTTCATTTCGACCTCATAAAATCTAAAAAAACAAATTATTCACATATTAAATTACGTTTTTTGATAACTCCACTCTCCATAGTGCCTCTTTACAGAAAATACATTTAATTTATCGGAAAGGGCGGCATGCTTTCCTTTCTGCCATGCCCTCAGCCATGCCGCACCACCGGCGGTTTCTCCGTGCGGCCTGCCTTTTTCCCCACTCTCCTTCATTCGGAAAAACCGCTGCCGGCAATTTTGCCGAAGCTTTCCCCTCATCGGGAAGCACTCGTTGCCGATGACGGCACATCGTTTTTTTTCGGTCGAGAGCATCCGGAGCACTCTACCTTGGAGAAAAAAATTTTTAGCTCTGAGCTAAAAATTTCCACCTTGGAGGAAATGCCACTTTCGGAGCTTGCCGATGCGACAAAAGCCTTTTCCCTCGCGCGCACGCGCGCGTTCCCTTGTAATTGTTTTTTGCTTTCACTGCCTTCGCAAAACGACATAATCAAATGATTATCAAACCATTCCATGCGAAGGCAAGTGAAGGCAAAACGGAAACGAGTTTTTCAACAACCTGACAAACAACGGGTTGCATCGATTTTCTCCTTTCACAACCTCGAACATTGCGGTTTTCACGCGCTGTTTAGCGGAAGTAAGTGAAAGGAGAAGGGATTTTTGCCTTCACCAAAACAAGCTGATTTCCAACACGTTGAAAATCCTAAAAAATCGTTTGCCTTCACTTGCCTTCGCAAGAAACGCGCTAAAAGTCAGAGAGATAATCGTTTTAGCGGAAGCAAAACGGCAAAAACAAAAAAACAGGGGATATTTTGCCACGCGCAAGGCTTTCGGAAGACGTTTCGGAGAGGATTGGGCGGAAAGAGAGTTGTGCGCCCGCTTCCGCCGCGGTCTTCCCTCGGCGTGTACAACGCCACACTTGCCGACGGCTTGCACGAAGCTCCCCATTCGGGCAATGGGCGTATGGCGAGAAATGTTTTTGCTCATTCTGCAACATTTCGTATCTTTGAAGCCGAAAGTTTCAAGTCGCCCAGCCCTTCACCGGCAGTTTTACAATCATCGCACCATGGCCTATCTGCTCGATCAACTCACCATAGAACAACACCTGCTCGCCCTGCTCCCCGGAGCAAACCCTTCGTTTGCACAGTCGCTACACCCCGACGTGGAAAACATGTTGGGGTTGCGCGTGCCCGATGTGCGCGATTTGGCACGGCGCATCGTCAAAAGCCGAACATGGC
The DNA here is from genome assembly GCF_003859795.1 of Alloprevotella sp. OH1205_COT-284. Taxonomy (GTDB): domain Bacteria; phylum Bacteroidota; class Bacteroidia; order Bacteroidales; family Bacteroidaceae; genus Alloprevotella. The sequence goes on along the minus strand of NZ_RQYI01000019.1, from coordinate 30,738 downwards.
AGGAATATCTCGCCGCTCCGGGCACACACTACATGGAAGAACGCATGCTCCACGGCTTGGTGTTGGGTTTCATTCCCGTGACAGACATTGAGGAATATCTGCATCGCGTTTCGCGCTTCGTAGCGGTGATCAACTCATGGTCGGTGTGCGACGTGTTTTCCTTTTCGGGCAACCACACCTTTGCCAAACGCCACGCAGACCGCTTGTGGAGCTACCTCCGCGAACGAATGAGAAGCGATGCCGAATATGAAGTGCGCTTCGGCGTGGTGATGTCGATGAAACATTTCATCGACGAACAACATATTTTGTCGCTCCTCGATGACTACACGGCCATTCGACACGAGGGATACTACGCCCAAATGGCAGTGGCATGGGCGGTGGCCGAGTGTTTCATCAAACAGCCCGAAGCCACTCTTTCCGTCTTGCAGGACATGCGCCTCCCGAAATGGACACACAACAAAGCCATTCGGAAAATCTGCGAATCTCTTCGCGTGGACAGTGCGACGAAACAAAGACTGAAAGAGTTGAAAATCAAAACGCGCGACTGACCGACAAGCGCACCGCCTGCCGCTCAAAAAAGAAACGATCGATCCGTCTGTTCGCCCTCGGCGAGAAACGGATCGATCGCTGTTTGTCGTTGTACGGTCGCTCTACGATCGGACAGAACACCGCCTTGACCGACACGACACAAAATGCGCCGTCGTCGTTTGCAACAGACGGCCTCAGCCTCCCAAACTGTCGGCAGACCCGGCTGCGGAAACGGCGGAAGAGGGGCTGTCGCCCATGCCTTTGGGTACGGGCAGAAAGCCGCGAGAGCGAGAAACTTCGTAGCGCGTCATTTGTTCGTCGGAACGAAAACGATCTCCCTGTATGTCGCGATCGGGAGTGACGATGCGCATATATACGTTGGAATAGAATTCATGCCTTCCCATGTCCCAATAGAGTTGTTCGCTGCGATAGAGAGTGCCGTTTTCCTCGTTGCGCACACGAACGCGTCCGCGCAACTCCCAAAGGTTTTGGTCGTACCAATAGGCGGTGTCGGCGGTGATGAAAAGATTGACGTTGAACTTGTCGTCGTATCGCTCCAAAAACACTCCCTTCACAAACTCCTGACGTTGCGGACGGGTGCGGTCGAACACACGCCACTCCTCGGAGATGATTTTGTAACGAGTCACCCCCGAATCGCTGATGAGTTTGGAAACGCCGTAGGTCACCATGACCGGGAGGGAATCGCGATTGCGAACGGCGGCACCCTGAGGGGGAGCGTCGTTGCTGCAAGCCGCTCCGAAACCGACAAGACAAACAAGGAGAAAGCTGTGAAGAAGCTGGCGCATAGGGATTAGGAAATAACAGAAGAAAGAGAGGAAAACGGACAGATGAACGACGAGGAAGGAAAGACACACCGCCACAGGGGCAAATCTATGGACAAAATCACGAAAGACACAAGATCGACAACGATCCGTGGTTTTCGTGATTTTGTTCGGTTTGTTGCAGCACAATCGTCTGCCGAAGAGGAGGCAGGGGTCAATCGACTTTCCACTTGGTGAACCACCTTTGATTGAACGAGAGGCCGATGGAAAGGCGGAAGTAGCGTTCGGTGATCTGCCCCGGCATTTGAGGTTTGACGTGCTCGTATTGCGCGGAAAGATTGAGATAGCTGTAATTGTCACGAGCGTTGTGGGCGGTGATAATGGGGAGCGCGACTCCGAGGGCGGCGGTATAGACTTGCGGCCCTTTTCGCCCGTCAATGAGGGCATAGGGAGAGGCATAGCTCACCCCCATGCGGTAGCGCACACGACTGCTCCAAGTGAAGCCGTTGGGGTCGCGAATGTATTCTGCCCCCAAAGCGATTTTGTTTTGATCGGTGTAGGCTCCTTTCTCTTTGACATACGACAAGGTGCCGTCGGCAGCCGTCTTCAACATGGGAGAGGTGACCTCGCCCCATTGGAGGCGGGTGTAGTCGAGACCGACACGAAGACTGTTTTGCCACTGCCAAGTCAAGCCGACCGCAAAGCTGTGGGGAAGGCCGTAGGCATTGCGTACGGACAGGGTGTCGGCGGCCGATACGGAACGTTTGTCCAGTCGCTGGTTGTAGAAGTTTGATGTGCCGTTGAGCTGATGGCCGTATCCGTAGGTGGCTCCGAGCACGAAGCGATGTTTGCGACCGAGGCGTTGGGTGTATTGCGCGCCGAGGTCGAGTGCGTAAGAGCGCACTTCGGCATCGTAGGCACGACGCAGGCTGTGTATCGACGGATGATCGTAAGATGTGGTGGCCGAATGATTGAGCGTTCCCCACAAATAGCTGACATTCGCTCCCAACGAGAGTGCGTCGAGGGGCGCATAGCCCACACCGCCATGGAGCAAATATAAGCCGCCGTCGCCAAGATAGGTGGTGGTGGGAGTGACGACTTCCGAAGCTCCGTTGGGAATGGGAGCACCCTGAGCGGTGATTTCGTAGCCGACGTTGCTATATGGCTGCACACCAAAACTGACGCCCAAATTGCGTTTCAGACGAAACCCCACGGACAAATGGTCGAATCGGGCGGAGTGGGCATTGGCTTTCACGCCATTGGCACTGAGATTGGCGCTTTGCAAAGACATTCCGACGTCGAACAAAAACGAAAGAGAATCGATACGGGCATAGGAGGCCGGATTTCCGACATTGAGCACGCGACCGTCATACATGCCGACGGCAGTGCCGGCCATGCCTTTGCTGAAACCCGATGCACGATTGTCCAACAGGCCGACGCCATAGCGCGAGTAGGCCGAGGACACGGCACTTTCTTGCGCGGTGGCTACGAGGGAGGATACGGCCATTGCGGCGAGGAGAAATGTCTTCTTCATGAAACGTTCGGTTTGAAGTGCTCAACCGAGAGCGGCCAGCCCTCGAAGCACCAAAAAATCGTCTGCAAAGATGCAACTTTCTGATGAGATACGAAAATCAAAACGATTTCCTCCCGTTAAAAAAACGCAAATATCTCCGTATTCCGCTTGGAGTCTACGGATGTAGCCTTCGATTTCGTAGACAATGCCGAGAGTGGCTCCGCTACGCAAAGCCGTCTCGGTGGTTTGCCCCATGAGAGGGGTTTCGCCGTCGGCATTGACCAAGGGCAAACGCGCCGTCAGACGATGCATGGCTTCGAGCCTCATCGCCAGACCGGGACTGATGTTTCCGCCCATATATCGACCATCGGCCAACAAGAGGTCGAACGTGATGCACGTTCCGGCATCGATCACGAGCAAATGACGATCGGGACAAAGCGAGCGAGCACCGAGCACGGCGGCAAGACGATCGGCACCGAGAGTGTCGGGCGTGAGATAAGCCACCGTGATGCCCGACGGAGGAGAAGCGGGCAGCAAGCGGCGAACCGGCACAGACATGGCGGCCAAGGCCGATTCGAACCCCTCGATTTCCACGCCGACGCTACACCAATGAACGGCAGAAATGGTACGATGACGAGAAAAAAAGTCGGACAGCGTCGAAAGCGTGCGTTCGTGGGAAACGGGGAGATGACACACAATGTCGGAGCCGTCGAAGAGGGCGAATTTTGAACGTGTGTTGCCAATATCGAGAGTCAGAATCATTTTACGATTATTTCATCGGTAAACAGCCAACCGCCGAATGCCGACGGCGAGGCTTGAACACGAATGTAACGGGCACGAGCCTTTCGTTTTATGAAAAAGGTGCGTATGTCGGGGAGGATTGTCTTTTGAGAGGGAACGGACTGTTCTCCCAAAAGCGTGTAGTTTTGTCCGTCGCGAGAAACGCTCACACGAAACGCGGAGGGATAGAATATTTCGGGATTGCACACCTGCATGAAGTCGGCACCCACCCACGAAATGCGGCGTTCGGCTCCGAGGTCGAGGGTGACGTCGAGCGAGGGACACGACGCTTGCGCATCGGCAAGAAATCCCTGCCAAGCTCCGTCGTGATAGCTCCAACCGCCGCAACGTCCGTCGGTCAAAGCGGCAACTCCGGAGGCGGCATAAGAGGCGGAGAAAGGGCGATGATAAACCACCGTTGCACCCAGAGCTTTATGGGAGAGAGGGTGAGAGAGAGCACGTTGCCCCACGGCGGTGCGCAGATCAAAGGCACGCACGCCGTTCTCACGCAACTGCGCGACGCGATTGATGACGGCACGACGCAAGTCGGACGCCGAACGGCGCGACGCACCGCTCCACCCTATTTCGGCCAAGGCAAGCATACGGGGATAAAGCATGTATTCGGCGTGGTCGGGCGTGGAAACGTATTCCGTCCAAAGATTGCCCTGCACTCCTTTGATCCGTCGGCGGTGCGCCTCATCCGCAAAAGTTTCGGGAGAGAAAGCGGCCACTTGCTCGAAAGGCAAATATCCCCCGATGGCTTCGGGCTGCGAGGGGGGAGCGTCCTGATAGGCATCGAGGTAGCAATAGGCAGCGGGCGAAAGAATGACTTCACGCCCCAGCGCGGCGGCGCGGCGGGCATGTCGGAGGTCGCGCCACACCATGACCGCCGCGTCTTCGGGCAAAGTGGCGTCTATCACCTCGTCCCACCCGATCATTCGACGGCCGTGCGCCGAAAGGTAGCGCCCCATCCGTCGCATAAAATGGGCTTGCAAACGCTCCAAGGCCGAGGGGTCGGGCATACTGTCGGGGGCGGTCATATCGTTTTCAATCATCGTGCGACGACAGCGCAAACAGGTTTTCCAACTCTCTTTCCCCGCTTCATCGCCGCCGAGGTGTATGTAGCGAGAGGGAAACACGTCCATCACCTCGTCGAGCACGTTTTGCAGAAAATCATAGACCGCCTCGTTGCCGGCACAGAAGTCTGACGGACAAGACGAAGCACTCGTACACGAGAGTTCGGGATAGGCCGCCAGCACCTCTTCGGAATGCGCCGGCATTTCGATTTCGGGCACGATGTCGATGCCACGCTCTGAGGCATAGGCCACCAGTTCTCGCAATTCCCGCTGCGTGTAATATCCGCCATAAGCCTGAGGCGTGCCCTGCTCCGCATATTTTCGCGTGCCGTGCCACCAGTCTTTCCACAATGCCGCATCGCGCCATGCCGCCAAGGTGGTAAGACGCGGATAGCGTTTGATCTCCATTCGCCAGCCGGCGGCATCGGTAAGATGCAAATGCAACCGATTGAGCTTATGAGCGGCCATGATGTCGATTTGTTTCTTCAAGAACTCGACGGGGAAGAAGTGGCGGCTCACATCGATCATCAGCCCCCGCCATTCATAAGCCGGTGCGTCGGCAATGCGGCCGCAGGGAACACGCCCTTTCTTGTCGCACATCTGCACCAAAGTCTGTGTTGCACGCAAGAAGCCCGTGGGGGTGGCGGCAACAACGTGGAGGCTGTCGGGAGAGATGTGCAACTCGTAGGCCTCAAACGAACGAAAAGAAGCATCGAACAAAGGGCGTTCGGTGAAGACCATTACGCCTCCGGAAGTGCCTTGTTCATGCTTTGAAACAGCCACCATTTGGTGCAACAACCGATGAGTTTCGGCATGAAGCGGAACATCGCATTTGATGCGCGCTCCTGCAACACGAAACGCCTTGCCGCTCTCTCCCAACTCCATGCGAAAAGGAGCCGGAAGCACATCGCCCGACGAAAATGCGGAAAAGGCCAAGAGCAAAGTAGCGATAAACATGGAAGAAGATTAAAGGTTTTGCGGCAAAGTTACACTCTAAGACGAAAAAAAACAAGTTTTATTTTGCTTTTCGCCCGACAGCCCTTAACTTTGCCTATCATTTGCATGATTTGTCGGGCGTGCGGGAAGGCTTGGTGCTATCCGCCACCAACTCTCCCCCCTCTTCTCGTGTCCGCCTCGCCTTACGAACGATCACGTTTATTTTTTTGCAGACAGCCTTATGAACGCTTCGGAACAAACCTTTCACCAAATTGAGCGCGCGTTGCGCAAAGCGGCCGCCAAATGTCCCACGCAAGACGACGACCCCATTCTCACCGATCTCTACTTGCAGGTGAAACAAGACAGCGGAGAACTCTTGATCTTCGATGACGACGAACAGGAACTCACACGCTGCGTGGTCGAAGAATGGATGGGCAACAACGACGAGGATTTCTACGAGAAAATACAACCGCTGTTGCAATCGATCATTCAAAACAACAAAGAACTGATCGATTCGATCAATCTGCTCCGCCCTTTCTCGCTCGTGCTCACGGGCGAAGACCACGAAACCGTCGCCGAGCTTTATCTGGTGGACGACAACAACATCATTATCAGTCAGGAGTTGATGGAAGGGCTGTCGGAAGATCTTGACGAATTTTGGAAAAAGCTGGCCGCCGAATAGTTTGCCGTTCGGCTGTCCGATCCGGCGCTCCGACGCCGATCCATCCCCCCACACGCTCTCCCCGCTCCATCCGCTTTGTCACCGCGACAAAGTGGAAAAATGCTTGTAACACAAAAACCATGAACACCTTTTCCCTTGAAGACATGCAGCGGTTGGCGCACGAAGTGGCACAAACCGACCCTTCCCTCAACGACGAAGAAGCCTTCGACGGTTTGGTGAAAGCCATGCAGCGCGACAACAACACCTTTTCGTTCGACACATCGTCCCAAGAAAAGACGGCACGCATCACCGGCGCAATCTACGCCTTGGCACTCGGAAAACTTCAAAACGTAACCCATCGCCGACCGCAAATATTGGAGTGCGACGTGTGGCGATTTCAAAACAAGAAAGAAAAATGGGTCGCCTTTGTCGGACTGCTCGACGGTCGTCCCTATGAAATCTTCACCGGTTTGCAAGACGACGACGAGGGCATCGTGTTGCCCAAGAGCGTCAATACGGGTTGGATCATCAAAAACCTCAATTTCGACGGTTCGACGCGCTACGATTTTTCCTTTCAAAACCGCCGCGGCTACAAAACCACCGTCGAAGGGCTGTCCGAGAAGTTCAACAAAGAATATTGGAACTACGCCAAACTCATTTCGGGCGTTTTGCGCTACCGCATGCCCGTCGAAAACGTCATTCGACTCATCGACTCGCTCCAACTCGAAAGCGACACCATCAACACGTGGAAGTCGGGAGTGGTGAGAGCCTTGAAGAAATACACCGCAGGAGACATCGAAGCCGACGAATCGGCAAACGAAGAAAACTGAGCTTTCGCCACCTCGTTCGCCGCCGCCCCCCCCACAACACGCCCCACGCCGACAACGCTGTCGCATCTCCACACTCCCCTATTTACCACCTCATGCAAATACTCAACACCGAAGTCGCTCTCCACGATCTCCGATTTCACGCCCGCCACGGCGTGCTTCCGCAAGAACGCAAAATCGGTGCCGACTTCACCCTCAACCTCCGACTGCAAATTTCCGACACTCATCCGGCCATGCTCTACGACCGCTTGGAAGGCACCGTTTCCTACGCCGATGTCTACGAAATCGCCCGGCGGGAGATGAGCATTCCCTCCGCCTTGCTCGAACACGCCGCCGCACGCATCGCCCAAGCCCTGTTCGACAACTTTCCCAAGATCTTATCTCTCGTCATCGACCTGCGCAAAGACAATCCGCCTATCGGAGCCGACTGCGCAGGTTGCAGCGTTCGTTTCCAAGCCACACGTTAGCCGACGACACACGTCAAACCCTTTGAACACCAGCCCATGAACCGCATACTCTCCATTGCTCTGTCGCTCCTCTTCGGACACGCCCTTTGCGGCACTCCCCAAGCCGTTGCCCAAGCCGACCAAACCTCCGATCCGGCCATTACGATCAAAGAAGTGACCAACGGCAGTTTCTTTCCACGCTACCTCCACGGCGTCCGCCCCATGAACGACGGCGAAAGCTACACCCGCCTCTCTTCCGACGGCAAACGCATTGTCCGCTCCTCTTTCAAAACGGGCAAAGAAACCGGTGTCCTCTTCGATGCCGACAAAGCACGCGGCAACGTCAAGCTCAACAGCATCGACGGCTACATCATGAGCCCGGACGAAAAGAAAATACTTCTTCGCACACAAACGCGCCCCGTCTATCGCCGCACCTCAACGGCCATATACTACATCTACGACACCCGCAACGCCACCTTCTCTCCGCTTTCCGAAGGAGGCGCTCAGATGTCGCCCCTTTTCTCGCCCGACGGCAATGTCGTGGCCTTCGCCCGCGACAACAACCTCTTCGTCGTCAAACTCCTCTACAACAACGCCGAAACCCAAGTCACCAAAGACGGCAAACGCAACGCCGTCATCAACGGCATCCCCGACTGGGTCAATGAAGAAGAATTTTCGACCGACCGCTCCTTTGAATTTTCAGCCGACGGCGAAATGCTTTGCTGGATTCGCTACGACGAAACGCAAGTGCCCGTCTATCGCATGCAGATGTTCAAAGGGCTGTCTCCCGAACGCCAAACCCACGCCCAATACCCCGGCACTTACGACTACAAATACCCCATTGCCGGACAAACCAACTCCACCGTCACCCTCCACAGCTACGACCTCAAAAGCCGTGCCACACGCCGCCTCAACGTGCCGCTCGATGCCGATGGCTACATTCCCCGCATTGCCGCCACCTCCGATCCCGCACGCTTGGCCGTAGTCACCCTCAACCGCCACCAAAACCGCATGGATCTCTACATGGTCAATCCGAGAAGCGGAGTGGCCAAACTCGCCCTGCGCGAAACCAACGAAAAATATCTCCGCGAAACGGCCTACACTTCTCTCCGTTTCTACGACGGACACTTTGCCATGCTCTCCGAGCGAAGCGGTTTCCAACACCTCTATTGGTACACCCTCAACGGCAACCTCGAAGCCACCGTCACCAAAGGCAACCATGAAGTGAGCCATTTCCACGGCTACGATGCCCAAAGCGGTCGATTCTTTTTCTCGGCACACCGAGACAGTCCGCTCCAAACCGCAGTGTACAGTGCCGACAAGCACGGCAACATCCGTCGCCTCACCCCCGAAAAAGGCACCCACACCCCCACCTTTTCCAAAAACTACCGCTACTTCATCAACGTCCACTCCGCCCTTGCCAGCCCTCCCGCCACCACCCTGCGCAATGCAGACGGAAAAAAACTTGCCACCCTCATCGACAACGCCGAGCTCAAACAAAAGGTGGAACGCCTCGGCACCCGACAGGAGTTTTTCCAATTTACCACCACCGACGGCATCACGCTCAACGGCTGGATGCTCAAACCCCGCCACTTCGACCCCTCGCGCCGCTATCCCGTCGTGATGTATCAATATAGCGGCCCCGGCAGCCAAGAAGTGAAAGACGCTTGGGACACCGGATTTTTCGGTGGCGGCGTTTGGGAAAGCTGCCTCGCCGAGCAAGGCTACATCTCCGTCATCGTCGATGGTCGCGGCACGGGTGCTCGCGGTGCAGACTTTGAAAAGTGTACCTATCTGCGCCTTGGCGATCTCGAATCGAAAGATCAAGTCGAAACCGCCCTTCACCTCGCCACCCTGCCCTATGTCGATGCCTCGCGCATCGCGCTGTGGGGGTGGAGCTTCGGAGGATTCAACACGCTCATGGCCATGACCGACGGCCGTCCTGTTTTTCGCTGCGGAGTGGCCGTGGCCGCACCTTCCAACTGGAAATACTACGACACCGTCTACACCGAGCGATACATGAAAACGCCTCAGGAAAACGCCAACTACGACCTCGTCAATCCCATTGCGCGCGCCTCACGTCTGCATGGCGATCTGCTCCTTGTTCACGGCACGGCCGACGACAACGTACACTATCGCAACTGCACCGAAATGGCCGAAGCACTCGTGCAGGCCGAAAAACCGTTTGACATGCAGGTCTACACCAATCGCAACCACGGCATCTACGGAGGAAAAACACGCGAACATCTTTTCGCACACCTGCTGCGTTTCTTCAATCATCACATGAAATAAACACACCGGGAAAAACGGCCGCAGCCGCCTCTCTCCTTCCTCCGCACCACACGGCAACATCCACCGATCATTCAAATCCGTCCTTGATTGTCAGCGGTATATTTTCAGGGAGCTTTCGTTTCGACAACGATCGCTCCCCATTTTTGTTCACGCCCCGATCTGCCTCCGTCCCAAACAAATCTGCCTCCAATCTAAAACATTCTACCTCCAATCTAAAACATTCTACCTCCAATCTAATTTTACACACCTCCCATCCCGTTTTACCCGCAACCTCAAAAGGCATACAATCCTCCCCCTCTCGCGCGCACGCGCGTATACCTATTGATTGTATTTTGCCTTCACTGCCTCCGCAAAAAGCGGTAACAAGCTGTATGCCAACACGATATTAGCGAAGGCAAGTGAAGGCAAAACGAAAACCCATTTTACAACCAACTGAAATACAACCCATTGCACCGATTTTTTGCCTTCACAACCCTCGAAAGGGGCGGTTTTAGCGCGGAAGAGGCGGAAGGAGGTGAAGGCAAACGCCCCGGTTTGCCTTCACAGCAACAGACTGATTTTCAAAATATTGAAAAACAAAAAAAACAGTTTGCCTTCACTTGCCTTCGCTAATAACGTTCGGATTATCAAACGGTTAATTCATTTTGCGAAGGCAAAACCGAAAAAACAAAACATTAGGGGTATAAATGCGCAAAAACAGCGGTTTCATCGAGCGGAGGGAGATTGCGAAAATCCTCCACTCTTCCCCTCACGAAAACGGAGATGAGAAGTAGGAACTTGTCCTCACGAAAGAAATTGTTGGCAGCCGTTGTCGAAGGTTCGCTATCGAAAAAAACGGAAAGTCGTTCGTTTTTTTTTGAGTTTTTGCGGAAGTATTCGAAATTATATGTAAATTAGCAACCTGTTCCAATCGTTTATATCCACCACGCCTATGCTCATGTTATCTTTTTGGGAAAAATTCCTTTCAGACCCGATGATCTCTATCTATTGGTTCATAGCCATCGTGTCAACTATCGTGTTTGTCTTTCAAACAATCTCCCTTTTCATCGGCTTCGACACCGACATCGATTTAAGCGGCAGCGATTTGTCTTTCGACATCGACGGCCTCCATTTGGTTTCCGTCAAGACGGTGGTCTGCTTTCTGCTCGGTTTCGGGTGGACGGGCGTCCTCTTCCACAATGTGATAGAAGATGCTTGGTTGCTGGCCGTTTGGGCTTTGATAATGGGAGTGGCGTTCATGCTGCTCATCGCATTCTTGCTTAAACAAGTGTTGCGCCTTTCGCAAGACAACACTTTCCACGTCAACAAGTGCGTGGGATTGGTGGGCGAGGTCTATCTGCGCATCCCCTCGTCCGGCACCACCGGCGGAAAGATCACCGTCAGCGTCAATGGTTCCATACACGAGCTGGCGGCCGTTTCGTCGGGCGAAGAAAGCATTGCCACCGGCGCAAAGGTGCGCATCGTGTCTGCCGTTGATGAAGACACGGTGCTGGTGGAGCAACTCTGAACGCCCAACACCTTGCCGATGCAGACGAGAGGGCGAAACGAGCAACCGAAACCACACCGCTCGCAGCTCATCGGACCCAAACATAAACTATTCACTCATCAACCTGTAAGATATGGACTTTATTCTTCTTCCGATCATCGTAGCCATTGTGGCCTTTGTGATCCTTGCGGCATTGCTCAATCGCTATCGTCGCTGCCCCTCCGACAAAATCCTTGTGATCTACGGCACCACCTCCAACGGCGGATCGGCCAAGTGTATTCACGGCGGCGGCGCTTTTGTGTGGCCGGTTGTGCAAGACTACGCTTATCTGAGTCTTACGCCGATTTCGATCGAGGCCAACCTGACCAATGCCCTCTCGCGTCAAAACATTCGCGTTGATGTGCCCTGCCGTTTCACCGTGGGTATTTCCACCGAAGGCGACTCGATGAACAACGCTGCCGAACGCCTGCTCGGACTATCGCCCAACGACATCCAAGAAATGGCGCGCGACATCCTCTTCGGACAGCTCCGCTTGGTGATCGCCTCCATGTCGATCGAAGAGCTCAACAGCGACCGCGACAAATTCCAAGAAAACATCATGAAAAACGTTGAAATCGAGTTGAAAAAAATCGGTTTGAAACTCATCAACGTCAATGTCACCGACATCAAAGACGAGAGCGGATACATCGAAGCTCTCGGAAAAGAGGCCGCCGCAAAAGCCATCAACGAGGCAAAAGTCAGCGTGGCCGTACAAGACAAAATCGGAGAAATCGGACGGGCGGAAGCCATGAAAGAAACGCGCATCCGCACCTCGGAAGCCAACGCAAAAGCCATTGCCGGAGAAAACCATGCAAAAGTAGACATCGCCAACTCCGACGCCGAACGACGAGAAAAAGAAGCCGAAGCACAACGCCGTGCCGTGGCCGCCGAAAAAGTGGCGCAGGCCAAAGCCTTGGAAGAAGCCTACTCGGCCGAAAGACAAGCGGAATTGGCGCGTGCCGAAAGAGAGAGAGCTTCGCAACAGGCCAATGTGATCGTTGTTCAAGAGGTGGAAAAACAACGCCTCGTCATCGAAGCCGAAGCCGAAGCCGAACAAAAACGCGTCAAAGCCAAAGGTGAAGCCGACGCCATCTTCGCAAAAATGGAGGCCGAGGGTAAAGGTCTTTACGAAATCCTCACCAAGCAGGCACAAGGATACGACCAAATGATACAAGCCGCCGGTGGCGACGCCACAAAAGCCTACACCTTGTTGCTGCTCGAAAAACTTCCCGAACTAGTCAAGACACAAGTGGAAGCCATAAAGGGCATCAACATCGACAAGGTGACCGTGTGGGACAACGGAGCCAACGGTGCGGAAGGCAAAAGCTCGACCGCAGGTTTCGTCAGCGGACTGATAAAATCCGTTCCGCCCCTGTCCGATCTGTTCGATCAAGCCGGCATGAGCCTGCCCGACTATCTGGGTAAGCGGAAAGAGCAAGGCGAGGTGGAAGAAATCGTTGAAAACAAGGACGTAAAATAAGCGGCCGATCTGCCGACACCTGCCTCTACCTGCTGCTCCACTTCCTCTTGGGCAGATTCTATTTTCAAGCATCTCGTTTGCACGCCGTGTGCCAACGAGATGCTGTTTTCTTCCACTCCCCGCAATGGGCGTTCCTCCCCAAAGTCCGATACGGGCAGAGAAGAGAAAACGCTTTTGAAGAAGTTTCGAGAGATGAGGGAGAAGTTGGTCGCGAAGTGCTTCTTTTTTTCTATTTTTTTGTACCTTTGCGCCAAATTCCATAAAGCCTTCACAACCCAATCCGACAGAGCCTCGACAGCGAAAGCCCGACGGATCGAAATCTTTGCAAACGTATGAGCAGTTTGAGATTCAAAGTGGTGGAAGAAGCGTTCAAAAAACGCCCCATTCCCGCAGCCACCCCCACGGAACGCCCCTCCGAGTATTACGCAAAGTATGTGTTCAACCAAGACAAGATGCGCAAGTATCTGCCGTTGAAGACCTACAACAAGTATTGCGCCGCCATCGACAGCGGCACGCCGCTCGATCGGGCTACGGCCGACGAAATCGCACAAGGCATGAAGCAATGGGCAATCGAAATGGGGGTGACGCATTGCACCCACTGGTTTCAGCCGCTCACCGAAGGCACGGCCGAAAAACACGACGCCTTTGTCGAACACGACGGCAAGGGGGGGATGATCGAAGAGTTTACGGGCAAACTGCTCGTGCAACAAGAGCCCGACGCCTCCTCTTTCCCCAACGGCGGCATACGCTCCACTTTCGAAGCGCGCGGATACTCGGCGTGGGATCCCACAAGCCCCGTGTTCATCGTCGGAGACACGCTGATGATCCCCACCGTCTTCATCTCCTACACGGGAGAGGCACTCGACTACAAAGCACCGCTGAAAAAAGCCATCGCCGCCGTCGACAAGGCGGCCACATCGGTGGCACAGCTGTTCTATCCGGACGTTAAGAAGGTGACGGCCAATCTCGGTTGGGAACAAGAATACTTCCTCGTCGATGAAGGGCTTTATGCCGCACGCCCCGACCTCTTGCTCACCGGGCGCACCCTCATGGGCCACGACAGTGCAAAAAACCAGCAAATGGAAGACCACTATTTCGGCGCCATTCCCGAACGCGTGACGGAGTTTATGAAAGACCTCGAAATTCAGGCACTCGAACTCGGCATCCCCTGCAAGACCCGACACAACGAAGTGGCACCCAACCAATTTGAGTTTGCGCCGATCTACGAGGAATGCAACCTCGCCGTGGACCACAACATGTTGCTCGTTTCACTCATGCGCAAAATCGCACGCAAACACGGTTTCCGTTGCCTGCTCCACGAAAAACCATTTGCCGGCGTAAACGGCAGTGGCAAACACAACAACTGGTCGCTGACGACCGACACGGGCGTCATTCTCCACGCTCCCGGAAAAACACCGGAAGAGAACCTGCGGTTTCTCACCTTCGTGGTGTCGGCACTCATGGCCGTGCATCGCCACAACGGACTGCTGAAAGCCAGCATCATGAGCGCGACCAACGCCCACCGGCTCGGCGGACACGAAGCACCGCCGGCCATCATTTCGACCTTCCTCGGCCGGCAACTGAGTGAACTGCTCGACAAAGTCGAAAACTCGACGACCGACGAGCTGTTCACTCTCGAAGGTAAACACGGCATCAAACTCGACATTCCGCAGATTCCCGAACTGATGATCGACAACACCGACCGCAACCGCACCTCTCCTTTCGCCTTCACGGGCAATCGGTTTGAGTTTCGCGCCATTGGTTCGTCGGCCAACTGTGCCAGCGCGATGATCGCCCTCAACGCCGCAGCCGCCGAAGCACTCAACAATTTCCGGGCACGAGTGGACGAACACATCGCAGCGGGACAAAACAAAATCAGTGCCATTCTCGAAGTGTTGCGAGAAGACATCAAGACGTGTCGCCCCATACATTTCGACGGCAACGGATACAGCGACGAGTGGAAAGCCGAAGCCGCACGAAGAGGATTGGACTGCGAAACCAGTTGTCCGATCGTCTTCGACAGATATTTGGACGAAGCCACGATAAAGATGTTTGAATCGACCAAGGTGATGAACCGCAACGAACTCAAAGCACGCAACGAGATCAAATGGGAAACCTACTACAAAAAGGTGCAGATCGAAAGCCGCGTGCTCGGAGATCTCTGCATGAACCACATTATTCCCGTGGCAACGAAATATCAAAGCGTATTGGTCGACAACGTGAGCAAAATTCTCAAAGCCTTCCCTCCCGAAAAGGCAGCTCAGCTGAGTGCCTACAACGTGACGCTGATCGAAAAGATCAACCTCCACACCGATTTCATCGTCAATGCCGTAGAGGAAATGGTCGAAAAGCGAAAAATAGTCAACAAACTCGAAAACATTCGTGATTTGGCCATAGCTTATCACGATGAGGTTGAACCATTTTTGAATGCCATTCGCAAACACATTGACAAACTCGAACTCATTGTGGAAGATCAAATGTGGACACTTCCCAAATATAGAGAATTACTTTTCATTCGCTGATAACTCCGAGTCCGACAATATCTCACACATTTTTCAAGCTCATTCTCGTTTAAAAGAATTATGAAATACGGACAATATCTTTTACTATCTTTGCTGCTATTATGCGGTTGCGGTAATTCTTGCATTTACGCCCAATCACTCGATCGCATCTGCTGTATAACATGTCGGGATGGAGTAACCACACGTGGCGTCAAGACTTTTAGTAAGAAAGACTTCCCTCTTCCCCAAAACAATATTGATAATGCTTACGAAATCGACTTGCTCTTTGTTTTCGACCCCACGGGACAGGCCTATGCCCAAGAACATTTCGAGACCATCGAAACCATGTCGAATAACGTTATCCAAAACCTCAATCAAATTTACCACAATTCAGGCATCAATGCACGCTTTCGTTGTGTTGGCAGCCTAAGCATCCAATCAACCGCTCAAAGCATCACCGATGGAATGAACATCGTCAGCAATCATCAAGATGTAAAAGCAAGAAGAAAAGAAACCAAAGCCGACATTGTTATTTTCTACACCAATCCATTCAATGACGGGCATCATGGTTTAGCCCCATTAAACAGTGATCGTATGGCTGCCTTTTGTTCCATACGTGCAGCAAAACACTTTCTTACAACGGCACACGAAATCGGACATATCCTCGGCTGTGAACACGAACGTGGCAATGGCGGCATACATCCTTATGCGGTAGGGGCTGTGAGAGGCGACATCGGCACAATTATGTGTACCACCGTGGACGCCATCCCCCTTTATTCAAGTCCTAAGACCATCTGGAAAGGAGTCACGATGGGAAGTGAAACGGAAAACAGCGTGCGGCGCATCCGCGAAACCATTCCGGCGACTTCCCTATTTGGTGACTTCCTCGAAGACCGATACTATCCGGAGTTTACGGAGTGGGCTCCCGACAACGAAGCACAGACCCGACAACTGCTCTTACGCACCAACGGAGTGTTTTTTGCCACAAGCGATGCAGACTGGCTCACAATCTCTCATCCCAACGGATACGATGACATGATTCTGACCATCAAAGTGAAAGCCAACCCGACGGAAAACACCAGAATCGGAAAAATCACCATCTCGCGCAACAATCCCCAAGACGCCAAACAGCCCTCCGAGGAGAAAGATGACGATAAAAACGGCTCGCTTCAATCGTCCGACGAGGAGTTCTTCCCCGATGCCGTCATCACCGTGACACAAGGAAATCATATCACGAATCTGCCTCCCTCCTCCGCTTCCGAAAGTTCCATAGAGATGACCGACGGCACACTCACCGTGACCGCCCCTCTTCACAGCAACATAGCGATTACCACTCTCGACGGCCGACACCTGCACCAACGCATCTCCATCCATCGGCAAGAACGCTTCGCCCTACAAAATCATGCCGGGGTTCTACTCGTTGTCATCACGTCCAATGGCAAAAGAACGACGAAAAGGGTTTTGCACTAAACCGCCATCCTTTCTTCCTCTCCATCACCACCATGCTCTCTCACTCCCGGAGAAATGGCATTATGCGTTTATTCCAATTCTCATGAAATTTCACATTTCATCATTCCTCATGGCCGCAGTTCTGTTGGTCAGTGCCTGCGATACTATCGAACTTCCCGACGATAAAGGAAGCATAACCCACAAGCAACACAAAGTAAACATCCGCACACGCACCGCAGTGGGCACACAGCCTCTCTACCCCATTGCCGTCTATGCATTCGACGACACCGGTCGATGTCGCGCCCGACAAACAATTGAGAGTGTCGCCACGCCGCTTGCCCTCTCGCTGCCCTCCGGCAACTATCGCATCGTGGCACTGAGCGGCCACACGGCCTATCGCCTCGAAGAGCCGACCGACGTCAATGCCGCAGCCTTGTCGATGAGTACCGAAAACAATCAGGCCGAACAACCTTTGATGCGTGGTGAGGCAGCACTCACCGTCGGCACGTCCAAGACAAGCGTCACTCTCACCCTCGCCTATGCCGTGGCCGGCATGGAAATCACGCTCTCCAATATCCCCTCGGCAGTCGAAGCCGTCAGCGTGAAACTCAACGACCTGCCCCGACAATTGACATGGAACAACGCCTACTCCTCTCCATCCGCCACCCTTCTGCCTTGCCGGAAAAACTCCGACGGCACATGGAGCACCGGCACGAAATACGTCTTCCCCAATGACCGTTCGTCCACCGTGTTGAGCATTTCTCTCACCGAAGCCTCTCAAACCCGACAATACGGTTTCACACTCAATTCCGGTCTCAAAGCCGCCACTCCCTATCGCCTCAAAGGCAGCTATTCCACAACGGGAGACATGCTCATCGACGGCGAGATCTTGTCAATCGGCTGGAATGCACCTTTTGAAAGTACTTTCTCATTCGGTGCCGGCCAGCCTTTGCCTCTCGAACCTCCCTCTTCGCCCGACGACACTCCGACCTCGCCAAACGAACGCCCTCGTGCCGGATCTGTTTGGAAAGGTCACCATGTCGTGGCATTCGTGGAAAACGAAACCGCGGAAGCCGCCGATCTCATTTTGCTTTCGACCCAAGGTTGGAGCAATCTGCCCTCTGCGCTCTCCACCCTCTCTCCCGACGAAGCCCAAGGCCTTGCACAGACCTACACCGAAGGCACGCTGACGGGTTGGAGCATTCCCTCGCAAGAGACGGCACGCCGTTTGTCCGAACTCTATTCGGGCGAACAGCTCGCGCAACTCAACCAAACCCTCTCTTCCCTCGGCGGAGAACCGGTTTACACCACTTACAATCAGAAAAACGCCCGCTATCTTTGCGAAGCGGCAACGATGAGCTACGCCTTTCGTCTCGGCGGCGGTATCCTTGCCGCAGGCAAAACGGTGAAAAACTATCATCTTCGTTTGGTCAAACGCGTACACATCAAGTTTTCTTGAACCACCGCCCGCCGCCGCTTCTCTTACCACGTCTTTTTCCCACTTTTTCAAACGCCGAGTCTTTCCGACCGACACTTAAACCTTTCAATTCATGATTAAACAACTTCTCATACACATTCCCATGTTTCTCTCCTCTCTTTTCTCCTGCCAATCTCCCGAAGGCACCGAGTCCGTTTCGGCCGAAGCCTTTGCCAAGATCATCACCCAAGACAATGTTGTCCGTCTTGATGTGCGCACCGCCCAAGAATATGCCGAAGGGCACATACAAGGAAGCATCAACATCGACGTGTTGGGCAGCGGTTTCGAACAACAATCGCTCGCCACACTCCCCAAAAACAAAACCATCGCCCTCTACTGCCGCAGCGGCAACCGCAGCAAACAGGCCGTTCGCATCCTCGCTCGCAACGGCTATAAAGTTGTCGAACTCCAAAACGGCATACTCGGCTGGATGTCTGCACGGCTTCCGCTTGTCAGAAAATAAATCTCTCCCCCCACACACCGCCGAACAGTCGCCGATTGTTCGGCGATGTGCTTCAACAAGCAACCCACTTTCGATGAAACGCTATTCACAAACCCAAGCCGAGCACCTCATCAACCAATGGGGCGGTGAGGGACGACCTTTTCTTTTTGTCATCGACTATCGGCAGGAAAACATTCTCCTTCTTCCGCTCGACGAAGTGAATGAAGAAGAATTGCGCTTCGATTTCGGCCGCGTGCACAACGGTCGCACTTCCCCCACTCCACTTACCGAGCCGCCTCTTTGGCAACCACAACCGCCCTCTCTCGACGACTATCGCCGTTCTTTCAACAAAGTGACGGCGGAATTGCAAGAAGGCAACAGTTTTCTGACCAACCTCACCTGCCGCGTCCCCCTGACCACCTCGCTCTCTTTGGCCGACCTCTACACTCACACACAAGCGCGCTATCGGCTGTGGTGGAAAGAGCATTTCGTCTGTTTCTCTCCCGAAATTTTTGTGCGCATCGCCGACGGCCTCATCAGTGCCTACCCGATGAAAGGCACCATTGCCGCCACCGATGCCCAAGCCGCACGGCGACTGCTCGACGACCCGAAAGAAGCGGCCGAACACGCCACCATTGTCGACCTCATCCGCAACGACCTCAGCATCGTGGCCTCCGAAGTCGCAGTGCGCCGCTATCGCTATCTCGAAAGCATCGAAACCCACCGCGGAAAGCTCCTCCAAACCAGCTCCGAGATTGTCGGCCGTCTCCCCACCGACCATCTTCGCCGTTTGGGCAGCCTCCTTTTCCAACTGCTTCCTGCCGGCAGCATCACCGGCGCGCCCAAAGTCAAAACGATGCAAATCATTGCCGAGGCCGAAACCTACGAACGCGGTTTCTACACCGGCATAATGGGCGTGTTCGACGGTGCCACCCTCGACAGTGCGGTGATGATCCGCTTCGTCGAACAAGAGGCCGACGGCACCCTTGTGTTCAAAACCGGCGGCGGCATCACGATCAACAGCCGCATGGAGGCCGAATACGAAGAGATGAAACAAAAAGTCTATGCACCGCTACGTTGAAACCATCTGCATCGAACGCGGACACCCTCTCCGCCTCGACTATCACCGAGCACGCCTGCGCGCCACCCTCGCCCACGAACAGTCGCCCCATTCCGAGTTCGACCTCTCCGCCTGCCTCTCTCTCCTCCCGGCCGATCTTCGTTATCTCGATCGCGTGCGCTGTCGTGTGATCTACGACGCTTCGAGCATCGCAGACGTCACGTTTTCGCCCTACACCCTCCGCCCCATCTCTCGCTTGCGTTGCATCGAAGCCGACCACGCAGCCTATCCTCGCAAATCCGCCGACCGTTCCGTGCTCAACGCCCTGTTCGCCCTCCGCAGCACGGCCGACGACGTCATCATCGTGCGCAACGGGCTGCTCACCGACACCACCATTGCCAATCTCGCTCTTTTCGACGGCCGCGCGTGGCACACGCCCTCTCTTCCCCTCCTCGCCGGCACGCACCGCGCCGCCCTGCTCGCCGGCGGCGTGTTGGTCGAAAGCGATATTCCCGCCAATGGCCTGTCCCGTTTCTCCCGCCTCCGACTTTTCAACTCCATGATTCGTTGGGGAGAAATCGACCTGCCCACCGATTGCATACGGTTCCATTCCCCTACAAGCCTTGTAGATCAAACTACCTCAGAGCTAAAAAAAACGCCCTCTTAGGCAGTTGTTTTTTCGAGCCTTGAAAACTCCTCCCAAGAACATTCCTTCGCGCGCACGCGCGCGTATCCCTTATGTAGTGTTTTTGCTTTCACTGCCTCCGCAAAACAAGATAACCAATTGATAATCAACAAAAACCGGTGAAGGCAAGTGAAGGCAAAGCGAAAACACAAATCATAACACACTGACAATCAAGCCGATGAAACGACTTTTTGCCTTCACCACCTCTGTTACGCCGTTTTTTCTCCGAAAATTGCGGAAGCAAGTGAAAGCAAACAGCCCTATTTGCCTTCACCGGACATTATTGGAAATCAAGACATTAGCAATCCCCCTCCACCTCTTGCCTTCACTTGCCTTCGCACGAAACAAACTGGAAATCAACGAGAAAGGCGTTTTAGCGGAAGCAAAACGGCAAAAACAAAAAAACAAGGGGAATACGCGCTCAAAAACGACGAAGCCCACCTTTTGTTTCACCATTTATTTCAGATTTCGATCGGTCGGATATTTTCGTGTTACCGAATACCTGTAATTTCCACTTTTTTTATACCTTTGCCGAGACTTGAAAAGCCTTTTTGAGTCTTCCTTCCGACGAGCGTTTATCTTTACCGCAAACAACCATTATTTTTTTATATTCTCTATTTATTCATTTATGAAAAAAGTTTACTCCGCTTTCATGTCCCTTCTTGCCTTTTCGGCCTTTTGGGGGACGAGTGAAGCCGTAGCCCAATCCAAAGCCTATGTGCCGCGCGATTTGTCTGAAATGATCGCTACCGACATCAATGATGCCTCCAAAGATTTTTGCATCCGCCATTCCATTCACAACCAATACTTTTTAGGCGTGGGAGCAGATAAAGTCTATTCCAGAAGATCTCCCCAAACTGCAGAAAGGTTTCGGCTACTTCGTGGAAGTAAAGAAAAACATTACAAGATTTGGAGCGTTTCGGCACAAAAATACATGACTTGTGATGCCACCGATAATGCCGCCAATTGCGTAAATCTTTCCGATGAGGGTAGCGAATGGCTGATAGTTAAAAACAACAATAAGAGTACCGCCGAACGTGGACAAATTGACATTATTCCCGTTTCCGCATCTGCAACCTACACAGATCAGGCACCGGCCCTCAACGTACATGGAGGTTTCAACGGAAACAACGGAGTAGACAATCATTTAGACTTATGGAATGCCAATGACGCCAACTCCAATTGGCAGATCTGTCGCGAGGTGACGGAATTCTACACCATCACAGTCGAACACATTATTAATGATGTCAAAAGAACCATTATCTATAAGAACGTTCCCAAAGAAACACAACTCATTTCTTTCGTGAATCCTCTGCCCATTCTGGGAACGTCTGCCTGCAATAGCTCAATCATACCTACCGACTTGGTCACAAAGGATGAAACATTGGATTGTGTCTATTATGGTTTGGACTACAACAGTGCCCCTTTTGCCATTTCTCCCGAACCGAAAGAAGGCAAGTTTGATTTGGCTGCCAGCAAATGGTACAAATTGGAAATTCTGCGTACTCCCAAAAAGAATTCCGTTTACAACCCACTAACCAACACCATTGCCAACACCACAGAAACCTCTCCCATCTCCCCAAATGCACTGTTTGCTTTCGTGGGCGATGTTGCCAAAGGGTATAGAATCTACAACATGGGAGCCGGAGCCAACAAAATTCTTTGGAATGCCACTCCTCAAAATGACCAAGTAATTCCTTTCACCGAAGTTTCAGCCGTAACCGATCTCGGCTCCTACGATTTACAGAGAAACGGAGAAGGTTTTGTATTCCGGAAATCAGAAAGCATCTTGGGTTTCATCAACGATGTTAAAAGCCAACTGGGGTATTGGACAAGACCCAATGCCGCCACCGATGCCGGAAGCACCATTAGATTTGTGGAAGCCACTCCGGAAGAGCTGGCCGCCGCTTACACAATAGGCTACAATGAAGCCAAAGCCAAAGCCGATGCTTTCATTGCAGCAAACAAAGATCACCTCAACACAACGACCTATCCCACAAAGGAATCCTACGACCGCGTCGTAAACTCCCTTCCTGCCGCAACGCCCACCGAGGCCGCTCAGCTCTTGGCAGCCACCGAAGCTATCTACAAAGCTCTGAGCCAAGTGACGATCATGTTCGACGGTATTTTCACTCTCGAAACCACCCAAAGCGACCAACTGCGCTACATGGGCGTGAACGCCGCAGGCAACGCTTTCACCGGATCTGTAAACTTCGACGGTGCCAACAAATTGTGGAGCATCACCGCTCACGAAGGAGGATATGCCGTGAAAAACATCTCCTCCGGAAAATACCTGAGCAAGCCTTCACAATCTACCCCCGTGGCCATGTCTGACACGCCCGTTGCACTTTCTTTCTACAAAAACGATGAAGGCAAAGTGACTTTCGGAGGAGCCGGACAATATGAAAAACTTCACTGCGATGCCCCCGGAAACATCGTGGGTTGGGAAATATCGGCAAATGCCAGCATGTGGAAATTGCAACCCATCGAGAAAATCTCCGTCACCATCACCGACGAAACCCAAAAGTTCACCACCTTCTCCGCACCTTTTGCCACAATGATTCCTGCCGGCGTGAAAGCTTATAAAGGCACGATCAGAGACCAAAAAGTCATTTTGAAAGAAATCAACGACATCATTCCCGCCAACACCGGTGTTGTTATACAAAGCGAAAATGCCGGTACTTTCAACTTTTTGAAGTCGGCCACCAATGGCACCCAAATTACAGACAACGTACTGCAACCTGCCATCGCCGTTGCCACAAAATCGAACAATGCCTACACACTGCAAAACGTAGAGTCGCGCACCGGATTCTATCCTTACAACGCAGACAACTTTGTCGGTTTCACCGCTTATATTGTCAATGCGGAAGAAGGTGTGACCTATCTGCCTTTAACCTTCACAGACCCTACCGGCATCAATGTCGCCCAAACAGACTCTGCTCAACAAGAAATCCATGATTTACAAGGACGTCGCGTGCGCAAGACACAACCGGGTATCTACATCGTGAACGGTGTGAAGAAAGTCATTCGATAAACTTCCAACAACAATGAGATTCGCACACAAGCTGTGTGTATCTGCTTCTTTCATAAGAACATAATCCCATCGAATGCTATTCCATCTACATAAAAAACGTGTGTAAGACTTTTGTTTTACACACGTTTTTATTCAAAGAAAATTCGCCTCTATCGCCCAAAAATCAGAAAACTGTAATCTGTTTCTACCGGTAAGATATGTGGCGAAATCGCTAAGCAACAAAAGGGTTGTGACAAAAAGAGGGTATATCTTTCGATACACCCTCGATCTGAAAATCACATAAGTGATTTGATCCGAAATTTATTTGCAATTGGAAGTTTGAAAAGCCACGAACATCCAAATCTGCTTTTCCTGAGAGCGGAGATAATCGCCCATGAGAGCCGCTGTCACATCGTCGCCGGCTTCGGCGGCAGCTGCGAGGATTTCTCGTTCGCGAGCAATGAGGAGCTTGAGGGTTTCGAGAATGTTTACAATGGCATCATTGCCACACGACACAACGCCGACTTCACGAATAGAAGATTGCTTGATGTATTCGCTGAACTTGTTTTCGGGCGTGCCATCGAGTTGAAGAATGCGCTCGGCGATTTCATCGACCTTTTCGGCCACTTCGTCGTAGAGGTGTTCAAACTTTTCGTGGAGAGTGAAGAAACCGCGTCCTTTGATGTTCCAATGGAAACCGCGGAGGTTGGTGTAGTAGATTTGGAAATCAGCCAAAAGTTTGGAAAGGCCTTCTACGATGGGAGCGGTTTGTTTGGGATCGAGATTGAGGTAGTCTAAGTTCTTCATGATGAGATTTCATTAATGAGTGAATATGTTTTATTGTTTTACGCTGCAAAGGTAGGGAGTTTTTTTCTACTCTCCAACAGACAAAAGACAATACAAGAATAGATAAAACCTATATTTGGGGCGGACATCAAGATTTTGCTTCGTTTTCATCAGGCATTTCCTCCAACGCCCGACGTTGTTTTCGGGTCATTTTTTTGAGCACCTCGTCATACGAATGGTCTATGAGTTCCTTCACCAACTTCTCGTCGAGTTGCTCAAACCACAACTGGTTCCAATAACGCTTGTTACAATGATACGCCGGTTCGACGGCGGCATATTGTTCGCGCAGTTCGACGGCACGATCGGCATCGCACTTCACCAGCACACGTTTGCCTTCCTTCAAATCAAGAATGGCAAACATCTTGTCGAAGACTTTGAAAACGAGTGTGTCCTCGTCGAAAGGGAAGCCCTCATTCGCTTCTTTTTTGGAAAGGCAGTATTCTCTTATGCTTTCTATGTTCATAGCAGTCAAATGAGATGAAAACGAAATCGAAAGGAAATGAAAGTGCAACCCCGGAGGAGGTAAAAAAGAAATCGAGGCAACGTGCCATGGTTGTGCGCGCAGCCTCGATGAGGGGGTTGTGCGGTTTAAGAAACCGGGTAGTTTAGTGTTTGCAGCAGGCTTTCTTTTCTACCTTTGCTTTTTGTTCGCAAGCCTTTTTGCATTCCTTGTCTTTCTTGTCGCAAGCCTTCTTGCATTCCTTTTTCTTTTGGTCGCAAGTCTTCATGCAGTTTTTCTGCTCTTTCTTGCAAACGTCTTCCATTTTCTTGCAGGCTTTTTTGTCTTTCTTGCAAGCCTCTTTGGCTTTGTCGCAAGCAGTTTTACCGGCCTTGCAGCAGGTTTTTTGTTCGCTCTTTTGCGTTTCCACCACGTCTTGGGCAGCAACATTTCCGGCGAAAGAAAGCATGGCTACGAGTGCCAAGCCTTTGAAGATAGAATTGAGTTGGAAAATTTTCATAACTTCGTGAAATACTAAATGGATACTAAGACTTTTCTATTTGTCTTCTTGTCGACAAAAGTATCTATTTTTTCCGATTTGCGCAAATATCCGCCTCGATAAAAAGTATTTTTTTAGAAATCAACAAAGAGCGAAGCCGCTTCTTTGTCGTTTTTAGTTTTTGCGCACCATTATTGACAGCTTTCTTTCTACATATCAGTTCTTTCAGAATCGGTTGTTCTTGCAAAAGGATTAAAAACACATCACACAACTCAATCCGGCGGAATGCGAAGAAACATCGTAAGCGGGCACAAAAGCCATCTGCACCTGTTGCTGTCGGGCGCGGTTGAGCAAACGCCGCTGCCACGGCAGCAAACGATGCGCCAACTCTACGCTCAGCACCCCGATGCCTGCACCGGCCAACACATCGCTCCAACGGTGGCGGCGGTGGTGAACACGCAACGCTGCCACGCCGCAGGCCACGGCATAGGCCGGAACTCCGTATTGCCAACCGTATTCGCGCCGCACCCATTCGGCTCCGAGAAAAGCACGTGTGGCGTGGCCGGAAGGAAACGAAAAGCGGTCGGTGTCATCGGGACGACGCGAAAGACGCAACGATTTCAACAGACGCGTGGTGCTCTCGGCAGCCACAAAAGCCGTGGCACCGATCAGTGCCCGATCGCGCAACGAATGACGCCCTTCCACTCCGGCCGCCGACAAGCCCACCCCGCCCAAGAGCGGCACGAATTGCAGCACATCATCGCCTCGATGAGAAAAAGGAGAAGAAGACGAAAAGGGCAAAGGATGCCCGAAACAGAGCGAAGACCACAAAAAAAGCAAGAAAAAGCGCAAACGAAAGATATTCATGGGGCGAAGATACGATTTTAATCTGAAAAAGCTCGTACCTTTGTCTTACGATCGGCGGCAAAAGACGAACGTTGCTCATCGGCAGTCGCTCCCGCCCGGCTTCGGTCGTCCGCATTCCGCCGTTCTCTTTCGCCAAGGCGGCATTGACGCGCCTTTTCCGACATCATTCATTTTTACAACTTCCTCTTCATGAAAATACTCTTTATCTGCCTCGGCAATATCTGTCGCTCTCCACTGGCCGAAGAAATGTTTCGCCAAAAGGTGAAAGAAGCCCGTGCCGATCACCGCTTCTCACTCATCGACTCGGCCGGCATGATCGGCTACCACGAAGGCGAACTTGCCGACGCACGAATGCGGACACATGCCGCCGAGCGCGGACTGCATCTCACGCATCGCTCCCGCCCGATGACCGCGAAAGACTTCGAGCTGTTCGATGTCATCGTTGCCATGGACGAGGACAACCTGCGACGTCTGCGCCAAAAAGCTCCACGCCCCGAACTGATGAAGAAGGTGGTTTTGCTGGCCGACTATCTCACGCGCTTTCCCTCCCATCGCCACATTCCCGACCCCTACTACGGTCAGGCCGAAGACTTCCGTTTGGTCATCGACTTGTGTGAAGATGCTTGTCAAAGGTTGCTCGACGCCTTGACCGACAAGGGCTGACGCCCTCCTTTTCTTTTTTCGCCGGCCGTTTTCCGAGCATTCCGGCGAGCATTTGCCAAACGTTTTCCTCCATTTGAAACTTCTCTATGCAACAAGTCATACATTTTCTCCGTCGGCTCCACGCCAACAACGACCGACCATGGTTTGCCAACCACAAAGCCGACTATCAAGCCGCACAGGCTCGCTTCAACTCATTTGCCGAAACCCTCGTGCAACACATTGCGCGTTTTGACCCCTCCGTGGCCGGGCTTACGGCCAAAGACATCACCTATCGCATCTACCGCGACACGCGCTTTTCGACCGACAAAACTCCCTACAAAACCCACATGGGTGCCTACATCTGCCGAGGCGGCAAGAAATCGGGCTACTCCGGCTACTATGTGCAGGTCGGTGTGGAGGCCGAGGCGGCTCATTTCGGCGACATCCGCTGGAACACTCAAAACATCTTGGCAGTGGGCGACTATTGCCTTCCGCCCAAGGTGTTGCAAATCGTGCGCGAGGACATCGCCGGCGGAGGGGGCGACTTCGACCGCATCGTGAAACAAGAGGCCGACCCACGTTTCGGGCTCGTCACCGACGGGGCGCTCAAACGCAACCCGAAAGGTTTCGACAAAGAGGCACCTTGGTCGGAATACCTGCGATTGAAGATGTATTGTTTGGCATGCAGTCTTGACGAAACGGAAATCACGGCGGCCGATGCTCCCGAACGCATCGCCCGATTGCTGCAAACGGCCAAGCCGCTACTCGACTATGTCAATCGCGCCGTGGATTATGTGCGCGAAGGAGGAACATAAACGCCATCCGCTCCGAGGTTAATGAACTTCGGAGCGGATGTTTTTTTCATCGGTGCAAACTCATCGCCTCAGCCTTTGGCCAAAGAAAACGACAGTTGCAAACCGCCTTCTTCGTGGCGTTCGGCGCGTATCGTGCCGCCATGAATGGCGATGGCATTTCTCACAATCGACAAACCCAGTCCCGTGCCACCCTCGTGGCGCGTTCGCCCTTCGTCCGCACGATAGAAACGCTCGAAAATTCGGGGCAGGTGTTCCTCCGATACACCGCTACCCTTGTCGTAATAGCGCAAGAAGATATGTGTGTCGTCTTCACCGACACACTCCACGACGCAATGGCAGGGAATGGCATATTTAACGCTGTTTTCCATGAGGTTACGAAAAACGGCGTAGATGAGCGAGTGGTTTCCGCAGATTTCCGTTCTCTCGGAAATGCGATTATCGAGCGCGAAGCTCTGAGCAGATGCCGTTGCGGCGATGTCGAGCCTGACCTCTTCGACGATGTCGAAAAGATTGAGCAACTCGCTCGGAATGGTGTCGGCGGCCTCTTCCATTTTGCTGATGAGCGACGCATCGCGAATCAGTTCCGACAGCCGCCGACATTGGGCAAAGGCACGGGAGAGGAAAAACGTGCGTTGCTCGATGGGGAGGTCGGGCATGCGCACGAGGGTTTCGAGAAAACCCTGAATGGCCGCCACGGGCGTGCGCAACTCGTGGGTGATGTTGTTGGTCATCTGTTGTTTGAAAATCCGCTTCTTCTCCCGTTCGCGCTCCACGGCCAAACGCCCCTCTTCGGCACGCCGATAGGTTTCGACGACCTTACGAGCCATCAGCCCAAGCTCCGTTTTGGGAAATCGGATGTGTGCATAATCGACCAGCCCGCGCTCCGCGCTATCGACAAACTGCCGAAGCGTTTCCACGCTTTGCCCGAAGCGATCGGCGGTGTAGACCAAGGCGACCGTGGCAAACGGAAACACCAACAACACGAACCAAAGCAACACACTGTCGGGTTGGAGCAGCGATTGCGCCACCCGATCGTAGGGGAAGGCAACGCGCACCACGCTGTCGCGATAGCGTTTGGCATAATAGAAATATTGTATGCCGGCCGTAGCCGAAAGCCGAACGTCGCTCCCTTCCCCTTTCGAGAAAGCAGCCCTGACCTCCGGCCGCTCGCGATGATTGGTCAAGGGGTGAAGCCGATGTGTGGGATAGTCCAGCTGCACCTTACCCTCGTAGTCGATGACGGTGATGCGCAAATCTTCGGGCATCATGCGTCGCAAACGGCGAAAAGCCGCGGCGAGCGAATCGGGAGATTCGGTGGCATGCAGTTCGGCCGACATATCGGCATAGACCTGCAAACGGCTCTCCAAACGCTCGCGACGAAACTGTTTCTCGCGTTGCCACTGAAACCCCACCAACACGGCGGCAAAAACGGCAAACAGAACGGAGAAATAAAGTAGCAGTTTAACCTTGTAGCTCATACGCTTCGCCTTAAAAAGCCGATTGGCTACTCAAAACTATAACCATATCCCTGCCGGTTGGTGATGCGCGCGCCATAGTGTCCGAGTTTTCGACGCACGCGTGCGATGTGTACGTCAATGGTGCGATCGAGCACAAAGGCCTCGCCATTCCACACTTCGGCCAAAATCTCTTCTCGCGAAAAGACCCTGCCGGGGTGGGAAGCCAAGGTGGACAAAATGCCAAACTCCTTGGGAGAGAGGCGCACCTCTTGCCCGTCCACACGAACGGCCTTTCGCACGAAGTCGATCACAAGATGCCCGAACACAAGCTCCGTTTTGGCCGACACGGCACAATGAGGAGCATTGCTGCGGCGCAAAATGGCATTGACGCGCGCCAACACCTCTTGAAAGGAAAAAGGCTTGGTGATGTAATCGTCGGCTCCGACCGAAAAACCGTGCAACACATCGGGCTGGGTCGTTTTGGCCGTGAGAAACACAATGGGGGTGTCGAGTTTTCGCTCCTCTCTCACCACACGCGCCATTTGCCACCCCGACATGCCGCCCATCATCACATCCAGCAAAATCAGGGAATGACGAGGGGTGAGTATTTCAAGGGCTTTTTCGGCCGAATCGGCAACATCCACCTCAAAACCGGCGGTTTGGAGATTGAACTGCAAAATTTCGCGAAGGTCGTTTTCGTCGTCTACGACAAGTATGCGTTCCATAAACAGGGAAGTAATCAACAACAAACGCCCGACAAACGTCGGGGCTTGTGCAAATATACATCATTCTTCTCGGATGCACACCCGGCAAGTCGTTACTTTTTGATGAAGCCGTGGAGCTGTTTTGTGTGTCACGGGCAAAACTCCGGGCAAAAGCCTTTCCCCTTTCATCGAAAATCATGACCTTTGCAGCAGATAGGCCGAGACAGTCGTTTTTCCGCCCTCTCGCCGCCGCCCCCTTCTCCCGCAACGGTCGCCCCTCATCTCTCCGACGGCCAAACACTCTTTGCGGGTATCGTTTCGCATTTCACGTGTTAATTTCCATACGCCCCATGAATCAATATCCCAAATGGCTTTTAGCCCTCCTCTTCCCCAGTGTCATCATCCCGATCTTCACGATGATTTTCTACCTTTTTGGCGGAGTCCGCCCCTTTGGTTCTTCTCCCCATTGGTTGGCAGACATCCTGCTCTACCTGCTGACGCAACTTTTTTGGATTGTTCCCGTGCTCAGCTTCTTTGTCGCTTTGTTTCTCTGGGGCTGGATACGCGAAAAAGCCGCCATTGCCACCGGAGTGTTCGGACTTGCCGTGAGCATCACCTCAGTTGTCATTCTCCTCATGGCGTGAAAACATGCGCACACCGTGTTCCCCTATCGACAGCATGAGGCGAACCTTGATCGGAAGAAATACCCGGAAACACGATATGCCGATGACCGACAAGCACGGAAACGGCGTTCAACTCCACCTCCCTTGCGAAAAAACCTACCTAAGAGATAGAAATTTCTAAGTAACGAGTAGAAAATTCTAAGCAACGAGTAGAATATTCCAAGTAACGAGTAGAAAATTCTAAGTAACGAGTAGAAAATTCTAAGCAACGAGTAGAGAATTCTAAGTAACGAGTAGAAAATTCTAAGCAACGAGTAGAAAATTCTAAGCAACGAGTAGAAAATTCTAAGCAACGAGTAGAAAATTCTAAGCA
>NZ_RQYI01000018.1 GCF_003859795.1 Alloprevotella sp. OH1205_COT-284 | reverse complement strand
TCTGGCAATCTCGGTGGCGTAGTTCAATACGGCTTCCACTTCCTGACGGTTGAATGTGGTCGATTTCGCCACACGCTCACAAAAATTGCGGAAACTCACTCGATGTCTACCCGTTGGTTGGGCGATTTGCACGACTTTACCGGCATTTGCGCCGACGTTCAATTTGCGTTCTACAAGAACGAACTGTAATGGTTTGTTAGCCATAGTTCAATAGTTTTTCCTCCTTTTACTTCCCCCCTGCCGAATTCGGAGGTATTGACTTTCGACAAAGGCTTCTTGTTCGATAACGCAAATGTACTTGATTTATTATAAAAAGCTCCTAAGCTTTTGAATAAAAGCTTAGGTGTAATCAGCTGAAAGCTTAGGTGATTTTGATGGGTTTCTTATGAGTTCTTCCGTATATCGTATTTGGTTACTCAAACGCGACTAAACTTGAAGGTACTCCCACGGTAGTGATGATGGGTGTTTGGGAGCATTCGCCCGTCTTGGTATTGTAGGTATAGTAGCCCGTTTCGTAATTGGCGGACAATCTGCAATCAAGGTTAATGCGTTCGTTGATTTC
Source organism: Alloprevotella sp. OH1205_COT-284 (assembly GCF_003859795.1). Classification (GTDB taxonomy): domain Bacteria; phylum Bacteroidota; class Bacteroidia; order Bacteroidales; family Bacteroidaceae; genus Alloprevotella. The sequence continues at coordinate 45,735 of NZ_RQYI01000018.1, read as the reverse complement.
CAAACCTTTGTCATTTGAGCTGTGGGGGACATCTCCCGTTTCTCCCTGCCCGTTTGGACTCGGATATATGTTTCCCTCGAAATCGTGATTCACCCGTGCCGTATCCACAAAATTGTTCGTTGTATGCGATAGGGAGAAATGCGACTCGAAGTTAAGGCGGTTGTTCAGCATCCCGCTTTTCATCAGCTTGTTTTCGAGCATAAACATCCCGGATTTGTTTTCAGCGTGCTGGATATTCTTCAATACTCCTTGTATCTCATTGAAACGGTTGTAATACCCGAACTCGGTACTAATCTCATCGAACCAAAGTTTCGTGAAAGCGACTTTCCCTTTCAGCATATACGAACGAAAACGGTCGTGGTCACGCTTCACCAACAGGTTTTCTCTTTCGGGAACTCTAAATGAGTAATCATTCTTTGCAGAAGCATAATACCCTCCCGCACCGAGCAGAATACCGCTCTTCGGAAAGTTCTTGCGCGAGAAGACACTTCCCTTGTGTGTCTGGTAAGAACCAAGTTCGTACGAAGCATCCAAATAGTCCGTGCTGAACTCCTTCGTGACGATATTGACGGCACCACCCAAGCCATCGCAACCGAAACGTGCAGGGATAATGCTTTTATAGACCTCTATCCGTTCGATAATGTCTATCGGAATTTCATCAAGCGAAAAGGCTCCGTCTGAAGTATTCATCGGAATACCATCCCAAAGAATCTGAATACGGTTTCCCTCCAAACCGTGAACAATAATCCTCGAACTGCTTCCCAATCCACCTGTCTGCCCGACCTTCAAGCCGATGGTTTTGTTCAAGATGGTTTCTAAAGAAACGGAACGACCTTGCAATTCCTTTGCGTTTATCACTGAAATCGCTTCGGGCGACTCTCTGATAACCTGTGCTTTTGTTTTTCCGAAGACTACCACATTTGCCAATTCCGTCGATTCCGGACGTAACTTCAGGGTATGACGCTTCTCATTTGCCGTAATCGTGTCGGTAATTGTCTGATAACCTACATAACTCACCTTTAGTACCAGTTTTTGATGGGCAGGTATATTTAGTTTCGCCACCCCTTTTCTGTTGGTGGTTGTACCGTTCTTGTACGAAGGTTCGTTCAGACCTTTCCATTGCACCGTGGCAAATTCTATACTGTTTCCATTCTCTGCATCAATAACTTTTATTTCGATGGAATGCAGTTGTGCAAACATCGGATAGGCCCACAGCAATAGGGAGCTGACGATGAGCACTCTTTTGTATAAATGAACTATTGAGTCGATTGACATATCTTATCTGTTTATGAAAACTCGTGCAAAATTACCCGACTATCGAATAAAGAAATATCCCTACTATCCAGACCTATACCCCTATTGAGTTTTATATGTGTCAGGTTATCGTTTTCGGGTAGTGTAATGTTCATTCGGGTTATTTTACCCCTGTGCGTCTCCGTACTTTTGCACCTTAGAAAATCAAAACGATACATATATGGATAAACAAAAAATCAAGCCTCTCGATGAGGAACGGGAGAGTCGTAGCCTGCTCTCCAATGCGGTGGTCATACTGCATCTTGTTTTCGGCACACTGCCTCTGCTGCTTGTGGTATGGGCGGTAGACAGGCTGATGGATGGTACGCTCACTTCTGCTATGATTTGGATTGCTGGAGTGGCGATGGTGCTGCTTGCCCTGCTTCGCAGTGTGTTTTACGGAACTTCGATTTGGCGGGCGCACCGCTCGGCTTACAATGCCCTCACACGGTTGAGGTTGCGCATTGTAAACCACTTGCAACGGTTGCCACTCGGTTTCTTTCAGGAGCGCAAGGTGGGCGATTTGGTGAATATCATCAACCACGACGTGGAGCAAATCGAGATTTATCTGGCACACGGACTGCCCGAAATCCTATCGGCAACGCTTTTCCCCACCTTGCTATGGGGAATTGTTATGGTATTGGATTGGCGGCTGGGGCTGGCACTCGTATCGCTGCTACCGTTGGCGTTTCTTTTGCAGATGGCAGTCAAAACGCTTTGGGGCAAGAGCTTCCAACACTTTATGGAAAGTACGCAGAAGATGTCGGAAGACCTCCTGGAATATGTGGCTACAATACCGGTTATCAAGGCATTCAGCCACGAGGAAACACGCACGGAACGAGTACTTGGCAATATGCGCGATTATATCCGCTGGGTGAAGCGGAGTATGTTCAGCGTTACCGTACCGATGACGCTCATCACGATGTTCTTGGAGGGCGGTATCGTGGTAATGACTCTTGTCGGTCTATGGCTGATGAGTTCGGGCGAACTGACCGTGGCACGTTTCATTCTTGCCTTGATATTGGGAGGACTGTTCTCGTCTTCCTTTGCCAAACTGGCTACGTTCCAACATTTTCGAATCGTCTATGGGCAATCGCTGGCAAAGGTGCAGTCTATTACCGAAGTACCGGTAAAGGACACAGCGGATAAGGATACGGACGCTATACAGACCGATGTCAGTTTCGAGCACGTTACATTCGCCTACCCGAATAAGAAAGACAGTGCATTATCCGATGTCAGTTTGCAATTCCCCAAGGGCAGCCATACGGCTATTGTGGGAGAATCGGGGTCAGGCAAAAGCACACTGGCAAGTCTGATGATGGGTTTCTGGCAATCGCAGTCAGGAACCGTCCGTCTGGGCGGAGAGAACCTTGCGGAACTCTCCGAACGAAACATTGCCGATTTCTTCTCGATGGTGCAACAGGAGGTATTCCTTTTCAACACGAGCATTCGGGACAATATCCGTATCGGCAAGCCCTCCGCCACGCAAGAGGAGGTGGAAACGGTGGCGCGAAGGGCGCGCATACACGACTTTATCGTGGAACTCCCCAATGGTTACGATACCTTGGCAGGCGAAGCGGGCGTAAAATTCTCCGGCGGAGAAAAACAGCGTATTTCTATTGCCCGGATGTTGCTCAAAGACTCGCCGATTGTCATTCTCGACGAAGCCACCGCTGCTTTGGACGGAGAAAATGAAAAACTTATTCAAGAGGCTTTGGATGAATTGCAGCGTAACAAGACCGTCATCACCATCGCCCACCGTCTCAACACTATTCAGGAGATGGAACGTATTGTCGTGATGGACAAGGGGCAGATCGTGGCGACGGGAACGCACGGAGAATTGATGGACAACTGCCCACTATATCGCAATATGACGGAAACACAGGAACGAGTAAGCAAATGGCAACTGAAAGAGGAGGTATAAACAATGATACGCAAGATATTGAATGAATTGACCGCTCGCGGAGTGCGGCATCTGATAATCTCCGCACTGTTTTTCGTGGTTTATGCCCTTTGCGGCACAGCGATAATGCTCACTGTCCTGTTCCTTATCGACCGCCACGTTTCGGGCGAAAGCGTTTCGCTTGTCTCGGCGGCGTGGATACTCGTTGGTCTGCTGGTTATGAAAACCATATCCAATGCCATAGCCGATATGAGTAAACACTTTGCCGGCTTCGACCTCGTGGAACGCATCCGCGAGAAAATCATATTGAAACTGAAAATGTTCTCGCTCGGTTTCTACACCAATGAGCGTCTGGGCGAGATAAGCACCGTCATACACAAAGACGTGGATAATATGGAAATGGTTGTGGGGCACCTTTGGACGCGGATGTCCGCCGATTTCATCGTGGCGCTGATACTCGGCATCGGACTGTTCTGTGTGGACTGGCACATGGGGTTGGCGATGATTGCCATCCTTCCTATTGCCCTCTTCTCCTTGTATCGGGGCATCCGTTCGGGGACGAAAGCGCAGCAGGAGGCGCAGGACGGTCTGGCGGATATGGTCAGTCTCTTCGTTGAATACGTCAAGGGCATACCTGTGCTGAAAGTCTTCGGAGGAAAAGGAATGTTCCGTGACAGGCTCGACCGTTCTGTCAGCGAGTTCGGAGAGAGCAGCAAGAAGACCTCACGGCAGGCAGCTGCAAGCGTAGGCAGGTATGCCTTTCTCATTGAACTGGCTTTCGCTCTGATGGCAACGCTTGGTCTTTGGTGGACTTGGCGTGGAGAACTTTCCCTTTTCGCTTACCTGATGTTCGTCATCGTCTCGAAGGAGCTCTACAAACCTTTTGTCAATATGGAGAGTCATTGGCTGAACTACATCAAGGTAAAGGACAGCTACGAACGCATTTCCCGTCTGTTGGATGCTCCCGTGATCATCGATCCCGACCAACCGAAAACGGCGGAACGCTTCGACCTCTCGTTTGATGGTGTCGGTTTCCACTATGAAAAAGAGGGGTTCGAGATGAAAGACCTCACGTTCAACGTACCCGAACGGACGGTAACGGCTCTTGTCGGCTCGTCAGGGTCGGGGAAAACCACCATTACCAATCTGTTGCTCCGCTTTTGGGAACCGCAGGCGGGCTGTATCTGTATCGGCGGAGTGGACATACTGGAAATGGACTACGATTATCTGCTCGGCAAAATCAGTGTGGTAATGCAGAACGTTATCCTCTTTTCCGACACCATTGCCAACAATATCAAGGTTGGCAACCGCAATGCCACACAGGGGGAAATCGAGGAAGCCGCACGTCGGGCGATGATACACGACTTCATCGTCAGTTTGCCCGATGGTTACGAAACGAAAATTGGGGAGAATGGCTTGGGGTTGTCGGGCGGACAGAAGCAACGCCTCTCCATCGCTCGAGCCTTCCTCAAGGATGCTCCGATCCTTCTTTTGGACGAGATAACAAGTAATGTCGATCCCGTCAATGAGTACAAAATACAGCAAGCAATGTCTGCGCTTATCCGAAACCGCACGGTCTTGGTCATTGCTCACCACTTGCAAACCATCCGCAACGCCCACCAGATTATCGTGATGGACAAGGGACAACTTATGGAGAAGGGTACGCACGCCGAACTCGAAGCAAAAGGCGGAATGTATTGCAAACTGCTGTCGATGCAGTAAGATCGCTAAAAAAGAACAGGTAGTAAGACGTATTTATCTTACTGCCTGTTCTCATATTCAACTGTACCATCCACCTTTGCCATAACACACAAGTAGCGGAGGACTTGTTCTTTTCGGTCAGTCTTCTGATTATCCATTTACGGAAACTTTTGGCTTGTGGAGAAGCAAAACGAAATGACAGCATCGTTATCATTTCAATATTATATAAATCCACTGCACCACCCTTAAACAATAGCGTTTGCATCACCTCATCTTCTCTGAGTAATCCTTCTTTGAAGATAGACTTGATGTGGCTGTTTACTTTGCCGGAAAATACGCCGAATAAATCGGCTATTTCGCAAGCCGACATCCAAATGGAAGTCGTAGGAACGTGTACGTTCCCATTCTTCTCAATGGTTATGAATTCTCTTTTCATAGTAATTCAATATTCATTGTTTTTTCTTCTTTCGATTAACTTATCCATATCCTCTGCAATCTTCTTCTCTGAAATCTTCGCATAGGTCTGCGTGCTGGTGATGGAGGCATGTCCCATCATCTTGGCAATGCTCTCCGTACAAATCCCCTCGGAAATCAAGAACGATCCGAAACTGTGCCGGGCTTGATGGTAGGACAGATTCTCTTTGCGTCCGATAATGACGCCCAGTTCGTGTATCTCAAACCACATCATGTCTCTGCTTGGCAAAGGGAAGACCGGCTGCGTGTCATCGGTCGTATTGTACAAATCAAGTATCTGCTCCGCTATCGGATGCAGAGGGATAAATGACTCCACTTTCGTCTTCTTACGGTTGATGCGAATGTATCTTCTATCGTCGGCAGTCCGCCCGATATGGTGTGGATACAACAGTTGGGTATCGACATAGGCAAGTCCCGTAAAACAGGAGAAGATAAAAGCCCTGCGAGCCAATTCCTTCAATGGGTCATTGGCGGGCAGTTTCAGTTCTAGCAGTTGTTTGAGTTCCGCTTTGCTGATGTGCATTCGTTTGGAGGGCGGTTTCTTCTCATACTCCAACTCTTCCAAAGGATTGGCACGGATAATCTCATGGTCTACGGCAAGATATATCAGTCTGTTCAGCCAACAAAGGCAATGGTTGGTCTGCGATGCCCCGAAGTTCTTGTACCGCTTCAGGTAGACCTTATATTCCCGTCCGAATTCCTCGGTGATGTCCGAAAAGGCAATGTCCGCCTTGCCTTTCGAGTCCAAGAACTCACGGATATAGCTCTGGTAATACCGAGAACTCCTGTAGGTCGAAGTGGAGTCGATTTCCTTGGAACGGACGGCAAGGCATTCCCGTTCCCTTTCTCCCATTTGGAGCAGATGGGTAGGAATGACCGCCTGACCTGCTATCCTGTTTTTCAATAGTTCGGCACTGACCACACCCTGCTCTTTGAGCATTTCATCATAGAGCCGCTCCGCATACTTTCGAAACTCTTTCAGGCGGTTGTTCGTCCGCACGTCCGCGGTCTCTGCTTTTTTTGCATTCCATTGTTTGGGATTGCAAGTAATACCCGTGGTTATCGTCGTGCTTTTCCCGTCGATGGAGATTCGGCAAAGTACGGAAGTTGTACCATCCACACGTACCTTGTTGCGATTGATATAGAGTAGTAAAGAAAATGTGCTACGCATAAATTCATTTATTATCTATGGGGTGTTATAATACAAGTTTCAAATCTTTTGTCACTTCGATATATTTGTCCATATCCTCGAAGAGTTTCTTGGGCGTGACCTTTGCATATACCTGTGTGGTCTGGAGGTTGGAGTGTCCCAGCATCTTGCAGATGGTCTCGATAGGAACGCCGGCTTCCAAGGTAATCAGCGATGCGAATGAGTGCCTGCCGGCATGGTAGGTCAGGTCTTCCTTAATGCCCGCAAGAACCGCAAGGCTTTTCATCAGACGGCGAAGGTTGGGATGGTACAGCATTGGAAAGAGGGTCGGACGAGCATCATCCCGGTACTTCTCTATCAGGTCAAGGGCTTCGGGCAGCAGCTTGACACAGGCACGAAGCTCGTTTTTCTTGCGGCAGTATTTAAGCCACAGCTCGCCATTGTCATCCGTGAACAGATTGTCACGCATAACGGAAACTGCATCGGCGTAGGCTGTTCCCGTATAGCAGGCAAAGAGAAAGAGATCTCTTGCCAAAATGTGGGAGGCGCGATGTTCGGGGATTACCAAGTCACGGATTTTCTCGAAGGATTCCCGGCTTAGGGCTTTTGGTGTCTTCTCCTTTTGTTTGGGGAGACTGAAATGAGCGAAAAAACATCTGTCGGCATAACCGTCCTTGTAGGCTTTTCGGCATACTTTCTTGACGATAGCCAGATAGTGGCGACAGGTATCTACGGCAAGTCCTTTCTCGTCCAAAATGAAACTCTGGTAATCGTGGATAAACTGTTCCGTCATCTGACCGAAAGCAACGTCTTTGGTGCGAAACTCCTTTTCGATGAACTCTGCCAAGGTTCTCCGGGTGTAGAAATAGGCAGGGTAAGTCCCTTTTGCCCGGTCTATCCCGATACGCTTTCTCAGTTCCTCACAGACGATGTCCGTCATTCCCAACAGGGTCATCTGCGTTTCGAGGCTTCCCTGAAATAGGTTCTTGACGGCTTCCGCATCGAAGTCCGCATTTCTTCCCACAAGCGTGTCGAATGCCGTGTGGATGGAGAGCATCAGCTTGTCCAACTTCGCATTGGTCTCCACGGCTTCATGGCTCTTGCCTTTCAGACGGCTTTCTCGAGGATTCCATAAATCGGGCGTACAGGAGATTTTGCAACTGAACTGCACCATCGAACGGTTGACGGTGATACGTCCCATGATGGGAGCTTTGCCCGACTTGTCCAATCGGCTCTTTTTGAGGTAGAGCAATACCTTGAATTTCTCTATTGTCATACGCTTTAATTTTATGGACAAAATTACCCGTTGTTAAAGCGTTCTTTGACAAGCAAAACATTGTGGAATAGTGAGATAGAAACCTCTCCATAGAAATCTCTCCTTTTTTTCGTTACCTCACCACACTAGGGAAACCAACGGATAACGGTTTGGTAACCGAAAGGATTCAATATTCCGTGTCGAACTGCTTTCCTATCATACTCGCAGAATATAGAAAATCAACTAATTCACAACACGTTACAGGTTTATTCTCTACATTCTTCCAATTCCTCGAATGGAAAGTATTTTCCACCTCGCCCGCCATACTATGGCGACGGAAATCTGCCTGACCAACGGCGTTCCCATCGAAACCCTTTCCAAGATGCTCGGACACACAAATATCCGCACCACGCAGATTTACGCCAAAATTACCCACGAAAAGGAAAGTCGGGACATGGCGGCACTCTCCGATAAACTGAGTAAGATAGAGCAGTTCAATGGTATCACGATATAATAAGGAGGAGGAGCGATGAAAAGAGAAATCATAACCATTGGAGAGAACGGAAAAGTACATATCCCGACAACTCCCGTTTGGATGTCGGCTTGTGAAATAGCCGACCTGCTCGGCGTATTTTCCGGTAAGATAAACAGCCACATCAAGTCTATCTTCAAAGAGGGTTTGTTCAGGGAAGACGAGGTGATGTGCACCTTATTTTCCAAAGGCGGTGCGGTGGATTTATACAACCTTGAAATGATTACGATGCTGTCGTTTCGATTTGCCTCTACAGAAGCCAAGAACTTCCGTAAATGGATAATCGGAAGAGTGACCGAAGAGAAGAGAACAAGTCCTCCGCTACTCATGTGCTATACCAAAGGCGGATGGTACAACTAAATATGAAAACAGGCAGTAAAAAGCATTTTTCTTACTGCCTGTTTTTAGTGAATTTGAATAAACAATCAGCCTTGTGCCAGAGCTGTCCAGAATCGGTCTTCTTCACCAATTCGTTCAGAGAACAGCCAAACCTCCTTTATCAGGTCATTCTCAAAACGGAAAAGATCTACTCCCTTCATCTCCATCGAATGTCCGCTTGCCGATACAGCAAATCCGATAGATGCCACGACCAAATCTCCGTTTTCCGTTACGTAATCCACTTGGTCGATAGCGAATGTCCCATTACTCAATTGAGCCATCTTTCCCAAATGGGCAAAGACATTCTGCTTACCGTTGTAGATGCCCGACAATGCACCCTTTCCCGGCTGATGCCATACCAAATCATCGGAGAGCAATGCCCCCATCGTTTCAAAATCACCCTGTGCCAAAGCTGTATAGAATTGGCTCACTTTTTCTGTTTTCTTTTCCATAAATCTGTATTTTAATTGTTGAAATCACTGCAAAGTTATATCTTTGCACTACAATATACAAGTACATACAATATAGTATGATACATACTATATTGTTAGAATTATTGATTATCAAGAATAAAAAAGTTTGCTATGGAGAGGAAAATTTCAGATGAAGAATGTCCGGTAAGAAAATCGATGCAGATTTTTGCAGGTAAATGGACATTGCTTATTATCTTTCAAATCAACCACAGGATAATCCGTTACGGAGAACTCAAACGTGCTATTCCCGGAATCAGCGAGAAAATGCTTATTGATGAATTAAAATTCCTTTGTAGCAAGGGATTGATTAAGAAAAAACAATATCCCGAAGTTCCACCCAGAGTGGAATACTCCCTTACACCCTTGGGAGAGAAAGTCTTGCCGATTATAGATGAGATAGCCAAATTCGGTATGGAGAATTTGTAATCCGTCAATAGCTTCTTCTGTGAGCCTTAATTGAAAAAAAGATTGCTATAGACAGTATGTCTTACGTTTCAGCAAGAACAGGCAGTAAGAGAAGAATTTCTTACTGTCTGTTTCTCTGTCAAGGCTTCTCAAACCGAGGGCGATAATTCTCCTGTAATAGTTTTTCCACATCTTCTTCCCTGTAGAGTACCTTTCCTCCTAACTTGATAAAGGAGATTCTTCCCATGTTGCGATAATCCTGTAACGTGCGCCGGTTGATATGCAACAGGCGGGACAGTTCATCGTCCGTCAGATAGCGATGCCCGTTAAGCAGAGGTCTGTTCTTTTTCCGCAGGACATCTATTCCCTTTATCATGCGGTCGGTCGCGTTGAGAAAGTGCGCAATCTCTTCGTTGTTCTTGGTCTTTACATCGTTGTCCATATTTTACATCGGATTTAGTGGTGATACTATTCATTGGTCATAAAGCGGAGGATTGTTCGAGCAGTTTCCCGACATCCTCCGGCTTGTAGAACATCTTATACCCTATTTGCGTATAGGGCAGCATTCGGTTGCTGCGGTAAGTTTGCAGGGTACGCAAACTGATGTTCAGGATTTGGCAGACATCCTGATTGTCCAGCCACCTGCCCATACGCTTTTCGTCGCATTCCCGACACAGGGCATCGACTTTGGCGGTCAAAATGAGAAAACGTTCCATCATGGCTTCATACGTTTTCTTCTCGATTGTTATTACTTCCATATTCTTGTCCGTTTTAATGTTACACTTTGTGCAAATGTACTTACGGAGTAAGTATTCAAAACCAACATTTCCTTTACTGCGTACTTGTGGCTTCGATATGGATGCTTTTGTCGTGTGGCTTTTGGACGCAGACAGAAAAATCTCTATTCAGTACATATTTAGCATACAATCCGAACGGTTTTAACTCCCGAACTTTGCAGCATAATCAAATTCAAAGCGTCATGGATGTCATAACAATCGAAAGCAAAGCCTACCATGAACTGATGGGCAAAATTGAGAAAATCCTCCGATATGTGGAGAAAGAGGAAAAGGCAAAGATAGAGTATGAGAACCGTCTTGTCACCAATGATGAGTTAGCCGAGATACTCGGTATCAGCAAACGTACCCTCCAGCGTATGCGCAGTGCGGACAGAATCAGCTATAAGATGATCTACGGGCGTTGCTACTACGCCCTGCATGACATCGAGGAGGCGATACGGAACAAGAGCCTGTACTGCAATCCTCAGAACCTGAAAGAGCTACGGCATAACTTCGAACTTAAAAGCAGGAGGATAAAGGATGGAACTATTGGATAGAGCGACCTTCCTTGAATGGATGGAACGCATCATGAAGCGTTTCGATGACCTAAAACAGACGGCTCCCGACATCCCCCAACGTCCGATGATAGACGGAGAACCGCTGCTGGATAACCAAGAGGTGTGCATGATGCTTCAAGTGAGCAAGCGCACCCTGCAACGCTACCGAGATTCGGGAACCCTTCCTTACCATATCGTCTATCACAAGACGTGGTATCTGGAATCGGAAATCCTCGCCTTTATGCAAACTCACTTTACGGAGAACCTCAAACGCAAGAGGAAGAGATTACCCAAAGACACGTAGATATGGATTCTACGCAACAGCAAAGCCCCCGTTTTGTCGTAATGACAAGTCGGGGGCTGCCGTTTGAATGTGATGATAACATTACAGATTATATTTTCGGTCTGACAACGAACACCTTTTCCGCCAAAGACGGCGGCAGTCCGTCCATCGAGGGCTGTGTAGCGGAGATACTCTGCCCGCTGCTTTCCAACGGTTTGTCGGTTTGAGCCGCAGAGGTGCTGACGGAGGGAGCGGTGACAGTCGGCTCAATCGGACGTGACCGTTCCATTTCTTCCGTCTTTCTCTCGCTGTCCTGCATCATATCCACACCTTCTTGCTCACTCTCTCCCTGCTCAATCGGTTTTAGGGAAAGCTGTATCTTGCGGTCAAGGGCGGCGAGTTCCGTTTTGAGGTCTTTGAGCTGCTCTTCCTTCTTCCAAGAACCATTCACCACCTCCTGCAAAACAGGAATATCCTTGGCTATCTTTTCCGTGTCCGCCTTAAACTTCTCAATCAAGCCGGGTATTTTCTCCAAGGCATTCAGGAAATTCATACAGGCTAGTTGCGGGTCTGCCGCTATCCTGCCGTTGTTGTAGCTGTACTTCATTCCGCTTTCTCCCATCACGAAGAACTTGTTCTGCGAAAGATCGAAAAGATCTTTGGAGGAAGACTCCGTCTTGACCACGAGGTTAAATCCGTAGAGTGTTCCGATATTGAAATACTCTCCCCGTGTGCAGGCTTTCTCGTTGATTTCCGCGAGTTTGGCAGCAATGCGTTTCGGGTCGCTTCCTTCCACCCCTTTGAGCGTTATCGGATTAAGAATATTGCCGTCTTTATCCTTCTGCACACGGCTTTGGTACAAATCCCAGTCACTTTGGAAACGGGCAATCAACTCCTTGTTGCCGTCCACCGTCCGCACGACTTCATCCAATCGGCTTCGGGAGGATGACTTGCTGCGAATGAACGCCTGTCGTTCGCTGTCCAAACCGGCAATCTTTTTCTCCAACTTTGCCTTTTCCAACAAATCGGTATTTCCGGAGAGGATGGCAACATATTCGGAAAAATTCATTCCCGACTTCTCGTCCATACTTCCCTCGTCGATGGTACGGCTGCCCATACGGTTGTTTTTGAGCTGTTCGATAAAGAGTTGCTTGTTGTGCAGCAAGTTGAATTTATAGCTGTCAAGCGACTTCTCTACGGCATAGATGATGACATCCACCTTGTTGTCGGCATGGAACTTGGCAACCTCATTACCTTTACGCACGGCTCTGCCATCCCTCTGCTCCAAGTCGGAAGGACGCCAGGGACAGTCAAGATGATGAATGGCCACGGCACGTTTCTGGGCGTTCACACCTGTGCCGAGCATACTCGTAGAGCCGAAAAGCACTCGGATTGAACCTTCATTCATACCTGCGATGAGCATCTTTCGAGCCTTATCGGTCTTTGCTTCCTGAATGAAGCGTATCTCCTGAGCGGGTATGCCGTGGTCTTCCACCAGCTTGCGCTTGATTTCGCTATAGGGATTCCATTCACCGGGCTTGTAAGTGCCGAGGTCACTGAATACAAATTGCGTCCCTTTCTGTACGTCAAACTTGCGGTAATACTCCGCTATCTTGGCGGCACAGTGGGAAGCCTTGTTATCCACATGATCCCCGTACTTGTTCGGGTCAATGAGCCTCAGATCCAAGCTCATCTTCCTAGCCATATCCGTTGCTATGAGCATCTTGGCTTTCTCCTCTCTATCGGAGAGTTTCTCTCGTCCCAATAATTCCGCATTCCCCGTTTTGGCAAATTCCACCAACTTGGCAATGAACTCCTCCTGTTCAGGTGTGGGTGGTATATTGTGCATAATCTCATTCTTTTCGGGTCGGTCTATGCCTATGTCCTGCGCCGTCCGGTAATCAGTGATTTGAGCATAGAACGCCGCCAACTCCGGTACTTTGATAAAATAGCGGAAACGCTCTTTTTGTACAATTTCGTTAGTAACGGAAAACTCATAATCCACCGACTTCTTGGCGAAGATGGCAGCCCACGCGTCAAAGGTCTTGATATGCTGTGCTTCGAGGGCTTGGGGACGCAGGTACTTGAACAGCAGATACAACTCCGTGAGTGAGTTCGATATGGTCGTACCCGAAAGGAAAGTGGCTCCCAAGTCTTTCCCCGTCCGCTCCTGAATGGTTCGGATAGCAAAGAGCATATTCAAGGCTCTTTGGCTGCCCTCGCTGTTGCCAAGCCCTGCCACTCTGTTGTGGCGGGTGTTGAACATCAGATTCTTGAACGTGTGCGACTCGTCCACGAAAAGGTGGTCAATACCCATTGTCTTGAAATCCACTATATCGTCCTTGCGGTTCTCTATCTTGAACTTGATTTCATCCAGCTTCGCCCGTAAGTTCATCTGCCGCTTGACAAGCCCTTTCTCCATCGCACGGGAAATGCTGCGTCCCTGCTGACGTAGAACTTCCAAGTTCTCTTCCACGCTGTCCAACTCGTCCTGAAGGATTTTCTGCTGTATCTCGTCCGACTGCGGTATCATGCCGAACTGGTCGTGCGTGAGGACAATGCAGTCCCAGTTGTTGTTCTTGATGTCGTGGAAAATCCGCTGCCGCTTGTCAGGCGTGAAATCGTTCTTGCCCGGATAGAGCAGCTTGGCATTCGGGTAAGCCGTTTGGAAAGTCTGTGCTATCTCCTGCACGTTGGCTTTAAGAGCGAGTATCATCGGCTTGTTCGCCAAGCCGAGTCGCTTCATCTCATACGCAGCGGTGCACATGATAAGCGTCTTTCCGGCTCCCACCTGATGGTCGCAGATACCTCCTCCATTGAGCTTGAGCATCCACACGGCATCTTTCTGACTGTCGTACAGGCTTTCGATGCCCAAGCCTTTCAGATTAAGGTCGGGGAATGTCTGATGGGAACCATCATACTGAGGACGCACAAAACAATTGAAAGTATCATTGTAGAGTTTCTCCAGCCGCTGCTTGAACTCATCGCTCTGCTCGTTCAGCCAATCGGTGAAGCCGTTTCGTATCTCGTCGATTTTGGCGTTTGCCATCTGTATGGCTTCGGTATCCCGTACCTTGACCTCCTTGTCACCGACCATGATTTTCTTGGTGATGTCGGGCGTTGTATTCAGCAGGGCGTGCTTCATCAGGGCAATACCGTCGTAGCGACGATGCTGTCCCCGTACACAGAATCTGTCCCAAATGTTGGCATTGTGCATCCGTGCGTCTACGGAGTATTCGTCCGCACTTGAATTGTAGCGTATCGTCACCTCCGTGTCGAAGAGGTGCGAGGCATAATCGGAGTAGAGATTTACAGGAATCCATCGCTCCCCGAAGTTGAAATCCAAGTCTGTGAAGGGTATCGGTTCGGGGATAGCATCCTTCAGTGCCTGCAAGGAGGCTTGCGCCCTTGCGTCCTCCGGATGCTCCAAGAGATATTGTTCGATACGCTCCGATGCGGCAACCACATTGCCCGATATGAACTTCTCGGCAATTTCATACTCTCCCTCCAAGGGATTGTAGTAAATCCTGCCACGCAGCTCGGAGAGCATTTCCTCTTCGGAACTTTCGGGAAGCAATGACAGCATATACTCGATGTCCACCGTGCCGAATTTATTGAGTGAAGCCGAGAGAGCTTCTTGGGCATTGCTCACCTCTGTCACTTCGTGCAGGCTGAACGAAACGGGTTGATGGAAAATATCGGCTTTGAGCGTTTCTTTATCCACCTTCCGTTCCAAGAAAAGGATCTCCCTACCACCGGCATCCATCAGGATCTGCTCGTGGTTTTTGCGGTCGTTCAGATGCCCGTACAGTCGCACGAAACGGTCGTACAGTTCATTGAGATTCTGTCGCAAGGATTCATTTGCCACCTTACGTTCCGCTTCATAGTCATAGAGGGCGTGGTAGGCGTCACGCAGGTCTATGTAGAGCAGCATTTTCTGTCGTTCTTGGGACGGGAGGTCTATGGGCTGGAACATTCGGTTGTCCTCCATATCGAGGACAAGCATTCCGACTTGAAAGTCCGAGGCAAGCAGAGAGCCCTCTCTGAGGTGTTCGTGCCATACTCCCTCATAGGGACGTGCCAGCATTCCTTTCTCCTTATCCTGCTGCCACCACAGCTCTCCCGTGTCCCGTAACCCCATAGCAGTTTCTTGTGGCTTTATTTCGATAGTGGGAGAAGGAGTGGAAACCACAGCACGTTTCACAGTGGCGGTTTTTCGTTTGGGCTTTTTCTCCGGGATAACATTGCCGAAAAGGTCGAGCAGTTGTACCTGCGGTGCGACTCTGCTTCGGGGTTGCTCCGCAGTCAGTTCCTCTCTCGGTTGCACCACCTCTTGATGTGGTTGCTCTTCTTGCGAAGTGGCAGGCGTAAGCGTTGGCTCTTCCTGCTTGACTTCGGGAGAAATGGAAACGGGAACTTTGGGTTGCTCCTGAATGAAGATATGCTTTTGGTACAACGCCATATCCAAGCGTTTGGCTAAATCCGCCCGCAGGATTTTTCCCATATCGGTGGCGATGCCTTCCGCTCCACCGTTGTGATGAAACAGAATGGCAGGCTTGCCGTAAGGGTCGGTATCCTGCTTCCATTCGGTATGCACGATTTGCGACATACTTCGCAGATAGGTATTGAACAGCACTCCGCTGGGGCGTTTCTCGCTCTTGATGAAACGCTGTTCCTCTTCGGTCAGACTTGTCTTTTCGCTCTGCTTTTGCAGGACGATAAGGTCACTACCCACTTCCGTTCCTGCATTCTCCGAGAAGAGATTGTTGGGCAGACGAACTGCCGAAACAAGGCGGGTATGGTTCATCAGCCACTCCCGTACAGGCTCGTTCGTCGGGGCATTCATGACGCCTTGCGAGGTGATGAACGCCAGCACGCCGCCCTCACGGAGCATATCTACCCCCTTGACGAAAAAGTAATTGTGCAGGGACGTGCGGGCGACCTTTCGGGCTGGTTCGTCCGTCTTGCTGAAAACAGGGTCGAAGACGGCTACATCTCCGAAAGGGATGTTGCTGCTGACCACATCGAAGGAACCGTTGAGCTTGGATTCGATTTCTTCGAAGCCCCGGATGCGTATCTTGTCTTCGGGATGCAGGGCGGAGAGCATCTGTCCCGTAAGGATGTCTTTCTCAAAACCGAAGGTCGTATGCCCTTCGGCTGCAATGCCATCAAAAGAACGGATGAACTCACCCATCCCCGCCGAGGGGTCAAGAATTCGCTTGGGGACGATGCCTGCCTCCTGTAAGGAAGCGGCCATCTCCCGCACTATGGGCGCAGGAGTATAAAAAGCGGTCATCACGGAGTTTTTCAGGCTCTGCATATAGCTCTTGTATTGCGACTCGGAGGTGGTGTTGTCCCGAATGGTGCGATGCAGTTCCATCACCAAGGGGAATAGCTCCAGCTCCGACTTGTTCCATCGGGCAATGTCTTCCATCGTGTTGGCAGGAGAGAGGATACACTTCAATGCACCGAAGCCCATATAGGCTTCCAATATCGTGCGCTCTTCAGGTGTTGCCGTGCGCTGTTCCCGATGCAGGGCAAAGACCGTCTTGATGGCTTCTATGTTTGCCCTTAGATGTTCCTTCTTGTTATAGCTTGCCATCTTCTTCGAGTTTTAGTTGAACAAAACCCGTAATCTCCGTATAGAGGGAGTTGTATTCGGGCGTATAAGCGAACTCGTCCGAAATCGGATACTTGGCGAATATCTCTTCGATGAGAGGACGTAGGCGGATGGCGGTCTCCCTGACCGCTTCGAGCGGCACTTCGGCGGAGAACTCGTTCCAAAGCACGGAAGAGATGGTATCGTGGCGGGAGAAGTGCAGACCCGCATAGAGTGTCTTATTGGCGATGCCGATACATTCGGCTATGGGAAGACCGGCATTAAAGGCTTCGGCATAGGCTTCGGAAGCGGCTGCCGCACGTTCTTTGACAAAAGGGATGTCACCGGCTTTTTCGGGATGGCTTTCCCGAAGAAAAGAGAGCAGGGAAAGCTCGTAGTATGAAAAATGAATGGCTGTCATTTTGAATGATTTTAGTGAGGTATATAATGCAAAGGCACTCGACGTCCCCGCCGAGTGCCACCACTAAAATCCGCAGTAAAAACAAGATGATTGTTTATGACCGCATCTTTCAGTGGCAAAATTAGCAATTTACGGGGATTTACCTTCGGGATTTGCCCGTTTTCTTGCGTTCGGGAAAGACAAAGACTGTCTTGAACTCTCCGTCCAAGGAGAGCGAAGCCTCAAAGCTCTTGCCCGCTTTGGTGGTGAAGCCCTTGATGATGCCTGTCTCCCCGTTCACCGCCAACTGCGTCAGTTGCTCGTCCGTGAGGTTCTTGCCTGCCACGCTGCGGAAAAGCGTCAGCCCGCAATCGGCATCCGAGCATTTGGCACATCGGGGATAGAAGACCAATGACCCTTTGCCGCACTTGGGGCAATGGATGTCGCTCTGTTTCTTTGGAAAGAGGATTTTGGAGGAGAGGAGTTCGTCGGTAATCTGTGTGGCATGGCTTTCGATGCCCTTGCGGAAATCCCGCTCTTTCAATTCTCCCCGTTCGATTCTCGCCAAGTCCGCTTCCCACTGTCCGGTCATCTCGGCATTGCCGATTTTCATCTCCTTGACGATGGAATAGACGGCAAGTCCTTTCTCCGTAGGGACGAGCGATTTCTTTTGGCGCACCATGTACTCGCGTGCAAAGAGGGTTTCGATGATGGCGGCACGGGTAGCGGGCGTGCCGATGCCGCAATCCTTGAGCTGCGCACGCAGTTCCTCGTCCTCCAACTCTCTGCCTGCCGTCTCCATTGCTGCCAACAGCGAACTTTCCGTGTGCAGAGGCTTGGGCTTGGTCGTACCCTGTGCCAACGAACAGGCACAGAGCGGAAGTTGCTCGCCTTCCTCCCATTGTGGGATGATGATGCCTTCTCCATTCTCCCGACTTTCCCGTTCTTCGGCTTCCGCCTGCTCCTTGTCTTTTTTTCTGCTGTTTTTGAGGATGGCGCGCCATCCCTCTTCCTTGATGATTTCGCCTTTGATGATGAACTTCACCTCTTCACAGACGGCAGTAACCGTGCTGACATCTTTTACGCAACGGGTGGAGAAGGCTTCGAGCATACGTCCGGCTATCATATCGTAAATGACCGCTTCCTCTCCAAACACGTCTATCGGCTTCTTGCCCGTAATGAGCAGGGCGTGGTGGTCGGTTACTTTCTTGCCGTCCACCGAATGTGCATTCGGTTCGGTCAGTCGGCGGGCATGGACACCCCAGACGGAATGGTCGTGCAAAAATGCTATCAAAGCTGGAATTTCGGCAAAGACATCTTCGGGGATATGGCGGCTGCCCGTGCGTGGGTAGGTAATGTATGCCTTTTCATAGAGTTTCTGAGCCAAGGAAAGGGTCTGTTCCGCCGAATAGCCGAACCGGCTGTTCGCTTCTTTCTGAAGAGTGGTCAAATCATACAGAAGCGGTGGTTCCTGTTTGGTCTCCTTACGCACAACGGTCTCAACAGTGGCATAAGGAGCTTGTTTGAGTTTCTCGTACAGGGCGGTGGCTTCCGTCTTATCGAACCAGCGGTCGGCAGAGGAGAAGCGGAAGCTCTCATCACCTTCCCTTACGGCAAGGCTGAGTTGCCAGAATGGCTGTGGCTCGAACTTCTTGTTCTCCAAGAAACGGGAGCAGACCATACAGAGGGTCGGGGTCTGTACCCTGCCTAATGAGTAAGTACCTCTTCCTGCTGCAATGGATATGGCTTGTGTGGCATTGATGCCGACCAGCCAGTCGGCTTCGCTGCGGGCACGGGCGGCATAATAGAGGTTGTCATACGCTGCGCCGCTTTGCAGACGGGCAAGCCCCTCTTTGATGGCTTTGTCCGTGAGTGAGCTGATCCACAAGCGGTCGAAGGGTTTGGCAATGCCGAGATACTCGTAGATGAACCTGAAGATTAACTCACCTTCCCTTCCTGCATCGGTGGCTACGATAATGCCTTCGCACGCTCGGAATAGTTTTTCGATGACTTTCAATTGGGCAACGGCACTCGGATCAGTCTTGTAGCCTTTTCCATCCTTAATTTGACGGGGAATAAGGGTAAAGACGGGAGGAAGAATCGGCAGGTTTTCTTTGTGGAAACCCTTGATGCCGTAGGCTTCGGGCATGGCTGCCGTTATCAGGTGTCCCAATGCCCACGTGACGGCATAGCCGCCTCCTTCGATATAACCCTCTTTCTTGTTGGTTGCCCGAACGACACGGGCGATTTCACGAGCGACGCTCGGCTTTTCTGCTATGATGACTTTCATTCGTTCTTACTTTTGGGATGTTAGTGGTGGCGGATTACATTTTCATTCCCTTGGAACGCTTCTTCTCTTCTTCCTTTTGTTCCTGCTGGGCGGTAGGTTCTGTCTGCCCCTGTTTGAGTGGCTCTTTCACATGCTTGGTAGCCTCGTTGGTCTTGCCTTCGGAATTGACGGCGACTTGCGTGCGGGAAGCATTGTCGGGAGTTACCTCTTTGGCTTGGGACTTGTCGGGATTCCATTTGAGGAAGTCGAACTTGTTCTTCTCGAAGTTCGGACGTACATAGGCATTGAAAGGCTCTCCCTTCTTGTCGATAAGCCCGGTCATATAGACCGTTTCTCCGGCTTTGAGCTTTGCCTGCTCTTCGGGAGAGATGTCGCGTCCCAGCATCTTCTTGGGGACACGCAGTTCTTTCTGCTCCGTTTGCTCCTGCCCTTCGGGGGCTTGTCTTTGACGTTGTTCCTGTTTGGGAGAGCCGAAACGAAATTCAATCGACCGCTTGTCGGCATTGAATTGGAGGTTGGCATTGAAATGCTTTCCTGTTTTGGAGGTCATACCCTCCACGTAGATGCTTTTGCCTTCCGAGAGTTCCTTTTTCTGCTCGTCGCTCAGCTTCACGTCCTTGATTTCATCGGGGATGCGTACCCGGTCGGCACTCAGGGCGATGATGTCATTCGTCAGGCGGTCGATGCTTACGAAACTTCGGGTAGGCTCCTCTTTGCCGGGAAAGTTCAGCTCCACGGTACGGCCGAGGTTGCCCGTTTCTTTGAGTGCTTTCTTGTCCTCATCGGTAAAGGTATGCCCGAAGAACTCACGCTCCAATTGAGGCTCCTTGCGGATGGCATGGACAACGGGAATGAATGTCCCGTCTCCTGAGGCTTTCAGAGAAAGACGGGCATCGGTGTAGAGGGAGACTTCCCCGATTTTGATGCTGATGGGAACAAGTGGAGTCTTTCTGTATTGAAGCAGGTCATCAAGATGCTTGCCTTTTTCCAGACTTTCACGGCTTACGCCCATCTGCTCGAACTGCTCCCACTTCACCTTATCGGGGTCGATGCCTTGAAAAGACTGTTTCTGCTCTTCCGCATAGTCGGAAGGATTGACACGGGCGGAGTCCAGCATCTCCTTATTGGATGGGACATCCGGTGCTTTGAGCATCTCCGAGAGTACGCGGGCACTGGCTACGGCACTCTCAAAGGGAACCTTGAAGAAAGTCAGCGGTGTGGGGTTCTTGAACTGCCGCATGAAATTGGAAAGGAAATTCTCCAGCGCATTGCTGTGCTTGTCGAACTTCAGGAAGCTCTGTTCATGCTCGGCGGTGGGCGGAACGGTTTTCAGCCCACCTTTCTCGTCCGTACCTGTGACGGCTTTGAGGTTTTCGCCCTTCTGATCCTTGACCAAAAGGACTTCTTGGTCTTTGATTTTTTCATCCATATTACAATGTATTTAATGGCACCAACAGCGGTGCACGAACAAAGGTAAATCAAAGAAAATGTGCATGTTAGTAGTTAGAAATAACTGCGTACTTGTGGCGTCGATATGGATAGAAGTGGCTATTATGGATAAAGACTACCATTAGTTTCTAAAGATGTGGATAATCTAAATATACCTAAACAATACATATCGGTAAAAGTATATAATTCAAACAACAAAGAAAACTTGTATATCATGAATCAGCATTTCATATGTTGAAAACTTGCTGTTTGTCTATTTTCTTCAAAGCATATTGTTTTATACGGTATCTTTGTATCAAAATAACACTATTATGGATCAAAGAATAATTAGGATATATGTTTTTATGCTGTTCCTATTATCGGGAAAAGCGAATATGTTTGCCCAGATTCAATTAAAGTCAGAATATATTGCTTCATCTGTATATAAAGATGAGAATGGCAATAAAATCGGTGGTGAAGGAAACTTGCAGACCTTTGAAGGCTCAGCGAGACTTCCTTTATATGTAAGAAAGAATGAAAACGGGAGACTGACGGCTTGGATTGTTGCTTTGGGTGGTACATACGCTTCCATGAAAAATAAAGAAATGCCATCGGATTTTACAGAGAAAGAACTTATGAATGCTCAAATGGGAGTTATGCATCTGCGACCACTTAATGAGAAATGGTCTATACTCGCTATTTTAGGAGCTGGAATGTACACATCCGATCTGAACAAAATATCGGGCAGCTCGTTTCTCGGTCAGGGAGGTGTATTATTTATCAGACACGCAAACAAGAATTTGGACTGGGGGGCTGGTATCGCGTTGAATAATGCGCTGGGGTATCCAATGATTTTTCCGTCCTTATATCTGGATTGGAAAATAGAGGGAAAATACAAATTCAAATTATCCATGTATAATACATTCGAGGCAGAAATCAGCACACGATTTAGTAAGAGTTTCTATCTGGGAATACATGCAGAATCCAAAGGGCTTATGGCTGCAGTAGAAAAAAATGGCAGCAAGAAGTATTTCGTGATGCAGTATGGTTATATAGGTATTCAACCAGAGTTCAGAATTGGGCAATATATTTCTATCCCCATTGTCGGAGGAATTGTTGCATCAAGAGAAGCTTATTTTCGTTCACGGACATTGAAGGCTTTCTTCAGCAGCAAAGACAACTACCCACATTTCGGCGTATCTCCCTATTTTTCAATAGGTATCCGATACGGATTATAATAAATGCTCAAGTATAACGTTTAATACATTATAAGATTATATGACAATAAAAATCGCGCTATTCCTTTTGATAACCCTGTTTGGACATGGAATAACTTTTTCACAGAATGTCGTAAATGATTTAACTGGTTTGAGAGAAAACCTGACGCAAAAAATATTTGAAAAGACAAAGGATTTGTCTAATGAAACTCAACTATCCATCGTGCTCATAAAAAATGGGATATCCCATTTTTATGGAATTATAAAGCAAAATGACACGATTAAAAATATTGAGAACAAAGATAAGATTTTTGAGATTGGCTCAATTTCAAAAGTCTTTACGGCGACATTACTCGCCGATGCAATACTTAAAAGGAAGATTAAACAGACAGACGACATAAACAAATTTTACCCTTATACGTTCAAGGATGATGTGCGGATAACTTTTGAAAGCCTGTCAAATCATACATCCGGATTGGGAGAAAATCCCTCCAATTTGCAACTTTCAGAGTTTCTGGCAGACAGCACAAAAGCAGAGCGGGAAAATCCTTTTCAGAAATACAGCGACTCTGAATTAGAGTATTACCTCAGAAATCAGTTGCAATTATGTTGTTCTTCCGATAGGAAAGAATATCTGTATTCAAATTTGGGAACAGGTTTGTTGGGATATACGTTATGTCAAATGGAAAAATGCAGTTTCACGGAACTCGTTTCCAATAAAATCTTCAAAAAGTACAAAATGAACAATTCATATACAGATGCAAGATTAGTAGAAACCGGTCTTGTCAAAGGAATAAGCCGCACAGGTGTTCCTATCGGCAATTGGATATGGGATTCGGATGTGTTTTTAGGAGCCGGTGGCATTCTTTCTTCTGCAAACGATATGGCATGTTTTTTAGAGGCTCAATTTGATATGGGCAACAAAGAACTTGCAATGACAAGAAAACCGACTTTCAAAGTAAACGACAAACTTAGCGTAGCACTTGGATGGCATATCGTAAAGGCAGATAACGGAAACGATTTATATTGGCACAATGGTGGTACGGGCGGTTTTTCTTCCTCTATGGTATTCGATATGAATGAAAAGAGTGGAGTCATTATTCTTTCCAATGTTTCTTTTCTGCATCCTCATGCGAAAAATGTAGACGCATTGTGTTTTGAAATAATGGAAGACTTGGCAAAAAAGTAATAGTATATATATGCAAGAGAGAAAGAAACAAAGCGTATTATATGATTTTCTTATGGAGAAGAAATACAGATGGACTCGCCATTTCCTGCTTATCATCTCCATCGGCATTATCTCCACAAACCATATTTTTATTACCTATGGAGAACAGATTCGAGGCGGAGATGTTTGTGGTATTATATTTGTGCATATAGTAGCTTATCTGTTGCTGATATATCTGAATATGTACACCTTCATTCCTAAATTGCTACAACAAGAAAGGTATGTGCAATATGCAGCTGTCTTGCTCGCTGCAATATTCACATTCGTGATAGCGAATATCGGCTTGGAGTATTACATTCATTTTAAGTATCAAATACCTTTCGGTCCATATTCTTTTTTTTCTGACGGACGCAATAAAGCAGTCGATTTCTTCTCCGATTTCTCGGTACTGGCATTGTCGGTGACGAGTATTACTGTAATCGTCTTTTACAAACATTGGATTCAGATGACAGAGATGGAGGAACAAATCGGAACTCGCAGACTAACCGTTGAGTTGGAAAATTTGAGAAACAATATCGGATCGGAATTTCTTTTGGCTAAATTGAAAAAAGCAACTGCACTATGCCTGACCGAACCTCCGGAAGTATCTCCGCTATTATTGACACTGAGCCGGATTGTACGCTATCGCCTATACGATTGCAGCAATCCGGTTGTACCACTCAATTCCGAAATTAAAATCCTTAAAGACTACCTGAATTTGGAAAAGAAGTGCGGGGCTCTCACCGATTTCACACTCTCTTGCCAAATGAGGACTGGTATTTGTTTTATTCCTCCATTGACGTTACTATCGTTTGTAGAAGAACATCTATTCAATTCACCGGGAAAAGACCGAATGGAAATTGAGATTGAAATATGCGCCGACACGCTTGTCTGTACCTGTACAAACAATAGCAATCCTCCCAAAACGGGTAAGCGCATTTTTACCATCTCAAGAAGACCAGAAAACGCTTCACACAAAACGAGTTTGAAAAGTTCCTAAGCTTTCCAAGAAATTTTTCGATAAAGTTTTTGGGAATTAATAAACATAAAGAATCGAATGGCATTATTGAAAGAGATAAATAAAAAGATTGGAACACAAATCCAAACAGGAGGATTCCATAGAATGGGAAACCTGCTTTTACTTTGCATTATAGTTGTCTTGACAATGGAAATGGTCTATAACACTGGCAGTGTACACGAACGGCTCACGAATGCAAGGTTTTACGAATGGATGGCATATTTCATTGTCTTCACCTGCACCGTATATACCAACGCCCGCCTGCTGGTTCCTCGTTTCCTGTTGCGCAATAAGTTGTCAGGATATTTCGCTTCAATCGGTTTGTGCGTATTTCTGTTGATGCTTTTTATCATACTGGTGCAAAACACCCTGTACGATGTTCCCAAAAGTTACAGGCTGACCTCTCTTTGTTTCAATATCGCAGGAAATATGTTATTGTTGGGATTGACGATAGCCTCTACTTCAGTAGTACCACTGTTTCGTTGCTGGGCTGAAAACAGCCGTCGAGTATCGGAATTGGAAAAGACGACGGCAGAAGCAGAATTGCAACAACTGAAAAGCCAGATAAATCCGCACTTTCTTTTCAACACGCTCAATAATGCCAACATTAAAGCAGAGCAAGAACCACAACTGGCATATGCCATTCTTTCCCGGCTTGAAAATTTGTTGGCCTATCAGTTGTCCGAATCCTCGCAAGAAAAAGTTCTGATACGGAATGAAATTTCCTTCTTGCATGACTATTTGGAACTGGAAAGTACACGTCACGGAAACTTGTATTACGAAATCAAGACAGAGGGCGTGGTGGAAGATATATCTATATATCCATTACTATTTATTCCCTTTGTAGAAAACGCGGTCAAGCATAGTGTTGAAGTCAAAGGAAAGACAAACATACACATCACGTTTGCCGCATTCGGAAACCAACTGCACTTCCAGTGCGAAAACACCAAGGCCGCTTCTCGTACATCGAATCATTACGGAGGTTTGGGGTTGAAAAACATCAAACGGAGACTAGAATTGCTATTCGGAAAGTCTTATACCTTATCCATTACGGAAGAAGAAAATAAATATACTGTATGCTTATGTGTGAACCTATAAAATGTATTATCGTCGATGATGAACCTATCGCCCGAGAAGGATTGGAAAGGTTGGTACGCAAGAGTCCAATGCTGGAACTTGTCGGCAATTTTGAGTCTGCAGAATCTGCGACTGAATACATAAAAGATAATCCTGTGGATTTAATATTCCTTGATATCGAGATGCCTGGAACAAACGGGCTTGATTTTGCCCGTAAAATCCCACAACAAACACTTGTCGTTTTTACCACAGCCTATTCAGAATACGCATTGGACAGCTATGAGGTAAACGCTACCGATTACCTCGTCAAACCCATCGAGGAAGAACGTTTCCGTAAAGCAGTGGAAAAGGTTTCTGCCTATCACACCCTACTCATCAATGCAGAGAAAGAAAGTGTGGAGGCAGATGTGGATTTCTTCTTCGTGAAATCAGAGCGTAGATATTTCAAAATCAGATATGACGACATCCTCTTTATAGAAGGCTTAAAGGATTATGTAATCATACAAACAGAAAATCGACGCATCATTACCAAGATGTACCTGCGCACTATCCATGAACTTCTGCCTCCGTCTGTTTTCTTCCGCATCAACAAATCCTATGTTGTGAACTTAGAGAAAATAGAATCGTTCGACACCAACGACGTATTCATCGGAAAATATGAAATCGGTATCGGCAATACTTACAAAGAAGATTTCTACAAAAGGCTCATGACATGATAGTTGACTTTGCTATATACCAATCAACAATTCAAAATCGAATGCATATGGAAAGATTAGTTAAGACATTTTCATTCAGAGTACTCTCTTCGAATGAATCGTCCGCTGACGAGCAGCGGAATGCAACTGATAACTTGATAAAAGAGATCATTAAATTGAACACGGAAGAGAACGATAACATTTTTATACTCCGTATTCTTCGTTATACCCGTTTCCGATTGCAATCTCTGCAAGATAAACCCTCATCGGATAGGGCGGGGGAAAAATGTGGCAGAGCTATTGTCTGTCATTGATACAGAACTGGAACTGTTGAATATGCGGATGCAGGGAGTTTTACCTACCGTTCCCCTCATTCCTGCCAAGAAGTTTCGCTGGACAGACGAAGTAGTAGATTTAGTGGAACTACTCTATGCCCTTGACACCTGTGACTGTATCAACGATGGAGAAATCGGAGTGGAGGAATTGGCAGACGCCTTTTCTTAAATCTTTGGTATAGAAATCAAGAACTGCTACAATGTCTATATGAACATGAAGCGTCGCAAGCATGACAGCCGTACCTATTTCCTTGATGAACTTCGAGAGAAACTTAACAAGCGTATGGTGGAGAGCGACCTGAAAGGCGGCAAGTTCAAGAAGCGGTAAATCCTCATATTAAAGCAAAAGGGGGACGCCGAATTGTTCCGCGTCTCCCTTTTTACATCGTTTTCTGCAACCAATAGTCGCAGAATTTGTTCTTATACTTTGCTTGTTATTGATACGCTTTCCACTTTTCTGGTATCTGTAAGTCATAGTCAGAAACGGCAAGATGGATGGTATCAGGTAAAAGACTTTGGCGAAACCGATTTTCGTAACGCTTCAATTGCGTCGGTTGTCCGATACCCATTGAAGCCAAGTTGCTTGAATACTGATTGGGAGGAAAATACACGAACACTTTCTGCCGTGCCTGTGTCGCAAGTTCAATTGCCGGAATCATGTCGCTGTCAGCAGAAACGACAATAGCCACATCACAGTTTTTCTGATAGGCGTCTGCAACAATTTGTGTTGCAATTCTCACGTCTGTTTCTTTTTCCTCGTGAGTATGTATTACATTCCCACACTTGAAGCAGGTAATCTCTTTTTTTAGATATTTGCCCAAGATCAAACGAAATTTCGGATTCTCTTTATTCGCCTGAAAAAAAGCATTCTGCCGTCGGCTTTGTTCTATATCATCAGGTCTGGCAGAGAAGTATTTTACTGCAATCAATTCCTGATTGGGTCGCATGAAACTCTCAAATAATTTAACAATGTCAAGCCAATAATATTTCCGCCATCGTGTGGTCGATTTCAGTCCATAGTAAAAGTTGAATCCATCGATATAGACGATAACTCTTTGCTTTTCTTTTGTTTCCATAACTTCCATATAAAAAAATAAGCCACCCCATTTCTGAAGTGGCGAGCCTTAGTCTTTTCCACCTAAGGGCGATAATCTGATGCAAAGGTAAGCATTTCTTTTTATCCGCCAAAATTTTTCTATAAGTTTTTCATTCTGTCCATAAAATGTTGATTCGTAATTCTCCAACTAATAGTTGGAGAATTACCATCTCTTACCGAAAAGCCTTTATTACCCTGAACACTGCCCACAGGCAGGTGAAAGGTGCGGTGAAGACTCCTATGACGACAAAGAGGAGCAGTTTGACAATATAGTAAACAATCCACTGTCCATTTGTTCCAGCAACCATCTTATAGGGAATGAACTTCTCCACGAAGAGATAGCCCGACCATATCGCCATCAGCACATATCCGGACATCCATCTCATATCCTCAAAACCTTTGGTTGCCAAAAAGTTCCACTTGAAACCTATGGAAAACAAAGCGATGAGAAACAACAGGCTAAAGATGCTACGCCAAATTTCACTGCGTTTCCTCTTCTGAAAACAAGGTGTACAGAGTATCGGCTGATACCTTTCCGCACATTCGGGACACAGCCCCTTTCCGCAATCGGAACACTGGGCTACCGCCGGTTTTTGGGTATGATTAAAACAATTCATAGTGTCATCATTTTGTGTGTTCAAAAGTACGAAAATCCAGCCTTAGAGCCAAGAAAAACAGCCATTATTTCTTGGTATTGAGTAGTTTGGAGAGTTCCGGGTCGTCGGAAATCCGTTGCAACTCCCGTTCCACGATTTCCCGCACCTCCGTCTTTACCCGTTCATAATTCGCCTTGATTTCCTGCTCCATCATATCCTCTCCGTTTTCATTTGTGAAGTCCGTCAGAATGGGTATCGGTCGGTAGGCGGCTGTTTCCTTTGCCACCTTTGCATTGTCCACCACAATCTCACAGTGGAATATCTTCTGCTCGATACGTTCTGAGAAATTGTCGGCAACTGCTCCCACGAACATACCCTGCGTGAGCGTGGAAATCTTGCTCTGTGGTATAAGGCTGTCCATCTGCGTAGATATGGAGGTCGTCTTGTCATTGCGGGTGATGCTCATGCTCTGCCGTTTCTGAAGCACCTTGCCGAAACGCTCCGATAAGGTTTTTGCCGTTTCTCCGACGACCTGACCGGAGAAGATGTTTCCGACGGTATTCATCACCACGGCAGCCTCCTTGTCGCCATAATCCCGCTTCAACTGGGAGAAGTCCTGAAAGCCCAAGCATACCGCCACCTTGTTGCTTCGCGCGGTGGCGATCAGATTGTCAAGCCCTTTGAAGTATATGGTAGGCAGCTCGTCAATGAGCACAGAACTTTTCAGCATCCCTTTCTTATTGATGAGCTTGACGATACGCGAATTATACAATCCCAATGCTGCTCCGTAGATATTCTGCCTGTCGGGATTGTTTCCTACGCATAGGATTTTAGGCTCCTTGGGATTATTGATGTCGAGTGTGAAATCATCTCCTGTCATAATCCAATAGAGCTGCGGACTGATCATCCTTGACAAGGGTATCTTGGCGGAGGCTATCTGCCCTTGCAACTGGTCAGCCGCCCCTCCGAGCCAAGCGTCCATAAAAGGAGAAAGGTAATTCTCCAATTCGGGATAAGAAGTCAGTATTGGGAAAATGTCTTCATACTTACGGCAGAGAAACTCAATAGCGTGCGGAAAGGTACAATATTTTCCTCCCTCGAAAATGCGGAGATACCAAATGATAGCGGCAAAGAGTACGATTGGCGACTCCACAAAGAAATCTCCTTGTTTCTGCACCCACGTCTTGTTGAGGTTGAGCATGATGGTGTACGCCGACTCGTAGGCATCTGAAATGTCGCTCATGAAATCGGGGTGTATCGGATTGCAGCGGTGCGACCGACGAGGGTCGTCGAAGTTGATCACGTAAAACTTCGGTTTGACCTTATATCCTTCCGAGTGATGCAGCAGATGGTTGTAAACAATCGTGGAGAGGTCGGGATACTTGAAGTCGTAGCAGTAGATGGCAAAACCTTTTTCAATTTGCTGTTTGATGAAATTATTGATGATGGCATAGGACTTACCGCTGCCTGGTGTTCCTAAGACGGATACCGCACGGAAAGGATTGACCACATTTATCCATCCTTTATTCCACTTTTTTCGGTAATAGAAACGAGTCGGAAGGTTGACCGAGTACTCGTTTTCCAAGAGCCTTGTTTCTTGCATAAAGGATTCGTTCTCCTGATTGAAGACATCCTCCATCAGGTTGTTCTTCAAGAGGCGGCTCATGTAGAGTCCCGCCATCAGCAGACATACATACCCTATGGTTATCGTAAAGGTGTAGAGCGCTGCATTGGCTTCAATGGGTAGTGGCAAGGCAAGTATCCACCAATTGAGGAAGAAAAAGACAAAGCCAATGCCCATAAATACCCATATTTTCGACCACGTGATATGCTCCTCTTTAACGCCCTTCGTGCCCAGACAGGAAAGCCCCATCAGTACCAATGCAAAGAGTTTGGTGTAAAGCATATTACCAAATAGTCCCGCTGTGCAGTGGAAGTTCATCAGAATCCTATCCACCACACCGATATTCATTCCCCATAACCGTATCGCTTCATAGCAATACCAATAGAGGTGGGCTACTACCAATATAATACTTACGGCACGCAGAAAATCCATGATTTTCGCCAGTGCCCTCAAATCGTCTTCTTGTTGTGACATAATCTTTCTGTTTTTTAGAGTTTACGTTGTTTTCTTTTCTTACGCTGCATCCGTCTGCGGAACTGTTCTTCCTCCCAATCTGTTCCGTGTGTCTCCAAGGGCAGGTCAAGTAAACCGCCCAAGACGGAATCTCCGTCCGAAGTCTGAGTTTGGGGAATACTGCCTTTCTCACTCTGCTGTATAGGAGTAGACAGTTCGGGATGCGGACAAGAGAACCATTCGGCAACGGCGTTTGCTGAAAGTTCCTTGCCTAATCGTGAGCCATTGACCACACAGCCGTTGTTGTGGTCTATGAAGGTGATGCCGTAAAGCCGACCTTCCTCGTTCTCTCGGAAGAGTACATCAACACCCTTGCGATGGAGGTTCGCCCGAAAATCCTCTTTCGTAGCAGAACGCCTCAATGCTCCGACTACGACCGCTTTGGTCTTGGGAGCAAGATGCTTTTCTTTCAGTTTCTCCTTTGAAGCCTTGAACCTGTTTTGCAGGGCTTCATATCCGACAGACTTCCCAAAGAGAGAGGATTTGAACACTTTCCCGACTTTATTCCCCTTGTTATCCGTGGCAAAGTAGAGAAGTCCCATATAAGTCTTTCCGTTTACCTCCCCCTTGACCTCCTCCACGCATATATTATAGGTGGAGAGTAAGGCTCGGTATTCTTTGAAGCTCGGACAATGGTAGAACTTCGCTGCCGGTTTGATAACCGAAGCGAGTTGTTTTTTAAGATTCTCTCCGTCGCCGTAGCAGACTTTTTTCAGCCAAAATGCTTCTTTTTCCTTCCGCATTTGTGCAGGAATTAAACCGAATTTCTGTTCCAGTTCTTTGAGAATACGGGTGCTGGTATAGAAATTATTCCCGTCGTTAATCTTCTTTCCCCGTTCATCGACGGCTAAGGTGACAATATGCAGGTGATGCCTGTCTATGTCCTCGTGCTTATAAACGATAAAGGGTTGATTAGCGTAGCCCATCTTTTCGATATACTCCCGTGCGATGGCAGAGAACTGCTCATCGGTAAGGGTGTCATCGGGATGCGGATTCAAGGAGATGTGTATAACCGGTTTTTTAGTAAGGACATGACTTGGCATATATGCCATAAAGTCCTGTATACAGGCGGATATATCGTGTGTTCCATCAGCCGGAGAGAACACTTTGTTGGTCTCCAAAATCTTCGCGACACCTTCGTTTACCTTCTCTCCGTTGTACGCCAACGCGCCGTAAAGGGAGCTTCCATAGTTTATCTTTGCGACCATTTTTCCTGAAATTCACGGGTGAGTTGTACGATTTCACCTCCGATGGCTGCCAATTCGAGTGTTAGTTTCTCCAATTGGGCAAGCATGGCGAAGGCTTTTTTCTCGGTGAAATTACTCTTCAAAGCGACTACAGTTTGGTTATAATTCACTCCAACACTGCGAAACTGCCCGTACAAATTCGTCAGTTTTTGGTAATAATCGAGCAGTGAACGGTCTACTTTTATCACCCGGAAAGTCTCATCAAAGACCCTTGCTTTGATGAAAAGCGCTTTTTTCGGGACTCCTGACTGTTCATAAAGCGTCAGGAAACGCGCAAACTCCGTGTCCGTAAACCGAACCATACAGCAATGGCTTGCTCTCTCTCTTTTAAGGGGTCTCCCCACATGTCTCTTTGTCATTTTACTTTGGATTTTAATGTTTCACGGCATCACCGGCATTCAAGACAAGGCATTCTCTCTTCCAAGAAAAAACGACTTCGGAGTTTTTTCAGCCCTCTGCAAGAGCAAGAGTTCTGAGTTACCGAATTTATTTCGAGTAACGCAGGACATATCTTGCTATTTGCTTCGACGCAAATAAATCCGTCCGCAAAGGACGGAAGTCCAATCTCTCAAGAAAGAACGCTTCATGCCTCGAAAACTTCGGTTTACCGCTTGGGTGCAAAGTTACTAAGCCTTGTGCCTAAATCACTTACCTCTTACGGAGCCACAAATACGCAAATCGGAGCCACAAGTACGCAGTTAGCAAAAAGGGTGGGAAAAGAGCTTTGAAGGCATCTATATTTGCCCCGTCGAAGAGCAAATCGAAGATGTCCGCCATCGCAAAAGTCCCTGATTGGGATGCGTTCCTTTTCGAGGGTATGTACAGCGAATACGTATGGAACTTCGACAATGCAATCGAAGGGATGTATCTGCGAACGACGGTACAATTGTCCTGACGCAGGCAGAGGGAAATCCGCGATAGGATTCCTGAATGAAGGGATGGACAACTCCACTTTTTATGCAGGCGGGGACAGCCGTCATCATCGGCACATATCCCTCTGCACAAACAGAGTTCCCCGAACGTCGGGACATCCGAACGGATGAGGAGACCGGTATTGGAATGAATCAACTGACACGGGCAGATTCCCGTGATGAAGCATATGTAGAACAAAACTCTAAAAGACAATGAAAAAGAAACCTGTTTTTATCGCCTTCTCCACCCAGAAGGGAGGCGTCGGCAAAACGACCTTTACGGTCCTGACGGCAAGCTATCTGCACTATGTCTGCGGATACAATGTCCTTGTCGTGGATTGCGACTACCCGCAGTTCAGCATCAACGAGATGAGAAAACGGGATGCCAAAGGCTTGGAAACAAACAGCTCGCTACAGGAATTGGCGGTCGCCCAATTCTCCCGGCTTCAAAAGCCTACCTACAACATCCTTTGTACGACCTCGGACGAAGCCATAGGCGTCGTACAGGATTATCTGGAACACAATGAATCGGAAACAGATTTCGTGTTTTTCGATTTGCCGGGTACCATCAACACGAGGGGCGTCATCGACACGCTTGCCGGGATGGACTACATCTTCACGCCTATCTCTTCCGACCGTATCTCCTTGGAAAGCACGCTGAGCTTTTCAGCCGTTATCAAGCAGGCGGTCACTGACAATGCGGATACGGATAACAAGGGGATTTTCCTCTTCTGGAACATGGTGGACGGCAGAGAGAAAACACCCCTCTATGCGATGTATGAGAAAGTCATTGCCGAGTTGGGACTTCCCATCCTAAAGACGGCAGTCCCCAACACGACCCGCTACAAAAAGGAGATCATGGATGAGGGTACGACCCTCTTCCGTTCGACCATCTTTCCCGCCTCCCGCACGCTGCTCAGAGGCAGCCGTCTGAAAGAACTTGTGGAAGAAATCCTGTCCATTGTAAAACCGGAAGCGTATGGCAGAGAAGCATAAAGAAAAAATAAACCCTGATGCTATCAGGGAGCTGATCTCGCAGGGCATTCCCATGAGACGGAAAGAGGGTTCCCCCTCTGCTTCTTGCGAGGAAAAGGAGTCTGTCGAAGAAACTCAGGAGGAAGAGAGAGAACTTTCCGAGGAGGTGAAACGACCTCTTTCCCGTGCACGTCGCAGAATACCGAAGGGAGACTATGAATCCCTGTTCATCTACCGCAACGACCTGAAAGACCGTAAGACCATCTATGTCGCCAGAGAATTGCAGGAAAAGCTGGCAGAGATAGTCATGTCGATGAAAAACAGGGAGATGACCATCGGTATCTATGTCGAGAACATCATCCTCCATCACTTTGAAGTCTATAAGGACGAAATAAACAGATTAAATGAACTCAAATTCAAAAAACTATTGTAAGATGAAAAAGCAAAACGTAAGACAGAATGCAGGGCAGACAGCCCGCATGGAAAACAAGAGTGTATCCTCCAAGGTGACTATCCGTAATTCCACCACGCTGATAGAGCGTTCGGAAACAGGAAAGGAAAAGCAAAAACCGGAAACAAACGATTACGAGGAGACCTTCCTGAAACGGCATATCATGGAAAAGGGAGTGTCCGTCTATGTTTCCCAACAGATCAAGGATGAGATTGCCTGCATCGTGGGCACAATCACAGGCAACAGCCTGCCTCTCTCCGCCTACATCGACAACATCATCCGTCATCATCTTGACACCCATCGCGATGAGATAGATGCCTTGTTCGAGCAACAGTTCCGTAAACGTTTCGAGCGATGAAGCAGGTCATCTTTATTCTGCTGTCGGTAGGCTTAGCCTATCTCGGCAGCGTGCAGATCGCCTGCTTCCTG
This sequence comes from Alloprevotella sp. OH1205_COT-284, assembly GCF_003859795.1. GTDB lineage: Bacteria > Bacteroidota > Bacteroidia > Bacteroidales > Bacteroidaceae > Alloprevotella. The sequence continues at coordinate 11,447 of NZ_RQYI01000018.1, read as the reverse complement.
TACGGACGCTATCGGAGTGCCGTGAGACTCTACCGTGACTTGCAACTCTTTTTCAGGGAACGAGGCAAGGGGAAAGTCGTTGTTACCATCCGCATCCCCCAAAAGGAATCCTCCCGAGAGGAGAATGTCCTTTTAGCTGAATTGCCCATTGAAGAAGCTCAACAACAAAAACAGAGTCCTGAAACAGAAGTGCCCGAAGCGACCTCTCCAACTATTCCCGAAGAAGAGGAATCTGTACTGGTGGAAGTCCAAGGTGAAAGCCACTCCCTTTCGGAAAGCATCACAGCAGAAGAATTGCAACAAATGGGCAGTGTCCTCTCCTGTAAGAATGCTCCGATAGAAGAAGCCGCGAAAGCCGCCGAAACCATCTATAAGATACATGACTCCCCGATGTTCCAAGCGATTAAGAAAGCGGCAGGAGAACGTGTCCGCGAACTGCTGGAGCGCGTTGCCGAAGAAGCTCCGAAAGAGGTTCAGTCAGGTAACTTCGATTACAAACGATTTATCAAGACATAGTATTCACCCACTCAAAGCAAAGAGAAAGTATGAGTAACCCCATCTATCTCGCCATCGCTTCCCTCAAGGGAGGTGTCGGCAAAACCTCGCTTACGGTACTTGCCGCAAGCATTCTGCATTACCACAGAGGATACGATGTCGTCGTGGATTGCAACCATCCCGTCTATACAATTGCCCGTCTGCGGCAGCAAGAGTCGGAAGAACTGAATCCTCAAAGGCTGATGCGCCTGAAACATCGGACAGCCTATGCCCCTTATCCGATTATCTGTACTCCGGTGCGGGAAGCCCTGAACAGGGTGGAGCGACACTGTGCGGACAATCCTCCTCGCTGCATCCTCTTCGACCTCCCTCCATTGATGCGTACCGAAGGAACAGTAGAGCTGCTTTCAGCAATGGATGCCGTCGTCTTTCCCGTTACGGGCAGTCCGATGGATATGGAAGCTGTCCGCCATTTCATCGACATCTTGGGAGAACAGATACTGACGATGGGCAAGGGCAATATCCGTGAACTTTACCTGCTCCGCAATATGATACAGGCTTGGGAATGCGAGGATGCCGATGAACGCTGTCGCACCCTTGCCGATGAAACAGGAGCTTTGCTGATGCAGACTTCATTGAGCCACTCCCGTTTGTATCGTCCTTTCCTTTCCGAACGCAAAAGAGGAGTATGTACCCTCTTCCCTCCTCACGGAGGAAAGTTGAGTCAGCTATGCAACGGGTTGGGCGATGAACTTCACGAAATCCTGCAGCGCCTATGTTCCGAATAGTCCTTGTCCTTCTCTTGCTCTACCTTTTGTGGCTGCTGCTTTTTCTCTTGTATGAACGAGGAAAAAGAAAGAACAGAGCAATTAAGAAAAAGCCTTGCCAAACGGTCAGTGACGCTGAAATCATCGGTAAAAGTCGCTTCAAGCTCAGCCACTCGAAGCCACAAGTACGCAGTTATCCAAAAGGTGAGGCAGAAGCAAAAAAGGCTTCTACTTTTGCTCCTGAAAACGGACAAGATCCATCGGAAGATCCGGATGAACAGCCCGACATAGATGAGATTCCTTTAACGTATGAGTCCTCCGATTCTCCACCCTTTGAAGAGGAGGACGAGGAACTTCCCATACAGGGAGAAAGCGAATATGCCACGGGAATTGATTTTGAACGGGTACTGGAAGCCTTGTCGGTCATTCACCGCCACGCCCATACCGAAGCAGAGCGACAGAGGACCGGCGATACGCTGAAAGAATTGGAAGGAACTCACCTGATGGAAACGCTCCGAAGCGACGCGAAACGCTCGGCCACGATCGATGAAATCGTCCGTGCCCGTTTCGAGGAACTTTACAGCGGCGAAAAGGCATAACGTCTCTTCCGAACGGTCTTGACCCAATAGTATGAACCCTTTAATACAACAGGCAATGAAAGAAAAAGAGTACGGCTGACCCTAAAAGAGCCACCACTAACATCCGAAAGTAACAACAGTATTCATCCGTCGGGAGGACCTATCCAATCCTCTCGGCACAAAACAAAGATTTATGACCAAAAGACATTTTCTAATCGCAGCCGTCCTGCTGCTTTCCATTTCCTCTGCCTTTGCCCAAGGCAACGGCTTGTCGGGCATCAACCAAGCCACCAACATGGTGACGAGTTATTTCGACCCTGCCACGAAACTCATTTATGCCATCGGTGCGGTCGTGGGACTTATCGGAGGGGTAAAGGTCTACTCAAAGTTCTCGTCCGGCGATCCCGACACCTCGAAGACCGCCGCAAGCTGGTTCGGGGCATGTATTTTCCTCATCGTGGCAGCCACCATTCTTCGTAGTTTCTTCCTCTAAGCCTATGGAGACCTATCCCATCAACAAGGGAATCGGCCGCTCGGTAGAGTTTCAGGGACTCAAAAGCCAATACCTGTTCATCTTCGCAGGAGGGCTGCTCGCCCTTTTCGTGCTGTTTGTCATCCTCTACATGGCGGGTGTCAATCAATGGATCTGTATCGGCTTCGGAGGGACTGCCGCATCCGTTCTGGTGTGGCAGACCTTCTCCCTGAACAGGAAGTACGGGGAACACGGGCTGATGAAGCGTTCCGCGCTGCACAGCCATCCCCGCTACCTCATCAACCGACGACGCATTCCCCGTCTGCTGCGACACAAGGAGCTGCCGAGACGAAAGAGGAGAGAGCGTAAAAGAACGAACAAAGGAAAGGAGGACAAAGAATGAGAAACGTACTGAAAGCCACCACGCTGGAGAACCGCTTCCCGCTGCTTGCCGTCGAAGAGAGCTGCATCCTCTCAAAGGATGCCGACATCACGGTCGCCTTCCGTGTGGACTTGCCAGAACTCTATACGGTAACGAGCGCGGAGTATGCCGCCATCCACTCGGCTTGGGTGAAGGCTATCAAGGTCTTGCCGACCTACAGTGTCGTACACAAGCAGGACTGGTTTGTCAAGGAGGACTATCGTCCTGACTTGCAGAAGGAGAATATGAGTTTCCTCTCCCGCAGTTTCGAGCGACACTTCAACGAGCGACCCTTCCTGAACCACGCCTGCTACCTGTTCCTGACCAAGACGACCAAGAACCGTAGCCGGCAGCAGAGTAATTTTTCCACGCTCTGCCGTGGGCACATCATCCCCAAGGAGGTACGAGACAGGGATACCGCCCGCAAGTTCATCGAAGCGACCGAGCAGTTTGAGCGGATTATGAACGAAAGCGGTTTTGTCCACCTTACTCGATTGACGGACGAAGAAATTGTCGGCACGGAGGAAAAACCGGGACTGATAGAGAAGTATTTCTCGCTCTCCCTTTCCGACACGACGGTCTTGGAGGACATCGACCTGAGAGCCGACCGGATGCGTATCGGCGACAAACGACTCTGCCTGCATACCCTCTCCGATACGGAAGACCTGCCCGGACTGGTAGGTACGGATATGCGTTACGAACGTCTCTCCACCGACCGCAGCGACTGCCGCCTTTCCTTTGCCGCTCCCGTGGGGCTGTTGTTGCCGTGCAGCCATATCTACAACCAGTATGTGCTGATTGATGACAGTGCGGAGAACCTGCAACGCTTCGAGAAGAACGCACGGAACATGCACTCGCTCTCCCGTTACAGCCGCTCCAATCAAATCAACAAGCAATGGATCGACGAGTACCTGAACGAGGCGCACAGCTTCGGGCTTACCTCTGTCCGCTGCCATTGCAATGTCTTGGCGTGGAGCGAGGACGAGGAGGAACTCTGCCGTATTCGCAACGACGTGGGCAGCCAGCTCGCACTGATGGAGTGCAAGCCACGACACAACACGGTAGATGTGCCGACGCTCTTTTGGGCGGGCATTCCCGGCAATGAAGCCGACTTCCCCGCGGAAGAAAGCTTTTACACGTTCATCGAGCAGGCGGTCTGCTTTTTCAACGAGGAGACCAACTACCGTGATTCACTCTCGCCGTTCGGCATCAAGATGGCAGACCGTAGCGGCAAGCCGATTCATTTGGATATTTCTGACCTGCCGATGAAGCAAGGCATCATCACGAACCGAAACAAGTTCATCTTGGGTCCTTCAGGTTCAGGCAAGTCGTTCTTCACCAACCACCTCTTGAGGCAGTACTGGGAACAGAACACCCATATCGTATTGGTGGACACGGGAAACAGCTATCAGGGCTTGTGCGAGATGATACGCCACAAGACACAGGGCGAGGATGGGGTCTACTTCACCTATTCCGATGAGAGTCCCATCAGCTTCAATCCGTTCTATACGACGGATAAGGTATTCGATGTGGAGAAGCGGGAGAGCATCAAAACCCTGCTGCTGACCCTCTGGAAAAAGGACAACGAGCCTGCCACCCGTTCGGAGGAGGTCGCCCTCTCCAATGCCGTGTCGCTCTTTATCGAGCGCATCAAGACGGACGACGGCATCGTACCCTCGTTCAACAGCTTTTACGAATACCTCACCACCGATTACTCGGCTCTGCTTCGTGAGAAAAAAGTCAGGGAAAAGGATTTTGACTTGGCCAATTTTCTCAACGTGCTGGAGCCGTACTACAAGGGTGGAGAGTACGACTATCTGCTGAACTCGGACAAGCAGCTTGACCTGCTTAACGCCCGCTTTATCGTCTTCGAGATTGATGCGATAAAGGATCATCCCATCCTATTCCCCATCACGACCATCATCATTATGGAGCTGTTCATCAACAAGATGCGACGATTGAAAGGAATACGGAAGGTCATCCTTATCGAAGAGGCTTGGAAGGCTATTGCGTCTGCGAATATGGCAGGGTATATAAAATACCTCTACAAGACGGTAAGAAAGTTCTTCGGCGAGGCGGTCGTGGTGACACAGGAGGTGGACGACATCATCTCCTCTCCCGTAGTCAAGGAGTCCATCATCAACAATTCCGACTGCAAGATACTGCTTGACCAGCGCAAGTACATGAACAAGTTCGATCAGATACAGGCACTCTTGGGATTGACGGACAAGGAACGGGGACAGATACTCTCCATCAACCAGAGCAACGATGCCACACGGTCGTACAAGGAGGTGTGGATCGGACTCGGTGGCGTGCAGTCCGCCGTCTATGCCACCGAAGTGTCGAAAGCCGAATACCTTACCTACACGACAGAAGAGACCGAGAAGATGCGCGTGCTCGCCCGTGCCGGGCAACTCGGCGGAAACATGGAGCTTGCCGTCAGGCAGCTCGCCGAAGAAGAATAGTAAAGAATAATCACACTAAAATCCAACGTAAAATGAGAAAGAGAATTTTAATGCTTATCACGTGCGGTTGCCTCTTGGCAGGCAACGCACACGCTCAATGGGTAGTCACTGACCCTACCAACCTTGCACAGAGCATCATCAACACGACCAAGGAGATCGTGCAGACCTCCAAGACGGTCAAAAACACGCTCGACAACTTCAAGGAGGTGGAGAAACTCTATAATGAGAGCAAGAAGTACTACGATGCCCTGAAAAAGGTGAACGACCTCGTGCGGGATGCCCAACGGGTGAAAGAGACCATCCTGATGGTCGGGGAAATCTCCGACATCTATGTGAACAACTACAAAAAGATGCTCTCCGACCCGAACTTCCGCCCGGAGGAGCTGGTTGCCATCGCCAACGGCTATACCAAACTGCTCGGAGAAAGCAACAACCTGCTCAAGGAACTGAAGCAGGTGGTGAACATCACCACGCTGAAGATGACCGACAAGGAGCGTATGGACGTGGTGGATCGCTGCTACAAGGAGGTACGGGACTACCGCAATCTCGTGCGTTACTACACGAACAAGAACATCTCCGTGAGCTATCTCAGAGCCAAGAAACAGCAGGACACCGACCGGGTGCTCTCGCTCTATGGAACGGATAACGAAAGGTATTGGTAGGTATGGGAGCGGAATTTGACAACCTGCACCAAGTTCTCCGTACTCTTTATACGGAGATGATGCCGATGTGCGGCGACATGATAGGCGTCGCCAAAGGCATTGCGGGCTTGGGCGCACTCTTCTATGTGGCACTTCGGGTATGGCAGACGCTTGCCCGTGCCGAACCCATTGACGTCTATCCGTTGCTCCGTCCGTTTGCGCTCGGTCTCTGTATCCTCTTTTTCCCGATGGTCTTGGACACCATCAACGGAGTGCTCAGTCCCATTGTACAGGGTACACACAAGATGCTCGAAAAGCAGACCTTCAGCTTGGACGAATACCGCAAGTTACGGGACAAGCTGGAGTACGAGGCGATGGTGAAAAATCCCGAAACAGCCTATTTGGTCAGCAACGAGGAGTTCGACAAGAAACTGGATGAACTCGGTATCGCTCCCTCGGACATGGCAACGATGGCGGGGATGTATGTGGAGCGAGGTATGTATAATCTGAAGAAATCGATTCGCAATATGGTGCGGGAACTTTTAGAACTGCTTTTCGCCGCTGCCGCTCTGCTTATTGACACGCTTCGGACATTCTTCCTGATTGTCCTCTCCATCTTGGGACCGATAGCCTTTGCCATCTCCGTGTGGGACGGTTTTCAGAGTACCCTCACGCAGTGGTTTACGAGGTATATCTCCATCTATCTGTGGCTGCCGGTGGCGGACTTGTTCAGCTCGATGCTGGCCAAGATACAGGAACTGATGCTCAAGCACGACATCACACAGTTGCAAAACGACCCTACCTACACGATAGATGCCTCGAACGGCGTGTACCTTGTCTTCATGATTATCGGTATTATCGGTTACTTTACCATTCCGACCGTTGCGGGCTGGGTGATACAGGCAGGAGGTGCAGGTAACTACGGCAAGAACGTGGGACTTGCTGCAGCAAAGGGCGCCGGTATCGCAGGTGCCGTAGGTGGAGCCATTGGCGGTTTCGCCGGAGGACACGCACGAAACATGATGAACTATGCAGGGAGCAAGGGAAGAGAGATAGCCGGGAAATTATTTCATCGGGGAGGAAACCAATCATCCGAACCATCGGAACAAAACTAAAAAACTATGGAATTTAAGTCATTAAAGAATATCGAAACAAGTTTCAGACAGATACGCCTCTTTACCTTGGTCGTCATCTGCCTGTGTGCTGCCCTTGCGGGCTATTCGGTATGGAGTGCCTACTCCTTTGCCGAAGCCCAGAGGCAGAAAATCTATGTGTTGGATGGCGGCAAGTCGCTGATGCTCGCCCTGTCGCAGGATCTGTCGCAGAACAGACCTGCTGAGGCAAAAGAGCACGTGCGCCGCTTCCATGAGTTGTTCTTCACCCTTTCGCCTGACAAGAGTGCCATTGAGGGGAATATCTCCCGTGCGCTGCTCTTGGCGGACAAGAGTGCCTACAACTATTATCGGGATTTCTCCGAGAAAGGGTATTACAACCGTATCGTGGCGGGAAACATCAATCAGGTCGTGCAGGTGGACAGCGTGCTTTGCGACTTCGACCGCTATCCCTATGCGGTACGGACGTATGCCCGACAAATGATTATCCGTGCCACCAACGTGACCGAGCGCAGTCTCGTCACCATCTGCCGCCTGCTGAATACGAGCCGCAGCGACGACAATCCGAACGGATTCAATATCGAGGGATTCGAGATAGTGGAGAACAAGGACATCAGTACCCGTAAGCGATGAAAAAGAAAAGTCTGTTCCGAATGATGCAAGAGGGAGCGGAGGCAAGACTCCGTCGCCTGTGCGGACGCATCCCCACTCATCTGAGGCTGTGTGTCGTCCTGACGATGCTTCTCTTTTTCGCCATCCTTGCCAACTATGTTTTCTTCAACGGTTTGTATCGCATCTTCTGTGACGGACACTCCGAAGAGGAATCGCTACCGATAATCAAGCATATAGAAGCCCCAGAAGTAAGGCGGCTCTATCCCAACGACAGTATCAACCTATTAAAGTATTACGATTATGTACCCATTCAAAAGAAAGACAACCTCCGATACGAGCACCTCACCTGAGCTGACGGAGGAAGAGAGACAAAGGCGAAAGAAGTTTGTCATTTATCCCCTGATGTTCCTGCTTTTTGCAGGCTCCATGTGGCTCATCTTTGCTCCTTCGAAGAAAGAAGAGGAGAAACAGGTAAAGGGCTTCAACACGGAAGTGCCCGACCCGATGGCAGCCGAACTGATCGGTGACAAGAAGAAAGCCTACGAGAAGGAGATAATGGAACAGAAGGAACAGGAACGAAGTCAGGCGATGCAAAGCCTCAGTTCCATGTTCGGTGAAATGACAGGAGGACAACCGGCACAGAGTTCCGAAGAGTTGGCTTTGAAGGCAGACGCATCAGAAAGAGATAACGGCTTCGGCTCTCACACCGCTGCTTCGCAAGCCGGATTCCACGCCTCTGCATCCGCCTATCAAGACATCAACCGCACGCTCGGCAGTTTCTATGAGGCACCGAGAGAAGACCCTGAAAAAGAGGAACTGCGTGCCCGATTGACAGAGTTAGAAGCCCGCATAAGCAGTGAACAGCAGTCGCCTGCCATAACTGTAAACGACCAGATGGCTCTGCTCGAAAAGTCCTATCAGTTGGCGGCAAAGTATATGCCGTCGGGCGGTGGACAGCAATTGTCAAGTAAGGCATTGCTTTCGGATGGGGAGACGGCTTCCGAAAGGAAAGCGGTTGCAACCACTCGAAACGGCAAGGCGACAGCTTTTCCCGTTGCCCCTGTGAGCGAGCAAGTGGTGTCGGCTCTGGCGCAGCCGATGAGCGACTCGACTTTCCGCTCCGAATATGTCAAGGAGAGAAATTTCCTATTTCAAACTGCTATCGGGACAGCCTCACAGACGGAGAGAAACACCATCTCAGCCTGTGTGCATAACAACCAGACGGTTATGGAAGGTCAGACAGTGCGTTTCCGTCTCTTGGAACCGATACAGGTGTCAAACAGGGAGATACCGCGTAATGCCCTTGTCGTCGGCGTGGCAAAGGTACAGGGCGAACGTCTGAACGTACTCATTACCTCACTGGAATATCGCGGGAACATCCTACCCGTAGAGCTGTCGGTCTATGACACGGACGGACAGGCGGGGATATTCATTCCCGGCTCGATGGAGCGCAGTGCCGCCAAGGAGATTGCCGCAAACATGGGAACGTCCGTAGGCAGCAGCGTGAACATCTCCACCGATGCGGGGGCACAGCTTGCCTCCGATCTCGGCAAGGGACTGATACAGGGAACGAGTCAGTATTTCGCCAAGAAAATGCGTACCGTCAAGGTGCATTTGAAGGCAGGCTATAAGGTATTGCTCTATCAACCGGAAAACAAGTAATTCATATTTATTATTCACCACTTTAATCCAAAGTAAAAATGAAAAGAACAGTTTTAGCCATCGCCCTGATGCTGGGCGCAATCTGTGCCAACGCACAGGAAACGACTTCAAGCGGAGACCTCTATCAGGGGCTGACCCGAAAGATTGCCTTCGAGCGGATGATACCGCCCCACGGCTTGGAAATCACCTACGACAAGACGGTGCACATCATCTTTCCGTCTGCCGTGCGCTATGTCGATTTGGGTTCGCCCAATCTCATTGCGGGAAAGGCGGACGGAGCGGAAAACGTTATCCGTGTGAAAGCGACGGTCAAGGACTTCCGTGAGGAGACGAACATGAGCGTCATCACCGAAGACGGGGCATTTTACACCTTCAATGTCAAGTATGCCAATGAGCCGTTGCTTCTGAATGTGGAAATGGCGGACTTCATCCACGACGGTTCGGGCGTAAACCGTCCGAACAACGCGATGGAGGTCTATCTCAAGGAACTCGGAAGCGAAAGCCCGATGCTGGTAAGGCTCATCATGAAATCCATTCACAAGGAGGACAGGCGGACGGTGAAGCACATCGGCAGCAAGTCCTTCGGTATTCAGTACCTGCTCAAGGGGGTGTACTCGCACAACGGACTGCTATACTTCCATACGGAACTGCGCAACAAGTCCAACGTACCGTTCGACATCGACTTCATCACTTTCAAGATCGTGGACAAGAAGGTCGCCAAGCAGACCGCCATGCAGGAGCAGGTGCTGCTTCCGCTGCGTGCCTACAACTATGTTACCTGTGTGCCGGGACAGAAGAGCGGCCGCACGGTGTTCACGCTTCAGAAGTTCACCATCCCCGACGACAAGCATCTCATTGTGGAGATGCACGAGAAGAACGGAGGAAGACACCAATCCTTTGTCGTGGAGAATGAAGACCTTGTGCGTGCAAGAGTAATTGACGAACTCAAAGTGAAGTAGTATGAGAAAGTATCTGTTTTTCCTGTTTATCGTGATGCTTGCCCTCCTTGCAGGGCAGGCACACGCCCAACGCTGTCTGCCCAAGATGAAGGGCATACGCCTGACCGCAGGCATGGCGGACGGTTTTTATTCCGCTTCCTCAAAGAATGAGACAGGATACTCGTTCGGGGCTGCGCTTGCCACCTACACGAAAGGCGGACACCAATGGGTGTTCGGGGCGGAGTATCTCCGTAGATACGAACCCTATCGGGAAAGCGGTATTCCTACGGAGCAGTTCACGGGCGAGGGAGGTTTCTTCTTTGGTGTGCTTTCGGACGGCAGCAAGACCTTCTTCCTCTCCGCAGGCATTTCCGCTTTGGCGGGTTATGAGACGGTCAATGGCGGAGAGAAACGGCTCTTTGACGGCTCGACGCTGCGCAATAAGGACGGCTTTATCTACGGTGGTGCCGTTACCTTGCAGACGGAGACCTATCTGACGGACAGATTCGTGTTACTGCTCTATGGCAGGGAGCGTTGCCTGTGGGGAGGCTCTACGGGACGTTTCCATACGCAGTACGGTGTCGGGCTGAAAATCATGCTGGACTGATGGACGTGCAACAGATGAGAGAAATCCCCATTGCGGGCTTCCTGAACGCAATGGGGATTCAGCCCAAAAAGCAAAAAGGCGACATTCTTTGGTACAATGCCCCTTACCGCACGGAACGGACACCCTCGTTCAAGGTCGATACGAATAAAAACGTATGGTTCGACTTTGGAATCGGCAAAGGGGGCGACATCTTCGACTTGGCGGGAGAGTTTATCGGAAGCGGTGATTTTCTCCTGCGGGCAGCTTTCATTGCAAAGAGCGGAGCGTGTCCGCTACCTGCTTTGGAGCAACCGCAAAGAAAAGTGGAGAAAGAACCCGTCTTTGAGGATATTTGGAAGCGTCCCTTATTCAATAGAAGACTGCTGGGTTATCTGGAAGAACGAGGAATCAATGCCCACGTTGCCATACCCAACTGCGAGGAGGTCCGATACCGTGTGCATGGCAAACGATATTATGCCATCGGCTTTCGTAATAATGCAGGAGGATTGGAACTGCGCAACCGCTTTTTCAAGGGTTGCATACCACCGAAGGACATTTCCTTGAAGCGTAATGGCTCGGACGTATGTTCCGTATTCGAGGGCTTTATGTGTACTTTCAAAATCGAAGTGCAACAAATAGTTTTGTTTTTCATGGGTCTAATCTATGAAAAACACCGTGGGTTTGCCTCGCGGCCGGGG
>NZ_RQYI01000017.1 GCF_003859795.1 Alloprevotella sp. OH1205_COT-284 | reverse complement strand
AAGTAAAAGATGTATTCTTTTCTCAAATCAATCAACTCATCGATTGGAAACCTCTTGCCCGATTGATCGAGCAAGTCTATACGAAAGGAAGTTCCTCAACGGGACGTCCCTCTTATGAGGGTATCCTTCTCTTCAAGATAGAATTTCTGCGCACTTGGTATGGTTTGAGCGATCCGGAAGTGGAGGAGCAAATCAAAGACCGCCTTTCTTTCATGCGGTTTTGGGATTATCTTTGGAGGACAGCGTTCCCGACAGCACCACGATATGCCGTTTCCGCAATTTCGGGAGTCTACCGATTGCTTGTGCGAAAAGTGTTATATTTGCCATAGGAAGTAAAAGAGGTGGTGCTCTTTGCTAAGGTAGTTCATTCTGCCTTAGCTTTACTTCCTTTTTGGGTTTTTCTCGAAAAACGTTTAGGACAACATTGGGATTTTGCAGAGGTCTCTGTTAGCGAACATTAGTAGGTATTCCGTATAGTCCACGATCTTAGTAATAGTTTTTCTACTTTTTACTCCTTTTGAATTATCTCCTTGGTGAAATGTGTTCAAATATATTAGGAGGATTTCACAGAGGCCTTAATCAAGAAAAATGGTGTCGCACTTGACGGTTTCCCCAGCCAGACCACGAATTTTGGCCTTGGGCGTAAAAAAAGAAGAAATAAAATTTGGAAGATTGCGAAGAATGTCGTACTTTTGCACTCGCAATTGGGTCATGGTGTAATGGTAACACTACAGGTTTTGGTTCTGTCATTCTGGGTTCGAATCCCGGTGACCCAACTTCAATGCGCTGATTGGCTGCGTCCTCGACGCCGGCGATTAGCGCATTTTCTTTTGTTTGGCAACCGGTTTCGGGGGCTCGTTCTTATTTCCTAAATTTGCACTATTCGCGTGGCTTCTCTTCAATCGTTGGCCAAAGACACGGCTATCTACGGCCTTAGCTCCATTGTCGGGCGTTTTTTGAACTATTTGCTTTTTCCGCTCTACACCCATGTCATTGCGGCAGCCAGCGGCGGCAACGGGGTGATCACCGAGGTGTATGCCTACACGGCCTTTTTGTTGGTGATGCTCACTTTCGGAATGGAAACGACCTTGTTTCGGTTTCTCAATCGCAGCGATGAGCCCGATCCCGAGCGTGTCTATACCACTGCGCTCATTGCCGTGGGAGCGGTGTCGCTGACGTTTGTCGGCATGGTGTTGCTCAATCTCCGTGATGTGGCCGCCGCTTTGGGTTTTGCCGCCCACCCCGAATATATCGGCATGATGGCCGCCGTTGTGGCAATCGACGCCTTTCAGGCCATACCCTTCTGTTATTTGCGCTATTTGCGTCGCCCGATCAAGTTTGCGGCTTTGAAACTCGGTTTCATCGGGATGAACGTCGTGCTCAACCTCATTGTGTTTTTGCTCCTCCCGGCTGTCGTTGATGGTTGGCAGGTGGAGGTGGGGCATGTTTTTGCCATCAATCTCGTTTGCACGTCGTTGGTGACTTTCGGTTTTCGTCGAGAGTTGGCGGGAGTGCGTTGGCGCATCGACTTCTCGTTGTTGAAGCGCATGTTGGGCTATTCGTGGCCGATACTCGTGTTGGGCTTGGCCGGCATTCTTAATCAAACGGCCGACAAAATGATATTCCCCCGTTTGGTGCCCGAACATGAGGGCAAGGTGCAACTCGGCATCTACGGTGCGGCCGTCAAGATTGCCATGATCATGGCCATTATCATGCAAGCCTTTCGCTATGCTTACGAGCCATTTGTGTTTGCCGCGTCTAAAAATGGCGATTCCACCGACAATAAGAGGTTGTATGCACTGACGATGAAGTATTTCATCATTTTTGCGCTGTTTGCCTTTCTTGCCGTCATGGCCTATCTCGATGTGCTGAAATATCTCATGGGTTCCGACTATTGGGAGGGGCTTAAAGTCGTGCCTGTCGTCATGGCGGCCGAAATACTGATGGGCGTGTATTTCAACCTCTCGTTTTGGTATAAACTCACCGATCGCACGATTTGGGGCGCATGGTTTTCGGGCGCAGGCTGCGCGGTGCTGTTGGCGAGCAACTTTTTTTTCATTCCTCTCTACGGCTATATGGCATGTGCTTGGGCAGGGGTGGCCGGATACGGCACGGCGATGTTGTTGAGCTATTTCGTGGGACAGCGATATTTTCCCATTCCCTACCCGTTGCGCGCTATCTTCGGCTATCTTGCCTTGGCGGCAATCTTGTTCTCGCTTATGCTCTTTTTCGGTGAATTTATCGGCGAAAAATGGCTTGAAATCGCGCTCAACAGTGTTTGCTTGATTGCTTTCGCCGTTTATGTGGTGAAGCGGGATTTGCCGATTTCATCGCTCCCCGTCGTCGGGAAATACTTTCGTCACTGATTTCAAAAACTTCGATTTCATCATAAAACTAATGTCTACCGCAACGCTTGAAAACGGCCTTCGCATCATCTTTGAACCCTCAGACTCGGAAGTGGTCTATTGCGGCTATCTGGTGTGTGCCGGCACACGTCACGAAGATGAGGCCGACCATGGAATGGCGCATTTCATCGAGCATGTTTCTTTCAAAGGCACTCACCGCCGCCGTGCGTCGCAAGTGAACCGTTATCTCGAACGGGTGGGAGGCGATCTCAACGCCTTTACCAACAAGCAAGAAACGGTGTATTGCGCCACCGTTTTGCGAAAAGATGCCTTGAAAGCGGTCGATTTGCTCACCGACATGGTGTTTCACAGCATCTATCCGCAAAACGAAATCAACAAGGAAGTGGAGGTGATTGTCGATGAAATCGATAGTTATCGAGATTCTCCCTCGGAACTGATCTTCGATGAATTCGAGCAAATGCTCTTTGAAGGAAGCTCGCTGGGAAGAGATATTTTAGGCACGCCCGATCGGCTTCGGCAATATACCACGGCCGATGCCCGGCGATTTGTCGATGCGCATTATCGTCCCGACAACTGTGTGTTTTACCTGTATGGACGTTGCGATTTCGGGAAAATCGTTCGTGCGCTCGAAAAAGCCCACCGTTCTCCTCGCCGCATGAAAACGGACGAGAAGACGGAATACAATGATTTCATCGAGAAGACACACCCTTTTGCCCATCCGGTCAAACCTTTCTTTCGCGTCGTGGAAAAAGGAACGCATCAGGCGCATGTGGTAATGGGAGCACCGACTTTCGGAAGCGGAGATCGGAGGCGTTTCGCGCTTTTGCTCTTAAACAACATCTTGGGCGGCCCGGGCATGACTTCGCGCCTCAACATGGCGGTGAGGGAAAAGCATGGTTTGGTGTACAGCATCGACGCTTATCTCAATTCTTATCCCGACACGGGATATTGGACGATTTACTTCGGTTGCGACGCCGCCGATGTGGAGCGATGCCGAAAACTGGTGATGCGCGAAATGGAACGCTTGATCGGCAAACCGCTTGGCACCGCCGGACTCAAAGCGGCAAAAGCACAAATATGCGGTCAAATCGGCATTTCTTGCGATAATCGGGAAGGGCATTCGGTAGCTTTGGCCAAGACGTATGCGCATTTTGGAAAATATCGTGATGTGGCGGCCGTGATGAAAGGTATCGAAGCCGTGACGGCCGAAGAATTGCAGGCATTGGCCGCGGAAGTGTATGCCCGCGAGAATATTTCCGTTTTGATCTATAAATAGTCGGTTTCATCGGAGATAAGCAGGCGTTGGGCATGAACGGATGAGCTCAAAAGAGAAAGCAACTGCCTGCGAAGAAGTGTCGTTCTTTCCAATATCCGCCGATGTTCGGTCTTTTATTTCCTTTCTTCTTTTGAAACACCTTCTCATGAAACACCCTCTTCGAGATTTTCGTTTTTGTCCCGTTTGCGGCAGTGATCGATTCGTGTGTCACGACGATCGGTCGAAACGCTGCACGGATTGCGGCTTCAATTTCTATTGCAATGCTTCTGCGGCCACGGTGGCGGTAATTCGCAATGCAAAAGGCGAAGTGCTCTTTGCACGTCGCGACCGACAGCCGGGAAAGGGATTGCTCGATCTGCCCGGTGGTTTCGTGGATTTGAACGAGAGTTTGGAAGAGGGATGTTTGCGCGAAGTGAAAGAAGAAACAGGAGCGGAGGGGCGTATCGTGCGCCATCTTTTCTCCCTGCCCAATGTCTATCCTTACGGAGGTTTTGACGTGCACACGGTGGATTCGTTTTTTGAAGTCGAAATCGACGATGAAACCGACCTTTTTGCAGGAGATGACGTGGAAATGCTGTTTTGGGCAGATCCCGATTTCATCGATCCTGCGCAAATTGCAATGAAATCCATTCGGAAAGGATTGGAACGTATCTTCAAAAAATAATACTCGTAAAGCCTCTGATTTTCAAATATAATTAGTATTTTTGCGGAGATTTACCTGTCGAAACCGAAAAGAGCTGTTTTTTCTTGCTTTTCTCCGAGAGAAAGTCTGTCTTTTCGATACAACTCAGCTACCTTTACATATTTAATTTATACATTTAGATGAACGTTATCACAAAAACAGTCTCTTTGCCCGATGGGCGCACCATCAGTATCGAGACCGGTAAGCTCGCGAAGCAGGCGGATGGCGCAGTGATGCTGCGCATGAACAACACGATGCTTCTTGCTACCGTATGCGGTGCCAAAGAAGCTGCCCCCGGCACCGATTTCATGCCTCTCCAATGCGATTATAAAGAAAAGTATTCGGCCGTGGGTCGTTTCCCCGGAGGATTTACGAAGCGCGAAGGCCGTGCCGGCGATTACGAGATTCTCACCTCTCGACTTGTAGACCGTGCGCTTCGTCCGCTCTTCCCCTCCGACTACCATGCCGAAGTATATGTAAATATCACCCTTTACAGTGCCGACGGCGTGGATATGCCCGACGCTCTGGCCGGATTTGCCGCTTCGGCTGCTTTGGCTTGCACCGATATTCCGTTTGAAGCTCCGATTTCGGAAGTTCGCGTGGCACGCATCAACGGTGAATACATCATCAACCCCACCTTCCAACAGCTCGAAGGTGCGGACATGGAACTCATCGTGGCCGCCACCGAAGAAAACATCATGATGGTGGAAGGCGAAATGAAAGAAGTGCCCGAAAGCGCATTGCTCGAAGCTCTCAAAGTGGCACACGAAGCCATTAAGCCCATGTGCCGCCTCCAAATCGAATTGTCGAAAGAACTCGGCAAGGATGTGAAGCGCGAATACTGCCACGAAGTGAATGACGAAGCTCTGCGCGAACAAGTGAAAACGACTTGCTATCAGAAATGCTACGACATCACGAAACAAGCACTCGAAAAACACGCTCGCGCGGAAGCCTTTGAAGCGGTGCGCGAAGAATTCAAAGTGGCTTATGCCGAAACGGCCACCGAACTGACTGCGGACGAGTTGGCAGAAAAGAACGCACTCATCGACCGCTACTATCACGATGTGGAGAAAGATGCGATGCGCCGTTGCATTCTCGATGAAGGCATTCGTCTTGACGGACGCAAAACCACCGACATCCGCCCCATTTGGTGTGAAGTCAATCCGCTCCCCGGCCCCCACGGATCGGCTATTTTCACCCGCGGAGAAACCCAAAGCCTGACCACCACCACGCTCGGAACGAAACTTGACGAGAAAATGGTGGACGACGTGCTCGACAAGAGCTATCAGCGTTTCTTGTTGCACTACAACTTCCCTCCCTTCTCTACCGGAGAGGCTCGCGCATCGCGCGGCATCGGTCGTCGCGAAATCGGCCACGGAAACTTGGCTTGGCGCGGTTTGAAGGGACAAATTCCCGCCGACTTCCCCTACACCGTGCGTGTGGTGAGCGACATTCTCGAATCCAACGGCTCGTCATCAATGGCCACGGTGTGTGCCGGAACGCTTTCCCTTATGGATGCCGGTGTGCCCATCACGGCACCTGTTTCGGGCATTGCCATGGGATTGATCAAAAATCCCGGTGAAGAAAAATATGCCGTGCTTTCCGATATATTGGGCGACGAAGACCACCTCGGAGACATGGACTTCAAAACGACCGGTACGCTGAAAGGACTCACCGCAACGCAAATGGACATCAAGTGTGACGGACTTTCTTACGAAATCCTCGAACGTGCACTTGCACAAGCCAAGGCCGGACGCGAACACATCCTCGGCGAAATGATGAAGACTATGGATGCGCCCCGCGAAGACTACAAACCCCACGTGCCCCGCATCGAGGCTTTTGAAATTCCGAAAGAATTTATCGGTGCCGTCATCGGCCCCGGCGGAAAGATCATTCAAGGCATGCAAGAGGAAACGGGAGCTACGATCACTATCGACGAAGTGGACGGTGTAGGCAAAATTCAAGTTTCCGCACCCTGCAAAGACAGCATCGATGCCGCCGTGGCAAAAATTCGTGCCATCGTGGCCATTCCCGAAGTGGGAGAAGTGTATGATGCCAAAGTGGTGAGCATCATGCCTTATGGCTGTTTCGTGGAATTTATGCCCTCGAAAGAAGGCCTGCTCCACATCTCGGAGATTTCTTGGAATCGCCTTGAAACGGTGGAAGACGCCGGTATCAGCGAAGGCGACACCATTAAGGTGAAACTTCTCGAAATCGATGAAAAGACCGGTAAGTTCCGCCTTTCTCACAAGGTGCTCACCGAGAAACCCGAAGGCTGGGAGGAGCGTCCTGCTCGTCGCCCCCGTCGTGAAGGGGAGGGTGAGCGTCGTCCTCGCCGCCGCGAAGAATAAGCAAACAAAATGACAACGTGTCCGATTGGGTCGTAACCGAATCGGACACGTTTTGTTTTCCGCCTTTCTGTTTTTTGTTGTTTTGTTTCCTTTCATTTTATTTGCCGTCCCATCTGCTTCGGCTTTGACGTTTACCGGACAGCAATAAAACCAAACTTATCTTTGTAAAAAAACAACCGCAATCAAAGAGTGGAACTCGATGTTTGCGGTTGTCTTTTTGTTGATGTGAGGAGTGAAAACTAATAATATGAAAGATTGGATTTCACTTGTTTTAGTTTTGAGGCATCCTCTTCTTTGGGTTTTAATTCTGCGGATTAGCGTCCTTCATAAGGCAGGTAATAATACGTGGTGCTGGGGGTGTAAATTCCCCAAGTGAGCACATTGATCAGACCGTCAATGAAGGTTAGACTTTTCTTTACTTGATAGTTCTTGCTTTTGCCAACGTACTTACTGTCTTCTATCTTCGTGTTGGATATGGGCACAAGGCCATAAATCAAGAAATGATTCTTGGTTGAATTAACTTTCACCATGGGAGCGTCGGCGGGAAGCGTACCCACGCAAGTTGTCGTAGAATAACAAGAAGTGAGAGAGGTTACAACGATTGCTGCGGCGAGAAACTTGCCGACCATTTTTTTAGGATAGTTCATAAAGTATAAAATAAAGATGATAAGTCTACGAAAAAGGTACATCGTTAAATTCATTTTTGCAAGAAAGGAAGAAGGATATATGGAAAAAAGGATTGGATAAACCTTATTCGTCGAAAAGACAAGTGTCGCTCCCGACAACGAGAACAGGCCTGTTGAAAAGAGCGGCGATAAGTCAGGCAGGGTAGAGTCGGCTTGACTTCAAGAGGATTTCGAGCAAAAAACAACACACTTCATCTGTTTATTATGAAAGCGAAACAGATGAAGTGTGTAGACAGTATCATAGTGACTTCTCGCCAATGACCGTCGCGAAAGAGGAGGTCACGGCAGGTCGGGACGGGTGCCGGCACGCCAATAGGCACGCAATTCGAGGTCGAAAACGAGCATCGAATGAGGAATTACCTTGCCCACACTGCGCGAACCATAGGCCATGTCGGCAGGCATGAACACACGCCAACGGTCGCCGATGTGCATGTGTTGAAGTGCAGTGCTGAAACCTTCCACCAGATTGCCGACGGCAAAGCGGACGGGAGAGGCCAGTTCGGGGCGATAGCCCGAGGTCAGGCTGTTTACGTGAGGCGAGTGGTCGAAGAGCAAACCGGAAGGCGTTTGAGGGGTGGACATAAGGCGACCGACATAGACCACGCTCACCGTGTCGGTGTAGAGCGGTGTGCCGCTGCCCGTTCCGGTGCGGATCACGCGGACGGCCACGGAGTCTTTCCATGTGGCTTGTGCTCCCGTGCCGAGGGTGTAGCTGCGCAGAGTGCGCCAATCGCAGTGTTGCTCCCAATTTTCCCCCCATTGGGCTTTGGCCGCGGCAATGGTTTGTGTGGCCATGCGGAGGGTGTCGATGAAAGCGGCTTCGTTGCGAGCCTTCCAGTTGTCGTATTCGGTGGAACTGTTGTCGCTTTCGGAGCATGCCGTCAGCAGCAGGAGAGCAGGGAGAAGAAAAAGAAAGATTTTTTTCATGACCGATGAGGTTGGGCAGGAGAGGCGCGGTTTTTATTTCAACTTTTTGAGCAGGGTCGTGATCGACACTTTCTCTTCGATGATGCCGCGCAGATCTTCGATTTTGACGCGCTCCTGGCGCATGGTGTCGCGTTCGCGAATGGTGACGCAGTTGTCTTTGAGCGTGTCGTGATCAATGGTGATGCAGAAAGGAGTGCCGATTGCGTCGTGTCGGCGATAGCGTTTACCGATAGAGTCTTTTTCCTCGTAGGCACACTTGAAGTGGAATTGCAGATCGTGCATGATTTCGCGTGCTTTTTCGGGCAGTCCGTCTTTTTTGACGAGGGGGAAAATAGCGAGTTTGACAGGAGCAAGTGCTGCCGGCAAACGGAGGAGGGTGCGGGTTTCGCCGTTTTCGAGTGCTTCTTCCTCGTAACTGTGACACATCACGCTGAGGAACATGCGATCGACGCCGATAGAGGTTTCGACCACATAGGGCGTGTAGCTCTCGTTGGTTTCGGGATCGAAATATTCGATTTTCTTTCCGCAGAACTTGGCATGTTGGGAGAGGTCGAAATTAGTGCGCGAGTGGATGCCTTCAACCTCTTTGAAACCGAAAGGCATGCGAAATTCCACGTCGCTGGCCGCATTGGCGTAGTGAGCCAGTTTTTCGTGGTCGTGAAAACGATAGTTTTCCGCTCCGAAACCGAGTGCCTGATGCCAAGCCATGCGGCTGTTTTTCCAATGTTCGAACCATTGGAGCTCGGTGCCGGGTTTGACGAAGAATTGCATTTCCATCTGTTCAAATTCGCGCATGCGGAAGATGAACTGCCGTGCCACGATTTCGTTGCGGAAAGCCTTTCCGATTTGGGCGATGCCGAAAGGTATCTTCATGCGTCCCGTTTTCTGCACGTTGAGGTAGTTTACGAAGATGCCCTGTGCGGTTTCGGGACGGAGATAAATGGTGCTTGCCCCCTCGTTGGTGGAGCCCATTTCGGTTTTGAACATGAGGTTGAACTGCCGCACGTCCGTCCAGTTACGAGTGCCGCTGATGGGGCAGACAATTTCTTCATCGACGATGATTTGTTTGAGTCCGTCGAGGTCAGAAGCGTTCATGGCTTCTGCAAAACGAGCATGGAGGGCGTCGCGCTTGGCGATGATTTCGAGCACGCGGCCGTTGGTGGCGCGAAACTGTGCTTCGTCGAAACTTTCTTTGAAACGTTTACGACCTTTGGCCACTTCCTTTTCGACTTTCTCGTCGTATTTGGCGATTTGATCTTCGATGAGCACATCGGCGCGATAACGCTTTTTGGAATCGCGGTTGTCAATGAGGGGGTCGTTGAAAGCATCGACGTGTCCGGAGGCTTTCCAGATCGTGGGGTGCATAAAGATGGCGGAATCGATGCCCACGATGTTTTCGTTGAGCAGGGTCATGGATTGCCACCAATATTGTTTGATATTGTTTTTCAACTCGACGCCGAGTTGTCCGTAGTCGTACACCGCGCCGAGACCGTCGTAGATTTCACTGGAAGGGAATACAAAACCGTATTCCTTGCAGTGGGATACGATTTTTTTGAAAACGTCTTCTTGTGCCATTATTAAGTATGTGTTGTTTTTGTATATGATTGCTGCAAAGATACGAAAAGATACGAAAAGATACGAAGAAAGGAAGAGAATGTTGAAAGAGTGGGAGAGTGTACTGTCTTCGTCGAGTCAACCAGCAAGTGCAAAATTATGATATTCTTTTGTAGAACTCAGCTTTGGGTGTTTCAAAATCGAGTTTTTGTCTTGGCCTTCTGTTTATCTTCTTCTGTATTTGAGCAATTCTTTTATCTATGAGGCCTCTGCAAAATCCCCCAATAAGCCGTGCTGTGCTTCCCCAATGCTGCCTCTTTTCCCAACAATAAGTTCTCGTTACCCGTTCCGACTTCCGGATACCGTTTCCGGCATTGTTGCCTTTCCGATGAAACCGCCCTTTTTGGCTGTATTCTTCCCTTATATTTTTGTTTTTGCCGTTTTGCCTTCGCAAAAACGATTATCATTTTGATTTTTAGTGCGTTTCTTGCGAAGGCAAGTGAAGGCAAAAGTTTGGAGGATTTTTCAAATAGTTGAAAATCAGAGTATGTACGGTGAAGGCAAAATCACCCTTTTGCTTTCACCTGCTTTCACTGTTGAGGAGAAAAAACACTCAATTTCGGGGCGGTGAAAGCAAAAAAACGAGCCAATGGATTGAAGGACAGACGTTTGTGAAAATGTTTTTTGTTTTGCCTTCACTTTGCCTTCGCTAAAAACAAGCTGATACTCATGGGATTGCGTTGTTTTGCGAAGGCAGTGAAGGCAAAAAGTGATGCTATGGGAACGCGCGCGTGCGCGCGAGGGGGAGTTGTTTTTCTACTTTTCCGGGAGGTAGCTGTTCTTAGCTCAGAGGCAGAAAATTCTACCTCAAAGGTGGTGTTCGCCGGATTGGAGGTCGTTCGCCCATTGATGTCTTGCTTGGGGTTGCTTTGAGAGATATTGCTGCGGCCTCTCCATGTCGGAAAATCAAGCTAAGCGAAAGAAGGCATCGTCGACACAGAGTCCGATGCAAATTAAAAAAAATCGTGTCGAAACCTTTCGATTTCGACACGATTGCGAATGCTGTCGGCAGAATTGCTCCACGAGAACAAGCGGTAGTCCGCAGGCTCGAAAGCGACAGAGCCGTTTGTTTATTCAATGGTGACGAGCGTCGTGCCTTCCATCACGCTGTCGCCGGCGGCAACACAAATGCCGGTCACGGTACCGTCGCATTCGGCGGTGATATTGTTTTCCATTTTCATGGCTTCCAAGACAACGACGGTTTCTCCCTTTTTGACGGCTTGACCTGCGGCTACAAGCACCTTGGTCACTACGCCGGGAAGCGGAGCTTTGACGGGTGTGCCGGCGCCGGCGGCACCTTTGGCCGCAGGAGCGGCGGGAGTCGAAGCGGCAGCAGGGACGGGAGCCGAAACTGAGGCGGCAGGAGCGGCGGCACTCACTTCGGGCAAATCGCCTTCGGTGAGCGGAGCACCGAGAATTTCCACATCGAAAGCCACGCCGTTGACGTTGAACTTGGCCACTTGATCGCGAATGGACTCGATGGTCACATCGTAGCGTGCGCCGTTTACGTTATAGCTATATGTTCTCATGGTTTCTTATCGGTTAAAGTAGGAATCGTTATTGAACTGACGCGTGGGATTGTTCCAAGGCGTTCGTTTGTGGTCGAGGGTGATGATTTCGGTTTCATCGTCGTGTACTTCCTCTATCTCATATTGGGCGAGGGCAAGACAGATCAAACCGGCATAGATAGGCATGCGATCCTCACAGGGAGTGAAAGGCCGGCCGTCTTCTTCGACTGCCGTGACGATGCCGCGACGCTCATTGAAAGTGATGCGCACCGTTTTGCCTCCGAAATTGTATTCAAAAGTTTTCATTGCGACAACGGATTAAAGAGGAACATTGCCATGCTTCTTGGCCGGACGGCTCTCGCTCTTGGTGGCGAGTTGCGCAAGGGCGCGGCAGATGCGGAAACGGGTGTTGCGCGGTTCGATGACATCGTCGATGTATCCGTATTCGGCCGCTTTGTAAGGATTGGTGAAGAGGTCGTTGTATTCTTTCTCCTTTTGAGCCAGATAGGCTTTGGGGTCTTCTTGCTCTTTGGCGGCTTTGGCACTGAGAATGGCCACGGCACCGCCGGCTCCCATCACTGCGATTTCGGCCGAAGGCCATGCGTAGTTGAGGTCGGTTTTGAGCTGCTTGCTGCCCATCACGATGTGGCTGCCGCCATAGCTCTTACGAAGGGTGACGGTCACCTTGGGGACAGTGGCTTCGCCGTAGGCATAAAGAAGTTTGGCACCGTGAGAAATGACAGCGTTGTACTCCTGTCCGGTTCCGGGGAGGAAACCGGGCACATCCACAAGGCTGACGATGGGAATGTTGAACGCATCGCAGAAACGCACGAAACGAGCGGCCTTACGGCTGGCATTGACATCGAGCACACCGGCGTAGACCTTGGGCTGATTGGCCACGACACCGACGCTCTCGCCATTGAAACGGGCGAAACCGATGATGATGTTTTGTGCGAAATCGCGTTGCACTTCGAGAAACTCTCCGTTGTCTACCACGGCACCGATGACTTCATACATGTCATAGGCCTGGTTGGGGTTGTCGGGGATGATGCTGTTCAGACGGTCTTCCTTTCGGTCAATGGGGTCGTTGCACTCCAAGCGAGGCGCACGTTCATGATTGTTTTGAGGGATGAACGAAAGCAATTTGCGAATGAGAGCGGCAAACTCTTCTTCGTTTTTGGCGGTGAAATGTGCCACACCGCTCTTCTTAGCGTGCACACCGGCACCTCCAAGATCTTCTTGGGTAACATCTTCGCCCGTCACGGTCTTCACCACCTTGGGGCCGGTGAGGAACATATAGGAGATGCCTTCGAGCATGACGATGAAGTCAGTCAAGGCAGGCGAATAAACCGCACCGCCGGCACAAGGACCGCAAATGCCCGAAATCTGAGGAACAACGCCCGATGCTTCGATATTGCGTTGGAAAATTTCGGCAAAACCGGCAAGGGCATTCACACCTTCTTGAATGCGTGCGCCGCCGGAGTCGTTCAAGCCGATGCAGGGAGCACCCATTTTCATCGACTGATCCATCACCTTACATATCTTTTCGGCCATCGTCTCGGAAAGAGAACCGCCGTTTACGGTGAAGTCTTGGGCATAAACATAAACCAAACGGCCATTGATCGTGGCACTGCCGCACACCACGCCGTCGCCGAAATATTGCTTCTTCTCCATGCCGAAATCATGACAACGGTGAAGCTTGAACATATCCATTTCTTCAAAACTTCCTTCGTCCACGAGGAGGGCGATGCGTTCGCGTGCCGTGGCTTTGCCTTTGGCATGCTGCTTGTCGATAGCCACTTCGCCGCCACCAAGACGGGCTTTCTCACGAAGCTCGACGAGCTGCTTGATTTTCTTTAATTGTTCACTCATATCGATTGATGTGTTGATTATTCTTTTGGCGCAAAAATAGTATTTGTGTGCAATTTCAGCGGAGCAAAAATACAGATTTCTTTTGACGTGGACAAAAAACAACTATCCGAAAAGAAACGGCGCACAAACGACGGTGCATTTGCAACGCATCGGGGGAGGGCGGACATTGTTCTTTCGGGGCGGGGAAAGGGGACTTACGGACGTTGGGGTTTGAGGTAGTCTATGGTGTAGTGTAAACCTCTGCTTTCCTTGCGCTCCATGGCTTGCCGGGCAATGAGATAGCCCACGTTGATCATGTTGCGCAGTTCGCAAAGTTCGGGGGTGGCGGTGACGCGCTTGAACAGCTCCTCCGTTTCTTCGTAGAGCAGATCGAGTCGCACCCACGCCCGACGCAAACGGAGATCGGAACGCACAATGCCCACATAGGCCGACATGATCTGGCCGACTTCACGAGCGGCTTGGGTGATCAGCACGCGCTCATCATTGGAGAGCGTTCCCTCGTCATTCCACTCCGGAATGTGCTCATGAAACCGATATTCGTCAAGATGTTCTAATGAATGTGCGGCGGCGGTTTCGGCATAGACCACGGCTTCGATGAGCGAATTGGAGGCCAAACGATTTCCACCGTGAAGGCCTGTGCAGGCACACTCGCCGACGGCATACAGCCGCTTGATGCTCGAACGGGCGGAAAGATCGACCTTGATGCCGCCGCAAAGATAGTGGGCGGCAGGCGCAACGGGAATGTATTGCTGCGTGATGTCGATGCCAAGACTCATACACTTGGCGTAGATATTGGGGAAATGACGTTTTGTTTCTTCCGGATCTTTGTGGGTGACGTCGAGACAAACGTGGTCAAGACCGCAACGCTTCATCTCGGCATCAATGGCACGCGCCACAATGTCGCGCGGAGCAAGCGAAAGGCGTTCGTCATATTTCTGCATGAACTCCTCGCCTGTGGGCAGCCGGAGAATACCGCCATAGCCTCTCATGGCTTCGGTGATGAGATAGGCCGGGTGAGTTTCGGCAGGATTATAGAGTACGGTGGGATGAAATTGCACAAACTCCATGTCTTGCACGGTTGCTTTTGCACGATAAGCCATGGCCACGCCGTCGCCGGTGGCTATCGTCGGATTGCTGGTATTGGCATAGACCGCACCGCAACCTCCGGTGGCCAAAACGGTGACACGCGAAAGGAAGGTGTCGATCTTGCCGGTGCTTTCGTTGAGAATATAAGCACCGTAACATTCGATGTCGGGAGTGCGACGCGTCACCTCAATGCCCAAATGGTGTTGCGTGATGATTTCTACGGCGAAATGACGTTCAAGCACCGATATGTTCGCTTGCCGACGAACGGCTTCGATGAGTCCGCGCTGTATTTCAAACCCCGTGTCGTCGGCATGGTGCAGAATGCGAAATTCGGAATGGCCGCCCTCTCTGTGCAGATCATAAGTTCCGTCTTTCTTGCGGTCGAAATTGACGCCCCAACACACAAGACGACCGATGCCGGAGGGACCTCTCTCCACCACCAACCTCACCGCGTCGGGATCATTCAGATGATCACCGGCAACAAGGGTGTCTTGGATATGCTTTTCAAAATTATCGACCTCGAAATTCGTCACTGCCGAAACACCGCCTTGGGCTTTGGAGGTGTTGGAGGTTTCGATGTTTGTTTTGCAGATCAATGCGACTCGGCAATCGGGACGCTCTTCGGCCACTTGCAAGGCATAACTCATGCCGGCAACACCCGAACCGACGACAAGAAAATCATATTGATGAATCATGAAGAGAGAAGAATGAGTTTCAGCTGCAAATTTAGGGATAAAACTGCTTATTCTTATACATTAAGACCGATAAGCTGTCCGAAAGACAAGTTCTTTTCACATTCGGAAACGCCTCAACCCCATGTGAACCACATGAAACGAACCGACATCCGCACAATCAACCCACTACTTTCACATCGAGATGCTCACGGAAGATACGCACGGCATTGTCGGCACGTTCACGAGAAAGCGGTTCGACACCTTCGAGCGGATACTTCATGCCCATACTTTCATATTTGTAGCTTCCCATAATGTGATAAGGCAGCACTTCGATGCGCTCGATAATGGAGGCGTATTTCTCCAAATACGCACCGACGGCATGCAGGCGATCGTCGCGATCGGTGATGCCGGGTACGACGACGTGGCGTATCCAAACGGGCTTGCGAATGTCGAGAAGATAATCGAGAAAGGCGGCGTTGTTCTTTCGAGAAACACCGATGTAGGATTTGTGGAGCGTATCATCAACGGTTTTAACGTCGAACAGAATGAGATCGGCTTCGGCGGCAGCGCGACGTGCCGCTTCGTTCCACACCGCTCCGGCAGTGTCGAGGGCAGTGTGAAGCCCTTCGGCATGACAGAGTTTGAAGAAAGCCTCCACAAATTCGGCTTGCACCAAGGGTTCGCCGCCGGTGCAGGTGACGCCGCCGGACTTGATGAAGTTTTTGTATTTGCGAACTTCCTTCATCAGCTGTTCGGGGGTGAACAGATGTTTGGCTTCTCCGCCTATTTCCCAAGTATCGGGATTGTGGCAGAACTGGCAACGCATGGGGCAACCTTGCAGGAAAGTGACGAAACGAAGTCCGGGGCCGTCAACGGTGCCCATGGATTCAAAAGAGTGTATGCGGCCGATAATGGGTTGGTCAGACATGTTATGCTATGCAGAATAGAGAGGTGTGTATAACTTTTCGACTACAAAAAGAGGATCGAAAGAGAAAAGGAGCAGGAGAAAAGAGAAACGAAAAACAGAAACGCAAAGGAAAAGCCAAAAAGCGAGCAAGACAACACCCAAGCACGATTTGCGCTTGGGTGTCGGCTTTATCAGAGATGAGCAGCGCGGATTAGCAGCAGCTGCTGATGGTGCGGGAGATAACATCAAGCTGTTGTTCGCGAGTGAGCTTGATGAAGTTCACGGCGTAGCCCGATACGCGAATGGTGAGCTGAGGATATTTCTCGGGGTGTTCCATTGCATCGTAGAGCAAGTCGCGGTCGAAGACGTTCACATTGAGGTGCTGACCACCGTCGGGAGTGAAGTAGCCGTCCATGAGATTGACGAGGTTTTCCACTTGTTGTCCCTTGTCCTTACCGAGTGTGGCGGGAGAGATGGCCCAAGTATAGGAGATACCGTCGTGTGAGTGGTGGAAGGGAAGTTTGGCCACAGAAGCAAGCGAAGCAACGGCTCCCTTGGTGTCGCGTCCGTTCATGGGGTTGGCACCGGGTGCGAAAGGTGTTCCCGAACGACGGCCGCAAGGCGTGTTGCCGGTGTGCTTTCCGTACACCACGTTGGAAGTAATGGTGAGGAGCGACTGCGTGGGAATGGAGTTGCGATAGGTGTCGTGCTGACGCATGTATTCCATAAATTTCTCAGTCACCATGAGGGCAATGGCATCGGTGTTGTCGTCGTTGTTGCCGAAGGGCACGTAGCTTCCTTCTTGAATGAAGTCGACAGCCAAGCCGCGTTCGTCACGTACCACCTTGACCTTACCGAACTTAATGGCGGCCAAAGAGTCGGTGACAATGGAAAGACCGGCGATACCGCTGGCACGGGTACGAATGACGTCGCCATCGTGAAGAGCCATTTCAAGCGCTTCGTAGCTGTACTTGTCGTGCATGTAGTGAATGATGCGAAGGGCGTTGCAATACACTTTGGAGAGCCAACGCATCATCTGCTCGAATTTCTCCATCACCTCATCGTATTCGAGGTATTCGCTCGTGATGGGCGTGAAGATGGGTGAAACTTGCTTTCCGCTGATTTCGTCGCGACCACCGTTGATGGCATAGAGCAAGCACTTGGCCAAGTTGGCGCGAGCACCGAAGAACTGCATTTGCTTACCGATCTTCATGGGAGACACGCAGCAGGCGATACCGTAGTCGTCGCCGAAGTCGGGGCGCATAAGGTCGTCGTTTTCGTATTGAATGGCCGAAGTGGCGATAGACATCTTCGCGCAGTAATCCTTCCACGTTTGGGGAAGACGGGTGCTCCACAACACGGTGAGGTTCGGTTCGGGAGCGGGGCCGAGGTTGGTGAGGGTATGCAGAATGCGGAAGCTAGTTTTGGTCACCATGGTGCGTCCGTCGATACCCATACCGCCGATCGACTCGGTCACCCAAACGGGGTCGCCGGAGAAGAGGGCATTGTATTCGGGAGTGCGGAGGAAGCGAACGATGCGCAACTTCATCACGAATTGGTCGATGAGTTCTTGCGCTTCTTCTTCGGTGAGCGTTCCGGCTTGAAGATCGCGTTCGATGTAGATGTCGAGGAACGTAGACACTCGACCGACAGACATGGCAGCTCCATCCTGATCCTTAATGGCAGCGAGATAAGCCAAATAGAGATATTGCACGGCTTCGCGAGCGTTTTGTGCAGGACGGGTGAGGTCGAAGCCATAGATTTCGCCGAGCTTGATGAGTTCTTTGAGCGCATTGATTTGCTCTGTCACCTCTTCGCGCTGACGGATGCAGTCGTCGGTCATCTCTTGGATGTCAAGACGCTCCATGAAGCGTTGTCTTTCTTCGATAAGGTTGTTCACACCATAGAGGGGAACACGACGATAGTCGCCGATGATGCGGCCGCGGCCGTAAGCGTCGGGCAGTCCGGTGATGATGTGGCTGCTGCGTGCGGCACGCACGTCGGCAGTGTAAGCCGAGAACACACCTTCGTTGTGCGTCTTGCGGTATTTGGTGTAGATTTCCTTCGTCCAAGCATCCAACTCATAGCCATAGGCTTTGAGGGCGTTTTCCACCATGCGCACACCGCCTTTGGGGAAGATACCGCGTTTGAGAGGAGCGTCGGTTTGCAAACCTACCACCACTTCCTTATCTTTGTCGATATATCCGGCACCGTAGGTCGTCACGCTTTGGGGAAGACGGGTTTCCACGTCATAGAGTCCCTTTTCTCTTTCCACTTTGAACATCTCGCTGAGCTTATCCCAAAGAGCGGTGGTGTTGGCGGTGGGACCTGCAAGAAAAGACTCGTCACCTTCGTAAGGCGTATAGTTGTGCTGGATGAAGTCGCGTACATTGATTTCGCGCTTCCAAGTGAAACCTTCGAAGTTATCAACGGTATTGGATAATTTCATAATTGTAATTTTATGTGGTAAATGTGTATTAAATCGCGTAGAATATAATAAAGAAAGCGGTTTATGTTTTTCCAATTGTATTGCAAAAGTACTTTTTACAATATAATTGCCAAGGGAAAAAGCCTAAAAAGAGCACTTTCCGATATTTTAATTGCCTTTGTGAGCAGTGGACTGCGCAAATTGAGCTATTTTGAGCAATTTTCGTTCGGCGACTCTCCGTATCTCCTCATTTTGCAAACTCTAAAAGTAGCAAAATGGATATACGGGATTTATGAATAAATGCAAGAATGAAATTAATACAACAAAAAGGAGTGCTACGGCATCGTGTTCTTTGTCTCAAACGGACAAGAAAAGAGGCTGTGTCGAATCGTCAATGGATTGCGACACAGCCTCTGCGAAAGTTTCTTATCAACTACAACCCAAGTTGCAGTTTGTCAGGGATCATTTCACGAAGATGCGTTGTCCGTTTTGAATATAGATATGTCCCTTTTGTGGTTGAGCAATGCGGCGACCACTCAAATCATACAATTCGCCACGACCGTTCTTCAAAATATCTGCCTCTACTTCTCCGATGGCATTCAGCTGGCCGAGCGGTGTGTACATGAGTTTGAATTGCTGTATGGAAGCAATACTATTGCCGCTCATGTTGATCACAAGCCCGAGAGCCACTTCCGTTTCTTCCGGCAAGGTAAACGTTACGGAATTTACGGCATTCGATCCCGCACTCGTCATTTCACCGTAGGCAAGAGCCTTACTGTCAAGCATGTCGGTGTCAGGCAATGTTCCTCCTATGGCCGCAACCAAATAGGAAGCCATGGCCGAACCGCCATATTGACCATCGTAAATCGAAACGAATGTATAAGTTCCGGCAGGAAGAGTCACCACCTGATAGGCTTTGTGATTGGCCAAATTAGGGAAGTTATCCCATCCGGTAGTAAAGGTGAAGCAATTGTTCTTTTGTTTGTCCATATGCACACCCGAAATGATCTTTCCGTCTTCCGTTGTGGCGGTGTTCTCCAATTTCCAATCTTTCAACTCATACCAGCGACCGCTTTGTGTATTGTTGATTTGCTTGGTTGTGTGGGCAAACGATTTTCTATAATTAACCAGATACTTGGAGGTAACGTCTTCCACGGTGGCCTCGTAATTCAAACTAAATACTCCGTTCGAAAGTCCCCATGCATCTCCATCAGGGCCGAATCCGGTGCGAATTCCCTTGTTGCCGGTCGAGGTACGATCTTCTACAGCACCTCCGTTCTGATTAAAATCATAGTAAAGCAAGAGTTTGTCTTTTCCTTCTTCTGCGGCTTTCGTGTCGATGATAGGTTCATTGGCATAGGTTCTAATCTTCTCCACACTAAGTGCAGTCCCCCAAATGCGGAACTCATCGATTTGTCCATTCATCGGGGCGGCATCGCTGCTGATGTTGAATTGAGTCATATCGGGGAATTTGCCCACAATGACGCCTTGGCGCATTTGAACGCCATCACGATAGATGCGTACAATATTCTTTTCAAAGGTCACAGCATAATGATGCCACTGACCGGGAATCACCACATCGGTATAGGACATCACACTGCGTCCGTTGCGATACACAATGAGTTTTCCGATGGCATCGACTTTGATAAAGAAAGTGCTTTCTTGGTCACCTATACCACAGCAGTCGTCGACCAGTTTTCCGGGATTCATCCACCATTCCACGGTGATATTTTCGGAATCTTTGGCGATGGGCACTTGCTCCATTTTGATTCGAGCATTCTGCCCAAAACTCAAACCATTTTTAGACAGAGCGTTTACTACGGTCAAAGCTCTTTCCATTGTTTTAGTGCTGACACCTGCCTCATTCTTGACCATCAGGGTTACATCATAGACGCCGGGAGCATCGATTGAGAAATTGGGGTTTTGCCCATTTGCGGCATAGCTCATGCCGTTACTCTTGATCAACCACGTCCAAGAGGAGGGATTAAACTTGGAAGCATCGATAAAGCCGGTTTTTTGTTCTTTGAGTACAACTGGATCTTTTATGCGAAAATCGGCCTCAGGAGCAACTTTTAGTACTTTCACTTTTTGAGAAGAAGTGGCAGTTTCTCCGGAGGGAGATGTTACGGTCAAAGTAACAGTGTATTCACCAAATAGATTATACTGAGTTGCAGCTGTTATGGCATTTGACGATGTAAGTTCTGCCCCGGGCATATCCCATTGATAAAAATAACCGTCGATTGATTTGTTGGGAATAAAACTGATGCGTTGCCCGGCTGCGACTTGCGACATTGAGGCCACAAATGTAGCATCTGGTGCAGGAGCCTCCTCAACTTTTACTTCTTTGTTCACAATCACTTTTTGTTTACCATCGAAACTGGATGCAGTGAGTGTAACGGTATAATTACCGGATTTCGGAAAGACAACCATAGGTGCAGCAGTCTTGACATTGTGCAAACCTGCGGCTTCTATCGTCCACACAAGAGAGCTGACAGCATCGGAATATGTGGCAGAAATTTCGGTAGGCTGTCCGGCTATAATTTTATTGGCCGTAACAATTTTGGTGTTGCTCTGGTTGACACTCGCATCTACACCCTTCTTGAAGACGTTTTCATTGTTTACTTGCTCATAATTCGAAGCCATCTCATTGCTAATGGGAGCATGATGTCCGCCTACACAATCACGCAAGTGAGGCACACCGTTGATGTCGATGATATCACCTTTATAATAAGCCAAAAGTCCAGTAGGCATAACCTCTCCGCTAAATTCACTCTTGTAGGCATCACGGATGTGGTAGCCGGAGCGAGCAGTGCTCCAAATGCGGATTTCATCATAAACAGCGTCGTTGGCAGAATTGCCTCCGGCATGGAAAACGAGATTTCCGAATCCTCCCAAACCCGAGTATTTTCGGCTTGTGATATAAGTGGCAGTTCCACCATTGATGTGAACACGGAAAGTGCTGCGTGCCACGACCATAGCAACATGCGTCCAAACATTCTTACGCAAGGTTCCATCGGCCGTTCTTACACGATCTCCATTGGTGTTCCAGCCGGCAGAGAAACCACCCGACCGATCTGCATGACAAAGAAAATTTCCCCATCCCGGTCCTGCCGAGTTATTCCAATCGACGAGTTTGCGAGGTTTTATCCAATATTCTATGGTTACTTGATCGAAATGTTTACTGAAAATATCAGGTATAACAAATCCATTCGTTTTCAAATCGGCAGCCACATTGGTTATTTGAGGTTGAACGGGAGCCATGAATACGATTTTAGAACTCTCTACATTGTTTTCATATATGGCAGAAACGGCATACAAACCGGCTCCGGAGAAATCATAAGTATTCTGTTCGGAAGTACCAATTTTAACGCCATCTTTATAAATATTATAATGCTTTATGGCATGACTGCTTTTTATTGGCTTTTGCCAATTCAGTTTTCCATCAACGAGAGTGAGATTTCGAGGTGCATAGTATTGTTCACCATATACAATAGCGGTGATGGTGGTGATTTTGCCACCGGGTACTTCCACCACTTTGTTTTCTCCCGGGAAAAAAGGAGTTTCCACACCTTGATGATCGTGTTCGTAATCCAAAATTGCGGCATAATGGATGTGTCCCGAACCTTTTGCCAAATTAGAAGACGTTTTATTTCGATCTCTACGAGTGGTGGCATGAACATTGAAGAAATACTTCAAAGGTTTGGACTTATCAAATCCGGTAGTCAGATCGGTCAAATCATAACCGAATTCCATCGGTTCGTCATGCAACTTGCCGTCAGCCCATCGACCGAGCATCGGAATCGCCGGTGCAGGAATGTCATCGCCGTTTTTACCATCGCCGGCAAAACGAAAATATTCCAATTCAAGAGTACGTTCCGGTACTTTGGCATTGAGATCGGAAGCAACTCCCACTGTGAGCATAATTTCCGATCGGTGACTGTAATCCATTTTCACCTTAATGGTGCGAAGCGGACGATAGTTTTTGCGCACACGATAGATTTCCGGTTGATACCAGCCGCGCACTTTTCCATTTTCTGTCTGAACAGGAGTTGCCCGAGCATATGGGCAATAGATAAATCCGCGGTTACACCAACCGTTACCCCACGAGTTGGCCACAATCCATGCGCCGACTTCGTCTTTGTCGACTTCACCGGCTATTCCATTGTCGTCAAGGTCAAACTCAATGCGATCATCGTAGCCCACAATCGTGAGAGCATGATCCACGGACTTACCCCACTCTTTCACATACCACATTCCACTTACATGGGCAGCGTTGTTGGCATCAGTTGCAGGAATTTTTTTCCAATTACCACCGGAAGCCACTCCGATCCCCACAATACCTCCGGAATGAAAATCAGGATCACCGTTATGATTCCAAAGCCAATTTTTGAGTATCTCACGACCTTCTTCCGTTTCTACCGACATGGGAAGATTAAAGGGTTGCAGCATGCGGTTGTGCATAGCTTCAAACCACTTTTCATAACCGGTCATCCAGCCAAAATTGTTATTTGTTTCCTCTTGATAACCGAACAGAGGAGAATAGGTTTGGCTGCCATAAGTCTGTGCCGAGGGGACACCGATGAACTGCACGAATTGATCCTTGCCCGAGTTGCCACTTGTATGCAGCCAAACGAAGTGCGTGGGGTATCGATTAAGCATAGAAGAAGCATCGGCGTCTCGGTAAGAGTTTATTTCGTGAGTAAACATATAACCGATACGAGAAGCCGATCCGCACGATCCGCCATCTTGGTTGAAGATAGGTGGAAAATGCTTCGTATTCGCATTATTCACCATCATGGGACGTTCACTGATGGGGGACGCAACTACACCTCTCGAAGAACGTTTGGGAGTATAGCGGAGCAACGAGGAATCAGGGCGGATCACTGTGCTATAATCCGGATACATCTTTCGATCGACAACCATTTGTGCCTGCATCGCTGAGGGAACTGCGATGCAGGCCAATAGTGCAAGTTTGAAAATGTCTTTCATAAAAAAGGAATGATTGAATTCAATGTCCGACGGAGGGGCAACAAGCCGTCTCGTCATCGAAGCAAATAGAAAGTATTGTTTTGATGTGTTAGAATGATTAAGCAACAAAAGGTTGAACACGAAAGTTTTCAATAGAAAAAAAACTCTTCGGAATAGTTCGGGATATGGCAAGACTTCGCTCTCACCGCGACACCAATGTCTGGTTTCTTCGAGCAATCAGCATGTTGGGAGCAAATTTACAGCAAATATAACAATAGAGAAAGAAAAAAACTTGTTTTTTACTGTTTCGGCTCCCGCATTTTAACATCATGGCAATTTTTCTTCGGCAAAAAGCCTTGCATTTCCGCGAAGGATACACAGACATGACCGACAAGATCACTCTTTCCGTTCCTCATCTTTGTCAAGATTTCCTTCATCGGGCATTGTTTTCACGGCCTTTTCGCTGTGCAAAAAACGATCCCGTTTGTTCCGCCTTTCTTTTCACGGAAAACCTCATCGGCGTTCGTTTCGTTTTTAGGTCTTATCCGGTTTCGTTTACCTCTGATCTAAAAAAATCCACCTCCTACCTTTTTCCGCAAACGACACTCGTTCACCACTGTTCCTCCATCTTTGCGCAACGGCTTTCTCGCGCGCACGCGCGTTACCTATGTTCATATTTTTGCCTTCACTGCCTCCGCTAAAATACCTATATATTTGATATACAGCGAGTCTTGTGCGAAGGCAAGTGAAAGGAGAGTGAAGGCAAGATCCGCAAAATGTCTGAAAAACAGCCTCTTAAAATCAAATTTTGCTTTCACACCCTCCGAAATGCGCCCTTTTCCCTCTCAAACGGCGGAAGCAGGTGAAAGCAAAAACGATTTTTGCCTTCACGAAAACATGCTGACATTCAATTGGTTATCATTTCGAAAAACGCGTTGCCTTCACTTGCCTTCGCACAAGACTCGCTGTATATCAAATATATAGGTGTTTTAGCGAAGGCAAAACGCAAAAAACAAAAAAACAGGGTGTGGGAGGCACTCGAAAGACGAAGATCCGCGCCGAAAATCGACACGACACCCGAAGATTGCACGGAAGCACGGTTGCGCCGGCAGCCGATCCGGAGATTTACCCCCCGATGCTACCTCTCGACAACGGCAGGGGCGGAGGAGGAAACGGAAGCAACGAGGCTTTGACGAAGCACGATGCGACTTTCGGAGCCCATGTTGAAAAGGAGATCGACAACGGAGAGATTGGGCAAAAATCCCGTGCGAGCGGCAAACACTTGATAATAGGGGATGATGCGAAAAGAAGGATCAAAGGCGAAAGAGCGTTTGGGATGAATCGTTTCGCGAAAATCTGCCACGGAGTCGCCGAGAGCGCGGGCGTCGATGTAGCCGTCGAGATTGACGCTCAGAGAGGGGCGATAGTTGAGCAAATCCAAGACGAGATGCTGCAAGGCTTCGTTGAAATCGACCAAAAACGCATGGGGGCGACGATAGATTTCCCAAAAATCGTCGGCGTAATATTGAAAAAACGGACTGTTCTCGTAGGCGGAAACAAGGGCGTTCCAATGAAGGTCGCGCCAACGGCCGTGTTGCGAAATACGAATGTCGCGCATCGGGGTTTTGGAAGTTCCGCCCTCCGATTTCGGGCGTCCTTCAACGGGAATGGTGAGCGGCAAAATGCCGTCGGGTGTGGCGATCAAACAGCGGTTGCGATAGGTTTGCTTGACATAGTGCTCGCAACGCTCTTCGACAACGGGCCGGTCGCCGATGAGTTTCGTGTAATAGTGAATGGGGGCGAGATAGGCGGAAGAGAGGAGATACATGGTCAAAAAAGAACGAAAACAAACGACAGGCAGGGTAAAAAGAAAGTTGGAGGGGCTTGTCCTCCTCCAACTCATTTCATTCATTTAATATCGGCTACCCACTTAAATGTGCGGTTCCATCGAATTTTTCCGTCAAAAAGGCCATAGTCGGGGTCGAGCGACAGCCAAACAAAAAGAGGCTTTCCGACGATGTGGTCTTCGGGAACAAATCCCCAAAACCGAGAGTCGGAGGAACAGTCGCGATTGTCGCCCATCATCCAAAAGTAGTCCATTTTGAAGGTGTACTCGTAAGCGAGTTTGCCGTTGATGTAGATTTGTGCGTCGCGCACTTCAAGACGATTGTTTTCGTAGACGGCGATGCAACGCTCGTAGATCGGGAGATTAGACAGATTGAGAGCAATCTTGGCTCCCTTTTTGGGTATCCAAACGGGGCCGTAGTCCGACACCGTCCAGTTCTTGGCCATGTTGAGCGGAAAGAGCCATTGTCCGTAAGAGGGTTCTTTGGCGACCACCTCGCCCAACTCGGGAAGCGATTTGAGTTTGTTTTTCACGGATTGGGTGAGGGGCATGCTGAACAAACCTTCGCTGTTGCGAGAGAGGTCTTCGACCGTGATGCGGTTTTCTTTGAGAAAATCGACCGTGGGGGGCTGCTTGAAACGCACGGAGTGAACATATTGCACGTTTTCGGGATCGGCTTGCGGTTTGCCGTCGAGATAAATGCGATTGTTCTTGATTTGAAGGGTCTGACCGGCCTTGCCGACACAACGCTTGACGTAGTTTTCACGACGATCCACTGGGCGGCTGATGATTTCGCCCACGGCAGACTCCTTGCCCAACACGGAACGACCGGCGGCATAGATGAGCGAATAGGTTTCGCGCTGACGTTCGGGAGAAAGGGAGGCGGAAGGCTCATCGACTCCGAGCACCTGGGCTCCCGTGGTGTAGACCATGTTGTAGAAATCCTGATTGGGGAAAT
This sequence comes from Alloprevotella sp. OH1205_COT-284, assembly GCF_003859795.1. Lineage (GTDB taxonomy): Bacteria > Bacteroidota > Bacteroidia > Bacteroidales > Bacteroidaceae > Alloprevotella. Next base: position 22,633 of record NZ_RQYI01000017.1, on the reverse strand, counting down.
TGGTGGCGACGGTGTCGCCCGAAGGGTAATTGAAGACGACGATGTCGCCCACTTCGACTTGCCCCAATCCCTTGACACGACGATAGTCCCACTTCGGCCACTCGATATAGCTCTTTCCACCGCCCAAAATGGCAGGGAGATTGTGTTGCGTCAAGGGCATGGTGAGCGGGGTGTTGGGAATGCGGGGACCATAGCTCACCTTGGAAACGAGAAGGTAGTCGCCCGTGAGCAATGTTTTTTCGAGCGAAGAGGAGGGAATGACAAAGTTTTGAAAGAAAAACTGATTGATGAAATAAATGGCCACAAGGGCAAACACGATGGCATCGACCCAACTCATTGCAAAACGAACGAGCGAATTGGGAGAGGTGCGCCACCAACCCCAGTTGATCTTATGGGTGATGTAGAGGTCAAAGATAAAGGGCAAAACAAGCAGTCCCCACCACGAACCGACCCAAAAAAGAAAGAGCAGGTAGAGAACGGTGACGACGGAGAAGGCCACCCATTGGGGGGATTGAGATTTACGTTCGGGCTTCATGAGAGATAAAACGAACGATTTCATCGAAGCAAAAGCAACATCCGACAATCGGTGAAAGCAGAAAGGAATGTTGCAAAAATATCGATGAAACCGCAATATTTAGAAATTAAACAAATCGTCGGTGGAAAGAAGACCGCTGCGAGTGGCGGTAAACTCGGCCGCCAACACCGCGCCCAAAGCAAAACCGCTGCGAGAGTGGGCGTCGTGGGTGAGGGTGATGCTGTCGGCCGGAGAATCGTAGACAACGGTATGAATGCCGGGCACTTCGTCGCGACGAACGGCATCGATGCGCAGTGCGGAGGGGGCATTCTCCTTAGTTCCGCCGATGCTTCCGTCAGCCTCGTGTACCTCGCCTTTCGTCCAAGCGGTTTTACGATCAAGTCGGGCTACGATTTGCTCGGCAAGGGTGATGGCCGTGCCGGAAGGAGCATCGAGCTTGTGGACGTGGTGGGTTTCGGTCATCGAAACATCGTAGTCGGGATAACTGTTCATGATGCGGGCGAGAAACTTATTGACCGCAGAAAATATGGCTACGCCGAGCGAGAAGTTGGATGCCCAAAAAAGGGTCTTCCCCTCTTCAAGACAAGCACGCCGAACATCGCCCTCATGATCATCAAGCCAGCCGGTGGAACCGCTCACCACCTTCACACCCTGCGCCCAAGCACGAAGATAATTGCCATAGGCCGCCGTGGGGTTGGTGAACTCGATCGCCACTTCGGCCGAGCGAAAGGCTTCGCTCTCGAAATCTTGCGGATTGTCCACGTCAATGATCGAAACAATCTCATGGCCGCGACTGAGAGCGATCTGCTCGATCATGCGCCCCATCTTGCCATATCCGATTAGTGCTAACTTCATATTTACATAAATTTTGTGAGCAAAATTACACGTTTAACGGCAGATTTGCAAGCCTTTAATCATTTTTGTGCGACGGCGGAGGGTTTTATAAAGCCGAAATTTGGCAAATCAACGCTTTTATGGTAACTTTGCCGCATATATAAAAAGATTTTTCAAATTAAATGAGTTTACAATGTGGTATCGTCGGTCTGCCCAACGTGGGCAAATCGACTCTTTTCAACTGCCTGAGCAACGCCAAAGCACAAAGTGCCAACTTCCCTTTTTGCACCATCGAACCCAACGTGGGGGTGATCACCGTGCCCGATGAACGGCTTCCCAAATTGGCCGAATTGGTGAAAACGACGAAAATCATTCCCACCACGGTGGAAATCGTAGACATTGCCGGATTGGTCAAAGGGGCGTCGAAAGGCGAAGGACTGGGCAACCAGTTTTTGGGCAACATTCGCGAAACCGATGCCATTATCCACGTCTTGCGATGCTTCGACGACGGAAATGTGGTGCACGTGGACGGAAGCGTGGATCCTGTGCGCGACAAAGAGATCATCGACACCGAATTGCAACTCAAAGATTTGGAAACGGTAGAAAACCGTATCAAACGCGTGGAGAAAATCGCCCAAGTGGGAAACGACAAAAACGCGAAAGTGGAATATGAGGTGCTGACGGCCATCCGAGCGGCATTGCTCGAAGGAAAAAATGCCCGCAGTGTGGAGTTTGACACAAAAGACGAACAAATTGCGGCCAAAAATCTGTTTTTGCTCACCTCAAAGCCGGTGCTCTACGTGTGCAACGTGGACGAGGGTAGTGCCGCCACGGGCAACGAATACGTGGAACGGGTGCGCGAAGCGGTGAAAGACGAAGACGCCGAAATCCTCGTGGTGGCCGGGCAAACCGAAGCCGACATCGCCGAACTCGAAACCTATGAGGAAAGACAGGAGTTCTTGAAAGACGTGGGTTTGGAAGAGAGTGGTGTGAACCGTCTCATCAAAGCGGCCTACAAAATGCTTGACCTCGAAACCTACATCACGGCCGGGCAAGTGGAAGTGCGCGCTTGGACATATAAGCGCGGTTGGAAAGCACCGCAATGCGCAGGCGTCATTCACACCGATTTTGAAAAGGGTTTCATTCGCGCACAGGTCATCAAATACGACGACTTTATCAAATATGGTAGTGAAGCCGCCGTGCGCGAAGCGGGATTGCTCCACATCGAAGGCAAGGACTACGTAGTGCAAGACGGTGACATCATGCACTTCCTTTTCAACGTATAAACCTACCCATCGCGCACGCTGATTTCATCAACGCGCAGTCGTAACGACAACCCATATTTCACCTTACGGATACCTCGCACACGTTTCACACGTTTCGCTACCGCATCCGACAACCTCATAAAAACAATATCAACATGGTGATTTGGAATCCCGACGAAGTGGCACTTCATTTCGGCCCTTTGGCCATACGATGGTACTCTCTGTTTTGGACAATCGGATTGGGAGCTGCTTACGTCATCGTCTATCGTCTCTACAAACAGCAACGCATTCCGCAAGAGAAATTCGACCCGCTCTTTTTCTATTGCTTCCTTGGCATTCTTATAGGCGCGCGTCTCGGTCACTGCCTGCTCTATGATCCGGGCTATTTCTTGGCACATCCCATTGAGATGCTGCTCCCGATCCGTCAGGACGGTGGCGGAAATTGGCACTTCTCAGGCTACTCCGGCCTCGCCTCTCACGGAGGAACGCTCGGCTTGATGATTGCCCTCTGGATCTATATGCGCAAAACGCACATCAGCCTCATGCGTGTGCTCGACAACATCGCCATCGCCACTCCTATTACCGCCTGCTGCATTCGATTGGGCAATCTGATGAACTCCGAAATTGTCGGCAAATACACCGGAAACGAATACGGTATGGTCTTTGCAAAACTCGGAGAGACACTTCCCCGGCATCCGGGGCAGCTTTACGAGGCTGTTGCTTATTTCGTATTTTTCGTGGTGGGAATGGTTTTTTATAAAATATGGCCTCGAAAAGTGGGCACGGGCTTTTATTTCGGTTTCTGTCTCACCTCGATTTTCACATTCCGTTTCTTTGTCGAGTTTTTCAAAGAAGTGCAGGAAGCATGGGAAATCGGTATGCAAAGTGCCATCGGTCTCAATCAGGGGCAACTGCTCTCTATCCCCTTTATCCTCATCGGACTATACTTTCTGTTGGGCGGTAAGCTCGGCAAGAAGTGGGGCGACAACGGCTACACCGCCTGATGGCGTTGCACACGACCAAAGTTCCTCACATCGGACATTTTCGCAAATCAAACTCAATACAAACATACATGAGAACAAACCTTTACGCCGCTCTGGCCGTGATAGGCATCACAGCTTTGAGCTCTTGCAGCAGTAAGCTGAATCCCCTTACGGCCGACAACTTCACCATTACCCCCTCTCCCCTCGAAGCCGTCGGTAAGGAAGTGCCAACCACCATCAACGGACGCTTTCCCGAAAAATACATGAAGAAAAAAGCCGTTGTCACCGTCACTCCCGAACTTCGCTATGCCGGCGGAAAAGCCGTGGGACAACCCGCTACTTTCCAAGGCGAGAAAGTCGTTGGCAACGAACAGACCATTTCCTATAAAATGGGCGGCAACTACGTGATGAAGTCAAACTTCGCCTACACGCCCGAAATGTCGCAAAGCGAACTCTATCTCACCTTCGATGCCAAAATTGGCAAGAAATCCGTACAAATTCCGGCCGTGAAAGTGGCCGACGGTGTCGTTTCCACCTCGCAGCTCGTTTACCGCACGGTGGAAAGTGCCAACACCGCCGTGGCCGCCGACGCCTACCAACGTCAGATCGTACAACAGCAAGATGCACAAATCAAATACTTCATCAACCAAGCGAAAATCCGCACCAGCGAACTGAACGCCACTTCCGTACAAGATTTCGTCAAGGTGCTTCGAGAAATCAAAGCCGATCAGAAAGGCTATGCCCTCGACAACATTCAGGTGTCGGCTTATGCCTCTCCCGACGGTGCACTGAACTTCAACACCACTTTGGCCGAAAATCGCCAAAACACCGCCGCCAAATATGTGGAGGAACAGCTCAAACGCACCAAACTCAACACCCACATTGATGCCAAATACACAGCCGAAGACTGGGAGGGTTTTCAAGAATTGGTCGCACAAAGCAACATCCAAGACAAAGACGTGATCATTCGTGTTCTTTCCATGTATAAAGATCCCGAAGAGCGCGAACAGCAAATCAAAAACCTCTCGCTCGCTTTCCGCGAATTGGCTGACGAAGTGTTGCCCGAACTCCGCCGCGCACGCCTCACGATCAACTACCGCCTGATCGGACGCACCGACGACGAAATTCGCCAACAATACAAAGACGAACCGGGTAAACTAAGTGTGGAAGAGCTTCTCTATGCCGCCACGCTCACCTCCGATCTCGACGAACGCAAATCCATTTTCGAGACCACCACTCAAATCTATCCCACCGACAAGCGCGCTTACAACGGCCTTGCACAGGTGGCTTATGCCAAGGGCGATTATGCGGCGGCCAAAACCATTTTGCCGCAAGCCGGCAATCTCACGGAAGCCAACGCCAATGCCGCCCTCCTCGCACTGAAAGAAGGTCATCTCGACCAAGCCGAAAGCCTCATCGGAAAAGCCCTCACCGCCGCCAACTACAACGAAGTGTTGGGCAACATCCAAATCGCTCGCGGCAACTATGCACAAGCCGCCCAAAGCCTTTCGGACGTGAAGAGCAACAGTGCCGCCCTCGCGCAAATTCTCAACAAGGACTACAATGCCGCTCGTCAGACATTGGCCTCCGTTGCCCATGCAGATGCCCTCACGGCCTATCTTTCGGCCATTGTCGCCGCTCGCTCCAATCAAGCCGAAGAGGCAGTGGCGGCTCTCCGAAAAGCCATTTCGCTCGACGGCACGCTGGCAGCCAAAGCCGCCCGAGATCTTGAATTTGTCAAGCTCTCCGGCAATGCCGCGTTCCGCAATCTTGTCAAATAACCCCCTCATGTGAACATACGAGGAACGCAAAGCAACAGCTCTTTGCGTTCCTCTTTTTCTCACAAAGACATCGACCGAACCGGCGTATGCATTCCCTCACATCGGTTTCTTTCCTCATCTTTCCATCTGTCCACTCTTCCATTTGTTTCGTTTCCGCATGAAACCTTTGTTTTTACTCTTTCCACTGATAGCTTTACTGCTCTCGTCCTGTCGTCCTGACCGACAGACCGTACGCATCGAAGGAAAAATCGACGGTGTCAATCAAGCCGTCATCATGGCCTACACCGACGACGCTTCTCCCCGAAACGGCGGAGGGATCGACAGCATCACGATAGAAAGGGGAAAATTCTCCTATGAGCGACATCTCGAAGAACCCACCCTCCTCACCCTTGTCTATCCCAACTTCTCCACCACCACACTTGTGGCCGAACCCGGCGCCACAATTCACCTCAGCGGAGATGCCAACCGACTGAAAGAGATAGAAATAGACGGAACGCCCACCAACGAACTGCTCACCGAATTTCGACTTCGTCTGATCCAAAAATCTCCCAACGATGCTGAAATGGAAGCCGCCACATTCGTGCGCACCCACCCCGCGTCGCCGGCCGCCGTGGCCGTTTTCCACGACTATTTCGACGGTCAGAAAACGCCCAAGCAGCAACCCGCCCTCGCTTTGCTCGACCTCTTGCGCCGATCGCAACCTCAAAATCATTATCTCAAACAACTCGACCGACGGCTTCGTCCGCAGCTGAAAGCCTCGGTCGGCTCGCCGCTCCCCCGTTTTTCGGCAAAAAACATTGACGGCAAACGTATTGACAACGCCACTTTCAAAGGCCGCCCGGCCGTCATCGCCTTTTCCGCCTCTTGGGACGGCAACAACTACGTCCTCTTTCAACAGCTCCGGAAAATCCGCTCCACCTTCGGCAAAAAAGCGGAAACGATATTGGTTTCGATCGACCACAAGCCCGACCACATCAAAGAGGCCGCCGAGAGAGATACCCTTCGCAACGTCATTTGCCAAGGCAAGGGCTTCGACTCACCGCTCGTCCGCACTTTCGGAGTGCGCTTTGTGCCCGGTTGCATTTTCGTCGATGCCAAAGGAAAGATCGTGGCGCGCGACATTCCTTTCGATCAATGGATCGACGAGCTGAAAAAGCACGCGAAATAGCGTCTTCCTCATCCTTTTCCCAAAAAGCACATCGTAGCTTCTCCCCCAACCGTACAATGAAGTTTTCCTTTTTGCTCGTTTTCGTCTGCGGCTTCGCGTTTCTCTCCGCTTCCGCCAACGCCCAACGGCCGCCATGGCGGGAAACTTTCATTTCATGGGAAGACTTCGCGGCCGAATACCTTGCCGACGATTTTGAAGAAGAAGACCACATCGAAACGCCTTTGCACCGCCCTGCCTCCCAACTCCTCGAAACCCTCGAAGAGCGATACCTCTCCCCCTTCAACCTCAATACCGCCACTCGCGAGGACCTCCTCACGCTCGATTTCCTAACGACCGCCCAAATCGACTCCATTCTCTCTTATCGGCAAAAACTTCGTGCTTTTTCCTCTTTGGGCGACCTTATGCTCGTCCACGGCCTTCACCACAAACACCGCCGTTGGCTCTCGCTTTTTGTCGTCGTGGGCGACACCCTCCGTCCCTCTTCTTCGTGGCGGCAGCGTTTTCTTGGCGGACGCCACACCCTCGACGGCCGTATCGACCTCCCGCTCTATAAAAGGGCGGGTTTCATCGTAAAAAACGTCGATGAATTCAAGAAAAATCCTCGCCGCCACTACCTCGGTGCTCCCATGGGCAACACCTTGCGCCACCGATATTCTTGGCGTAACACCATTCGCTACGGTTTCACGCTGCAAAACGATATTGGCGAACCTTTCGCCGCTTACGGCAATCGCCCCTACGACCACACCTCGATTTATTTTTCGCATCGTCGCCCCGACAACTCCGCCCACCTCCTGTTCGGCGATTTTCGCGCCCATTTCGGTTTGGGACTGCTGCAAGGCAGTACCCGTTTTTTTCATCCTTTCCAAGGTCTTCAAAACCTTCCCGTCCTGCCCACCCGCCTCCGCCCCCATACCTCAGCCGACGAAGTGAAATTTCTGCGCGGCGCAGCCTATTCGGGCAAATGGAGGCAATGGCATTGGCAAACCTTCGTTTCTCACCGCCGGCTCGACGCGCGACTCGAAGCCGACACCGTGCGTTCCTTTCAGACGAGCGGTCTGCACCGATCGCTCACGGAAATCGAGCGACGCCGCAACGTGACGCTCACCTCCGTGGGCGCACACGGCGAATGGCGCACGCGACGCCTTCATCTCGCCTTCAACCTCCTGCACCTGCGCTACGGCCGTCCGATCTGCCCCGCGCCGCGCCTCCACAACCGATACGGCCTTCGCGGACATTACGCGTCGGGCGTGAGCTTCGACCACGGATTTTACCGAAACGGCACGGCATGGCAGGGGGAAGTCGCCATCGACGACCACGGCCGCCACGCCATTTCCCAACGCCTCCGCTTCTCTCCCCATTCTCGCTGGACACTGCTGTTGCAAGGGCGCAGTTTCTCTCCTCGTTTCGTCGCCCCCTCCGCTCAAACAGAGCAAGCCGGCAGCACCGTTCAAAACGAAAACGGCCTTTCCGTCGCAGCCAGTCATCGTCTTTCCGAAAAGAGCGAAATAAGCGGTTTCATCGATGTTTTTCATCATCCTTCGCCTACTTTTCGAGCCGACCTTCCCTCGTCGGGCATGAACGGACGCCTCGAATACGAATGGTCGGGGCATCCTCTCGTCACACGCCGTTTTCTCTATTCGTTTCGCACCCGTCAGCGCAACATCACCGGGCATCGCGGCCACTTGGAATATATCTCCACTCATCGCCTGCGCTATCAACAGCTCCATACGCTCGGCCGTCTGATGTGGCAATGGGCACTCGACGCCGCAGCCCACCACCGTCAAACCCGCCCGACGCCCGTGTGGGGTGCGATGCTCTCCTCCCGTCTGCGCTGCCGGCTCTCGCCACGCATACACCTCTCGGCCTTCGCCTCGCTCTTCTCCTCTCACGATCACGACACGCGCCTCTATGCCTACACGCCGCAACTCAAAGGCGTCACCGCTTTTTCGGCTTTCGCCCACACGGGAGTTGCCACCGTTCTCACAACATTCGCCTCCTTCGGGCGACGTTGGGAAATGGGCGGAAAGTGGAGTTTCGTCCGCTTGTTCGACCGGCCTCACATCGGCACCGGCATGCAACGCATAGACGCTTCTTCGCAAAACGATCTCTCCTTTCAGCTTCGCCACATTTTCTGATCGCGTTTCGTCCTTTCTCCGCATCGTTTCACACCGATTGCTTCCCTCCGCCTCTTCTCTCGAAAACGCTTATCGCCCGAAGTCGATGAAATCGGCTGTTTTTGTGCTCTCCGCCCCCGTTTTTTTTGTTTTTGCCGTTTTGCCTTCGCAAAAACGCCTATGCGTCTGATTATTTGGTGTTTCCGTGCGAAGGCAAGTGAAGGCAAAGCCTTTTTCAAAAATCCAAAGCACTGAAAATCAGAACTCCATTAGCGGAGGCAAAATTTCTTTCTCCTTTCACTTGCTTTCACTCACTTCCGCTATTTTCTGCACCACGCCTCATAAAATCCGGCAGGTGAAGGCAAAAATGCGCCATAAACCGATGAATATCAGTGTCTTGAAAATCTGTTTCATCTTTTGCCTTCACTTGCCTTCGCAAATAAGTGTCGGAATATCAAATAGATAAACAAAAAAGCGGAAGGAGTGAAAGCAAAACAAACCATAAGGGAAGCGCGCGCGCGTACGCGAGAATCGGCTTTGCCTACTTCCTGCCGCTCACTACCTCTGAGCCCGTCGCGTCTGCCTAAGACTCCGTTTTTTCTACCTCCAATGTAGTGCGCCCCTGCAAGACTGCATTGCTCCGCCCGATATTTTCCCAGCGTCCGCCGAGGGAGAGGTTCTCTCCCCAACCCCGGAGCTCCGGCCGAAATCGCAAAAAGAATTCGACGGTTTTACTTTTGATCGCTCCCGATTGTTTGTTCGGAGAATATTCACTATATTTGCAGAGATATAGACTTGGCAAGCCCACGCCTGTGGCCGGCGGCTTTGGATTCTTGTTTTTTGCTTATGACAACATCTTCTTTTTCTTTCGACAACTCCTCCCGACATAACCCATCCATGCCATACGAGGTCATGGCTCCCGCGGGCTCGCGCGAATCCCTCGCCGCTGCCCTCAAAGCCGGAGCCGACTCTATCTATTTCGGTATCGAGGCACTCAACATGAGGGCACACTCGGCGAGCCGTTTCACAATCAACGACCTGCACGAAATCGCTCGTCTGTGTGACGAACACGGCGTGAAAAGCTATCTCACGGTCAATACGATCATCTACGACGAAGATCTCGACATGATGCGCACCATTTGCGACGCCGCCAAAGCCGCCGGAATTTCTGCCGTCATCGCCGCCGATGTCGCCGTGTTGAGCTATTGCAGCACGATCGGGCAGGAGGTGCATCTCTCCACGCAACTCAATATTTCCAACGAAGAAGCCCTGCGCTTCTACGCCCGATTTGCCGACGTGGTGGTTTTGGCGCGCGAACTCAACCTGCAACAGGTGCGCCGAATTGCCGATTTCATCGACAAAAACAACATTTACGGCCCTTCGAGCGAGAAGGTGCGCATTGAAATGTTCTGCCACGGCGCACTCTGCATGGCCGTCAGCGGAAAATGCTATCTCTCGCTCGACAACCAAGGCCGATCGGCCAACCGCGGCGAGTGCATGCAGCAATGTCGCAGAAGCTACACCGTGAAAGACAAGGAAACGGGCGTCGAACTGGACATCGACAACCAATATATCATGAGCCCGAAGGATTTGAAAACCATCGGTTTCATCGACAAAATGATCAAGGCCGGCGTCACAGTGTTCAAAATCGAAGGACGCGCTCGTTCGGCCGAATACGTCTATACCGTCGTGCAGTGCTACAAAGAGGCCATACGCGCCGTGGAAAACGGCACTTTTTGCGATGAAATGGTTGAAAATTGGAACAAACGATTGGCCACGGTCTTCAACCGAGGTTTCTGGGACGGCTACTATCAAGGGCAAAAACTGGGTGAGTGGAGCAAAAAATACGGATCGTCGGCCACGGAGAAAAAAGTCTATGTGGGCAAGGGCATGAAGTATTTTTCAAAACTCGGCGTGGCGGAATTTCTCATCGAAGCCGGCACAATCTCCGTGGGCGACAAACTGGTGGTCATCGGCCCCACGACGGGTGCCATGTATCTCCGAGCCGACAGCATCCACGGCAACAACGGAGCCATCGAAACGGCCGAAAAAGGCATGTACGTATCCATTCCCGTGACCGACAAAGTGCGTCCGAGCGACAAACTCTACAAACTCGTGAGCAATGAAACTACTCTTTGACTTCGGCGGCGTCATCGTCGACCTCCGAAAAGATGCCGCCATTGCCGCTTTTGAAAATTTGGGGTTGGACATTCGCCCCTTTTTGGGCACGTTCCGACAAAGCGGCATTTTTTCGGCACTCGAAAACGGCGACATCTCGCTCGATCGTTTCTGCCACGAGGTGCGCAAGTTGGCCGGACGGCCGGAACTCGAAAACGCCGAAATCATCGCAGCTTGGGAGGCCTTTCTCGTCGGCATCCCCGCAGAACGGCTGCAACTGCTGCTCAACATCCGGCGGCATTATCCCACCTATGTACTGTCGAACACAAACGTCGTACACTGGGAGCAAGGCAAACGCGACTTTTTCTCTTGGCAGGGACATCGCCTCGAAGACTTTTTCGACGGATGTTTCCTTTCCTTTGAAATGCACTTGCAAAAGCCCGACCCTGACATCTTCAAAGCCGTGGTCGGAGGCATGGACTGTGCGGCGGAGGAAATCTTGTTTTTCGACGATTCCGAAGCCAATTGCGAAGCTGCGCGCCAATGCGGTTTGCAAGCCCGACTCGCTCCGGCAGGCGGCAGTTGGACGAAATTCTTTGACGCCGACGGACGACTGACCAATGACTGACTTTACCCTCATCTCCCTCCAACCTCATGCGCAGCACAAGCCCTTTGCTGCCACCATCGGCTTTTTCGACGGTGTCCACCTCGGACATCGCCACGTTTTGTCCCTGCTCAAACAAGAGGCCGCGAAACGGGAACAAAACACCATGGTCGTGACTTTCGAGCGACATCCGCGACACGTGCTCGGCCACGACCATGCGCCGAAGCTGCTCAATACCAACGAGGAAAAACTCGCGCTTCTGGCCGAATGTGGTATAGATGCTTGCGTGATGCTCCGATTTTCTTGCGAAACGGCCGCCCTCACCGCGCGCCAATTCATGGAGTCCTGCCTATATGAGCGTTTGCACATTCGCACCCTGCTCATCGGCTACGATCATCGTTTCGGCCGCCCCGATCCGAACGAGGGTTTTGCGCAATATGCCGAATACGGCCGTGCGCTGGGGATCGATGTGCTCAATGCCGATCGGTATCCCATGGAGGAGCGGTTGTCTTCTTCGGCCGTGCGCGAGTTGCTCGAAAAGGGCAACGTGGCAGCGGCAGCGCGGTTGCTCACGCACCCTTATGGATTGTCGGGCATCGTTGTCGAAGGCCGAAAAAACGGCAGAAAGTTGGGATTTCCGACGGCCAACATTCGCCCTTTGGCAACCGAGAAGCTCGTTCCCTCAAAAGGGGTTTATGCCACACGCGTGGGCATCGGCAACCAAAGCTATGCCGCCATGACCAACATCGGAGAAAGACCGACCCTTGACAACGGAACGGACATTACGATTGAAACACACTTGTTTGATTTCAACCAAAACCTCTACGGACAGACCTTGGAGTTGCAATTTGTGGAACGGTTGCGATCGGAAATGCGCTTTCCGTCGATCGAAGCACTGCAAAACCAACTGCGACAGGACGAAGCGGAAGCACGTCGTCTGCTTGGCGGCCGTTCGCCCCAATAAACCCTCGAAAATCACCCATCCCCCTTCTCATGCTGAAAGCTATTGTTATTTTTCTTCTTTTCCTCTGCGCGCAAGTGCTCAGTTCCGTCATCACTCTGCTGTGGGACAACTCCGACTTTCTTTTTCAAGGCGGCTCGCTCGGCTCGCTGTCTCTCTCCTCGTTCACTCCCACCGGTATCGGTTTGGGGCTTTGGATCGCCAACCTTTTTATATTTTTCGTGCTTTGGCGACTGCGTTTGACGAGCAAGCATCTGTTGGGCAAATTCGCCAAAGGCATTCCCACGGGCGGCGGCATGGCTGTCATTAGCTTTATCTTCATCGGTTTCGGGCTTTCCTTCCTGCTCGAACCGCTCCATTTGGAAGACGGACAAATGATGCGATTGTTTGAAAAGATGCAAGGCAACATCATTGCGGTGAGTGCGGTGTGTGTCATCGGCCCTTTCTTGGAAGAAGTGATTTTCCGCGACGGCATCCAAAGACACCTCATGCGCTCCGGTCTTTCGCCATGGTTGGCCATCCCGACGAGCTCGGCCGTTTTCGCCATTGTCCACATGAATGCCGCGCAAGCCGTTCCGGCCTTTTTGCTCGGCATTCTCCTCGGATTGCTCTACCATAAAACAGGCGACCTCCGCCTCTGCCTGCCGGCTCACATCATCAACAATTCTTTGGGAATGTTGCTTTTCCATCTCCCCGAAATGCAAGAAACGATGTCGGGTTTCTCCTTGTGGTTCAGCCTCACCGTCGGGCTTCTTTTTCTGTTGGGAGGCGGCGCGGCATTTTATCGCAGTATTCAAAAATGAAAATCAGAAATATCGATTTGGGAGAACGCCCCGTCCTGCTGGCTCCCATGGAAGACGTGACCGACATCGGGTTTCGACTGCTCTGTCGCCGTTTGGGGGCATCAATGGTGTACTCCGAATTTGTGGCCGCCGACGCACTTGTGCGCATGGTCAATAAAAGTTTGCAGAAGCTCACCGTTTGCGACGACGAACGCCCCGTGGTCATTCAAATCTACGGGCGCGATCCGGGTGCCGTGGCCGAAGCGGCGGAAATCGTGGTAGAAAAAGCCCGCCCCGACGTGTTGGATCTCAACTTCGGGTGCCCGGTGAAAAAAGTGGCCGGAAAAGGTGCTGGTTCGGGCATGCTCCAAACCCCCGACCTGCTCATCGACATCGTCCGCGCCGTGGCAGATCGGGTCGGCCACACAACCCCCGTCACGGTCAAAACGAGATTGGGATGGGATGAACGAAACCTCATCATCTCCGATTTGGCCGAGCGGATTCAAGACGCAGGAGCGGAAGCACTCACCATCCACGGCCGAACGCGCTGCCAGATGTACACCGGCACGGCCGACTGGTCACTCATTGGAGCCGTGAAAAGAAATCCGCGCATCCGTATTCCGATTATCGGAAACGGCGACATCGCTTCGGGAGAAGATGCGGCACGCGCTTTCGAGCACTTCGGTGTGGATGCCGTTATGGTGGGACGCGCCACTTTCGGCCGTCCGTGGATTTTCAAAGAAATACGCGATGTGCTCGATGCCGTTCCTTTTTCGGTCGATCGGATCATTCCTTCGCAACACGCCCCCATGTCGCCCGACTGGATGCTCGACGTTTTGAAAGAACAGGTGCGCCAAAGCGTGGAACACATCGACGAATATCGCGGCATATTGCACGTGCGACGACACCTCGCGGCAACGCCGATTTTCAAAGGACTGCCCAACTTCCGACAAACACGCATCGACATGCTTCGAGCCGAAACCCTCGAAGAGCTGTATGCCATCATGGAAACCACACGGCCGCTCATCAACGCCAACGCCCAACATCAAACGTCATGAAAAACATTACGGAACGTGTCCGCGCCCTTCGGGAGTGGATGAAACAACGCGAAATCGCCGCTTTCATCATTCCGAGCAGTGATCCGCACAACAGCGAATACACCGCCGAACATTGGAAATGCCGGGAATGGATTTCCGGCTTCGACGGGTCGGCAGGCTTGGCCGTCGTGACGCTCAACGCCGCCGCGCTTTGGACGGACTCACGCTACTTCTTGCAGGCCGAACAGCAATTAAACAACACCCCTTTCGTGCTCATGCGCGAAGGATTGCCCGAAACTCCGACGCCGCAAGAATGGCTCGAAAAAGAAGTCGGCACAGGATTTGTGGCCTGCAACGAAGAGGTTTTCACCAAATCCGCCTACGACAGTTTCAACAATGAGGCCTGTTCCTACCGTTTCGCAGAAAGTTGCGATCCATTTGCCGAACTGTGGAAAGACCGCCCCGCCATACCCTCCACCCCCGTCTATCGACAGCCGGAAAGGTTCACGGGCGAGAGTGTTGCGGAGAAAATCGAGAAGATATGGAGCAAACTCGAAAATATGTCCGATTTCACCGGAGAAACAACCTGTGCAGACTATTTTTTGGTCAGTGATTTGTCGGAAATAGCCTGGGTGCTCAATCTCCGCGCCTCAGACGTGGAATACAACCCCGTCTTCATCTCCTATTTGCTGATCGGGCGCAACAAATCAATCCTTTTCACCGATCTTTCGCGTGTTTCCGAAGAAATCAAATCCTATCTCTATGCTCAACACACAGAGGTGGCTGCTTACGACGGTTTGATCGATTTCATCGGAAGGCTCACCGATGAATCCGCCACAATCGGTATCACGCCCCAAACCCCTCAGTGGATTTGCTCGACACTTGCCGACAAACTCCATATCCCGCACGTTTATCTTCACAATCCCCTGCCGCTCCTGCGGTCGATCAAGAACGAAGCCGAAAAAGAGGGATTTCGACAAGCCATGCTTCAAGACGGCGTTGCATTGGTGCGCTTTCATCGATGGCTCGACGAGAAAATCGAAAACGGAACAATCGCCGATGAAACCGAACACTCCCTTGCACAACGTCTGAAAGACTTTCGCGCTCAAAACCACGATTTCATCGACTCTTCTTTTGCTACTATCGCCGGATATGGCGCGAATGGCGCAATCGTTCACTACGAAGCCACGGCCGAACACGCCGCCCGACTTCAAAGCCACGGTTTGCTGTTGCTCGACAGTGGTGCGCAATACCTCTGCGGAACGACCGACATCACACGCACCATTCCGCTCGGACGGCTCACGGAAGAAGAGAAAA
This sequence comes from Alloprevotella sp. OH1205_COT-284, assembly GCF_003859795.1. Classification (GTDB taxonomy): domain Bacteria; phylum Bacteroidota; class Bacteroidia; order Bacteroidales; family Bacteroidaceae; genus Alloprevotella. Next base: position 7,134 of record NZ_RQYI01000017.1, on the reverse strand, counting down.
AGGTTTATACGCTCGTGCTCAAAGGCCACATCGCGCTCTCGCGCGCACGTTTCCCGAAAGGCACGACCGGCCTGCAACTCGACACGGCAGCACGAATGGCCATGTGGCACGAAGGCTACGATTTCGGACATGGCACCGGACACGGCGTGGGCAGTCATCTCTGCGTACACGAAGGGCCGCAACAAATTCGCAAAGACCTTCGCGAAGCCACCCGAATTGCTTTTGAAACCGGCATGACCATTACGAACGAACCGGGCATTTATGTGGCCGGAAAGTTCGGTGTACGCATCGAAAACGTTTTACTGGTCGGTGCAAGCGAAACCACCGATTTCGGAACTTTCCACCGCTTCGAAACCCTCACCCTCTGCCCGATCGACATTGCCCCCATTCATCGGGAAATGCTCGAAGAAAGCGAGCGAATTTGGCTCAACGACTATCATAAACGGGTTCGGGAACGCTTGCTTCCGCTCCTCAACGATGAAACCGACAGAAATTGGCTCATCGCAGCCACAAAAGAGATTTGAGCCTTTCGATAAAACCGTGCGAAATATCGCGTCAAGACGATTTCATCGAAACCTGATGCCCTCCGAAAGAGAACGCTTACGTTTGAGGCGTTCTCTTTTTGGCTTAAAGCCCGATGAAACCGAAACAAACGGCCTCCTGCACAAGCTCCGTCCGTTTCTTGGCCGCAAAGGGCACCCATATACGATAAAAGACCTTTCGGACAATTATGGGAGGTTCAAATCACCGGGAAGAGAAACGAGCAGGAGCCGGTGAAATTTAGGTCCGTGATAGAATTTTCTACTCGTTACTCCGTTTTTTCTACTCCTTAGGTAAGATGCATTCCGACGCATTAAAGTCTATCCGGAGAAATCGAAAAGAAAGTGAGGGCATTTTTCGTAAAAACGCACAACTTCCAGCCTCTACCGGGAGTTTTTCTTCTTTTTATCTACATTGTCTGCACTTTCTTGATTAAACCACAGAAATACAGTCTAATGCGAATGTAGACAACATGACCGATTAACTACATTCGTTTCTACAACCTACACGCTGCTTCGGGAAAGGGTGCGGATGTCCGAAACCGCAACCATGTAGGCAGTGTAGGTTTTGAAAAGAACCGTCTACATTCGTTTTCATCTGTATATCATCGACTTAACTTTCCGCTGTGTAGATAAAAAAACGCTACATACACTTCCATTTTTCTGAAAATCAGTGATTTTCAAAGAAAAGTGTAGGTTTTCGACGATTTTCAAAATAATCATCGGGAAAGCCCGCATCAACGAGCGATTCCTCCCATAAAACCGCGTTTGCTACGCACCCAAAGGTGCATTCGGGCACATCACGGAACAAACGGAGGCTATTTTTGAGAAGCCTCACAGGTCATGAAAAAAACAGAGCAGACATCACGGTTCGGGTTTGGGCAACCTTTTCTTTTCGATCAACGCAAAACCCTCAACCGACTTTGTCGGTTTTGTTTTTTTTTGTACTTTCGCCCGAAAATACGGAATGCGGTGTCGCGAGGCGTCTTCTTCGGGCGTCGGGTCGCGATGAAAAGGGAAACCCGTGAAAATCGGGTACAGTCCCGCTGCTGTGTGTACCCCTTCGCATTGCAAACCATCGGTTTTAACCCACGGTGCAATGTTCCCAATGCCGTGAGCGGCATTGCGGACATGCTCGAAATCCTGCGGTTAAATCACCGATTTCCGCCACTGTCGCCAACATTCGTCGCGACGGGAAGGCCGTTTGCAATCGGGTACGAGTCAGAAGACCTGCCACATTCGTCGTTTTCGTCACTCTTCGAGGAAAGAGCCCGAAAAGCCATTTTCATGATTTCAGCAAGTCTTACGGTTCGTCGCATCGGGCTGTGGGGCGTTGCGGCTGTTCTGTCGGTTTCCGCCGCCGCCCAATCCGTCGAGGTTCTTCGCACGCCGGGAGAAGTCGAGATCGTCGCTCCCAAACGCACGCTTACCGCTGCCGCTCCGCTGTGGCAGCTGGACAGCATCACACTGCTCGGAAGCGGTGCGGTTTCCACGGCCGACGCTCTGCGCCGCCTGCCGGGCATCAACCTTCGCGACTACGGCGGTGCGGGCGGTTTGAAAACGGTGAGCGTCCGCGGTCTCGGATCTCCCCACACCGTCGTGCTCTACGACGGTCTGCCCGTGGGCGATGCCCAAAACGGCCAAATCGACTTCGGACGCTTCACTTTGTCCCGCATCAAAACGCTCTCTCTCTCCGTGGGGGAAAACCCCGAACTTCTTGTGCCCGTCAGGACACTCGGCGCAGCCACCGTGAGCCTCCTTCCCACCGCTTCGCCTCGTCAAATCGGTTGGCGTATGGGGGCATTCGGACTGTTAAATCCGTCTGTGTCGTGGGCGGAGCAATGGGGCAAAACCACGATTTCGGCGTCGGGAGACTTTCTGCACGGCGACAATGACTATCCCTTTTTGCTCAAAAACGGCAGAACTGCCACACGCGAGCGGCGATCACACAGCCGCATGCAGACGTGGAACGGCGAATTGGCAGGCCGGTATCTTGACGGCGGCAACGAACTGTCGGGCAGAGCGGCTTATCGCGCCAACCACCGACACCTCCCCGGCCCCGTCACCCTCTACACACAACTCGGAACGGAATTTTCGGACGAACAACAGCTGTTTGCCCAGTGCGCCTATCGCCACCGAAGCGAGCGCGTATCTTGGATGGCCGCCGCCAAACATGCTTGGCAGGAGAGCCGCTACGTCAATCGCGACCGACAGTATCCCGGCGGAGAGTTTCGGCAACAATATTGGCAACGGGAAACCTATCTCACCCTTGGGGTGCAACGCGATTTCGGCAAGACATGGCAAGCGGCCTACGCCACCGACTACACCCACGCCGGCCTCAACTCCGACCTCTCGGTGGATCGACGGGTGCATCGGCACTCTTGGCAGCAAGGTCTTTCGGCGCGCTATCGCCACTCGCGGTGGGACATCACCGGCCGCCTGCTGCTCCACCTCCACCGCAATCGGCTTGAAAAAGGCGCGCCCCATCCTCTCTTTTTCCCGGGGACATCAGCCCCTCCCGCTCCCGATGTCCGACGGCTCACCCCCTCCTTGTCCGCAGCCTGCTCGCTCATTCGGCGGCAACACTCGCTGCTGCGCTTGCGCACGTTTTACAAGGAGATATTCAGAATGCCCACGTTTGTCGAAAACTATTATTTCAACTACGGAAACCGTCTGCTTCGCCCCGAACTGACACGCCAACTGGGCATCGGCACAACCTTTCGTCTGCTTCCGCAACAAACCCTCCTCACCGATTTCGACATCACGCTCGACGCCTACTCCAACCGCGTTTCCGACCGCATCACGGCCATTCCTCTCAACCCCGTCGTTTGGCAAACGGTCAATCTCGATCGCGTTCGCGCTTTGGGCTTTGACCTCACCGCCCACGGCCGGTTTCGATTTTCGGCGCAACAGCAGTTGGTCGTTCGCGGGCACTATTCGCTGCAAAACGTGACCGATCGCAGCCACCCCGAAGGTGCCACCTACGGACTGCAACTTGCCTACACGCCGCGCCACACGGCTTCGCTCTCTTTGGCTTGGGAAAACCCGTGGTTGCCGATTGTCGTTTCGACTTCTGGAGCTTCCGAGCGTTGGGCAACTCATCAGCACGCTTTTTCCACACGGCTGCCGCCTTATTGGGAAACCAACCTGTCCCTATCCAAGAGTCTGCGCTTCTTGCGCCGTCGGGCAGACCTTCGGCTTGACATCACCAACGTTTTCGACCGTCAATATGAAATTCTGCGGCGTTACCCCATGCCCGGACGCGCTTGGCAATACGTTCTGATTTATCATTTCTAATCCTCAATTTTTATTTACCGCAATGAAACACCTAAAACATCTATCTTTGCTCCTCTTTGCCGCCCTCGCTTTTGCGACCTGTTCCGACGACGAAGACAACTACTCGCCCGCCACCGCCGTCGAGCCTGTCGGACAAAACGGAGCCTTCGTCCTCAACCAAGGCAATCAGTATGCCGCTATTTCGAGCAGCTGCACGTTGCTTGATTTCAAAAACAACACGCAGCAAAACAATTTCTTCTCCACGACCAATGGCATCGAAATGGGACACGGCGTGCAAGACGGCGTGATTCACGGCTCGAAACTCTATCTCGCCATGCACGGAAGTAACCTCGTGTGGGTCATCGATCGCAAAACGGGCAAAAAAACGGCCTCCGTTTCCACCTCCTCTCCCGAAGGCATCACGGCTCACGGAGGGTACGTCTACGTGACCAACAACGACGGCTTCGTGTCTAAAATCGACACCCTCGCCTACACCGTTGTGGAAAAAATCGAAGTCGGCCCCAACCCCGTAGACATGGAAGTGCGCAACGGACGCCTCTATGCCACCGTGAGCGACGGCTACAATTACCTCAACAAATATGTAAACGGCTTCAAAGTGGCTTGCATCGATCTGGCCACTTTCAAAAAAACGGCCGACATCCGCGTGGGCATGAACCCCTCAAAGATGACGCAAGATGCTCATGGCAATATTTTTGTGACCTGCATGGGCGACTACAACGACGTCAAACCTAAAATCTGGAAATTGGACGCACAAAACCACGCTTCGGAATTTATTGACGGCTCTTTCGCACAAGCACATGCCGACCGGCTCTACGTCATCGGTTCTTCGCAAAGCGATGTCTATGCCGTATTCGACAGCCGCAGCGGAAAAGCCGTCACCACTCTTTTCGGCAAAGGCCACACACCGCTCGACCCCGTCGCCATGGCCGTCCGCCCCTCCACCGGTGAAATCTTTGTAACCTCTCGCGGATCGCTCGACCCCAAAATCCGCTTCACCCATCCGGGACACGTTTTGCAATACGACAAAGACGGCAACTTCGTTCGTCGCTACGACGTCGGCATCGAGCCTTACGCCATCCTCTTTTTCTGATCTCCCCGACACTCATACGCAAAATATCCGGCGAGAGTTTTCCCCTGCGGAAGCTCTCGCCGGCATCATGTTTTCCTCCTTTTCCGAAATGCAGCTTCGGAGCGACACGCTCTCCTCCGTCCGAAGGAAGAGCGACGGAATCCTATTCGTTGTCACATTGTTGCCAAACATCGGGCTCAATTTTTAAAAAATCTACCTCTTTAATCGTCAATTTCGGAGAACAAAGTTAGCAAAAAGCAGTTTTAACAAAATAAATTAAGATAAAAATATTGTATTATCGTATTTTTCTTTACCTTTGTGCCCATCATTCTATGTTTAACTTTTATATATCACATCACAATGAAGAAGGTTTACAAAATGCTTGCGGCCGGACTTTTGTTCTTTTCCGGCGCAGTGGGCACTTTTGCCCGCCATTGGACTTATGATTACACGACGCCCATCACAGCGGATCAGATTCAGCCGGGCACGAACTATGCCTTGCAGGCAGGGTTCTCTGTGACGGCAGGAGATTATCATTTCCTTTCGGGCAGCACGTTTAGTCATTCCTCCAATCTGACCCTCGACAATGTCTACACCTTTGAGGCATTGGAAGGACAAAAAGACAAGAACGACAACCAGATTTATTATCTTAAAAGTAAGTTCGGCTATGTCGCTGTTCCCGAAAACGGACAATTCTACACCAACCAATTGGAGCGTGCATGGAAAGTCGTTGTGAAAGCTGCCGTAGCCGGCGATCGGGAAAAGTCCTATGATCACATCGGTCGCAACAAGGCCAATACGGAAGATTCCACCTATACATACACCGGCCTCGAAGCTTACCTTTGGGAAGCCAAAGACGCTAACGACCCCAATCTTCACGATTTCGGAGCATTAAGCTTCAACCCTGTTGCAAACGAAGAAAAGGCTGTGGTGATCGTTTCGGCCACTCCGAAAGACGCCGAAAACCCATACAGCTACTATAATTTCCTGCTGACCTATCCCGATGGACAAGCCAATCAGGGAAAAGCCGCTCGCGACACCCACTACATGCGCAATGCATGGTACGTTTACACCACTTCCGAGCTTGCTGCAAAAGAAGGTTTGGCAGCCGTGGTGAAAGAACTGACCAACGATGTGGATCTCGTCGAAAAGTTCAAAAACTATCGACTTGGAACCGGGGCCGGCGAATATTCCAAAGAGAAATATGATGCTTTGATCGCCATGTGGACTCGTATCCAACAAATTCTCAACGATGGAGCAACAGCCACCGACGAGGAAATGGATCAGTTGGCAGAAGGACTCGTTCCTGCTTATGAAGCATTTGTCACTTCCGGTAAAGGTTTGGAAGAAGGCTACTACATCCTCACCTCTTGGCGTTCGGAAACATCCCCCGACAGCTACGACGATGGTGCCGTTTATGATGGTTCTGCGGTTATCTCCACCGACAAATCCCTGTTATGGACATGGAACGGAGGCGATCGTTACCGCCGTCCCGGAAAAGTAACTTACGACAAAAGTGCACCTCTCGACTACAACTCCGCCAAGTTCATTTGGCAGGTGATTGTAGACCCCAGCAATCCCGGCTTGTTCTTCTTCAAAAACTTTGAAACCGAAAAATACATCGGATATACTGACAAGCAAAACACGGCCATTCCCATGACCGAAGAGCCGGAAGCATCTTACAACATCGTAGCCAACCCCGAAAACCCCGGATTCTTCAGCTTCTACTCTCCCAAGCTCTTCAAAAATGCAGGTGCTCAATACGGCGGAATCCACTGTGCCGGCGACTATGAAAACGTAGTGGCATGGGATTGGCGATCGGGCGGCTCTTCATGGCACGTTCGCACCATTACCCAAGAGGAGTTGGACAACCTCCGTGCCAACATGGAGCAACCCAAGCGCAACGAAGCCATGAAAAAGCTTGTGGAAAAAGCCGAAACTGTTTTTGTAGACGGAAAGGCCTACATGGCCGTTGACAATGACGGAAAGAAAATCGAAAGAGCAACCAGCGGAGATGTTTACGAAGTCGACGGCCTCGTGACCAGAGCCGACCAATTGGCATGCCCCATGCCCGACCCCGACGAAGGTGCAAACATCGGAACTCTTTTGGATGGCGACGTCAGCACCTATTTCCACTCCACATGGCGCGGTGGCGAAGGAGCTTGGAAAGGAGGACACTATCTCCAAATCAAACTCGACAATCCCGAAACCGATCTCTTCTTCAAGTGG
>NZ_RQYI01000016.1 GCF_003859795.1 Alloprevotella sp. OH1205_COT-284 | reverse complement strand
AAATCACGGGATTTTCCAAACAAAATTGTCCAATCCGAGAAAAAGAACGGATTGGACAATTTTATAAGAGGATTTTGCAGAGGTCTCATTATATGAGATGGGGGGTGAAATTCGTTTAACTCCGGCATACGATCTGCTTAATGCGACCCTCATCAACCCCAAGGATGACGAGGAACTGGCATTAACCCTGAATGGTCGGAAAAAGAAACTGAAAAAAGAAGATTTCATCCAATCGGCAACCACACTCGGTATTGACGAGGTGGTTGTGGATCGACTGATCAACAAATACGTCAAGTTGTTGCCTAAGTTTGAAGTTGTCATCCAAAACTCTTTCATCAGCACAAAACTTAAAGAGAAGTACAACAGCTTGTTGCGAGAACGGATTGACCGACTTTCAAGATGACGGACAAATTTTGTCCGACGTTTGCCCAAGATGGATAGTACTCTCTCTTCTTCCCGTTTTCCCGATTCTTCCCGTTTTCCCGCTTCTTCCTCTTTTTCTTCGCCGAAACCCTCCGACGCACTCTTGTCGGGAGGTTTCGGCGAAGTTTTTGCGGTCGTGTGGCGTGGCGTGTTTTTTCGTCTGTCAATCGTTCGCGCGTTCGGCGAAATTGTTTGTATACTTGCTCGCAAAATCAACATTAAAAGCACTTTTCATGAAGACAATCAAGCCTTTTTTTTGCCTTCTTGCAGTTTTTGTTTTCTCCCTTTCGTCGGGCGCGCAGACCGCGGCGTGGCAGCACGGCGTGGTTTGCCTTCGAACCGACCGAAAAGCCCAAAATACAATCGCCCCGTTGCCCTTGTCGCGATGGGGTGTGTTTTTGAGGCATGATTGTCCGATAAATTCAAATAACTTCCGAGTTCTTTTGTCATTCGTATGTGTTCAAAGACCACCTCTTCGCTCGGTTCGGGGTGTGCGTTTGTTTTTATGCGTTCCGTTTCCTCCGCTCTCGGCGCAGAAATGCGAAAAAAGAGAACAAACACAAGAAAATACGGACAGAGAGGCTTGTCTTTCAATAAAAAAGGGTAATTTTGCAGTGCCTGTGCCGATGCCGAAACGCGGGGGATGCTCCGACTGAGGCGTAAGCGCAGGGCAAAAACGGCTCGACGCCGAAGATACGAAAAAAGAATATTCAATATCATCAACAACACCTTTATGAACAAAATCAAACTCCTCGTGCTCGGCATCATTGCCCTGACGGTGATGCCGGCGGTGGCGCAGATGTCGCAAATTCCGCAACTGCCGATCGACCCGGCCGTGCGCCACGGCAAGTTGCCCAACGGATTGACTTACTACATCCGACACAACGCCGAACCCAAAGGACAGGCCGACTTCTACATTGCCCAAAAAGTGGGCTCCGTGCAGGAAGAAGAGGAACAACGCGGACTCGCACACTTCCTCGAACACATGGCTTTCAACGGCTCGAACCATTTTCCGGCCGACGGACAGCTCGTCAAGTATTGCGAGAGCATCGGTGTGAAGTTCGGCCAAAACCTCAACGCCTACACCTCAACCGACGAAACCGTCTACAACATCGACAACGTCCCCATGACGGGCAACAATCTCGACTCCTGCCTCTACATTCTGCAAGACTGGGCGGGAGGTCTGCACCTGACCGACAAAGAAATCGACAAGGAGCGCGGCGTGATCAACGAGGAGTGGCGCATGAGCACAACGGGTGCCATGCGCATCTATGAGCGTCAGCTCCCCAATCTCTACCCCGGCAGCCGCTATGGCAACCGTCTGCCCATCGGACTGATGTCGGTGGTGAACCATTTTCCCTACGACGTGTTGCGCGCGTACTACAAGAAGTGGTACCGCCCCGACCTGCAAGGCATCGTCATCGTGGGCGACATCGACGCGGACGAGGTGGAGCAGCGCGTGAAAACCCTTTTCTCGCCGCTCACCATGCCCGAAAATCCCGCCGCCTATGAGCACTATCCCGTGCCCGACAACAGCGAACCGATCTACATCATCGACAAAGACAAAGAGCTGCGCAGCCCCTCAATCGGCCTCTCTTTCAAACACAAACCCATGCCTGCGGAATTGCGCAACACGATGGTCTTTTTGGCGCAGGGCTACATGCACGGCATCATCAACCGAAGCATCAACGCCCGCCTCAATGAGTTGAGTCAAAAGCCCGACTGTCCGTTTGTTGGCGCAGGAGTGAGTTATGGAAACTATCTTCTTTCCAAAACTTGCGATGCTTTTGAACTGAACATCGTGCCCAAAAACGGACAAGATGCCGCCGCCGTGAAAGCCGCCTTGCAGGAAGTGGAGCGTGCCGCACGCCACGGCATCACCGCCACTGAAATCATACGTGCCCGCGATGAGTTTCTCAGCGGCATGGAGCGCATATACGACAACCGCGAGAAGCAGAAAAACAGTTTCTACACGAAGCAGTATGTGCGTCATTTCCTCGAAAACAACGCCGTCCCCGGCATCGAAACGGAGTATGATCTCTGCAAGATGCTCGCGCAGCAAATTCCCTACGACGTGCTCAATAAAGAGATTGCACGCCTTGCCGCATCGATCGACACCAACTTTGTGTTTTTCGCCATGTATCCCGACAAAGCGGAGCAGACCATTCCCACCGTCGAGGCCATGAAGGCCGCCGTTTCCGAAGCCAAGGGCGCAGACCTCGAAGCCTATGTGGACAACGTGAAAAACGAGCCCCTCATCGCCAAGCTCCCCAAGAAGGGCAAAATTTCCAAGGAAAGCCCCGCCGCCTTCGGCTACACCAAGTGGACGCTCTCCAACGGAGCCAACGTCTATTTCAAGAAAACCGACTTCAACGACGCGCAAGTCATCATGTCGGCACACAGCTTCGGCGGAAACTCCAAGTTTGCCGATCGCGACCTTGAAAACTTCCTCTTGCTCGACGACGCCATTTCCTCCACCGGACTAGGCAACTTCAAGGCCACCGAGCTCGAAAAGAAGCTCGCCGGGAAGCAGGCCTCCGTTTCGTTCGGCGTGGGCGAACTCTCCGAGTCCGTCAGCGGCATCTCCACTCCAAAGGATCTGCGCACGCTCTTCGAGCTGATCTACCTCCGTTTCCAAAAGCCCGTGGACGATCCCGACGCCTACAACAACTTCATGGCGATGATGAAAACGCAGCTCGAAAACGCCGGAAAGCTCCCCATGAGCGCGTTTAGAGACTCCATTTCGTCTACCCTCTACAAGGGCGTCGCCCGCAAGCAACCCGTCAGCCTCGCCACCCTCGCCAAGGCCGACTACAACACCATGAAGCGGCTCTACACCGAGCGTTTCAACGCCGCCGGCGACTTCGACTTCTACTTCACCGGAGCTTTCGACACCGACTCCCTCCGCGCCTTCACCGAGCAGTACATCGCCCCCCTGCCCAAGGCCAAGAAGCGCGAGGCCTACACCGATCTCGGCATCGAAATGACCAAGGGAGAGGTGGAAAACCGCTTCCGCCGCAAAATGGAAACCCCGCAGGCCTATATCCTCCAAGTGTGGCACGGCGAAACCCCCTATTCCCTCAAAACGGCCGCCACGATCTCGGCCTTTGGCGACATTCTCGAAAAACGCCTCCTCAAAACCATCCGCGAAGACGGCGGCATGGCATACAGCGTCAATGCCTCGGCCTCGGCCGAAAAGGGCAAGAAGGAGCAATACAGCCTCCAAATCGTGTGCCCCTTCACCCCCGAAAAATGCGACTCCGTGCTCTACCTCATCGAAGAGGGCATACGCGGCATTGCCCAAAACGGCGTGACCGAATCCGAACTGGAAGACGTGAGAAAGTTTGAACTCAAAGAATATGCCGAAGCACAACGCAACAACGGCTACTGGCAGGGGCTCATCTTGAACCGAAACAACTGGAACGTGGACAGCCGCACCGGCTACGAAGACTGCATCAAAACCGTCAGCTCCAAAGACATTCAAGACTTCGTCAACAACGTGCTCTATCGCCACCGCAACCGCTCCACCGTCATCATGCTCCCCGAAGAGCAAGACACGGACGGCGCGAAATAAACACAGCCTTTTCGGCCGAATACTTGTCAAAGCCGCAACTTCACAGGGAGTTGCGGCTTATTTTCTGTTAGAAAATAATTGAAAACCCTCTCAAAAGTTTGGAAAACCGAGACGAACGCATTACTTTTGTGCCCAAATCGTCCGTGCGATCCTTTCTTTTTTTGAACATCTTATAAAACAACTCTCCGATATGAAGAAAATCACCCTTCTCCTTGCCCTTCTTGCCACTGCGACCGCAGGCATGGCACAACGCTACACCGTCAGCGGAAAAGCCCCCGAAGTCGGAAAAACCGTCCGCCTCTTCCACCTCGAAGCCGAACGCGACTCCGCAGTCGTAGCCCCCGACGGCACTTTCCGCTTTGAAGGCGACGCCGGCGGCAAGCCCTTTGCCAAAATCGAACTCGACGGACACCTCGCCTTTCTCGTGCTCGACGGCGACGTGCAAGTCGATTTCAACACCCGCACCACCTCCGGCACGGCCGAAAACAAACTCATGGACGAACTGGAAAAACGCATGCGTCCCCACTCCGCCGCTGCCGACGCCCTCATGAAACCCCTCTTGGAACACATCAAAGCCGGAAAGTCGCGCCAAGACCCCGAATTTCTCCAAGGCTATGAGAAAATGATGACCCACGTCAGAGAAATGGCCGGGGAAATCAAGAAAACCGTCCTCGCCCATCCCGACCGCATCTTCGCCGCCCCCCACGTGGCCGAAATGGCACAGTTGTTCGACGAGGGCGACATGGTCGAAATGCACGCCGCAGGCGCAGCCATTTTCAAAACCAACCTCCTCAAACCCATCGCCTCCGAACTCGCCGCCATGAGCCGCCGCGCCGTGGGGCAGCCCTTCATCGACCTCAAAATGCACAACCCCGACGGCATGGTGCGTTCCCTCTCCGACTTCTGCGGCAAGGGCAACTACGTGCTCATCGACTTCTGGGCATCGTGGTGCGGACCCTGCCGAGCCGAGATGCCCGCCGTCAAGGCTCTCTACGACAAATATAAGAGCAAAGGCTTCGACATCGTCGGCGTGTCGTTCGACCAAGACAAAAACGCATGGACGGGAGCCATCAAGAAGCTCGGCCTCGACTGGCACCACATCTCCGACCTCAAAGGTTGGCAGTGTGCCGCCGCCGAAGCCTATGGCATCAGAGGCATTCCTGCCACCGCCCTCATCGCCCCCGACGGCAAAATCGCGGCTTTCGGACTCCGAGCCGAGGGATTGGCCGAAAAACTCAAAGAAATCTACGGCGAATAAGGCCGTCGGCATCGCCGCTGCGTGAAAGGGGGAGAAAGCCCCCTTTTCGTGCAGATAAGCAAACCCTAAACCTCACAACATGAAACGCAAACTCACCCTCTTCCTCTCGGCCTTTCTGCTCACTGCCGTTGCCACATGGGCGCAGGTCTCTTTTCAAGTAAGCTATAAGCGTGTCAGCCCCACCGAAATCGACATCATCTTCACCGGAAAAGCCGAAAACGGCTGGCACATCTACGGTAAAGACATCGCCGACGGCGGCCCCACACCTGCCACTTTCTCCCTCGACAATGCCAAAGGCGCGCGGCTCAAAGGTACACTCAAAGAAGGCGCGGGCATCAAGAAGAAACACGATCCGATCTTCGACATGCCCGTCACCTATTTTGAGAACACCGCCGTATTCACCCAGCGCGTCGAACTGACCGACAAAAGTTATCAACTCCGCGGCTACCTCCGCTACGGCGCGTGCAACGACCAAAGCTGTCTGCCTCCCACCTCCGTAGACTGTTCTCTTCTCGGCACCGACGGTCCTGCGGTCGCTACTGCTAAAACCGAAGCACCGAAACCTGATGTCCACACCGCTGCGACGGCACTTGATGAGCACGACAAAGAAACCGAAGAATTGACCGATGACGAAGAAACAGAACTCCTCCCCACCGACACCGTTTCCAGTGTCTTGCTGTCAGCCTCTGCCGCCGACCTTTGGAAACCCGTCGTGGCCGAACTGCAAGCCTTCGGCGGCGATGCCCACTCCACCGGCAACAAGAGCTTCCTGCTCATTTTCGCCCTCGGCTTTCTCGGCGGATTGCTTGCCCTCGCCACTCCCTGCGTCTGGCCGATCATCCCCATGACCGTCAGCTTCTTCCTAAAACGCAGTGCAGACCGCACAAAGGCCGTGCGCGACGCCGTCACCTACGGCGTTTCCATCATCGTCATCTACGTAGCCCTCGGCCTGCTCATCACCTCCCTCTTCGGAGCCTCCGCTCTCAACGATCTCTCCACCAACGCCGTTTTCAACATCATCTTCTTCCTCATGCTCGTGGTGTTTGGCGCATCGTTTCTCGGCGGATTTGAAATCACTCTTCCCTCCTCATGGGGCAATGCCGTCGATTCCAAAGCCTCTGCCACCACCGGCCTGTTGAGCATCTTCCTCATGGCCTTCACCCTCGCCCTCGTCAGCTTCTCGTGCACGGGGCCCATCATCGGTTTCCTCCTCGTCGAAGTTTCCACCGCCGGCGGCAGCACCCTCGCCCCCACCATCGGCATGCTCGGCTTTGCCTTGGCCTTGGCCTTGCCCTTCACTCTCTTTGCCCTCTTCCCCACGCTTTTGAAAAAAACAAGCCGCGGCGGCTCGTGGATGAACATCGTCAAGGTCACCCTCGGTTTCCTCGAACTGGCCTTTGCCCTCAAATTCTTCTCCGTTGCCGACTTGGCCTACGGCTGGGGACTGCTCGACCGCGAAACTTTCCTCGCCCTTTGGATCGCCCTCTTCGCCCTCTTGGCCTTCTATCTTTTCGGTTTCATCAAGTTTCCTCACGACGATCCCGACGAGCGTCAAACCTCCGTTCCCGCCTTCTTCGTGGGCATCGCCTCGCTCGCTTTCGCCATCTACATGGTGCCCGGTCTTTGGGGCGCGCCCTGCAAAGCCGTCAGTGCCTTTGCCCCGCCCATGACCACGCAGGATTTCAACCTCGACCACGTCAAAGTGGAGCCGCAGTTCAAAGACTACGAAGCCGGCATGGCCTATGCCCGCAGCCAAGGCAAGCCCGTGCTCATCGACTTCACCGGCCACGGCTGCGTCAATTGCCGAAAGATGGAAGCCGCCGTTTGGCACGACGCCCAAGTGCGCGACCTCATCAACAAGGACTACGTCCTCATCTCCCTCTATGTCGATGACAAAACCGCCTTGCCCGAACCCATCGTCGTCACCGAAAACGGCAAGCAAACCACCCTCCGCACCGTCGGCGACCGTTGGAGCTATCTGCAACGCGTCAAATTTGGTGCCAACGCCCAGCCTTTCTACGTCCTGCTCGACAACGACGGCAAGCCCATTGCCCCGAGCCGCAGCTACGACGAAGACATCGACGCCTATGTCAGTTTCCTGCGCAACGGTCTGAAAACCTATGCCGCCGGAACATCCGAATAAACCCGAAAACCAACGGACGGAGCTGAACATTCAGCTCCGTCCGTTTCTTTTCGAAAAAAAGAACCTATTGGGCGTTTTTGTGGCGTTCCACTTGGTGTTTTTGCGGTGCTTCGCCGGATTTTTGCCGCAACAAGGAGAGAAGAGAGAAACAACGATGAAAACGCCGGAAAAAGAGATGTAGCAGGGAGAAAATAAAGCCTGCCGCCAAAGAAAGAAACAAAAGATGAGGGAGAAATGCGATGTTAGCCGAGAGGCGAAGCGCGTCAGGAGGAGGAAGTAAGATGTTTTTTGTATTCGGTGGGGGTGACGCCGCAGATGTTTTTGAATACTCTCACGAAGTTGGAGTAGTCTTTGAAACCGCTTCGCTCGGCCACTTCGCTCAGGTTCATGCCGGGATCGGAGATGAGGAGCGTTTGTGCCCGATTGATTTTGAGTTGGTGGAGATGAGCGGTAGGGGTTTGGCCGGTGAGGGCGGTGATTTTGCGGTAGAGCTGGCTGTTGCTCATGCACATTTCTGAGGCAAGGAGGGTGACGTCGATTTCGAGTTTTTGTTCGAGCAGACGATCGAAGGTGGCGGTCAGTTTGGAGAGGAAACGGGCGGCGGCTTTTGTTCGGGGATTGTCGGCGATGTCGGCGAGAGCGATGTCGGAGGTTGAGGGAGAAGGTGCGGAGATAGAGGGGGAAGATTCGGAGAGCATTGGGGCGAGCGGTCGGGTGAGTTCTCGTGCATATTTCTCTCGCAGACGTTGTCGGCTTTCGAGGAGTTTTTCGACGCGTGTGCGCAGTTCGTCGCTGTTGAAGGGCTTGGCCAGATAGGCGTCGGCTCCGGCTTCCAAGCCTTTGACGCGCTCGGCTTCGGTGATTTTGGCCGTCACCATGATGAGGGGAATATGGCTGACGATGTCGTTGTTTCTGATGCGGCGACACACTTCGATGCCGTCGATGCCGGGCATCATGAGGTCGGTGATGATGATGTCGGGTACGAGTTCGAGAGCTTGGCGCAGGCCTTCGTTTCCGTCGGTGGCATAGTGTAGGTTGTATCGGCCGCCGAATTGGGAGCCGATGTAGTCGGCCACGTCGCGATTGTCTTCGATGACGAGGATCCGGCACTTGTCGGGATGTTCGGTTTCGGGGGTGATCGGCGGAGCGACATGGGGGAGGAGTGGCCGATTGACGCCGTGGTCGGGCGAGGCTTTGAGGCGGATGTCGTTTTTTATGGGCAGATCGAGCCGAAAGTGTGAGCCTTTGCCGAGGGTGCTCTCGACGGAGATGATGCCGCCGACGGC
This sequence comes from Alloprevotella sp. OH1205_COT-284, assembly GCF_003859795.1. GTDB lineage: Bacteria > Bacteroidota > Bacteroidia > Bacteroidales > Bacteroidaceae > Alloprevotella. The sequence goes on along the minus strand of NZ_RQYI01000016.1, from coordinate 42,087 downwards.
ATCGACGATTTGCTTGACGAGGGTGAGGCCTATGCCGGTGCCGAGGTTGCAGGCACGGTCGGCGGCCTGATAGAAGGTGTCGAAGATGTGGGGGAGGCTTTCGGGGGCAATGCCGCGTCCGTTGTCGGCCACTTCGACGTGGAGGCGTTTGTTTTCGCGACGCAGGGTGATGGTGACGATGCCGTGTTGCGGAGTGAACTTGAAGGCGTTGGAGAGGAGGTTGTTCATGACCTTATTGACGTAGTCGGGCACGAAGTCCATCTCGACGGCTTCACGGGCGACGAGGCGGAGGTCGATGTTTTGCGAATGGGCATATTCGCGATAGCTTTCGACGATCATGGCGACGTGTGCCACAATGTTGCCGTTGCGCCAATCGGGATCGCCGACGGCAGATTTGATTTTGGAGATGTCGAGGAGTTGGTTGATCAGGGTGAGGAGGCTGTCGCCTTGCCGCTCGATGGTGTGTGCTTTTTCGCGCAACTCGTCGCAGAGTTGGGAGGATTGCGACATTTCGCGGCTCAATCCGAGGATGAGGGTGAGGGGTGTGCGCAGCTCGTGGGTGATGTTGGTGAAGAAGTTTTCGCGCAGGTCGGCGAGTTGTTTTTGCATGAACAGGCTGTGGCGGTGGAGGCGCATGAGGTAGAGCAGAAAAAAGATGACCAGCCCCAAGATGATGACCACTGCGACGCTGAGGAGCAGGAGGTTCATGCGCTCGGCCTTGCTCTGTTCGATGCGCACGGCGTATTCGTCGTTTTTATATTTGGCGTTGTAGTTGCTGATGCTTTGCTGCATCTCTTTGTCGTAGACGGAGTCTTTGAGTTGGAGGAGTCGTTCCAAGTGCTCGGTGGCGCGAGGCAGGTCGATAGCTTTGAGAGACAGGTAGAGTCCTTTTTGGGCGCGGCTCTCGTTGTAGAGGTCGCCCTCTTTTCTAAACTCTTCGGCGGCTTGTTCAAAGTGGGCGACGGCTTCTTGTGACCTTCCGGTGTTGTGGAGCATCTCTCCCATTTGGTTGTGGCAAATGGCGAGCGAGTGGACGTTTCCGGCAGCTTTGAGGAGGGGCATGGCGCGCTGCAAGGATCGGCCGGCGGCGTGCCAGTCGCCGAGATCGGCTTGGGCGGAAGCCATTTGCGAGAGTCGGATGCCGATTTTGTCGGTATTGCCTTGTTCGGTGTCGAGGTCGAGTGCGCGTCGGGCGTGGCGGAGCGACTTGCGGCTGTCACCCATGGCGTGGTAGATTTCGGAGGCCATGCCGTGTTGCACGGCCATGCGGTTGCGATCGCCGACCTTAGTGCTGTGTTTGAGGGCTTCGAGGATGTATCCGGCGGCTTGATCGAGATGTTTGGCAGCCAGACTGATGGCGGCCAAGTTGCTGAGCGAGGTGCTGATGCGCAGTTCGTCGCCGAGGCTGCGGTCGAGGTCGAGGGTGTTCCGGGCGTGGGTGAGGGCATTGACGTAGTCGGCCTTGCGAAAGTGGAGGAGTGTGAGTAGGGCTTCGCAGTCGGCGGTTTGGGGGAGGTTTCGGCCGAGGCGGCTGAGGCGTGCGGCGCGGTCGGTGTAGTCGATGCCGAGGTCGTAGCGGCGGTTGTCGTAGAAATAGCTCCCTGCCCAATAGCACACGATCAGATCGACGCTGTCGGGGTGGGTGCCGGGCGCGAGGCGGACTTTCTCGTCGAAGACCTCTTCGGCCTCCAAACGTCGGAGGAGCTTCTCGGCGGCGGCAAGGCGTTTTGCACCGCGACTGTTTTCGTAGTTTTCGAGGAGCGTTTCGACCGATTCTCCCTCAATGCGCGCTACACCGGGCGCGGCAGCCGTTGCCGAGCGCACCATGCTGCCCGAGGGGGATTTCGAGGAAGAGGGGGAGGAGGTGGGACTTTTGCCGCAAGAAGCGGACAGAAGACCGACTGCAAGAAAAACAAAAATGCCCGACACCCGGCAAAAAAGACGAGAGAAGAGCGAGAAAAGAAAAGAGAGGAGAAAAATGCCGGGGAAGAGGGCGCGGAGGCCGTGCTTTTCAAGGTTCATAGAAGGGGCGGAGAGAGTCGGACAGAAGAGGAGCGACCGAAAGGATAGACAACAAGAGAAACGAAAAAAAAGAGTGACGGCATGAGTCATGAGGTTCACCGAGAGATCGAACTTCGCGACGCGGCGGCTTTCAAAAAGAGAGCGAACGAAGCGTTTTTTTCGGATTTTTTCCGCGATGAGAGGGCGGATTTTTCGGCAAAGTTATATAAAATATTTCGACGCGACAAAATTTCTTTCGGCATTTTCGGGCTTTCGACAGCAGAAATAAGCGGCAAAAAGCAACAAGAAAAAGGAGAAACAGCTCTATTGCGCACTGTCGCCGACGTGTGGAGGGGCAATGCCGTATAGTGAGACAAGACGCTATAAAACACATATTTAAGTTCAAAAATGAACGATACGGCTCAAACAGACAGGAAAAAATGCACGATTTTGCAAGATTTTTGAACGATTTTGCAAGGGAGGGTTCGAGAGTATTTAATTAACTTTGCGGTAGAAAACATTATTCTTAAAAAAACTTCGCCGAAGCGTTTCAGCGTGCACCATACTTTCTCGCATCCACGCCTCCCCACTCGCCCGACCGCAACAAAGAGGGCAGGCCGAAAAAAGGAAACCGGCCGGAAAGAGGGACGAAACAGACCGACCGTTTTTTCTATTCGCACATCAAGCATCTATTGCAAACCTTTTTTTAATATTCAATTTCTTATGAAAAGCAACTTACTAAGGAACACTTATGCGGCCGCTGTCGCATTGTTCATCGCCTTGTTTTCCGTTTCACTCGCGACGAGAGCGGAAAACTACGACCTCGAAGTGGCAGGAATACGGGTCACCTCCCAAAACTGCAACAACATCGCAGGCGATCCCAAAAACTTCTCGGAAAATACCCTCGGCAGGATAAGACCCCGAGCAGGCGGATATGTGAAATACGTGCCTCACAGCAAGACGCTCTACATCAAAGACACCAACATAGTGGGAATCGGTGAAACGGGATTTTCATACGCCATTAGGTCTGCCATCGAAGGTCTGACCATTTTGGTGGAAGGCACCAACAGCATCAGTTCGCAAACGGAAGGAGATTTAGGTGTCGTGCTCAACAAAAAATGCACCTTAACAGGTGGCGGCACATTGGATGTTACGATATGGGATAATGCGGATTTCATACTTGCGGCTCCCGTCACCATCCAAAACTGCACCATCATCGCCAACAATACACAAAACGCTTTCTATGGCTATGGCAGCAGCCTCACCGTAAGAGGTGCCAAAATGGTAGTCAAAGGGGAAATGAGCGGTTTCGACCTCATACTCAGAGGCAGCAAACTCATTACTCCCTCGGGCGTGAGTTGGAATGCCGAAAAGAAAGCCATGTGCAATGCGGCAGGCCAGTTGGTTTACGACGCCGTGATCACGATTGAACGCGATGTAAAAAACTATGGTTTGACCATTGCGGAAACTACTGTGACCTCGACCAACTGCGACCTCATCTCCGATTTTTCGGGCGTGAGCGGCACGGTGAGCTACGACCCCGCCACCAAAACCCTCTATCTCAAAAATGCCGAAATCAGCACATACAGCGAAGAAGCCGACGCCATATATTCGGAAATAGAAGACTTGAACATTCAAGTGGAAGGCAATTGCACCGTCAAGGCAGCATTTAGCGGACAAGACGATGATTGCGAGGGAATCGCCGCATTAGGTTCTCTCAAAATCTTGGGCAACGGCACGCTCAATATCAATTCCGAAACCTATGGCATATATATATATAATGACAAGAAACTAACTATCGACAACTGCACCGTCAAAGTCAAAGGAACATCCTACGGCATTCGCGGAGGAAATAACACCACCCTCCTCATCATAAACTCCGACGTAACGGCGGAGGGTTCCCTTTCGTCCGTCAGCAACATCAACAACTTCTCCACAATCGGCTGCGGCATCAGAGTGCCCCAAGGTGCGAAGTATGACAAGGACAATAATGCCGTGTGCGACGCCTCCGGAAACATTGTGACAAGTCCGGTGCACATCAAACCGAGCGTGAAATACGGGCTGACCATCGCCGACGTGCCGGTGACCGAAGACAACTGCAACGACCTCTCCGTCATTCCCGGCGTGAAAGGCACGGCGAAATACGACCCGTCCGCCAAAACCCTCACCCTCAACAACGCCGAAATCATTTCAAACGAGGCAGACGCTTCGGCCGTATCTTCCAAGATCGAAGGGCTGATCATCAAGCTCGAAGGCATCAACACGCTCAAAGCCACCGACGGCGATGTGGCAGGACTTTCCGTAGACAACAGCTGCACCATCACCGGAACGGGTACGCTCAACGCCGAGGGCATCACCACAGGCATATTCCTCGACAAAGATCTCACCATTGACGGCTGCACGCTGAACCTCAAAGGCAATTACGGATTCTTGGGCACGAGCAGCCAAAAAGAAGAAAAACTCACCGTCAAAAACGCCACCCTCACCATAGAAAACAGCGAAGATGGTGCTATCAGCGATTTGTCCGCCCTCATCCTCGACGGCTGCAAAATCGTCGAACCCGCGGGTGCCGTGTTCAACGCCGAGAAGCGAGCACTGTGCGACGCATCGGGCAACATCATCAAGTCGAAAGTCGTGATTGCCCCCACCGTGAAATACGGGCTCTACATCAACGACGTGGAAGTGGACGAACTCAACTGCAACGACCTCTCCGTCATTCCCGGCGTGAAAGGCACGGTGAAATACGCCCCCTCCACCAAAACCCTCACCCTCAACAATGCCGAAATCATCAGTGGAGAAGACACCGATGACGCCATCTCTACCAGCGTCGAAAACCTGCGCATCCGTCTCGAAGGCACCAACACGCTACGCGCCTCCGACGACGGTATTGAAACCACAAAAAGCATGACCGTCTTCGGCAGCGGAACGCTCAACATCGAGAGCAGCTACGGCATCTACCTCTCCGGCAGCCTCACCGTTGAGAACGGCACGATCAATATCAAAGCAACTAACTACGGCATCTATGGTGATGAAGAATATCTCGACAACAACAAACTCACCGTCAAAAACGCCACCCTCACCATAGAAAACAGCGAAGATGGTGCGATCTGCCAATTGTCCGCCCTCACCCTCGACGGCTGCAAAATCGCCGAACCCGCGGGTGCCGTGTTCAACGCCGAGAAACACGCACTGTGCGACGCCGACGGCAACATCATCAAGTCGAAAGTCGTGATCCGAAACACCCTCACCGCCATCGACGGCATCGGTATCGGAAACCAACACCACCGCAGCGGCATCTACACCCTCGACGGACGCCGCCTCGACACCCCGTTCCGCCACCTGCCCAAGGGCATCTACGTGGTAGACGGACGGAAAGTGGTGAAACACTGATCCCACAACACCCCGAAGCACCGATGCTTCGACATGCTCACACACTCCCCCTCGACACCTTCGGGCATCGGGGGAGTGTTTTTTTGGGGGGAAAGGAGGCATTTTATTCTAACTCTGAGGTAGGAATTTCTACCTCAGAGTTAGAATATCCTGCAAGCCATGTAGTTTTGGCCACCCACAGCCACTCCTCCTCCCCCTCGTTCCGTCGGTTTCTTTTTCCTCGACGTTGTTCTTTTCTCAAACATCGTTGTCGAAAAAACAACCCCTGCCATTTTTTTATGCTTTTTATCGGGAAAAGACTTGGAATTATAAAACATTTCATTACCTTTGTCACACACATTGAGAACTTATAGCATACAAACCGTTCGTATTCAACATCGAGATGCGCCCTGTCGCCGAGAACTTCCGATCGGAGAAATACCTTTTTTATCCTAATTCTTCCCTCACTTCATTTATTCCTTCCGTCGGCCGCATCGCATCGATCGAAATCAGTGTAACCACTTTAATCTTTTATCGCCATGAAAACACGACTATTTCGCGACACGTTCACCATCCTCGTCGCCATGGCCATCGCCATGCTCACCCTGCCCCAAGAGGCGGAGGCGCAGACCGACTACGGCCTCAAAGTGGCCGGAGTGAAAGTAAGTTCGGAAAATTGCAACGACCTCTCCGTCATTCCCGGCGTGACGGGCACGGCGAAATATGACCCTGCCGCCAAAACCCTCACCCTCGACAACGCCACGATCGACGCGCCGAGCGGCAAACGCGGCATTTACGCCGAGGAGGACATCACCGTTGAGGTCAAGGGCACTTGCCACGTGACGAGCAACGACATGGAGGCCGTCTTTTTGGGCAACGGCACACGAATGACCGTGAAAGGCGAAGGTACGCTCAATGCCGCCTGCACCACCGACAACGAATCCGCCGTCTTCATCGAACCCGATGCCACCCTCACCATCGACGGTTGCACACTCTACGCCAAAGGAGCACACGGCATCTGCGGACAAGACGGAACGAGCAGCGAAACCCTCATCGTCAAAAACGCCAACCTCACCGCCGAGGGAATGGGCATGACCATCAGCCGACTGGCCGTCTTCACCCTCGACGGCTGCCATATCATCCTGCCCATAGGCGCAACGTTCGACACGGATCAACACGCCGTGTGCGACCAAACGGGATACATCACCAACCAAAAAGTGGTGATCGAAAAAACGCCCACTGCCATTGAAGCCGCCACGCTTGCCTCACCACACCGCCACGGCATCCACATCCTCGACGGCCGTCGCATGGGCATGCCGTTCGGAGATTTGCCCAAAGGCATCTACGTGGTGAACGGACGAAAGGTGGTCAAACACTGATGCAACAAACCCGAAGCATCGGCACGACAACTCCGAACAATGTACGGACAACCCGAAGCATTGCGCCGACAACTTAAACATTGATTGAACAACTTCCCTTTCCCCCTCGACACCTTCGGGCATCGAGGGGGATTTGCACGAAGGGAGGAAGCGGCCGCCGCGAGCGGAATGCCGACGACGAAGCCCCTCGCAACAGCCGCCGCTCATGGGTTGGCGGATTGCGGCGAGTGGCCGTAAGAAGGGGGACTTTTGCATCGTGGGAAAGCGAAAATGAGAAAAAGACACGCGTGTCGGCGGATTTCATGGTTCAACGTGTCAGAATTGAAATTTTATTTGCATCTTTGTCGTCGTAAAGTGTCAATGCTGATAGTATGGAAAATATCTATATGTTGTCGGATACGGAAATCACAAAGAAAATTTCCGCACGATTAAAGGAGGTAAGGTTGAAGCAGAACATCTCCCGACAGGAAATGTCTGCAAGTTCCGGTGTTTCCGTGTCGTCCGTCGTTCGCATGGAGGCCGGCGAGATAAAGTCGTTTGAATCGTTTCTCAGAATTTTGCGCACCTTGGGAAAAATGAACGTGTTGCTCCCCTTGGTGCAAGAAGAGGAGATGAGCCCGAACGAGTATTTCAAATGGGTGCATTCCGCAAAGAAAACACTGCGAAAACGCGCTTCCAAAAGCAATAACATCAAAAAAGGGGAGGACTCGGAATGGTAGACGTGGCACGGGTTAAAATGTTTGGCAAAACGGTTGGTGCCGTCAGTTGGGACGCCCGATACGGCATTGCACGTTTTGAATATGACCCCGATTTTGTGAAGAGCGGCATACAGCCGTCGCCCGTCCTGATGCCGACACGCGAAGGGCGTGTGTATGAGTTCGGCGGTCTGAACCGAGACACCTTCAAAGGGCTTCCCGGTATGTTGGCAGACGCTCTTCCCGATACGTATGGCCGTGCTTTGTTTGACAAATGGCTGGCATTGACGGGAAGAACAAGCGGAAATGCCGTTGAGACGCTTTGCTTCATGGGGAAACGCTGTATGGGTGCGCTTGAATTTGAACCGGCCATAGAGGGGAATTTCGCAGCAGAACGGCAAATAGAATTGGACACCCTTGTTGCGGTGGCGCGAGAAGCCCTGACGGAGAAAGACGATTTTCGGACAAATCTGGGCGATGACCGGAAAGCTGCCATCGCAGAGATCTTGCGGCTGGGAACATCTGCGGGCGGACAGCGAGCAAAAGCCATCATCGCTTACAACAAAAAGACCGGTGAGGTGAGGTCGGGACAGATCGAAGCACCCGAAGGGTTTGAACATTATCTGATCAAACTCGACGGCGTTTCGGCGACGGCGGGATTTAAGGAAACCGAAAACTATGGTCGCCTTGAATATTCGTTTGCCAAACTGGTGAGGGCTTGCGGTATTGATATGACCGCGTGCTCGCTCATCGAAGAGAATGGCAGAGCCCATTTCCTGACAAAACGCTTTGATCGCGTAAACGGTGAGAAGATACACATGCAGACGCTCTGCGGTATGGCGCATTTTGATTATCGTCTGCGGCGAGGATATTCGTACGAGCAGGCATTCCATGTTATGCGTCAGCTTCGTCTTTCGTATGAGGAAGCACAAGAGCAGTTTCGCAGAGTGGTGTTCAATGTCGTGGTGCGAAATCAAGACGACCACACCAAGAATATCTCGTTTCTGATGGATAAGGAGGGCAAATGGCGTTTGTCGCCGGCCTATGATATGGGCTATGCGTATAACCCGAACGGCGCGTGGACTTCCACCCACCAAATGTCGGTAAATGGTAAATTTGACAACATCACACGGAAAGACTTGCTGGAACTGGCCGCTCGCAACAACATTTGTGGTGCTTCGCAAATTATAGACGAAGTGTGTGAGGCTTGTGCCGGCTGGCATCGGCTGGCCGAGGAGTGTGGCGTACCGCAAACCATGATAGCGCAAATCGAACCTGAGATGCAGCGAGATCTTTGAGAAAAAGACACGCGTGCCGGCGGATTTCATGTAAGCGGATCTTATGGTTCAACGTGTCAGAACTGAAATGTTGTTTATTATTTTGCTGTCGTAAAGTGTCAATGCTGACAGGTTGCGAAATTGTCCGTATGTTCTCCGAATGTCCGAATTGTAGTGGGAACGGCAGACGTGGCACAAGAACACAAATAGGCCGAAGCCTCGCCGACGAGCAATTCGTCGTGCGAGGCTTCGGCCTTTTGGCGGGAGGGTATGCCCTTGGGGAGGATACGGAGCGGTTGCCCGGCTTTTCCGATCCGCCTATTTCACGCCGCTGATGCGGAGCTTGAAGGTCATCGGGGCTTGGGGCACGTGGTAGGGGGGGCAGGTGTCTACACCGCCGCAGGAGGCGTTGCCCACACCGCGATAGGCGGCGTCGAGGTGGAGCACGGTGTAGGGACGGCGTTGCAGTTCCCAAGTGTGTTGGGCGGCGGCCATGTCTTCTTCGGTGTAGGGCACGGCCGAGAAACTCACCTTGCCCTCCGTTTGGATGCGGAGGCCGCGGCCGCTGTGGTCGGTGAAGACAACTTCGCGGAGATCTTCGCGATTGCCGGTGCTTTGGGGCTTGACGTAGCGTTCCTGCATGTCGTCGACGGTGGAGGAGTAGCGGCCGATGGTCATGCCGGCGCGGCGGTCGTTGTAGTTTTCGAGAGGGCCGCGGGCGTGATAATCTACACGCGAAAGGGCGGCGTTCAGACCGACGCGGATGCCGGCGCGGCGCAGGTCGGCGCGATGAGGGGCGAAGGACACTTCCACATCGACAACGCCTTGGGGGAGGAGGCGGTAGGTGGCGGTGAGGTCGCAGAGGCGGCCGCGGCGACGAGTTTCGACGATGGCGGCTTTGCCGTCGGCATCGAGGCGCACGTGGCATTCGCCCCGGTCTTCCATGCCGGAGGAGGTGTCTTTTTGGCGGTCGTTTTCGATGAAGCGGAAGTGGGTGTAGTCCAAATCGAGGCCGCATCCGAGCACTTCGCGGCCGTCGAGCTGCATGGAAACGAGGCGGGCGGTGTGTTGGTCGAACACGAGGCGCACCTTGTCGTTGCCCACGATGTGGCGGCCGTCGGCGACGGTGGCGGTCAGGGCGCGGCCTTTGGCAGAAAGAGGAGCGAGGGGGGCGCGCGGGGTGAGGGCAAACTGCGCCACGGCAAGTTCGTGGTTGGCTGCGCTCCATGGGGTGGCGGCTTTGAGGTCGGCGTGGAGATTGAGCAGCATTTCCGCGCCCCGGCTGCGCGCTTTGGCGAGGTCGGCCTTGCGGAGGGCGAGGGTCAGCACGGTGCTGTCGCCGGGAGCGACGTGGGGAAGGGCGAGGGTTTGGGTAGAAACGACGCGGCCGTCGCGCAAGAGGCTCCAACGGAGGCGGAAGTCGGCGAGGGAGAGGAAGGCGTAGGCGTTGCGGAGGCTGACGCGCGCCGTGTTGCTCCGCTCATCGACGGAGAGGAGACGAAACTTGACAAACTGATGGGCGGCCTTGACTTCTTTGAGCTTCGCGCTCTCGTGGCGAGTGGCGGGGATGATGCCGTTGGAGCAGAAGTTGCCCTGATGAGGGCCGGGGTAGTCGTAGCCGGTGTGGAGGCGACGGATGCCGAGTTTGAGTTCTTGGGGATCATAAATGGCCTGATCGACCCAGTCCCAGATGCAGCCGCCGATGCAGGAGTTGGAGGCTTCGATGACGTCCCAGTAGTCGGGCAGGTTGCCGATGGCGTTGCCCATGGCGTGGGCGTATTCGCAGATGAACATGGGCTTGTCCATGCCGGAGGTGTAGCGAGACATCCAGTTCATGTCGGGATACATCTTGGAATAGAAGTCGGAGAAACGCTCTCCGCCGAAGGGTCGCTTGATGCGCGTGCCCTCGTAGTGTATGGGGCGCGTGGGATCGAGGCGCGCGGCTTCGTCGTAGCAGGCCTTGAAGTTTTCGCCGTTGCCGGCTTCGTTGCCCAAACTCCACATCACGACGGAGGGGTGGTTTTGGTCGCGGCGCACAAGGCGCGTGATGCGATCGACGAAAGCGGGTATCCAGCTCTCCATGTCGGAGATGCTTTGGTTGGCGTGGTCTTCGAGGTCGGCTTCGTCGCAAACGTAGAGTCCGAAGTGGTCATACATGGCATACATGCGCGCGGCGTTGGGGTAGTGTGCGGTGCGCACGCAGTTGATGTTGTTTTGCTTCATCAAGACGATGTCGCGCAGCATGCTCTCGTTTTCCACGGCGCGGCCGCGGAGGGGGTCGGTGTCGTGTCGATTGACGCCTTTGAGGAGGACGCGGCGGCCGTTGACGTAGAAGAGAGAGTTTTTGATTTCGATTTTGCGGAAGCCGTATTTCGTAGACCACGCCATTTCTTCGCGACCGTCGGCATCGCGCTGAATGAAGCGCACGGTGTAGAGATTGGGGGTTTCGGCCGTCCACGGCAACACTTCGCCCAGTCGGATCGTGGCAGTGCGTGCGGCGAGGGGCGAGAGGCTGTCGGCCGGGGCGACGGCGGCATAGCGGAGGGTGTGTGTCGCCACTTGGCGGCCGGAGGGGTCGCACACCTTGATGTCTATGGTGCGGTCGGCGGAGGCGGCGGTGGTGTTTTCAAGACGCACGTCCACATTGAGCGTGGCGCGGCGGTAGTCGGCCGAGAGGTCGGCGGTGAGATAATGTTCGCGCGCGCCGACGCGGGGAATGCTGTACAGATAGACGTCGCGATAGATGCCGCTCATGCGAAACATGTCCTGACATTCCAAATAGGAACCGTCGCTCCAACGAAACACCTGAACGGCGATGCGGTTTTCGCCGCGGCGCAGGTGGGGCGTCAGGTCGAACTCGCTCACGTTGTTGGCTCCCTGCGTGTAGCCCACGTAGCGGCCGTTGAGCCACACCTTGGCGGCGGAATAGATGCCGCCGAAGTGGACGATGGTGCGCCGCTCCGCCCAGTCGTCGGGCAGGGTGAAGGTGCGGGCGTAGGAGCCCACGGGGTTGATGCCGTAGTTTGCGCCGCCGTCGTTGAAGCCGGGGCGGGCGGTGATGAAGGGCGGCGTGTTGCCGTGGGGGTATTCGACGTTGCAGTAGATCGGTTTGTCGTAGCCGTGCATCTCCCAGTTGGAAGGCACGGGCAGGAGCGGCCACGCCGAGTCGTCAAAACCGTCTTTTTGGAAATCGAGGGGGCGGAGCGAGGGTTCGCTGACGAGATTGAACCGCCAATCGCCGTTGAGCGAAATCATGCGCGTGGTTTTCGGCTCCGTCCACGGGGTGTCGTAGAATGCGCGGTCGGCCGTCATCTCGGCTTCCGTGGCATAGGGGCGATAGGTGGGGACGGCGGGGAGTTTGTGTTGCTCGAACACGGTTTCGTCCTCCCAAAGGGGCGATTGTATTTTGGGTTTTTCGGTCGGTTCGAAGGCAAACCACGCCGTGCGGTCGTTCACGTCGAGCGGCACGATCTTCATTGCACCGTTGCGCACGGCAAACATCTTTCCGCTCTTTTTGTGGGAGGCAATGACGTAGGTGTCGGCGCGTCCGGGCACGGCCACGATTTCGAGCTGCGCGTTGCCGGGATGGCTCAGCGAGGCCGGCCATTGCAGGAGGTAGTCGATTTTGGCGTTGTTGCCCCCGTCGTCGAAGTGTTGGGGGAAAAACGCATTGCCCACGACGCGGCGACGGAGATCGAGCATCTTGACCGTCCAGTATTGTCCGCGGCTGTTCGCGCTTTGGGTTTCGGGCACGATGGCGGCTCCGTTTTCAAACTTTTCGCCGTTGCCCAGCACAAGTTGGGGCTGAGCCACGGAGCGTATGCGATAGGTGGCCGCTTCGTCGAAGCCCGACGCCTTGGCGCGCGGAGTGGCAAAGACAGCCCCTTTGTGTGTGGCGGCGCGTGCTTTGTCGATCAGCGTGATCGTGCCGTCGGGCATTGCGGCGAGCACGCGGTCGGGGCGTGTGGCGGCCACGAAAACGGTGCCTCCGCCGAGGGTTTCGGGCTTCCAGAGTTGGTTTTCGTCCGATCCGTTCACCTCTCCCGTTTCTGCGGTCTCGAAATTGTGGCGCACGGCTTTTCCGGTGAACGGATTGATGATGCGCCATGCTCCGGAGAGTGGCGTGAGCGTCCAGTGTTGTTCTTTTCTGTCGGCATCGGGTGCTGCGTTTTTAAGCTGTGTGCCGTCGTGGTCAAGTTGTTGTTTTTGCGCGCCGGCCACCAAGTGGTAGAGCACGCCGCGCTGCCACGCCGCCGTCTGCGCGCCCGACGAAAGGGCGAAAACAAAAACTGCGAGAAGGCAAAAAAGGGGCTTGATTGTCTTCATGAAAAGTGCTTTTAATGTTGATTTTGCGAGCAAATATACAAACATTTCGCCGAACGCGCGAACGATTGACAGACGAAAAAAACACGCCACGCCACACGACTGCAAAAACACTTCGTTGGTCTATGCAATGAATTAAACGAATTTCATCCCCCTTCTCATATAAGAGACCTCTGTGTGGTGTTCTTTGACATCATCCTTTCATGCTCAAATCTTACTGAAAAACGACCGCACCGGAGATTTATTTCCGTGTGCGGTCGTTGTCGTGAGCAGGAAGTGCCATGAACTTGTGAGGGGGAATTGTTCGGCCATCAGCTCTGCTCGTTGAGATACCATTTGTAGAGTTTCCCGATCCCTTCTTCGATTTCCACTTTGTGGTGCCAACCGAGTCGATGAAGTTTGGAAACGTCGCAAAGTTTACGGAGTGTGCCATCGGGCTTCGAGGTGTCCCAACGCAATTCTCCGGCAAATCCTATTTCTTTCATGATCAGTTCGGCCACGTCGCGAATGCTTATTTCGCGTCCGGTTCCGACATTGATGTGACAATTGCGCACTTCGATGATTCCGTCGGCACCGGGTCGGGTGTTTTCGTGTGTGTCATTGAAATTGACATTGAGCAGAATATGCACGCAGGCATCGGCCATCTCCTCGCTCCAAAGAAATTCTCGCATAGGTTTTCCGGTTCCCCAAAGCGTCACGGCGGAGGAGGTGATGCCATAGTGTGCGAGGACGGCGAGGATGTCGGCCTCGGAGGAGGATGCGTCAATGTGTGGCTCTCCTCCCCGAATGGTGACGGGACGGCGGGCAAGGTCTTTACGCACGGCAGTCATATTGCCCTCGTTAAGGCATTTGGCCAGATGGATTTTGCGTATCATGGCCGGGAGGACGTGTGAGTTTTCGAGATGAAAATTGTCGTTCGGACCATAGAGATTGGTGGGCATGACGGCCATGTAGTTTGTGCCGTATTGCAAGTTGAAACTTTCACACAACTTCAATCCTGCTATTTTTGCGACGGCATACGGCTCGTTGGTGTATTCGAGAGGCGAAGTGAGCAAACAGTCTTCGCTCATGGGCTGCGGTGCTTGACGCGGATAGATGCAGGTACTGCCTAAGAAGAGGAGGTGTTTGACACCGTGTCGCCAAGCCTCTCCTATCACATTTTGTTGAATTTGCAGATTGCGATAAATGAAATCGGCTCGATATTGCAGGTTGGCCATGATTCCTCCCACGTGAGCGGCGGCCAAGATGACGGCATCGGGGCGTTGCTCGTCGAAAAAACGGCGCACGGCGAGGGCATCGAGCAGATCGAGCTCGGCATGTGTGCGTCCCACGAGGTTGTTGTATCCTCTTGTTTCGAGATTTTTCCAAATGGCCGAACCGACAAGTCCGCGGTGGCCGGCGACATAGATTTTGGACGAAGAGTCTATCATTGAAAGGGTGATGTTTATTTGACGATTCCTTTTTCGAGATATTCGGCCAGATTGACGCGAAGCGTATCGGCCACGTTCTCGACGGCGACTTTGTTCATGTCATGTTTGACCATGATGCGCACCAAATCCTCAAATGAGGTTTTGGCCGTCGGATCCCAGCCCAGCTTTTCTTTGGCTTTCGAGGGGTCTCCCCACAAATTGACGACATCGGTGGGTCGATAGAAATCGGGCGACACCTCGATGACGACTTTTCCGGTTTTCTTGTCGATGCCTACCTCATTGAGTCCTTCTCCGCTGAATTCGAGCTCGATGCCGGCGGCTTTGAAGGCATGATGACAGAATTCGCGCACGGAGTGTTGCTCGCCGGTGGCAATGACAAAATCTTCGGGGGTGTCGTGTTGAAGTATGAGCCACATGCACTCCACATAGTCTTTGGCATAGCCCCAATCGCGCAAGGAGGAGAGATTGCCGAGATAGAGTTTTTCCTGCTTGCCTTGTGCGATGCGGGCAGCGGCAAGGGTGATTTTTCTTGTGACGAAAGTTTCGCCCCGGCGTTCGCTTTCATGGTTGAAGAGAATGCCCGAACAGCAAAACATGTTGTAGGCTTCGCGATATTCCTTTACGATCCAAAAACCATAGAGTTTGGCCACGGCATAAGGGCTGTAAGGGTGGAAAGGGGTGTTTTCGTTTTGAGGCACTTCTTCTACCTTTCCGTAAAGTTCGGAGGTGCTGGCTTGATAGATGCGACAGGTGTCGGTCAGTCCGCATAAACGAACGGCTTCGAGCACACGCAGTACACCGACGGCATCCACGTCGGCCGTAAATTCGGGAGAATCGAACGAAACTTGAACGTGACTCTGTGCAGCGAGATTATAGATCTCGGTGGGACGCACTTTGCTGACGACTTGCAAAATGGACATTGAGTCGCCCATGTCGCCATAGTGCAAGTGAAAGCGTTCCACTCCTTCAAGGTGGGCTATACGCTCTCGATAGTCTACGGATGAACGGCGAATCACTCCGTGTACTTCATATCCTTTTTCCAATAAGAATTCGGCCAAATAAGATCCATCTTGACCGGTCACGCCGGTGATGAGTGCAATGTTTTTCATGTTTTGTGGGGTTTGGTATTATAATTTTGATGTCTGATAAAACTTTTGGTACTCTTCTACAAACTGTTTTATCGATCTATTTCATTTCCGCTTAAACAAGCAAGCAGGTGTTGAAAATCAAACGAAACGGCAAGGAGCTTCGGTTTGATATTTCCTTCTAAAAAAGCATTTCACGTATATCAGAACGGGATATACAAAACATCTTTCAAAAGAGCTCCACTTTCACAAAGGCGTCTTGATCATTTTCGACACAAATCAATCGAAAACACGCCGTCAATGAAAGAAGGGAAGACGCAGTGTTTGCGTTTGAGGGCAAAACGGAGCATCAGGTTCAAAGCGCCTCGCCCTCAGCGTCGTATTCTTGAAAGAGGAAGTCGTTGTAGGGATATTTCTGCACGTGCAGTTCGCGCACGCGGCGATAGAGCAAATCGCGGAGGGCTTCGACGTTCTGCCGCTCGCGTGCGGAAACGAAGACGACGTCGAGCACGGTGGGTGAGTTGGGATTGGCGGCCGTTCCTCCGGAGGTGCGCGCCATCCATGTTTGCATGAGCTGTTCGAGGGTGAGGTTTTCTTTGGTGGCGGGGGTGAGGTCGTCGGGCGATTTGGGAGTGAAGGTGTAGGCGTCGATCTTGTTGAAGAGCAAGATGCGCGGTTTGTCGGCACATCCCAAGTCGCAGAGGGTGCGATCGACGACTTGTATTTGTTCCTCGAAATCGGGATGGCTCACATCGATGACATGAATGAGGAGGTCGGCCTCCCGCGTTTCGTCGAGGGTGGACTTGAAGGAATCAACGAGGTCGGTGGGGAGTTTTCGTATGAATCCGACGGTGTCGGCAAGGAGAAAGGGGAGGTTTTTGACGATGACCTTGCGCACGGTGGTGTCGAGGGTGGCGAAGAGCTTGTTTTCGGCAAACACTTCGCTTTTGGAGAGCAGATTGATGAGGGTGGATTTTCCGACGTTGGTGTAGCCCACGAGTGCGACGCGCACCATTTTTCCCCGGTTTTGCCGCTGTGTGGTTTTCTGCCGATCAATTTCGGCCAATCGCTGTTTGAGGAGCGACATGCGGTTGAGAATGATGCGTCTGTCCATTTCGAGCTGCGTTTCTCCCGGGCCGCGCAGCCCGACGCTTCCACCTTTTCCTCCTCCGGCTCCGCCCGATCCTCCTCCTTGCCGTTCGAGGTGCGTCCACAGTCGTTGCAATCGTGGCAGCATGTAGCGGTATTGGGCGAGTTCGACCTGCGTTTTGGCATTGGCCGTTTGGGCACGCATGGCGAAGATGTCGAGTATGAGGGATGTGCGGTCGAGGATTTTCACTTTCAGTTCGGCCTCGATATTGCGCAACTGTTTGGCCGAGAGTTCGTCGTCGAAGATGACCATTCCTATGGGTTGCGGTTTTTCGACGTCGGCCGGCCACAGGGGATCTTCGTCGGCCTCTTCGGCGAGACGTTCGCACTCCTCGATGTAAGCGCGTATTTCTTGGAGTTTTCCTTTGCCCAAGTAGGTCACGGAGCTTGCACCGTCCATGCGCTGTGTGAAGCGTTTGACGCTGACGGCTCCGGCGGTTTCAGCGAGAAATTCGAGTTCGTCGAGATATTCTGCCGTTTTGCGTTCGTTTTGGTTTTTGGTGATGAGTGCCACGAGCACGGCCGTCTCGGCCTTGGTCGAGGTCTGGATAAATTCTTTCATTTCGTCTGTGAGGGAAAGTGCGTTAGTGTAAATGCGGCGGCAAGGTCGTTCACCAAAGTTGCCACCATTTGCGCGAGGCCGTCTCGTCGAGGTTGTTGCCGTAGCCGTAACCATAGCCATAGCCGTAGCCATAGCCATAAGTGCGGGCTTTGATGTCGCAATCGTTGATAACGAGACAGATGTTGCCGATTTTGCGCGAGCGATAAAGCTCCGCAACGGCGGGCAGACCGTGTTTGCTCTGCACACCGACACGCATGACAAAGAGGGTGACTTCGGCCACGCGCGACACGATGCCGGCATCGGCCACGGCGAAACAGGGGGTGGTGTCGAGCAGAATGAAGTCGTAGTGTTGGCGAAGGGTGGCGATCATTTGCTCGAAGCGTTCGCTCATGAGCAATTCGCTGACGTTGGGGGGTATAGTGCCTGCGGGCAGGAAATCGACGCCTTTGCAAACGCCGTCGGTGTGAATGATGTCGTGCGGGGCTTCGCTGTCGCCGATAAGGTATTCGGTCAGTCCCTTCTTTCTGCCGTTGGTGAAGCCGGCGGTGAGGTTTTGCTTGCGCACGTCGGTATCGACAAGCAGCACCTTCTTGCCCGTCATGGAGAGGGCAACGGCCAAATTGCGACTCACAAAACTCTTGCCCTGACCGGGGGAGGCGGAGGTGATGAGGAAGACCTTGGCCGTGCGGTTCATGAAGTGAAGCCCGTAGCGCAAAAGACGGAAAGCTTCGGCCGAGGGGCTGTTTTGGTCGGTATCGACGTCGTAGACCAGCGTTTGGTCGGTGGTTTTCTTGACATGGGGCAGTTCGCCGACAATGGGGATGTCGAGGGCGTTCTCCACGTCTTGGCGACCGGAAACGGTGTGGTCGAACAAATCCAACAGCCAGAAGGCGAACGAGGGAATCAGAATGCCGAGCAGGAGGGCAATGAGCATGATGATGCCCTTGCGAGGGGAAATGGGTCGGGAGGCGAAGAGGGGCTCTTCGACCACTCGCACGTTGGCCTCCTCAATGGCGAGTTGAAGGGCGACTTCCTCGCGCTTGTTGAGCAAGAAGGTGTAGAGGGCTTCTTTGAGGTTTTGCTGGCGCACGATGTCAAGGGCTTCGCGCTCCTTGACGGGAATGGCACCGGCCTGCCCGTCGAATCGCGACTGTGTGGAGCGGGCGGCACGGAGTTCGAGTTCGATGCTCTTGACGTGGTTGGCGAGCGAAGTGTTGATGGCACTGCGCAGGGCTTCGAGCTGTCGGTCGAGATCGCGCACGGCGGGGGTGTCGTCGTTGGAATTGACGGCGTAGCGATTGCGGGTGAGGACGAGGCGGTTGTATTCGGTGATCTGCTGTGCGAGTGCGGCGTTGGTAAAGCCGGCGACGGCGGGAATGACCTCTTTGCCCTTGCCGGAGGATCGGAGGTGGTCGGCAAGGAAAGAGGCAACGGAGAGTTCGGTTTCAAGCTCAATGGTTTTTTGCCGGGCTTGTATCGACTGCTGCGTCATGGCGGTGGCGGTGGCGGTGAGATCGACGATGCTGTTGTTTTGCTTGAAGGTGGCCAAACGATGCTCTACGTCCGACAATTCGCGGCTGATGAGGGTGAGGCGTTCGTCAATGAACTCTGCGGTGCGTTGGGCAACGCGATTTTTGTTGTCTACGATGTCTTTTTTGTAGATATTGCAGACTTCGTTGAGCACGTCTTCGGCTCGATGCTTGTTGATGTCGGTGCAGGTGAGCAGGAGGAGCGAACTCTCCTTGCTGTATTCGGCGGCGGTGAGTGCCTTTTTATAGATGCGTGCCGCTATCTCGTTGGAATAGTGGTGTACGACGATGGGCGTGCCCTTGGGGAAGCGTCGGAAAGGCGTTTCTTTGTAGAGGGTGAGCGTGCCAATGGGGGTTTTGGTCTTCACGCCGAAAGGCACTTTTAGTTTGAGGTTTTCCTGCTCGGAAGAGAGTCCGCGAATGCCCTCGAAATCGGTGAGAGTCACGGTGTTGTCGGGGTTGATCACGGCTTCCATCCGGGTGTATCGCTTGGAGGGGCGGTCGAAATGCACGGTAAACGGGCGGTCGCGATAGAGCGCAACGTTGTGCAATCCCTCGCGGCAGGTGTAGTCCACTTCGAGGCCAAGGGTGGCGACGACTTGTTTCATCAGCCGCAAAGAGGAGAGAATGAAGAGTTCGTTTTCAAGATTGTCGCCCACGTTGATGCCGTTGAGTTGCATGAGGGTGTTGAGCGAGTTTTTGGAACGACTCCGCATGCCGCCGTGAGAGGAGTCGGAAGAGGAGTCGATCAAAATCACGGCTTCGCCGCTGTAAACACGATCTTGCATTTGCTGATAGACGTAGCCGGCTATCAGGCTCAACACCGTGGAAAGGGCGAACCAATACCAATAACGTCGAAAAATGCCCCAGCACTTCAAAAGGACGGGGAGTATGTTGGTATCTGAATCAGAGGGCAAATGGGGATAGTCGGGATGTGAGGAAGAAGATTGTATCACGATGGGGCGATTGGTTAAAACCGGCTCGGTCGGCCTTGGTCGGAAAAGAAGGCGGCAGAAAGCGGAATGAAAATATGGCCACAAAGTTACGATATTTTTACATGTTTACAAAAGTTTCGACCATATTCTGAGTCGCGATGCCACTTTCGGCGCGTTGAAGAGGCTATCCCGCAATATTTTTGTAAGTTTGCAGCCTAATCTTCGCTCATGACCTCACCACGCATCCTCATCATCTACACCGGCGGTACGATCGGCATGATGGCCAACCCGGCAACGGGGGCACTCGAAACCTTCGACTGGGAACACGTCAGCAACTGCGTGCCCGAGTTGCAAAGGTTCCACTATCGGATCGACGCCCTCACCTTCGGGAAGCCCATAGACTCCTCGGACATGGAGCCGAAATACTGGGCGCGAATGGTGGAAATCATCGCCGAAAACTACGACCGCTACGATGGTTTCGTGCTTCTGCACGGCACGGACACCATGGCTTTCACGGCATCGGCACTGAGCTTCATGCTTGAAAATCTCGGAAAACCCGTGATCATCACCGGCAGCCAACTCCCTATCGGACAGCTCCGCACCGACGGAAAAGAAAATCTATTGACAAGCATCGAAGTGGCTGCCGCACAACATCCCGACGGGCGGCCGATGGTGCCGGAGGTGTGCATCTTTTTTGAAAACAGACTGATGCGCGGCAATCGCACCACCAAAATCAACTCCGAGGGCTTCAACGCTTTTCGATCGCACAACTACCACTCGCTGGCACACGCCGGCATACACATCAAGTTTGAAGAGCCCTTCATCCTGCGCCGCGATCCGAGCCTGCCTTTCCGCCCACACTATCTGCTCGACAATCACGTGATGATCCTCACGCTCTTTCCCGGCATTCGGGAGGAGGTGGTGGAGAGCGTGTTGTCGCTCCCCTCGCTGCGCGGACTGATCCTCAAAACCTACGGCGCGGGCAACGCTCCGCAAAAGCCGTGGCTCTTCGAGCGGCTCAAAGCCCTCAGCCGACGGGGAGTGGTGATCGTAAACACCACACAGTGTTCGCTCGGCGCGGTAGAGATGGGACGCTACGAAAGTTCGCTGCAACTCATCGAGGCCGGCGTGATCAACGGACACGACATGACGCTCGAATGCGTCGTGACGAAACTGATGTTTTTGCTCGGTCACAACTATTCGGCCGAACGCATCCAACAACTGATGAATACCTCGATTGCCGGCGAAGCCACCCTGCCTTCTTCATGAAACTCCCATTTTTTCTCCTCCTGCTGCTCGCCCTCGCGGGTTGCGCCGCTCCCGACGCCGTCGAGGGCGGCCGTTTGCGCCACGCCACCCTTCTCCACATCGGGCGCGGCGACGATCACTCCGTGGTCACGGTGCGCAATCCGTGGGACACGACGCGCGTGTTGCAACGCTACGTCCTCGTGCCCCACGATGCCCCCTT
Source organism: Alloprevotella sp. OH1205_COT-284 (assembly GCF_003859795.1). Taxonomy (GTDB): domain Bacteria; phylum Bacteroidota; class Bacteroidia; order Bacteroidales; family Bacteroidaceae; genus Alloprevotella. The sequence goes on along the minus strand of NZ_RQYI01000016.1, from coordinate 20,885 downwards.
GCCATCGCCGCTGCCGGAGGGCACGCTGATTCGCACACCGCTGCGCCGCACTCTCTCGCAAAGCAGCGTGCACGCCGCCTTGGCCGTCAGACTGCAAGCCGAACACCGGTTGGCCGGTATCTGCGACGGGGGCTACGTGATCAGCCCGGCCGTGCGCACCCTCGCCTTGACCGACTACGGCAGCGGCATGCAGCCCGACGTGGAGCGCATTGCAGCCGACAGCGTGGACGCTCTGCTGGTGTCGCCCTTTGAAAATGCCGGACACGGCAGCCTCGCGCGGTTGAACATCCCCATCGTGGAATGTGCCGACTACATGGAAGGAACGCCCCTCGGCCGCGCCGAATGGATGCGTTTCTACGGCATGCTGTGGGGATGCGAGGAGCGTGCCGACAGTCTTTTTAGTGCGGAAGAAAAGGCTTATCTCGACCTCCGCCGAAAGGTGGCCGACGGCGCACGAAACCGCCCGACGCTGATGGTAGACCGAAAAGAGGGGGCGGCATGGCACGTGCCGGGCGGCAAGAGCTATCTCGCCGTACTATATGCTGATGCCGGCGCGCACTATCTGTTTGCCCACCATGCCCGATCCGGCAGCGTCGCCCTCAGCCTCGAAAGCGTGTTGGCCACGGCAAGATCGGCCGACGTTTGGGTCATCAAATATGGTGCTTCGGCCAACTTGACCTACGCCTCGCTACTCACCGACAACGCGGCCTGCGAAGCCTTTCGCCCCTATCGGGAGCGGAGGGTGTTTGGTTGCAACACGCTCGCCGTGCCCTACTACGAAGACCTCCCCTTTTCACCCTCGATCCTGCTCGCCGAATGGGTGGCGATGCTCCACCCCGAACTTCTGCCTGCTCATCGGCCGCGCTATTTCTTTCCGCTGCGATAGGGCGGTTGTTTCATCCGATTTTCGTTCTTACCGTTCTGCCTCATGCTCCGCCTCCTCCTGCTGATGCTTCTCGTACTGTTGCTTGCCTTCGCCGACTTGACGGTGGGAAGCGTTTCGCTGTCTTGGAGCGAAGTGTGGCACGCACTACTCGGGCGGCAGACCGACGAGGCAGTGTATTTCATCGTGTGTCGCCACCGCCTGCCGCAGATGCTCACCGCCCTGCTGTCGGGAGCGGCACTCGGTGGCGGCGGACTGATCATGCAAACCCTCTTTCGCAATCCGCTGGCCGATCCCTCGCTGTTGGGCGTCACCGCCGGCGCAGGATTGGGGGCGGCCGTCGCGATTCTGCTCTTTGGCGGAGCAGTGGGCATCGGAGCGGCCACCCTTTCGGGCTTTGCTCTGACGATGAGTGCCTCCTTTGTCGGAGCGGGCGCGGCATTGGTGTTGCTTGTGGCGGCTGCTCATCGGGTGGGGGGAAGCATACGGTTGCTCATCGTGGGCGTGATGCTCTCTTTCATCACCTCGTCGGCCATATCGCTGCTCAACTTCTTTGCCACGGCCGAAGGGGTGCGTTCCTACGCGCTGTGGGGCATGGGCGACTTCTCGTCGGTAGGTGCGGAACGGATCGGTCTCTATGCCGCCGCAATCCTTCCGCCACTGCCGGCCGCACTGCTGTTTGCCAAACCCCTTGACACTCTGCTGTTGGGCGACGACCATGCTCGCTCGATGGGCATCGACGTGAGACGCACGCGCCTCACGCTCCTGCTGATTGTGGGCTGGCTGTCGGCCGCCGTCACCGCCCTTTGCGGCCCGATCGCCTTCATCGGTTTGGCCGCTCCACACATGGCACGCCTGCTCATCCGAACCGCCACCCACCGCCTGCTCCTTCCGGCGAGCCTTGCCTTGGGAGGAGCCACCACGCTCTTCTGTCTTTTGGTAAGCCTGCTGCCGGGTGAGCGCGGCATACTTCCCCTCAACGCCATCACGCCGCTGGTGGGCGCGCCCATCGTTTTGCTACTCATTTTGAAGAGGCGTTGATCGTTCCCTAACATCGGAGCGACGACGTCTTTTTCTCTTTTACGATTATAATATCACATATTTCACAAACATGTCGAAACCTCTCATTCTCATTTCCAACGACGACGGCTATCAAGCCGGGGGCATCCGCGCACTGATTGAGGCACTGCGCCCCGTGGCCGACCTGCTCGTGGTGGCTCCCGACGGCGGACGATCGGGCTTCGGATGCGCCATCACCTCTGTTTCTCCCATCTACAACCACCTTGTTTGCTCCGAAACGGCCGACGACGGACGCGGCAGTCTGGAATTATATGCCTGTTCGGGCAGTCCGGTGGATTGCGTGAAACTGGCCTTCAACATTCTCGCACCGCGCCTCGGACGTCGCCCCGACTTGGTGGTATCGGGCATCAATCACGGCGACAATTCGAGCGTAAACACCTTCTATTCCGGCACGATGGGTGCGGCCTTCGAAGGAGCACACCAAGGTGTGCCGGGCATCGGTTTTTCGCTCTGCGACCACCACTCGCGAGCCGACTTCACCCCTTGCATCGCCCCCATTCAACAGATCGTACGCAAAGTGTTGGCCGAAGGACTGCCGCCCTTCACCACGCTCAACGTGAACTTCCCCTTGGCCAAAGCCTTTAAGGGCATACGCATGTGTCGCATGGCGCGCTCGCGCTGGACGGAAGAGTTGGTAGAACAACACCGACCCGTCACGCGCACTCCCTATTACTGGCTCACGGGAACCCCCGTGGAACTCGAACCCGACGCTCCCGACACCGACCGCCGTGCACTGGCCGACGGATACATCGCCATCACGCCGCAAACACTCGACGTCACCCACTACGGACTGCTCGACACATGGACACCTCCTGCTCTCGATACCGACACTCCGACGACCGAAGAAGCATGACCCTCTTGCGCCACCGAACCTCCGTCTTTCATCCTCCAATCCCATGCGCTATTTCATCATAGCCGGCGAAGCCTCCGGCGACCTCCACGCCTCCCTACTTATCCGCGCCCTGCGCCAAAACGATCCCGAAGCCGAATTTCGAGGTTTCGGGGGCGACCTCATGGCCGCCGAGGGCATGACACTCCTGCGCCACTACCGCTCGCTGGCTTTCATGGGCTTCGTGCAGGTGGCTCTCCATCTGCCCGACATTCTCCGAGGCATGGCCGAATGCCGGCGCGCCATTGAGGAGTGGCGGCCGACGTGCGTGATTTTGGTAGACTACCCCGGTTTCAATCTCCGCATCGCCCGTTGGGTCAAACGCCACAACATCTGCCCCGTGTTCTACTACATCGCCCCAAAAATATGGGCATGGAAGGAAGGGCGCATCGACGCCATTCGCGACAACGTCGATCGCGTGCTCTCCATTCTGCCCTTTGAAACCGAATATTTTGAACACCGCCACCACTACCCCGTATCCTACGTGGGCAACCCCTCTTTCGACGAAGTCGAGGCCTTTCTTGCCACACCGCCCCCCTCGCGCACAGACTTCTGCCATGCCCACCGGCTCGACCCCTCACGCCCGATCGTAGCCCTGCTGGCCGGTTCGCGACGGTCGGAAATCGCCGCCAACCTCCCCCCGATGCTGCGCGCCGTGCGCCTTGCCGACCCCGACGGACGCTGCCAAATCGCCGTGGCCGCCGCACCCGGCACCGCCCCCGAAACCTACGCCCCACACCTGCACCAAACGCCCGCCGTGCTCCTGCGCGACGCCACCTTCCCCCTCCTCGCACACGCACACGCCGCCCTCGTCACAAGCGGCACCGCCACCCTCGAAACCGCCCTCTTCGGCGTGCCCCAAATCGTGTGCTACCACCTGCGCGGCGGACGCCTCGTCAATCTCCTGCGCCCCTACTTCCTCAAATGCCGCTTCATCTCCTTGGTCAATCTCATCGCCGACCGCGAAGTGGTGCCCGAACTCATCGCCGCCGACATGCACCCCACACACATCGCCCGACGACTCGCACCACTGCTGACCGACGACTCGCCCGAACGCGACGACCAACTGCGCGGCTACGCCTTGCTCCGACACCGCCTCGGACAAACCGGCGCACCCCGACACGCTGCCGACGAAATTGCGCGCCGCCTGAAACAAGCCGACGAAGCCTGACACATTTTCCGACGTCACATTAGGCCAAACCGCCAATAATTCATACCTTTGCCTCCAAATTCACCCACCTTTTATTTCCGCTTTTTCCGCCATGTACAAAAAGACCAAAATAGTCGCAACGATCTCCGACAAACGTTGCGACGTGGAGCTTCTCCAAAAACTCTACGACGCCGGCATGAATGTGGTGCGCCTCAACACCGCCCACCAAGACCACGAAGGCATGAAGCGCGTGATCGACAACGTGCGCGCCGTCAGTGAAGACATCGGCATCCTCGTCGACACCAAAGGTCCCGAAGTGCGCACCACCGTCTGCCAAGAGCCCATCAATTTCGTCAAAGGCACCACCGTGCACGTCGTGGGCGACCCCGACCGCATCACCACCCAAGAGTGCATCGCCGTGACCTATCCCCACTTCGTCCACGACCTGCGCGTCGGCTCCCACATTCTCATCGACGACGGCGCACTCGGTCTGATCGTCTACGGCAAAGAGGAAGAACACCTCGTCTGCACCGTCGAAAACGATGCCGTCCTCAATTCGCGCAAAAGTGTCAATGTGCCCGGCGTGCGCATCAACCTCCCCTCACTCACCCCCAAAGACCGCGACAACATCATCTTCGCCGTCGAAAACAACCTCGATTTCATCGCACACAGTTTCGTGCGCTCCAAAGAAGACGTGCGCGACGTGCGCGAAATCCTCAGCGAGCGAGGCAGCAACATCCGCATCATCGCCAAAATCGAAAACCAAGAAGGCGTAGACAACATCGACGAAATCATCGAAATGGCCGACGGCATCATGGTAGCCCGAGGCGACCTCGGCATCGAAGTACCCGAACAATTCATACCCGGCATACAGCGACGCCTCATCGACAAGTGCATCCGCGCACACAAGCCCGTCATCGTCGCCACGCAGATGCTCCAAAGCATGATCACCAACCCGCGCCCCACGCGCACCGAAGTCACCGACATCGCCAACGCCGTCTACTCACACACCGACGCCCTCATGCTCAGCGGAGAAACCGCCTACGGAGAATATCCCGTCAAGGCCGTCGAAGTCATGGCCAATATCGCGTGGCAGGCCGAAAAAGACCTCATCGCCAACGGCGGAAAAATCGACATTCCGCTGCCCGAGCAACCCTCCATCACCGAGTTCTTCGCCAAAGAAGCCGTGCAAGCCACACAACTGATGAACCTGCGCGCCATCATCCTCGACAGCCTCACCGGACGCTCCGCACGATTCGTATCCTCATACCGAAGCAAAAACACCGTGCTCGCCCTTTGCAATCGCGACGAAACCGTGCGCCACCTCGCCCTCAGCTACGGCGTATACGCCATGCACATGCCCGAAGAAAGCACCGGACACGAATTTCTCCAAGTAGCCCTCCGATACCTCCTCGAAAAGCGCATCATCACACACGAAGACCGCATCGTATTCCTCGGAAGCCACCGCAAGGAGCAAAGCACAAGTTTCATGGAACTCGACGAAGTGAGCGACCTGCTCGAACTCGAACAATAACCCCTCACCACCGAAAAAAACACGCGGCCGACACGCCGCAACCACACATCCCTCCACACATCGACAAGCACCCCGCCCGCGCGAGGTGCTTTTTTTCGTATCCCCCACACCTGCGCCCACCACTCCTGCCGCCATCTCCATGCTTCCCTCCCGACACCCTCACATCCCCCTCTGCCGCCGCATCGCCACAAACTCAGAGGTAGAAAATTCTGCACCGCGGTGCAGAATTTTCTACCTCCAATCCAAAAAAATCCGCCTCCTATCCCTTTCCCCCTCAATCCGGTTCTGCACATTTCTAATCGAAAGACAATGCTTCAAGCATCTTGTCTGATTTTACCCTTGCAACAAAAATCCGCCCTGCGTACCCGGTTGAAATTTAACCCGACATCCGACGGAAATGACCATAGTAAGATTGTAGTAATTCACATTGCAGCTTTTGCCGTCTTCCGCAGTTGTACGGAAATTCCGAACAACTGAATTTGCGTCCAATTCCCTTTCATCAAAAATTTTGTTGATGTGTTCGCTTATCGCTGACTTGGATTTATTAAACAACTCACACATTTGGCTTTGTGTCAGCTACACCGTTTCCTTTTCAAAACGAACCTCAACATTTAATCTGTCCGTTTTGTGATCTACCTCCTTCCCCGATGTGTGACGAAGCAAATACAAGTTTAGCTCAACCCGACTCAAATAACCGCCGTGCCCGACCGTTTTTTTTTGCAACCCCCGACAACGAAACTACGAAAAAATGCGTACCTTCGCACCGGCGCAACGCATTCTCCGCCTGCGCCGCAATCCCCAAACCACTCATCGACAAATAAAAACCACCTCAACCCTTCACAACATGAAACGCATATTTCTCTCCCTCCTCTTCGTCCTCGCATCGGCCGCCGCCCTCGCCCAGCAAACCCCAAAATACGTGTTCTACTTCATCGGCGACGGCATGGGCGTCAATCAAGTGAACGGCACCGAAACCTACCTCGCCGCCCGACAAGGACACATCGGTACACAACCCCTCCTCTTCGCAGGATTTCCCAACACAGGCCTCGTCACCACCCAAAGCCACAGCCACGGCATCACCGACTCCGCCGCAGCCGGCACCGCATTGGCCTGCGGACACAAAACCTACAACAACGCCATCGGTCTGCTCACCGACAGCCTCACTCCCATCACCTCCGTGGCCGTGTGGGCGCGCGAGAGCGGAGCCGCCGTGGGCATCGCCACCAGCGTGAGCGTGGACCACGCCACACCGGCCTCCTTCTACGCACACCAAAAGCACCGCAAAAAATACTACGAAATCGGACAAGACCTCACCCGATCCGGCTTCGACTTTTTCGGCGGAAGCGACTTCCTCAAACCCGACGACCCCACCCCCGGAGCACCCGACCTCTACCAACAATCGCGCAACGCAGGCTACACCATAGCCAGAGGACGGGAAGACTTCATCAAAAAACGCGACAAGGCCGAACGCATCATTCTCCTGCAAACCGAGCAAGCCTCGCAACGCGACCGCTCATCGCTGCCCTACGCCATCGACCGCACCGAACAAGCCATGACGCTGACCGAAATCACACAATCGGCCATAGAATTTCTGATGAAGAAAAACGCCCAACGCTTCTTCTGCATGATCGAAGGCGGAAAAATCGACTGGGCATGCCACGCCAACGACGCCGCAACCGCATTCGAGGAAGTCATCGACTTCGACAAAGCCATAGGCATCGCCTACGACTTCTATCGCCAACACCCCGATGAAACCCTCATCGTCGTCACCGCCGACCACGAAACCGGAGGCCTCGCCTTGGGCAACAGCAACTACATTCTGCGCACAGACCTCCTTGCCCATCAACGGCTCAGCAGCTACGATTACAGCCGACACCTGCTCGAACTGCGCGACAAAATGGGCAAAGACTTCGACTACGACGTCGTCAAACGCGACCTCGAAGAACACTTCGGCTTCTGGCGAACACTCCAACCCACCCCCAAGCAAGAGCAACAACTCAAAGAGGCCTACGAAAAGATGATGAAGAAAGCCGACAAGAAATCGGCCTCCCTCTACTCCACCGAAATCGAACTGGCCGACCTCGCCAAACGCATCCTCAACCACCACGCCAAGATCGGCTGGTCGTCCGGTCTGCACACCAACGGCTACGTTCCCGTCTTCGCCATCGGAGCAGGAGCCGAACACTTCCGCGGACGCATCGACAACACCGAAATCCCCCGCACCATAGCCCGACTGGCCGGCTACAAAATGCCCGAAAAACAATAACGCCAAAGGCAGAACCGCCAAAACACAAATTCCGCAAACCGCGCTTTTCATCTTCGCAGAAAACACGGTTTGCGGAATTTACGTTTCTCCCCTCTCGTCGCGCCCAAGGCGGAAAGGCTATCGCTCGAAATCGGCATAAACGCGGAGAGTATTCATCGGTCATTCTTTTTTGGAGGCGCGGAGGCGCGGTTTGAGCGCAAGGTCTTGCAGCCGCCGTCCGATTTCGTCCTGTCGGGCGAGGGCAAGAATGTCGTCGTCGAGCTGCAAGGCATAGAGCACACGGAGATAAATGCCGATGGACACCGTGGGCACACCGCGCTCAATGCGCGAAACGGTGAGCGGCGAGCAGGTGGCACGCTCTGCGATTTGCGCCACGCTCAGATTGCGCCGCAAACGAGCCAACTTGATCTGCTCGCCCACGATCTGCATCTTTTGTTCGAGTTTTCGGGGCAAATTCGTCCCCATCGTTGCTTTACTCATACGTTCAACCTATCATATAATACGCAAAAATAGGCATTTCTCGTCACATAAAGACAAGTTATGCCTGTTTTTCTTATCGACCAACGTGCGGTGTATCTGCGGCGTTCAATCGAACAGCGGGGTCGAAAGATAACGCTCGCCCGTGTCGGGCAGGAGAACGACGATGGTTTTGCCGGCGTAGTCGGCCTCTTTGGCCAGCGACAAAGCGGCGGCAAAGGCCGCACCCGACGAAATGCCGACCAACACACCCTCGGTGCGCGCCAACAGACGGGCATGCTCGAACGCCGCATCGTTGCTCACCGACACGATGCGATCGACCACCTCCGGGCAGTAGTTGCGCGGCACGAAGCCCGCGCCAATTCCTTGAATTTTGTGGGGCGAGGGCGCGCCGCCGCTCAACACGGGCGAGGACTCAGGCTCGACGGCCACCACCTGCACGGCCGGATTGTGGGACTTCAACCCCCTGCCCACACCCGAAATCGTGCCGCCCGTGCCCACGCCGGCCACGAAGACATCGACCCTTCCGGCGGTGTCACGCCAGATTTCTTCGGCCGTGGCGGTTTGGTGGCGCAAGGGGTTGGCCGGGTTGTCAAACTGCCCCAGCGTCACCGCCCCCTCAATGGTCTGCCGCAGTTCTTCGGCCTTGGCAATGGCACCCTTCATGCCCTCGACACCGGGCGTGAGCACCACCTCCGCCCCGTAGGCCGCCACCAGCCGCCGACGCTCGATGCTCATCGTTTCGGGCATGACCACAACGAGGCGATAGCCCCTGACGGCAGCCGCGAGGGCAAGCCCCACGCCGGTATTGCCGCTCGTCGGTTCGACGATGGTGCCGCCCGCGCGCAATGTGCCGGCGGATTCGGCGGCGACTATCATGGCCTCGGCAACGCGGTCTTTGACCGATCCGGCCGGATTGAAAGACTCGACTTTGAGCAGAAGGCGCGCTTTCAGCGACAAGGCGGTCGCCACGCGATTGACCTCGACGAGGGGCGTGTTGCCCACAAGGTCGAGTATGGAAGATGCGATTTTTGACATGTTGTTTCTGATTTATTGTGAACGACACGCGCGGGCTTTCGGGTAGGAATGCGTACCTTTGCCCTCTGCATCGCTCATGTCGGTGCAAAGGTACGCAACGCGCCACAAAGTCGAAGCTCCCTCCGTCAAAATAATTCTCAAAATCGCCGACATCGGCCGGCACAACCGCCCTTTCCCCATGCTACACACCCTCACGCCCGACCACATCGCCCGCCTCACGCTCGACCTCTCGCAGCCCGATCCGCACATCCCATCGGTCGAAACGGCCGGCATCGTCCCTGCCCGTCTCGAAGAAGCGATGAGTCTGTTTCGCGACCTCGTCTTTTCGGGCTATTTCACGGCACGCCCCACCGTGGAGTGCCTCTCACAGCTGGCGCGCATCCTTTGCGAACAAATCGAGGTAAGCCTCTGCGTGAACGGTCGCGAAGACTGCGCCCGCACCCTCACCGCCCGTTTCATGGACACCATACCCTCCCTGCGCCGCACGCTCGGGCGCGACGTGAAAGCCATGTTCGACGGCGACCCGGCGGCCGTGAGTTTTGAAGAAGTCATTCTGTGCTATCCCGCCATCCGTGCCATTCTCCACTATCGCATGGCACACGCTCTCCACCGCCTCGGCGTGCCCATTCTGCCGCGCATCATCACCGAATTGGCACACTCCCAAACGGGCATCGACATTCATCCGGCCGCGCGCATCGGTGAGTATTTCGCCATTGACCACGGCACGGGCGTCGTCATCGGCGAAACGTGCATCATCGGGCGCGGAGTGCGCCTCTATCAGGGCGTCACGCTCGGCGCAAAATCCTTTCGCACCGCCCCCGACGGCACCATGCTCAACCTCCCCCGACATCCCATTCTCGAAGACAACGTCGTGGTCTACTCGGGTGCCTCCATTCTCGGGCGCATCACCATCGGGCACGACAGCGTCATCGGTGGCAACGTGTGGCAAACCACCGACCTGCCGCCTTACAGCCGCGTGTTGCAGGGACAATCGCAACACGAACACACCTTCCAAGAGGGCGGAGGCATTTAGACGAACACACCGTGACGACAACCTCCATAAAACCGATGCCGATGCCCTCCACCGAAACGCCGCCGTATCCGGCAGATGTCGCCGCAAACCGCTTTCGGATGTCGCCACGAGCCTTTTGGAAAACACGGCTTCTCATCGCCGAAAAATTTCAACCTATTTTGTCAGCTCCCCGAAAAAGCGTATTTTTGCACAAATCACTATATAAATATACGTGCCCCTCTTTTTTTCGGCGCGCCTCCATTTCCCTCAATCCTCTTTCCAACAGCTCGCCCTCAGAGCTTCAACCATACCTCTCTCCATGTCTGAAAACTACATCACCGACCCTTGTCTGCGAGGTTTCGCGGCCTGCGGCTGCGGCTGTTCCAAGCAGCAGCTCAACACGTTCGACTACATGAGCGACGTGCCGGGCAACAACGACATCTCAGACCTTGTCGAAGTGCAATTCAAGAACACGCGCAAAGGCTACTTCCGCAACGACAATCATCTCGACCTCGTAAAAGGCGACATCGTGGCCGTCGAAGCATCGCCCGGACACGACATCGGCACCGTCACCCTCACAGGATCGCTCGTGCCCCTGCAAATGAAGAAAGCACAGCTCAAAACCGGCACCGAAATAAAACGCGTTTACCGAAAAGCACGACCCGCAGACCTCGAAAAATGGGAAGAGGCACGAAGCCGCGAAAACGACACCATGATCCAAAGCCGGCAGATTGCCAAACAACTCGAACTCGACATGAAAATCGGCGACGTGGAATATCAAGGCGACTGCAACAAAGCCATATTCTACTACATCGCCGACGCACGCGTGGATTTCCGAAAACTCATCAGAGTACTGGCCGAAACCTTCCACGTGCGCATCGAAATGCGACAGATCGGAGCACGGCAGGAGGCCGGGCGAATTGGCGGAATCGGCCCTTGCGGAAGGGAACTCTGTTGCTCGACGTGGGTGAAAAACTTCCAAACCGTATCGACCGGCTCCGCGCGCATGCAAGACATATCGCCCAATCCGCAGAAACTGGCCGGACAGTGTGGCAAACTAAAATGCTGCCTCAACTACGAGCTCGACGTCTACAACGAAGCCCATCGCCATCTGCCCGACCGAAACACGCCGCTCGAAACCCTCGACGCCACCTACTATCATTTCAAAACCGACATTCTCAACGCACGCGTCACCTACTCCACCGACAAGCGCATGGCAGCCAACCTCGTCACCATACCGGCCGAAAGAGCCGTGGCCGTCATCGAGATGAACCGCAACGGACAAAAGCCCGAATTCCTCGACAACGAAAATGCCCCCACGCTCAAAAGAACCGTAGATTTGGCCGAACAAGACGATCTCACACGCTTCGACAAAACGAAACGAAAAAATCGAAACCGCAACCGAAACAACGGCCGCTCACGCAACGGCGACGATTTCAAATCGGGCAGAGGCAACAACGGAAAGCCTCAATCTCCCCCATCCCTCCAAGCCCAATCCTAAGTATTGCCATGCTTCGCCGACCGCTCTTTCTTCTGCTTTGTTCCCTGCTTCTCACCACGGCCTGCCTCCGCGACGAGGTCTATTTTGCCTATCGGTCGGCCGACGTCGAAGGTTGGGACACGGGCGAACACATCGGGTTTACCGTCGACTCCCTCGCCCAAGGCCGCACCTATCACCCCACCCTGCACCTGCGCACCACAGCCGCTCCGGTCTATCCCTTTCAGACGATCGTCCTCATTGTCAGTCAGTCGTGGCAGTTCCCACACCCCTCCGTTTCCCGGCGCGACAGTGTGCTCCACACCGCCGACACCCTCACCCTTCGCCTGATGACCTCCTCCGGACACCCTACCACCGAAGGCCTCGCCCTTCGGCAGTACACCCACCCTCTACCTTCGCTCCGCCTGCCGCGCGGAGCACGCGGCAAAATCGACGTGCGCCACATCATGCGCAAAGAGGTTGTGCCCGGCATTGCCAACATCGGTTACTCCCTGCGATAGTCTCCAAACTCTCTCTCATGCCTCAACGCCTTCTCCTCTCTCTTTTGCTCCTTCTCATCGCGGCGAGCCTCGGCGCGCAGCAGCGCAAAATTCAACACAAGCCTTACATCGACGAGCGACGCTGGCACTATGGTTTTCACATCGGGCTGCACGACCAAAGCCTCCACCTCCGTCCCAACGGCTTCATCGTCCCCGACGGCAGTGCGCAGTGGATGAGCGAAAACGACCGTCAGAACTTCGGCTTCTCGGCCGGTATTCTCGGCGAATGGCGGTTGCACCGAAATTTCGCTCTGCGCCTCACTCCCGGCCTGCACTTCGGATCGAAACACATCACCTTTCGCAATCAAGCCGACGGCCGCGAAACGACGCAAGACATGAAGTCGGCCTACATCGCCGTTCCGCTCGAACTCAAAATCGCCGCCCCTCGTTTCAACAACTTCCGCCCCTACGTCGTCACCGGCCTTACCGGCATGTACGATCTCACTGCCTCCAAAGGCACCCTCGTCCGCACGCGCCCCTTTCAGACTTATGCACAAATCGGCCTCGGTTGCGATTTCTACATGCCTTTCTTCAAGCTCATTCCCGAGCTCAAATTCTGTTTCGGCCTCGCCGACGTGCTGCAAAGGCACCGCCCCGATCTGACCGACCCCTCTCAGCTCGTCTACACTCGGAGCATTGATCGCGCCACTCCCGGCATGGTCATTCTGAACCTCTACTTTGAATAAACCGGCCATATTGCCTGCGGCCGTCGCGCCACACCTTGTGCCAAAGCCCCCAAACGCTTCTCACGTTTGGGGGCTTTGTTGGTTTTGCCTTCCGGCCTACATTTGCGCCGACGGGCAGGAGGTTTACAATCCGAGTTTGCGGCTGATGTCGAGCATGCGCTCGATGGGGCGTATGGCCTTGGCGCAAAGTTCGGGATCGACTTCGACGGCCGGCCATTCGTGGAGGAGGGTGTTGTAGACCTTGCTCAGGGTGATGAGCCTCATGAAGTTGCACTCGTTGCAGCCGCAGGTGCTGTCGTCGGGAGGGACGGGTATGAACGTGCGGTCGGGGGCTTGGCGTTGCATTTCGTGGAGGATGCCGCTCTCGGTGACCACGAGGAAAGTGTCGTGTTCGGACGAAACGGCATATTTCAGCAATGCCGACGTTGAGCCAACGACATCGGCCAGCTTGATGATGGGGGCTTGACACTCGGGGTGTGCCAAGATTTTGGCTTGGGGGTGGAGGCGTTTCAGCTCGATGAGTTTCTCAACGGAGAAGCGTTCGTGCACGTGGCACGCGCCGTCCCACAGCAGCATGTTGCGACCGGTGATGCTGTTGATGTAGGCTCCCAAGTTGCGGTCGGGCCCGAAGATGAGCGGCTGCTCCTTGGGGAAAGACTCCACAATCTCCTTGGCGTTGGTCGAGGTGACGACCACGTCGGTGTAGGCCTTGGTGGCGGCGGTGGTGTTTACGTAGGAGATGACCTTGTGGTCGGGGTGGGCTTTGACGAAAGCGGCAAAGTCGTCGGCCGGACAGCTCTCGGCCAGCGAGCAGGTGGCGTTGAGGTCGGGGATGAGCACTTTTTTCTCCGGACAGAGGATTTTGTTGGTTTCGCCCATGAAGTGCACGCCGCACATCACGATGATGTCGGCATCGGTCGAGGCGGCCTTTTGCGCCAAGGCCAGAGAGTCACCCACGAAGTCGGCGATGTCCTGCAAAACGCCCTCCTGATAGTAGTGGGCAAGGATGATGGCGTTTTTTTCGCGAGCGATGCGTCGTATTTCGCTTTTCAGGTCGATGCCGGGCGGTATGGGCTCGTCGACGTATCCTTTTTCGATCCAAGAGGCTTTGATGTCCATGTTCGGTCGTTGTTTTCGGTCGTTGTGCTGCGTGATGTCGATGCGTTAGATTTTGGCGGCGCGTTTTCGTACGTTGTGGTCGAGCAGAATTTTTCTCAGACGCATGGATTTCGGGGTGACTTCCACGTATTCGTCTTCGCGGATATATTCGAGTGCCTCTTCGAGCGAGAAAACGGTGGGTGGAATGATGCGCGCCTTGTCGTCGGCTCCCGATGCGCGCATGTTGGTGAGCTGTTTGGCTTTGGTGACGTTGATGACGAGATCGTTTTCGTGGATGTGTTCGCCCACGATCTGCCCGGCGTAGACTTCGTCTTGGGGGGAGATGAAAAACTTGCCGCGGTCTTGCAGATGGTCGATGGAATAGGCAAAGGCCGTGCCGCCTTCGAGGGCAATCATCGAGCCGTTGCTGCGGCGCGAGATCTCGCCTTTGAAAGGTTGATATTCCTTGAAGCGGTGTGCCATAATGGCTTCGCCCTGCGAGGCGGTGAGCACGTTGGTGCGCAGGCCGATGATGCCGCGCGAGGGGATAAGAAACTCAATGTCCACGCGCTCGCCCATGCTCTGCATGGAGGTCATTTCGCCTTTGCGGCGCGTGACCATGTCGATCATTTTCGAGGCAAACTCCTCGGGCACGTTGATCATGAGCTCTTCCACGGGTTCGTGGCGCACGCCGTCGATTTCCTTGAAGATCACCTGCGGCTGCCCCACTTGTATTTCGTAGCCCTCGCGGCGCATGGTTTCGACCAACACCGAGAGGTGGAGCACGCCGCGTCCCGACACGACCCAGCGGTCGGTGTCGTCGCCCTGTTCGACGCGCAGGGCGAGGTCTTTCTGCAACTCTTTCTCCAAGCGTTCATTGATGTGGCGCGAGGTGCAAAACTTGCCTTCTTTCCCGAAGAAGGGAGAGTCGTTGATGGCAAAGAGCATCGACATGGTGGGCTCGTCAATGGCAATGGTGGGAAGCGGTTCGGGGTTGTCGAAGTCGGTGATGGTGTCGCCGATCTCGAAGTTTTCCAGCCCGATCACGGCGCAGATGTCGCCGCTCTCCACGGCGGCGGCCTTTTGCCGCCCCATGCCCACGAAGGTTTGCAGTTCTTTGATTTTGGTCTTTTCGGTGGTGCCGTCGCGGTGGGCGATGGTGATGTTCATGCCCTCGCGAATGACTCCGCGGTGCACGCGCCCCACGGCTATGCGCCCCGTGTAGTTCGAGTAGTCGAGCGAGGTGATGAGCATCTGTGGCGTGCCTTCCAAGCGCGTGGGGGCGGGAATGTGTTCCACGATGCGGTCGAGCAGGTAGTCTATGTTTTCGGTCGGTCGGGTGGGATCTTCGCCCATCCAGTTGTTTTTGGCCGATCCGTAGACCACGGGGAAGTTGAGCTGCTCCTCGTTGCCGCCGAGGTCGAACATGAGGTCGAACACCATTTCGTAGACCTCCTCCGGCCGGCAGTTGGGCTTATCAACCTTATTGACCACGACGATCGGTTTGAGTCCGATCTGCAAGGCTTTCTGCAACACAAAGCGCGTTTGCGGCATCGGCCCCTCGAAGGCGTCGACCAACAGGATGCAACCGTCGGCCATGTTGAGCACGCGCTCCACCTCGCCGCCGAAATCGCTGTGTCCCGGCGTGTCGATGATGTTGATTTTGGTGCCTTTGTAGTCGATCGAAACATTTTTCGACAAAATGGTGATGCCCCTTTCCCGCTCCAAGTCGTTGTTGTCGAGCATGAGCTCTCCGGTTTGTTGGTTGGAGCGGAAGAGGTTTCCGGCCAACAGCATTTTGTCGACAAGGGTCGTTTTCCCGTGATCGACGTGGGCAATGATGGCTATGTTGCGAATGTCTTGCATATCAATATGAAAAGTTGAGTTCTGAGGAACAAAAGTACGGAAAAGGGGTGGGCGAACAAAGAAAAAACGCCGCCTTTTGCCGCCGAAGCCGTCTGATGCGGGCAAAACTTACTTTTCACCTGACAATCGCCCCCTGTTTGCTCCCCCGCGGCCGCGCCGACCGCCTGCGGCAGAAAGACCGGCAAACGAAACGAAAGAACACGCTCCCCGTTCCCCAAAACCTCCTCCCGGCCAAGAGAAAAACACGTTCAAATCAAAAGGAAACGCCCGGAACGCAAATGAGGCGCATTCTCAAATCAAAGAAAGATTCTCTCAGCCCGGAGGCCGTTTTTTTTTAGCTCAGAGGAAAAAAATTTAGCTCTGAGGTAGAAATTTTTAGCTCAGAGGTAGAAATTTTTAGCTCAGAGGGAACTATCAGAGGAAAGGGCATTAGAGAGAGGAAGAGAGGTAAGTAAATGGAAATGAGAGTGATTTGCGCCATGTCTCGGTGGTTTGCATTGAGGGATAAAGTGCAGAAGATGTGGATTTATGCAGAAGTTCCGTTACTAAATCGTTAGTCTATTCCTTGAATGGTAACGAAGAGGTAGGAGAAGGTAACCGACAGAAGAGTGTTCGGTAACTATCCTTTCTGTCATTACGGTGCTTATGCTTTGTAACACAAGGTTTTACATAGCTGAAAACGCTTCGATAACGGGTAACTTTGCCCATAAAAACAGAAGCGTATGCAAACAGACAAATTCAAGGTTTTGCTCTACCTGAAAAAGAGCGGATTGGACAAGTCGGGGCAAGCTCCGATAATGGGGCGGATAACGTACGGGCGAACCATGGCGCAGTTCAGTTGTAAGCTATCGTGCGACCCCAAGTTATGGAATGCTCGTGAGAGCAGACTAAACGGCAAGAGCCGTGAAGCGGTGGTAACGAACGGCAAGTTGGAACGTCTGCTTCTCTCGGTGCAGTCGGCTTATAGAGTTCTTTATGAGCGAGGGATTTTCTTTACAGCGACAGACATCAAAGAGCAGTTCCAAGGAAGTATGCAAACTCAAATCACCTTTTTGGAACGATACGACCGAATGGTCAAGGAGATGGAGCAAAAGGTGGGTGTAGAAATAAAGGCGACGACTTTAAACAGTTACTACACTACTCGTAAACACTTGCAAGCCTTTGTCTGTGAGAAGTACCACACGACAGATATTTCTTTCGGTCAGATTGAAGAAGATTTCTTGGAGTGCTTGCAACATTACTCTGTCGGAAAGTTGGGACATTCGCAAGGTTATTATCGTAAGATGGCTTTGGCGGTGAAGAAAGTCTGCCGTTTGGCATATCGTGAGGGCTTGACAGAGCGACAACTATTCGCTCACGTAGAAATAGAACGAGGTGAGAATAAACAACCTCGTGCTTTGGACAGAACTTCATTGGATAAGTTGAAAGCCTGGACTTTTGAGCCGTATGAAGTGGAGTTGGAAACAGCTCGTAATCTCTTTCTCTTTTCCTGCTTTACGGGTGTTGCCTATTGCGATATGGTTGCCCTTAATCGGGAACACCTCTTTACGGATGATGAGGGAGCTTTGTGGTTGAAGTTCCGCAGACAGAAGACCAATACCCTTTGCCGTGTGAAGCTCCTATCCGAAGCGGTGCATTTGATAGAGCGGTATCAATCTGACGAACGTGCCACGCTCTTTGCTCCCATTGCTTATTCAGTTTACCTTGTTCAGCTCAAAGCCCTGCAACTTCGGGCAGGTATCTCCATTCCCCTTTCGGCACACGTTGGTCGCCACACTTTTGCTACCTTGATTACCTTGGAACGTGGTGTTCCCATTGAAACGGTCAGCCGAATGTTGGGACATAGCAATATCCAAACGACCGAGCGATACGCCCACGTTACCCCGAAGAAACTCTTCGATGAGTTCGAGCGGTTTCTCTCTTTCACTGAAAATCTAACCTTAACCCTATAAGAGCTATGCGCAGTACATTCAAAACCCTATTCTATATCAATAAGAACAAGACTAAAGCGGACGGCACAACGGCAATCCTTTGCCGTATCACCATTGACGGAGCGAACGTAGTGATAACCACAGGCGAAAGTGTCCTTCCTCACGATTGGAGTGTGAATCGAGGAGAGACAACGGACAAGAAGACCAACCAACGCCTGCAAACCTTTCGGGAGGAAATCGAGCAAGGGTACAATACCTTGCTCTATAAATATGGAGCAGTGAGTGCCGAGCTTCTGAAGAACCACCTGCAAGGTATCGGGAGAACTCCGACAACACTTCTTGCTCTTAGTTCGGAGGAACTCAAAGCCCAACGAGAAAGTAAGAGCGAGGGAACGTATAGCAATAATCGGTGTTCCGACAGACAGCTCAACACCTTTGTGCGAAGTCGTGGAGAGGAGGATATTCCCCTAACAGCTCTTGCGACAGACTTTTTTGATGATTACCGTTTTTATTTGAAGAAGGAGGGCTATGCTCCTGCAACGATAAACAAGCATCTCTGTTGGTTGAGTCGATTGATGTATCGAGCTGTCAGTCAGGGAACGATACGCTTCAATCCATTCGAGGGGGCGAAATATGAAGCCGTAGAGCGTAAACCTCGTTTCCTGAGCAAGGGGGAGGTGGCAATGCTCTTGGCATTCCCGTTGCAGGACGAAGGGGCAGAACTAAGCCGAAGGATGTTTCTTTTCTCCGTCTTTACAGGTTTGGCGTTTGCCGACTTGCAGAGCCTGCGAGTTTCGCAAATCGAAACGAATAGCGAGGGGAAGCGGTATATCCGCAAGACACGTCAAAAGACAGAAGTCGAGAGCCTAATCCCACTACACCCGATAGCGGAGCAGATACTTTCGCTTTACACCAAGGAGAAGAGCAAGGAAGATTACAAGATATTCCCTGATACGATGAGCAAGGGCAAACTACTTGCCCATCTCAAAGCCGTGGGTTTGGCGTGTGGCATTCGTACTCCGTTGGGCTACCACGTCGGTCGCCACAGTTTCGGCACGCTGACTTTGGAGGCTGGTATTCCGATAGAAAGCATTGCCAAGATGATGGGACATTCGTCTATTGCCAGCACGCAAATCTACGCCCAAATCACTGACCAAAAGATTGCAAGAGATATGGAGAGGGTGATGTAACAAAGAGAGCAGATAACTTGAATATAGAAAAGAGCTTGTTCCAGTTAATGAAACAAGCTTTTCTTATAGCAAATAATTTATAATGATTTCTTTTGCATTATCCCTTAGATGTTTTGATATGCAATTTTATTTTCTTCATCGCCCAGTCGTAATGGCTGGCAGTTGCCGAAACGCAGTAAGATCCGAGTGGGGAAGTTCCTGTCCAAGCGAGTGCTCCTTTGGCAAAGAGTTCATCGTTGGAGAATTGCTCTATCAGTACCATTACATCTTTGTGGCTCTCTCTTAACTTTGCTTTGGCTTCCTCCAATGGCGTATTTTGGTGCTTCTTCCAAAACTCGACATTCATTGTCGGATAGGTTTTCCAATTATACGGTTCAGGTAAAAATGGCTTACGTTCATCGTTGCTGTTTGCTTTTACCCAATTTAGTAACAACTGATGCCACTCATATAGATGAACAAGAACATCACGCAGGTTTTTATCCCGACTCCAATGTGCTTCTTTACCAGCCGATACCATTTCCTTAGCAAATGTTCTCACCTGTTGTTCCTCGCTCATACTATCAATGAGTTTCCACATTTTCTCGAATTGCCCATTGGCAGATGCAAGTAAATCAACTTTTGTTGTCGCTCGTGCCATATCTTTTTCTTTTAGTTGTTATTCGATTATGAAAGAAAATGGAGCAAATGCCTTTTGTGGGCAATTGCCCCACAAGTTTGATTAAAGTCCATCGTATTCGTTTGAACCACCACCTTCATTAGGTTGTGAAGTAGGTTTTGTTGAACTTTTCTTTACAGTAGCTTGATTATTTCTCCATTCTTCCTGTGTGAGTTTGGTGAAATGCTCTGTGCGAATGTCATTCATCAATGGGACGGGCTTGCTGTATTCTGTATGGCTGTAAGTGAATCCGCATTTCTCTTGCACTCGTTTTGATTTCTCATTGCCATCAAAATATCCGCACCAAATGGTAGTCATCTGCAAATTCTCAAAGGCATATCGAATCAATTCGCTGACGGCTTCGGGAATCAGGCCTTGTCCCCAATATGGCTCGCCAATCCAATAGCCAATCTCACATTCGCTGCCTGTCATCCTTGCGGAGCGAATCTCACTCCTTGCTGTCATGATACCTACGCTGCCGACTGTTTCGCCTGTCTCTTTCAGAACAACAGCGTATGTCTCCGGAGCAGATAACACGCTCTTAATGATTTCGCGGCTGTTCTCTACACTCGTGTGCGGCGGCCAACCTGCGATGGGACCGATATTCGGATTGCAGGCATACTTGTAAAGTGCTTCGGCATCGCTTTCCTGCCACGGTCTTAAAATCAAGCGTTTGCTCTGTAATTCTATATTCCTATTAATAAAAGTTTTTGTCTGCTCTTTGGTCATTGCGTCTGACGAATCACATGATGAGGTTGCCCTCGTTGTCAATCTTCCAAAAAGGATTGTAGGCTACCTCGAACACATAGCCGTCCAAATCCTTGAAATAGCCGCTGTAACCGCCCCAAAACACTTTCTGTGCAGGCTTCACAACGGTTGCCCCGAGCCGTTCGGCTTCGTGCATAACGGCATCGACTTCTTCCTCCGATGTGGCGTTATAGCTGATTGTCATGCCAGAAAAGGATGTCTGCTGATAATTCAGCGTTGTGTCTTTTTCCAATTCTTGAGACCTCTGCAAAATCCTCTTATAAAATTGTCCAATCCGTTCTTTTTCTCGGATTGGACAATTTTGTTTGGAAAATCCCGTGATTTT
>NZ_RQYI01000015.1 GCF_003859795.1 Alloprevotella sp. OH1205_COT-284 | reverse complement strand
CCTACTGATCGATGGCTAGGTGGGCCGTTACCCCGCCTACTACCTAATCAGACGCATCACCATCGCATACCGATAAATCTTTGATCAAATCCTCATGCGAGAACTTAATAACATCGGGTATTAATCTTACTTTCGCAAGGCTGTCCCCGAGTATGCGGCAGGTTTGATACGCGTTACGCACCCGTGCGCCGGTCGCCGGCAGAAAGAGCAAGCTCTTCCCCCGATGCCCCTCGACTTGCATGTGTTAAGCCTGTAGCTAGCGTTCATCCTGAGCCAGGATCAAACTCTTCATTGTAAATATTTATGATTTGTTTTTCTGTTTCAAGATGCCGTATCTATTTGAAGTCTAAAAATTGACGTTTGCAAAACGATTTTCATCAGAAAATCTTTCACCCGAGCATTTACGAATAAATGCTCTCGTTGTTCTTGTACTTCTGTTTTCGTTTATGTAAATAAGTCAAAGTTCATTTGCCTCGAAACGCAGAGAGCGTAGTGCTGAAAGCAAGTTCGCCTTGCGTCTCGATTGCGAATGCAAAGGTAGAACAAAGTTTCTTATGCTGCAAGCCTTACACGAAAAAAAAAATGAGATTTCCTCAAATACCAGATATTTGAAACCCACAATTAACAAAAACAGCAAGTTTGAGGCAAAAAATCCTCCTTTCAAGACCGTGATAAAACAGCACACTCCTCAAATAAAACCGCAGCAAAACCACCCCTACCCTCTCCGCGTTTCACTCGAACGCGCCTTTGGCGACATTGTGGAATATAGTTTTTCAGGGGGAATGCCCCATAATGAGTCATTCCCCCTATGATCATCTCGTGAAATCGCCGAAAAACATACACTACACCTTGTACATATCTGTATATCAGCGAAATGCGAGTGTAGGCAGGCAGTGTAACGATATACACGGAAAGAGGATAAGTATATGATACACAGAATAAAAATGAGTGTAGACAAATTTTCCCAAAACCTACACTGCCTACATGGTTGCTATGTCGGACAGCTGAACGCCTTCCCGATACAGAGTGTAGGTTGTAAGAACGAATGTAGTTTATTTTCTGCGTTGTCTACATTCACAACAGTCTATATTTCTGTGATTTAAGTAGGAAAGTGTAGACAATGTAGAGAAAAAGAAGAAAAAATCTTGGTAAAGGCTGAAAGTTGCTTTTTTCACAGAGAATTGTTCCGGTTTCTCTTCGGTTTGTCCGAATATGCTTTAATGCGCCGGTGCGCGTCTTACCCAAGGAGTAGTGCTAACGGAATAACGAGTAGAAAAATCTAAGCAACGAGTAGAAAAGACTTCTTCCTATCCGGTTGTTTTTTACACAAGGCGGAGTTGTGTTTGCCATTCAGATAGGGAAAACAACTTGAACGGCATCGCCCACGCGCGCGCATATTAATATTGATTTTGCCTCCGCTGCTTCCGCAAAAAGAGCAATCCGGCAGGAAGGTTATCGACCGGGAGAGAGCTTTCGGCTCAAATGCGGAAGAAATTTCGCAGAAGAGCCGAAAACCATGGAACGGAGAAAGAGTATTGCGAAATTCGGCGTTGCGAATTGAAAAGAAATTGTATTTTTGCAGTAAGAAATCCTTATTTTTTAGGCCATGTATGACATCCAACTCAACGAAAGCGGTACACGCCACCTAACCGTGAGCGAAGCAAATTTGAAAACGATAGAAAAACATGCTCTTTTGCGAGATCTTGTCGATTCGACGGGCTATGTGACGGAAGAGGTGTTGGACAAGCTGAAACACAACGTGCGCGCACTGATTGCATCGTCGTCGGAGAATTCCAAAGATTTGCTTGATTTGTGCATTGACGTGATTTATCATGAAAAGATGAAAGCCTTCGGTTTGAAAAACCTGATTCTTCTCTTCTTGGAATGGGAAAACGGACGGGAGCACCGTCAAGAGATTGAGGAGTGAAAAGCCTCGCAACATCAACAGATTTGATCATTTTCCGAGAACACCGCCATGCCACAACTCACTGACTGGCTTCCCACTACCAAACGCGAAATGGAACTTCGCGGCTGGTCACAACCCGATGTCATTCTTTTTTCGGGCGATGCCTATATCGATCACCCTTCTTTTGGGGTGGCCGTCATCGGTCGGCTCATCGAAGCCGAAGGTTTCCGCATCTGCATCGTACCCCAACCCGACTGGCATGGCGACTTCCGCGATTTCAAACGCTTTGGTCGTCCACGATTGTTTTTCGGTATTGCGCCGGGGAACATGGACTCAATGGTCAATCGCTACACGGCGGCACGACGTCTAAGGTCGGAGGATGCTTACAGTCCCGACGGCCGACACGATATGCGTCCGGAAATGCCGACTATCGTGTACACACGCATCCTCAAAGAGCTGTATCCCGATGTGCCGGTCGTGTTGGGAGGCATCGAGGCATCGTTGCGGCGAGTCACCCACTATGATTATTGGAAAGATGCCATGCGCCCCTGCCTGCTCGAAGAAAGCGGTGCCGATTTGCTCATTTATGGCATGGGGGAGAAGCCGATGGCCGAATTGTGTCATCTGACGGAAAACAAACTCTGCCACCATAAAGAAGATTTGTATGCCGACGCCGAGAAGTTCAGAGCACTGCTTCGGAAATATCCGATTCGACAAACCGTAACGTTGGAGCACGAGGCCGACATTCCCGGAGGCATCGGAGAGGAGGACATAGTGTTGCACTCTCACGAAGAGAGTGTGCGCGACCGCAAACTGCATGCGGCCAACTTCCGACATGTCGAAGAAGAGAGCAACAAACTCGAACCTCAACGCATTTTGCAACAAATCGGCCGTTGGAGAAAGCCGGAAGAGAAAGCCAAAGAAAACTTCGACCCTCGATATGCCGTGGTCAATCCGCCCTACCCTCCGATGACGGAAGCCGAGGTGGACAGGTCGTTCGATTTCCCTTACACACGCCTGCCCCACCCCAAATACAAGGGAAAAACCATTCCGGCATACGAGATGATCAAGTTTTCGGTCAATATGCACCGCGGTTGTTTCGGCGGTTGTTCTTTCTGCACCATTTCGGCTCACCAAGGCAAATTCATTCAAAGCCGCTCGAAAGAGAGCATTTTGCGCGAAGTGAAGAAAATCACGCAGATGCCCGATTTCAAAGGTTACTTATCCGATCTCGGCGGCCCTTCGGCCAACATGTATGGCATGAAAGGGAAAAATCTCTCAATCTGCCAAAAATGCAAACGTCCTTCGTGCATTCACCCCGGCATCTGCCCCAATCTCAACGCCGACCATGCCCCGATCGTGGAGATTTTCAAAGAGGTCGATGCCCTTCCGGGTATGAAAAAGAGCTTTGTGGGATCGGGCGTGCGCTACGACCTCCTGCTCCACCCCTACAAAGACGAACGACTGCGAAAGGCGGCCATGGACTACACGCGCGAACTGATCGTCAATCATGTTTCGGGACGCTTGAAAGTTGCTCCCGAACACACAAGCGACCGCGTGCTCCACTTCATGCGCAAACCCTCCTTCCGCTTGTTTCATGAGTTCAAAGCCGTGTTTGAACGCATCAACCGCGAAGCCGGATTGCGGCAACAGCTTATCCCTTACTTCATCTCGTCGCATCCGGGATGTGAAGCCGAAGACATGGCCGAACTCGCCGCCATTACGAAAGATTTGGACTTTCATCTCGAACAGGTGCAAGACTTCACGCCCACTCCGATGACCGTGAGCACCGAGGCATGGATGAGCGGCTATCATCCCTACACGCTCGAACCGATGTTTTCGGCACATACGCCCGACGACAAACGCAAACAACACATGTTCTTCTTTTGGTATAAACCCGAAGAACAACGCCGCATCGTCGAAGAGCTGCGACGCCTCGGACGCACAGACCTGATTGCACGCCTCTATCCGAAGGGATTGGGCGGAAGTCGGGTGCAAAGCTCATGGCACACCGATAAGAAGAAGCATGGAAAAGACGCATCGCGCCACGACACCTCACCCTCTCCTCGCCAGCATCGCCCCGATGCGCCACGCGAGAAAAAAGGCAACAAACGCCACAGACGATAAACCTTTCTCACAAAGACTTCAACAATGCCCTCCTTTGTTCCGAAGAACGAAAGAGGGCATTGTCGTTTTTAGGCAAGGGATTTATTTCAATATGTCGAGCAGTTGCGACAGGCGGGTGATGATGTGCGTAGGGAGCGTTTCGTCATATTGTTTTTCCTCCCATTCCTCGCCTTTGAACCAAATGGTTTGACAGCCGATCTTTTGTGCGGGCACGATGTCTTTACCATAAGAGTCGCCAATGGCGATGCACTCATCGGCTGCTGCTCTGGCTACCTCCACGCCAAGTTGCCAAATGGCAGGGTCGGGCTTTCGCACACCGACAACGGCACTTTCCACGATGTCGGGAAAGAAACGGTCGATGCCGTAAGCACGCAGCACAGCACGAATATTGCCATAGAAATTGGTGACGAGCACGAAGCGATACCCCCTTGTGGCAAGTTGCGCCAAAATGCTCCGACTCTCGGAAACGATGTTGCGCGCAAACCCGTCGCAATAGTCGGCCACATGGGAGGCTGCGCTCTCGGCTTGTTCGGACGAAAGCACGATAGTTTCGGAGGCACGAAGAAAATCGATTTCGATGCGTATTTTCTTCAAGAGCAACTCACGGAAATCATCGGCTGGGGAAATCACCGGCGATTTTGCCAACATCCGCTCTCCGTGAACATAAGCCTTGCGCCACGCTTCACCCTCCACTTTTCGCATTTCGGGGAAACGAGCCGCCACATGCCGATAGCCGTCGAGCAAGACATAGTTCCAGTGGCGGGCTGCGGTGTCGAGTGTTCCGCCATAATCGAAAAGTAAGGTTTTCATGTTGTTGATGAGAAGCAAGAGAATGATGAAAAGGAATGAAATGAAATTGCCGCGGGGAAAGGGCTACTTCATGAGGTGCCGATTGCCGACTTTGACCAACGAAACGCCGACCACGATCCAAAAGATCTCGCGAATGCGGGTGAAAAAAGAAACGTAAAGGCCAATGGATTGGGGCACACCGGAAAAGAGAAGCGTAACGATCACCGCCAAACTCCCCTCGCGCGCTCCAATCTGCATGGGCAAGAAAAACAACAGATTGCCCACGAGAGAAGAGAAGCCGAGCAAAATCAAAGCCTCGACAAAAGTAACGCCGGACATGCCAAAGGCCAAGAGAATGAAATAAAATTCAAAAGCATTGAGCAATCGCCCCACATATTCGAGTGCGAGCGATCCCCAAAGTTGTCGAGGATGTTCGTAGAGGAAACGAATGTTGGCATCGATGGTTTGGAAGCCTTCTAAATTGCGTTCATAAAAGCGGCGTGCAGGACGACGCAAAAAGGGGATATAAAAAAAGAGGCGAAACAAACGCGCGATGATGCCGTGCTTATAGCTGTAACGAAAAAAAAGAATGGCGGCCAAAAACACCGAAAGATAGAGCGCAAAGAGTGTCCACAAGAAAGGCGACATTTTCTCAAAATAGCCAACAACGAAGACCAAGAGCGAAGTTGTCCAAAGAAAGAAATGACTGAACACGTGCATCATAGCATAGAGTGCCACGGAAGAAACGGCGCGCGGCATGCCGATGAAGCGCGAAAGCTCCATGACCCGATAGGGACTTCCTCCCGAGCCAAAAGGCGTGGTGTAAGAAAAAGCGTAGCCCGAAAGCGTCAGTTTGACGGCGTGGCGAAAAGAGAGGTGTTTGTCGTGATCGGAAGTATTGACCAACATCTGAAAAGCCCATGCGTTGAACGCATAAACAAAAGCCCAAATGCCGACCACGCCGGGAAGATACAGTAAAACGGCCGTGCGATTGCGGCGGATGACGTCCCACCCTTCGGGAAACTGCCACACCATTATCCCGATGGCACAAAGTCCGAAGATCAAAAAGAGGTTGCGATAGAGCGGTTTCATGCAGAATCTATGAAGCGAGAAGTTGTGCGTGAAGCCGGCGACACAGACTTTCGTGACGACGGCGCATACGGAGATAAATGAAATGAAACACGGTGAGTTCGCACAGCGGATAGAACACCACGAACCACGGCACCACGACACCGACCGACAAGGAGAAGTAGAGCGTGAACGCACGCCAATTGAACGTAATGGCATTTGCCCATTTCATCAACGGCAAACTGCCTCGGCGAAAATCGGCAACAAGTTCTTCCGGCAGAACACGACCATAGCGCGCTTCCAATTCGCGTTTGAAGGCTTGGAAGGCAGGCGTGTCTTTCTCTTGTCCGGCAGTGTAATCGCAATAGAAACGCAAAAACAACTTCCATGCAAAGCGGTCGCGCCACGCCAAACGGCGATATTCTTCGCGCAATTTTTCAGAACGATCAAGCTCGCTGCCACTCTCACCCTTGATGAAATAGAGATGAATGTTTCGATAATAGTCGGCCAAACGGCTTTGCACGGCGTGAATGTGAAAACCGACGTAGTAAAGAACAGGGAAAATCCACCAACTCCACAACGGACTTTCGTCCCAAAACGGGAAAACAGATTGGCGCATAAGGCGCAGAGCGATAGCGGCGTAGATGCCGACAAACCAAACATCGCCGGCGAAACCATCGAGAATGCGCCCCCAAAGGGTTTTCTTTCCCGTCATGCGCGCCATTTGTCCGTCGGCCGAATCATAGAAATTAGCCCACATCAGCAAAGCGATGCCGATGAGCGTATTTTCCCAACTGCCTTCGCCAAATGCCATAAAAACACCGGCTGCGACTCCGATGAAAATACTGAGAACGGTGACAACGTTTGGGTGAACACCAAACGAATTGAAAGCTCTCGCCCACAGCAATCCTATGGGGCGGGTGAAATAAATGTCGATATTTTCTTCGGTGTCGCGACTTTTGAAAGTGGAGCGGAGTTGAGAATCGGAAGACATAAGCGTATCATAAATGGGTGTTAAAAACGAACGATACTTTTTCGTAGGCAGTTGTTTTTTTCTTTGACCTCATCAATTTGTTTCCAACACCTACTAAAATTAAAAACATCACTCTGCACTGCGGTCTTGAAGCAAAGAGAGCGTTCGTTCGACAATGGCAATGGCAGCCTCTTGGGCGTAGTCGCCAAACGACGGCCAGTCGTTGAAATCAATGACGGAAAACTCACCATTGCTCCCGATCACCGCATCACCGCCATAGAAGAGCATTCCGCTCGATCGGGCAATTTCATCAGCCGTTTGCTTCAAATCGTGCGAAGAGAAAGGAAAGAACGACGGTGTTCCGTTGTGCTTTTCAAGTCCGAACTTGGAAAATCCGCCGTCGGTGGGATAGGTGTATCGGAAAAACTCCGTTCCTTCGACACCGTAAAACTTGATGAGATCCCCTTCGAGGTGCTCTTCGGCAACAACATCGGCATAACCTTTTTCCATGAAATAAGTCATCGCTTCGTCGAGCTCCTCGCGCGTCGTCACAAAGCGGACATCCCCGGCCGTTTGCGCGCAGGCATCTCCGCGTTTCAGCCAAAGCGGAAAAGACAGCCTTTCGGCCACGGTCGCCGTTTCACGCTCATTGGCCACATATCGTGCGCCGACTCCGCTCCGAGCGATCAGCTCCGACAGTCGGGAGCGGCTGTTTTCGAGCAAACCATCGGGTGCATTGAGCACGAGCAGTCCTCCGCGCTCCCAAGCAGACAAACGGCGCAAAGTTTCGACAGACCGCCCCATTGAGAGCACGGCTTCGGCATCGGGAAGTTCATCGGGCAAACCGCTTTCATCAAGCGTCCGAATGGCTCGGCCTCGCAACACGAATTGAAGCACAACGGCCTTGAAAACAGTTTCGTCGCGCGTCGTGCTGTTGGGCGAAAAACGCGCATCGCGCGAAATGAGGTAGATCACGGCAAGAGGGAAAATGATGAAGAAAAAGACATTTGAAAACGGTACGAACAGACATCCGCGCCTGCCCGCAAAAGATTATCCGCGCAGAAAGTGCTCAGCCTTCTCAATGTCGGTCACATGGTCTACATCGAGAATTTTCGAGAAAAGATGCGCTTTCAGTTTCAAGCCGTCTGCCACAAGTCCGCGTTGAAAATTGCGCATCCGGCTCTGTCCCTCCGCCATGCAGCGCGAGAGGGTGCGAAGTGCACGAGGCGTCAAAGCGTATATTCCGCCCGATATGAAGCGACAACACGAATGGGGGCGGTCATAAAAGCCACGGATGTTCATCTCCTCGTCGGTATGGATATAAAGCGGTTTTTCGTCATCGATGAAATCCGTCACGCCCATCATGCCGTCACAGCCCTCGGCGAGGGAGGTTTTGAAAGCGGATATATAATCCCGGAAGTCCTTTTCCCGAAAAACGGTATCGACCGTTGTCAAACAAAACGGCGCGTTTTCCAAATAGGGAGAAAGCTCCGCGAAGCTGTGCATGGACGAAGGGGTGTTTTTGACGATTAAGCGCAGACGGCGATGAGGGTGTTCCGCCATCAGACTGCGCACGTGGGCGGCCGTCTGCGGATGTCGCTCATTGACGATGATCACCACTTCTTCCGCATCGTTGTCAAAAAAGATGCGCAACAGACGATCCAGCATCGGTTCGCCATTGAGCAAAACGAGGGGTTTGGGCAACGCCACGCCCTCTTCGACCAAACGGGCACCTTCGCCCGCAGCAATAACAGCAAACTTCATCATCGTAACAACGTTGAAAGAAAAATTGAAAAACTCTCGGCGACACAAAGGGCACGCCATCTACGACACAGCACCGCATCCGGCGGACACAGTGCTGTTTTCGTCTTTTCGCGAAATCAGAAAATCACACGAAAAGTAAATCGGATACCCCATTTAGAGGTTTGCGGATCATCAAGATAAGAGAAACGACGCACATAATCCACATGGAGAATTTTGAAGATATTGTGTATGCCGACTGCCGCCTCGACGTAGGGTTGCTTGGGATTCATCACTCGACTCGTTGAACGATACGAACCGTCGTACCTGAACTCTCCGGGAAAGAAAAACAAATCGACCTGATCTTTGTTTTGTTCCAAATAGGGATTGTTCTTATCGGTGAGTTTTCCCCACAGACAGTTGACCCCGATATGCTCACGCCATTTCAGTTTTTTGAGGAGCGGAATTCTGTTGAAGATTTTCCCGTGCAAATTCCAGTTAAACAACAACTGCGCGTAGCGGTCGTTGAGAAACTCCATGTTATTGACGAGATAAAACATTCTGTCTTCGTAGATATAAGACAGGTTGGTCTTGGGCATGCAAAGGAGCGGGAAAGGCACCTTGTTCCACTGCGCGCCGGCAGTCATGTCGAAGTCCATGCGCCCCCACGAATGCAGCCAAACACGTTTGCGAACGCCGATTTCAGTCATGTTGTAGGTGTAATCGCTCGCAATGCCTTTTACTCCCACCGTGTGAGAAATGCGATAAATGGGAGCTTCCTTATTGACTCTGATGCGTCGCTGTTTGGTGTTGATGTAGGCCACTCCGGGCTGATATTGCAGCAGCATGGAGAGGTCAGTGGTTGAGAGGAAGCGACGGTTGAGTGCCGCCAAGCTGACCTTATCGGCCGGCCCATAGGGGCGGGGATTGTATTTTCCCTCGTCATCGTAGTGCAAGCCCACCGAAACCGGTTGATAAAAGAGGTGATAAGTCGGTTCGGTGTTGTCGTGGCGCAACTGCGTTTTCCATTGCAATCCATTCTCCCACTCCCGATCGTAGTAGAGTTTGAAACTGCGGCTGTACATCATGTGCTTGATCGGCGCCCACTTCACGGCCACAAACACGTTGTCCTTATCGGTGGAGAGATATTGGTCGGAGGGGGTCATCACGTCGTAAGAGAAGTTGAACGTGAGGTTCGACACGGGAAACTCCATAGGGAGGTAGTTCTTTTTATTGAAAGAATAGGTCAGATCGGCCATACCCTTCCAACGCTGGTCGCGAAATCCGTAGGCAATATATCCGTGCCAAAAGAAATGCGGACTGAAATTGGCCGTCGATTGCAACGATCCGCGCAAACGCACACCGTCGACGGGATTGGTGGTCACAATGGTATTGACGGGCCCGATGTCGAGCTTCGACGGATTTTTCTCATCTATGGAGGTGGGCACGTAGTTTTCGATCAGCGACTTCCCAACCCAGATAAACGGCTTCAACCCTTTCATATTGAGCAGTCGGCTCACGAGCAGCGACATATTTCCTTCGCTTTTGGTAAGTTGCTCTGTGCGATGCTCTCCCCAAAAGACGTCGGGCTGCATGCGTGCATCGGGTTCGATCTTGGTGTTTCCTTTGAAGCGGAACAAACGCGGCGACAAGGGGGTGAAAGAGAAGTTGGAGTATTCGGTGTAGCGTTTCACCTCCAAGGTTTTCAGAAACTTGGCCGCCTCCAACACGACAAACATATCGTTTTTCACCATCACTTGCTCTCCCGACGGCAAACGATCGAACGTTTGGGTTATGTTGATGCGCTTGACGTAGTTCACGGTAGATTTGATCGGTATGCCGATGTCGGCTTTGGCGATGCGATAGGTAGAGTCGGCCTGTATGTAGAGCGAACCGGTGAAACCGAAATCTCTGGAATTGTTGGGGCCGAACGAGACTTGGATGCACTTCGTGCCTTCCACGTAGGTTGTGTCTTCGATGAAATAACGATAGAAAGCGATCGCGCTTTTTCCGGCAATGGGGCTGAGAAACTGCGATTGGACAAAGCGAATATCATCTTCATAGATATTGACCTCGGTAAACACATCCTGCAACATCGACGTGAGTATGTCGCCCGTGTCGATGAGTTCGTTCATGCCGGTGGTGCGCTGGCCTTTGACGATGGTTTTCTTCTCGTTGTTTTCTTTGCGATAGATTTCCTGCGAAACGGTTTCGTCCACCGAAAGCGGCAGAATGAGTTTTCCGGTTTCCTTGGAGATTTCGACATGCTCTTTTAAGAAAGCGAAGTTTTTGAGTGCGCCGTCTTCAAAAATTCTCGGCGTGACATCGCTCAAAGCAAACGAAAGTTTGTCATACTTCTCAACGCTGTAATAGTCATTGCGGTCAAGACGAACAGCCTTTTTGGCTGCAATCACCTTCTCCATGAGGATCACGGCCGGGTTGTTTTTGCGCGAATATTTGGTGCGCTTTCCCCTAACGGTGGCTTCTCCCAAACCGAAATCGACGGCTTTGATTTTGATCAAGAGCGAGTCGGTGTTTTTGGGGCGGAGTGTCGTTGTTTCATAGCCTATGCTCGAAACGATGAGTTTTTCCCCTTTTCTGAACGGTAGTTTGAATCGTCCTTCGAGGTCGGTTTGCATACCAGCCTTTCCGCCTTCGTAAGAAACATTGACAAACGGTGTGGGCTCTCCGCTTTTGGCATCGACCACACGCCCGACAAGGTGTTGTGCACAAACAGACAACACGCCGAACAATAATAAATGAAATAAGAGAAATGTCCTCTTCATAATTTGGATAATCCTGCAAAAATATTCGGACGACGCGGAAATACGCCTCTCCGACGTAGTGACAAACCTTTGTCTGCCCATTGCCGACAAAAGTAACGGCAAAAATACAAGATTTACCCGACGGACATCGGAAACTCCATCAAGAAAGCCCGAAATACAACGATATTTAACCAAACATCGACTGCTAATGTGTGGTTCAGATAGCATAAGCCTAAACACTCATTACCTTTATTCCGACATGGAGCGGTGCTTTTCGGTCGGCATGCCACAAATTTCGGCAAAAGCCTTTCGCGCTGCGGAGTGGAACGAGAAAGCCGACGAAAGCCTTCGCCCCGCATTTCGGAACGGCCGTTGCACAAGCCTCATCGCACGGCGCACAATTGGCATCGAAGGAGGAAAAATCCGCTCAACCGCCGAATGTCTTTTAGCAGTCGTTGAAGTGTTTTTTTTCTTATCGTCAAACAGTTTTTATCCGTCGGGAAAAAACTTTGTCATCCGTTGAACGTCCTGCGATTGTCGCGCCGTTCATGACTGCCGAAAGGCAGCGGATTGGCATGGACTTCATCGTAGCGCGCACGATTGCGATAGATGTCGATCGCCGCATAGACGGCTTGCAACAAGGAGACTTCGGAAGCCTTTCCCTTTCCCGCAATGTCGTAGGCCGTGCCATGGTCGGGCGATGTGCGCACGATGTCAAGCCCGGAGGTGTAGTTCACGCTTTCGCCCATTGAGAGGGCTTTGAAAGGCGCCAAGCCCTGATCGTGATACATGGCGAGCACGGCATCGAAATGTCTGTACATGCCGGCACCGAAAAAGCCGTCGGCACCGTAAGGGCCGAAACAAGGCATTCCCTCTTCGTTCATTTTTTGCACGAGGGGGCGGATGATGTCGTTTTCCTCGTTGCCAAGCAGTCCGCTGTCGCCGCAATGGGGATTCAGACTGAGCACGGCAATGCGCGGCGCACTCAAACAGAAGTCGCGTTTGAGGCTGAGGTGGATTTGTCGAAGTTTTTCCTCGACGCGATCGGCCGTGATGCTGTCGGCCACTTTGCTCAGCGGCAAGTGGGTGGTGACGAGCGCAACACGCAGCGTTTTGTTCATCAGTATCATCAAGCCGTTGCTGCCGAAGGCCGATTGCAGATACTCCGTATGTCCCGGAAATCGGAACTCATCGCTTTGGATGCCGGCTTTGTTGATGGGACACGTGACGAGCACGTCGATCTTTCCGGCCTTGGCATCGGCCACCGCGGCTTCGAGCGCGAGGCGTGCCATGCGTCCGGCTTCGGGCGAAGATTGTCCGGGCTCGATTTTCACCTCGCTCTCTCCCACCACATCGACGAGGTTGAGTTGTCCGTCTTTGGCTTCGGCGGCATCGCCCACCACGCGCCATGTGGCAGTTTGTTCGAGGGTTTTCCGATAATAGGAGGCTACTTTTTCGCTGCCATACACAATGGGCTGGCAAAGGTCGAAGATTTCGTTGTTGGCAAAGGCTTTGAGAATTAGTTCCCAGCCCACTCCGTTGGTGTCGCCGTGGGTGATGCCCACTCTTATTTTGGCTGTCATAAGCATTGAGATTTCGATAAAACAATAGGTTCAAGCGCGCTCTTCTTCCAACTTTTTGGTGGTGAGCATGCCACAGGCGGCATAGATGTCTTGTCCGCGCGAGGCGCGAATGGTGGTGGTGATGCCGCGGCGCGTGAGATAGTCGCGAAAATGCACCATGGCTTCGTCGTCGGTGCCTTCAAAAGGACTGTCGGGAATTTTGTGAAAGCGTATCAGATTGACGCGGCAATCCAGCGGGCGAAGCAGACGCACGAGGGCGTCGGCGTGGCGGTCGCTGTCGTTAAGGTCGCGAAACACGATGTATTCAAACGTGAGCCGCCGCTGTTTCGTTCCCTCTTCGTAGTCTTCGTCGGTTTTGCTGCAAAAGTCGTAGCGTTTCAACACCTCTATCATATCTTCCAAGCCGAAGGCTTTTTCGGCCGGCATCATTTTGAGCCGTTCTTCCGGGAAGGGATGATGGAGCGAAATGGCAAGGCTGCACGCGCTCTCTTCGAGAAAACGCTCCAAGCCCTTGGCCAGCCCCACGGTGGACACGGTGATGCGTTTCGGACTCCAAGCATAGCCCCACGGCGCGGTCATGGCGGCAGTGGCGCGCAGCACGTTGTCGAGATTGTCGAAAGGCTCGCCCTGCCCCATAAAGACGACGTTGGTGAGCGTCGTGCGCTCGGGCAGACTGTATATTTGGTTGAGAATATCGGCCGCCGTAAGCTGGTTCATAAATCCTTGTCGGCCGGTCATGCAAAAGGCGCAATTCATCTTGCAACCCACTTGCGACGAAACGCAAAGCGTGGCGCGCTTGCCGTCGGGTATGTAGACACTCTCGATGTAGTGCCCCTGAATGGTGCGATAGAGGTATTTGATCGTGCCGTCTTTCGACTGCACGCTTTCCACCGGTGTAGAGATGCCGATCACGTAGTTGTCCGACAAGCGTTTGCGAGCGTCTTTCGAGAGGTTCGTCATGCGGTCTATCGAGCGGACGTGCTTGTCGTAGATCCAACCGCAGATTTGTTTTCCCACAAACTTGGGCAGTCCGAGTCCCACGGCGACTTCGGTGAGTTCGTCGAGTGTCAGTCCGAGCAACACTTTTTTTTGTTCGTAGCCGTAGATCGTGCCCTTGTAGATGAGTTTCATGCGATGATGAGTGTGAGGTGTGGGGTGAATGGTTGAGTGCGCGCGGGCGCGGTGTTTTTCTCCATATTCCGGAGAGCCGTGTGTGGCCTTTCGGCGGACACGGGCGTGCGAAAGTCGGATCAGTCGAACTCGGAGAGATTGACAAATTTTCCTCTCTTTCGTCGTTCTTCGATGAGGTCTTGCAACTGCTGTTTTCGGCTCGACGCGATCCATCGACGGGCAAAGATGTTGGGTATGGCCACTCCGATCGAGATGCAGAGCACGATAAGGGCGGCGTCGAGCAGAAAGTTGAACGAACGCAGAAATCCCTCGATTTCGTTGCCATATTGGATGAATCCGAAGAGGCCTCGATACATCATGATGCCGGGCACCATGGGGATGACACTCGGAATGGCCAACACGTGGTTGGGGCTGCGCGTGGGTTGCACGAGCCGAACGGCCAGCAGCGAAATGAGCGATGCGCCGGCGAGCGTGCCGATGATCAGCCCCTGTCCGAGCTCGAAAGCCACGAACATACGCGTGCACATGGCCAAAATGCCCAAGGCGGCCACGGCCGGAAGTGTGCGGCGCGGCACGTTGAAAATCAAACCGAACCCCATGGCCGAGATGCCCGTGGCAATGGCGGCTTCCCAATAGGATATGATAGGCGTCATGTCGAGCATCGTGAGGAAATTCGTCACGCCGCAAATGCTCACAGCCAGCACGATGCCGAAGGTCATCGAGGCGATTTGCACGACGGCGTTGGCAAGACGCGCCAAGCCCATCGACAGGTAGTTGTCGATCATGTCGTCCAAGAAGTTGATGAGTGCCACACCCGGCACCAGAAACAGGGCACACGACAGGAAGGGATGATAAGGCCTTTCGGTGAAGCCTTCGGGCATGACATAGAGCATGAGCCACGCCGTGAGCGTGGCCACAAAGGCGGAAAGGGCGGTGACCATGTAGAAGTTGAAGCGGTCTTTGAGCAGAAAAAAGCGCAGGGAAAATCCGGCCAATCCGGCCAACATCGCCGGCACGAACGACGGCCAGTCGCCGCCGAAAAGCACCGAAAAACCGCCGCAGCCCATCGACGCACCGAGTGTGACCATCCAAGCCGGATAGTCGGGCTTCATGCGGCGAATGCGCTCCACCACGCGCTCGAAACGTTGCACCGAATAGTCTTCCTGAATGGCACGCCACGACAGCTGGCTCACGGCTGCAATGGCTTTCATGTTGATGGTGTAGCGATCGGAATGTACAAAGCGGCTGAACGAATGAGCCTCGTCGCTGTAATTGACTTTGAGCGTGCCATAGAGCACATCGATGTGCAGATGTTGCTCGTCAAGTCCGAGAAAAGCAGCAATGCGTTTCATGTTGCGCACAATTCGGTTCGTGTCGGCGGCACTCTCCATGAGGAGCATGCCGACGGTGAGCAGAATGGTGAGTTTGCGATGCACGTGCCTTGTTTTTGCGATGAGTTGTTCGGTTTCCGATGACATATCGTTAAGACATTGGTTCGGCGCAAAGATAGTAATTTCTACCCATACCACACGTGTCTTTGCCTACCTCAGAGGTAGAAAATTCTACCTCAGAGGCCGTTTTTTTTAGCTCTGAGTTAGTTTTTTCTGCTTGCCCATGCCCGTTCGCCTCTGTCGAAAGGCAGCTTTTCAAAGCGGTCGCGCGCGAGAAAATGCAGGTTCGGAGGCAAAGAATGGAGCGGATTTCTTCAAAAAGTCGTAACTTCGCCCTCAAAACAAAACTCATGAAAGAAACGCACCTCTTTTTCGCCCCCGAAATCGAACGCACCGCCATGCTCCCCGAAGAGGAGGCCACCCACGCCCTCCGGGTGCTGCGCATGCAGGAGGGCGACCCGATTTGGGTGACCGACGGCGGCGGACATTTCTTCGACTGCACCATTTCCCTGATCGAAAGCGGAAAACGACCGCGATGCCTGCTGAACATAGACCGCAAGAGGGAATGGCAACGCCCTTGGAAAAGCGACATACGGCTGGCCGTCGCTCCGACCAAAAACATGGATCGCATCGAATGGTTTGTGGAGAAAGCCACCGAAATCGGACTCGACGGATTTCATTTCGTGGAATGCGCCAACTCCGAGCGGAGAGTGCTCAAAACGGAGCGTGTGGAGAAAATTGCCGTCAGTGCCACCAAGCAGAGCCAAAAAGCCGTGAAGCCGGCCGTGGAGGAGCTGACAAAACTGAAAACCTTTCTTTCACAACCCTTCGAGGGCGATAAGTTCATCGCACACTGCTACGAGCAAACCGACATTTCGACCGACGGGCAAAAACCCTTTTTGCTCGACGTCGTCAGTGCC
Organism: Alloprevotella sp. OH1205_COT-284; assembly: GCF_003859795.1. Taxonomy (GTDB): domain Bacteria; phylum Bacteroidota; class Bacteroidia; order Bacteroidales; family Bacteroidaceae; genus Alloprevotella. The sequence goes on along the minus strand of NZ_RQYI01000015.1, from coordinate 36,094 downwards.
GACCGGCCGACACTTGTGCTCATCGGCCCCGAAGGCGACTTCTCGGTGGAAGAGGTAAGACTGGCCGAAGCGGCCGGTTTTCGGAGCGTGACGCTCGGCCAAAGCCGCCTGCGCACCGAAACGGCGGCGTTGGTGGGCGTTCACTTGATGAACCTCAAAAAAAGCCACTGACTATGGACGCTCTCTCCCTACTCCATGCCGAAGTGTTCGGACGTGCGCCACACGCCGTCACGCCCCTGACACAGGCCGGCTCCAACCGTACCTACTATCGCCTATCGGCAAACGACGGAACGAGCAGCATCGGCGTCGTGGGCAGCAACCGTGCCGAAAACAGAGCCTTTCTTTATCTGGCACGACACTTTGAAGACAAGGGCTTGCCCGTGCCTCACATCATTGCCGCCACTCCCGACGATTCGTGCTACTTGCAGCAGGATTTGGGCAACCTTTCGCTCTACGATGCCTTGGCCGAAGGCCGACGGAGAGGCGGACAATTTGACGCGCGCCAAACGCAATGGCTCACGGCGACCATGCGACTGTTGCCACACGTTCAGATCAAAGGAGCGGAGGGTTTGGACACGAACCGCTTGCTCCCCCCGACGGCTTTTGATCGGCGCACGGTGCTCTTCGATCTCCACTATTTCAAATACTGTTTCTTCAAAGTGGTCGATGCTCCCATGCCCGACGAATCGGCTCTGGAAGACGATTTCGAGCATTTGGCCGACAACCTCGTGGCTTGCTGCGGAGAAAAACCCTGTTTCCTCTATCGCGACTTTCAAGCGCGCAACGTGATGCTGGTGGAGGACGAGCCGTATCTGATCGACTTCCAAAGCGGCCGTCACGGTTCGCTGCACTACGACGTGGCTTCTTTCCTTTGGCAGGCTTCGGCCGGCTACACGCCGCAACTCAGAGCCTTGCTCCTCGACGAATATCTCGACGAAGCGGCCACACTTGCGCCGATAGACAGCGGGAGATTTCGCAGCGAACTCCGTTTGTTTGTGTTCTTTCGCACTTTGCAGGTGTTGGGGGCATACGGCCTGCGCGGATACTTCGAGCGGAAGCCTCACTTTCTTCAATCCATTCCTCCGGCCATCAACAATCTGCAACGACAACTGGACGAGGGCGTGGCTGCGCCCTACCCCGTGTTGCAGGAAGCCTTGCGATCGCTGGTTGCCCTTCCCCGATTTTCAAACTCACACTCATGAACGCTTCTTCTCCCTCCACCGCCGACACCCGAAACGACCGCCTCGTGGTGCGCGTGTTCAGCTTTGCTTACAAGAACGGCATGCCGGCCGACGAAAACGGACACGGCGGAGGCTACGTCTTCGACTGCCGCAGCACCCATAACCCCGGACGCTACGAACCCTACAAAATGCTCACCGGACTGGACGAGCCGGTCATCCGCTTTCTCGAAGACGACGGCGAAATCACCGACTTCCTCGAATGCGTCTATCGCTTGGCCGACAACCATGTGGCGCGCTACATAGACCGGGGCTTCACCTCGCTCATGTTTGCCTTCGGCTGCACGGGCGGCCGACACCGCAGCGTCTACTCGGCACAACATCTGGCCGAACATCTCAACGACAAGTTCGGCGTGGAGGTGCGGCTCGTTCATCGCGAACAAAACATCGCCCAAGTTCTCCCGTCGCGACAATAAACACCCCGACGACACGTTATCATATATCATGACACAACGGCTCTCCCTCCTCTTCTGCATCGTCTGCTGCCTCGCCGCGAGCGTGGCGGCACAAACGCGTTGCAGGGTGTTTGGCACGGTGAAAGATCAAGACGGCGCGCCTATCGAACTGGCTGCCGTGCGCATTGAGGGCAAACCCCTACTGACCACCACCAACCTGAGTGGACGCTATTCGCTCTCGTTTGTACCGACCGACACGGTGGTGGTGGTTTTTTCGATGATCGGCTACGAAACACGCAAACGCACCCTCGTCGCCCCGCTCGACTCGATACGCATCGACGTCGTGCTGCCCACTTACGGCATGGTGCTGGGAGAGGCCGTGGCCAAGGCACACGGTGTGCAGAGCGGAACGACCCAAAAGATCAAACCGACCGACACGCGCCTCTCGCCCTCGACCACCGGCAACGGCGTGGAAGAAATCATCGCCACACAGGCCGGCGTTTCGACCAACAACGAACTCTCGTCGCAATACAACGTGCGCGGCGGATCGTTTGACGAAAACGTGGTCTACCTGAACGGCATCGAGGTCTACCGCCCCTTATTGGTGCGATCGGGGCAGCAGGAAGGACTTTCGATCATCAACAGCGATATGGTCGAAAGCATCGGTTTTTCGTCGGGAGGCTTCGAGGCGCGCTACGGCGACAAGATGTCGTCGGTGCTCGACATCACCTACAAACGTCCCACTCGTTTTGAAACGTCGATCATGGCTTCCATGCTCGGCACCAACTCCTATGTGGGTTGGGGCAACGAAAAGCTGTCGTTCATGACCTCGCTGCGACACAAAACAACAAGACACCTGCTCGGATCGCTCGACACCGACGGAGAATACAGCCCCAACTTCATCGACTATCAGCTCTATCTGTCGTGGCGCCCCTCGCGCAGGTGGACGCTCGACGTGTTGGGCAACATTTCCGACAATCACTACCGCTTCAAACCCTCCGACCGGGAAACACGATTTGGAACAATGTACGACGCCAAATCGTTCAAGGTTTATTTCGACGGTCAGGAGAAAGACCACTTCCACACACTCTTTGGTTCGGCAACGCTTACCCGACACTTCACTCCCGACACTTATCTGGCAGTGCAACTCTCCTCGTTTGGCACGAAAGAGCAGGAAACCTACGACATTCAAGGACAATATTGGCTCAACGAAGCCACCTCGCAACAACAACTCGGCGTGGGAACCTACATGGAGCATGCGCGCAATCGGCTTCGCGCGCGCGTATATAATATAGGCCTGCGATTTCGCAGCAAAATCAAAGGTCACACCCTGCAAGCCGGTGTGGATCACCGCAGCGAAACCATACGCGAAAATGCACGCGAATGGGAGATGCGCGACTCCATGGGCTACTCCCTCCCCCATTCTCCCCACGAACTGAAACTCATCTACGCCCTCCGCTCAAAAAACGAAATCGACACCCGACGGCTCGAAGCATTCGTCCAAGACACTTGGAGGAAAAACACCTCGGCGGGCTTGTTTAACCTCACCTACGGCCTGCGGCTGTCGCATTGGGATTGGAACAACGAAACCATCATCTCGCCACGCGCCTCTCTCGGTTTTCTGCCCGAAGCCAACGACCGCTGGACGCTACGCTTGGCCACGGGGCTTTACTATCAGACGCCTTTCTACAAAGAACTGCGCGACACCACACTGAGCGAGGGGATCGCCACCGTACGCCTCAACCGCGAACTCAAAAGTCAGCGTTCGGTGCATTTTGTTCTCGGTGGCGACTACACGTTTCGCATGATGAACCGTCCCTTCAAGTTCACGACGGAAGTTTACTATAAAGCCCTGTCGAATCTCATCCCCTACACCGTCGACAACGTCCGAGTGGTGTATGCCGGCCGCAACCTCTCATCGGGCTATGCCACCGGCATTGATTTCAAACTCTTCGGGGAGTTTGTGCCCGAAACAGACTCGTGGCTCACCTTCTCAATCATGAAAACGGCAGAAAAACTCGACGGACGCTGGCTGCCACGCCCCACAGACCAAAGGTTTAACCTCTCGCTCTACTTCACCGACTATTTCCCCGGCTCGTCTCGTTGGACACTCACCCTCCGTGCCACATTGGCCGCCGGCCTGCCCTTTGGCCCTCCCCACAGCCAACGCAACACTCACACATTTCGCGCACCGGCCTACAAGCGGGTGGATGTCGGTTTGAACTACCTCTTGTTCAAATCGGAACTCCGCGACGGACGACGGCCGCTCAGAGGAACGGGACGCTACCTGCGCAACGCATGGCTCGGACTGGACTGCCTAAATCTGCTCGGCATCAGAAACGTCAATTCCTACTATTGGGTGACCGACATCACCAACACGCGCTACGCCGTGCCCAACTATCTCACCGGCCGACAGATCAACCTCCGCCTCGCGCTCGACTTCTGAACCGCACGACGACATCGGCTGCCAACGCATCTCACGAAAACCTAAAAATATCACCTTTCCATGACCAAGCAAGAACTCATCGACAACATTCGCCGCAAACAGAGTTTTCTCTGCGTAGGGCTCGACACCGATCTCCAAAAGCTGCCGCCTCATCTCTTGGAAGAAGAAGATCCCATCTTTGCTTTCAACAAAGCCATCATCGACGCCACCGCCCCCTACACCGTGGCCTACAAACCTAATCTTGCCTTCTACGAATGCTTCGGCCTGAAAGGATGGATGGCGTTTGAAAAGACCATCGACTACCTCAAAACCAATTATCCCGACCAGTTCATCATCGCCGACGCCAAACGCGGCGACATCGGCAACACCTCGGCTATGTATGCCCGCTGCTTTTTTGAAGAAATGGGAGTACACTCCGTGACCGTCGCTCCCTACATGGGGGAAGACTCGGTCACGCCCTTTTTGCAGTATGACGGCAAATGGGTCGTTCTCCTCGCACTGACTTCCAACAAGGGAAGCCACGATTTTCAGCTCACCACCGACGGCGAGGGCGAACGTCTTTTCGAGAAAGTATTGCGCACAAGCAACCAGTGGGCAGGCGACGACCGCATGATGTATGTCGTCGGAGCGACACAAGGTCGCTTGTTTGAAGACATCCGCCGCATCGTCCCCAATCATTTTCTCCTTGTCCCCGGCGTTGGCGCACAAGGCGGAAGTTTGGAAGAAGTTTGCCGCTACGGCATGACCTCCGAATGCGGCCTGCTCGTCAATTCAAGCCGTGGCATCATCTACGCCGACTCTTCAAAAAACTTCGCTCAGACCGCTGCCGAAAAAGCATGCGAACTACAACAGGAAATGGCCGACCTGCTCACCATGCGCGGTTTGTAATCTTTTAACCATCCATATTATGAAAAAGTTATACCTCCTCTTTACCGCCTCAATGGCGGTTCTCACCCTTTTCGCCCAACCTCGCCCCGGCTATTATGCCGCAACCAAAGGCGCAAAAGGATATGCTCTGAAAACAGCTTTCCACAAAATTGTCGGCTCTCACAAAGACCGCGGATACAATGCGCTATGGACGGCCTACAAAACCACCGACCGACGCCCCGACGGAAAAGTGTGGGACATTTATTCCAACGCCACCAACTACGACCACGACCATGACAGGGGAGGAAACTACAAAAGGGAAGGCGATTGCTTCAACCGCGAACACACCGTTCCGCAAAGCTGGTTCAACAAAGAAAATCCCATGCGCAACGACGTTTTCCACGTATATCCTTCCGACGCCTACGTCAACAACCGCCGTGGCAACCTCCCTTTCGGAGAAGTCGGCAATATCACCTATCAGAGCAAAAACGGCTTTTCAAAAGTAGGCGATTCCAATACGCCGGGATATTCGGGAAAGGTTTTCGAGCCCAACGATGAGCTCAAAGGCGATCTCGCCCGCACCTATTTCTATATGGCCACAGCCTACGAAAACCGCATCGCCTCGTGGAACAGCCCGATGATGTCCAACAATCGCAATTCGGGCTATAAGGAATGGGCGATCCGCCTGCTGCTCAAATGGGCAAAGGAAGACCCCGTGAGCCAAAAGGAAATCGACCGCAACAACGCAGCCGAGAAATTTCAAGGCAACCGAAACCCCTACATCGACTTCCCCGGATTGGAACAGTACATTTGGGGCGAACACAAAGACATGGCATTCGATCCCGACAACTACCAAAATCCCACCGGCATCTTCTTGCCCGAAGACAAGCCCAAAACGCATGTCGATGTCTACAACCTGTCGGGGCAAGCCGTGCGCCGTCGTTACCCCGCCGAGCATCTCAACCGTCTTCCCTCCGGCCTCTACATCGTGAACGGCAAAAAGGTATTGGTGAAATAAATCCCGACGGGCACAAAGCCTCTGTTTTTCCCCTCTCCATGCAGAAAGCCGTGCCCCCCCATGGTAACAAGACGTTGCCGAAACCTCACGGTCAAAAGCCTTTTGGTCATCGTCAATGGATGATAAAAGGGAGGAAGGAGTTAATAAAAATACTTGATTTGCCGCATAGAGTGATAAAATTATGCACTCATCTTTGGCCGATCGCACCACGTGTCCTATCTTTGTCTCGGCCTCCAAGGCCTATGCAAAGTATATTCACTTCAAACGATGAAAATATGAAACAGAAACTATTTCTTGCCGCTCTCGTCGGCATTGCCTTTACGTTCACCGCTTGCGTTCCGAAAAAAGACTTCACCAAACTGCAAGCCGAACACACTCGCCTGCAATCCCTCTACCACCAATCGCAAGTGGATTTGGCCACTGCCAAAACACAAGGAAAAAGCCTTGAAGAGCGTTTGGCAGACGCACGCAGAGAAAACGAAGAGCTCAAACGACGCTATGCCGCTCTTCAAGCCTCGCTCGACCAAAGCCTCGCACAAAGCAATCAGGGAAGTATCAATATCTCGAAGTTGGTAGACGAAATCAATGCTTCCAACAAATACATCAAGCAACTGGTGGAAGCCAAAACCAAGAGCGATTCACTCAATCTCGTGCTTTCCAACAATCTCACGCGCTCGCTCACACGCGACGAATTGCAAGAGGTAGATGTCAAAGTGTTGAAAGGAGTTGTCTATGTGTCTTTGGCCGACAACATGCTCTACCGCTCCGGATCTTACGAAATCAACGATCGTGCGAAAACCACACTCTCCAAGATTTCCAAAATTCTGAGCGATTACAAGGAGTTTGAAGTACTCGTCGAGGGCAACACGGACAACGTGCCCATCTCTCGCCCCAACATCCGCAACAATTGGGATCTCTCCGCTCTCCGTGCTTCGAGTGTAGTACAGATGCTGCAAACAGAATTTGGCATCGCCCCCCAACGTCTTTCTGCCGCAGGCCGTGGCGAATACAACCCCATCGCCACCAACGACACCGAAATCGGTCGTCAGCGCAACCGCCGCACACAGATCATTATCACGCCCAAACTCGACCAATTCCTCGACTTGATCGATCAAGCACCTGCCACCAACGAATAATTCCCTCTCCGCCATCAAAGCAAAAACATAATCTTTTCGGGCTCGGTTCAGCAATGAAACCGAGCCCGTTTTCAATCATACCATATAAAATTAAAAGGCCATCCCATTATGGGATGGCCTCAAAAGAAATCAGAAAACTAAAATTATAACATTAAAGCATATTTAGTTCTCTTTATCTTCACGTTACTTTAACGTTGGTTTGATTTTTCAAACCAAATATCCACTTGTTGTTCAAGAAGTTTTTTCTCTTCTAAATTAGAAAGAACACAACTTTCCATATCAAAATTCTGATTGAAATTTGGTAGAGAATATTTTGCAACAATATTTGCTCCAAACCAGGGGAATGTGTTTGCAGCAAGCTCTATCACAGATGCTCCACCTCTTTCTCCCAATGATGTACTCATCAAAAGCATGGGCTTTTGCTCGAAAACATTCATATCTATGCGAGAAACCCAATCATAGATATTCTTAAAGGCCGTACTAAAAGCACCATTATGTTCGGCTAAAGAACATACTATTGCATCTACTTCTGTGATTTTTTCTTTAAATTTAGTAGCCAAAGGAGGAATTCCACCTTCTTTTTCTCTATCAACAGAATAGATGGGCATCTCGTAGTCATTAAGATCAGCCCAAATGACTTCTACATCTGACACTAAACTTAATGCATATTTCACAAGTGCTTTGTTGATTGAATTACGTGAAGAACTTCCGGCAAATGCTAATACTTTCATTGTTTTTGTTTTTAAGTTTATTATTATATTAAAATAGATATTGAGGCAACTCCATTGGAACTTCCATTGCCAAAATGATACTATCACTCGATGTCTTAATCAAGATTTCATCAGTATCCCAAATACCCAGACCGTCACTATCTGTAAGTATTTCTCCTTCAATGTCTACCTCTCCACTTATTATAAAAAAATACACTCCATTCCCTTTTTTTTGAAGTTTATAAGTTTGAACCATATTGGAGGAAAATTCTCCCCAATAAAACCATGCATCTTGATGAATCCAAACCCCGTCATCGTCAGGATTAGGTGAGAGTATCTGCTGAAACTGCCCCTTACGAGCATTCTCCGCTATATTTATTTGTTGGTATCTGGGAAGAACAGATTTAGTCTTGGGAAAAATCCAAATCTGCAAGAAGTGAACAAGATTATCTTGATCCGCATTAAACTCACTATGAGTTATTCCTGTACCGGCAGACATTACTTGAATTTCTCCACGACGAATAACACTTCCATTCCCCATGCTGTCTTTATGTTCGAGTGCTCCAGATAGAGGTATAGAAATAATTTCCATATCTTCGTGAGGATGCTTACCAAAACCCTTTCCGCCAACAACTCTATCTTCATTGATAACTCTAAGAGCACCAAAGTTTATACGCTTAGCATCGTAATAACTGGCAAAACTAAACGTATGAAAACTTTTCAACCATCCATGATTGGCGTATCCTCTTGAATTTGCTTTATGAAAGACTTTATTCATACTTCTTTGATTTACATAAAATAGATATTGGATATTTAGAATGTTTTTCTATTGGAATATATCAATAAAACGTTGCGCAAAGATACAAAAAGACATATAGAAAAACTCCTATTTATGATTTTATTTAACAAGGTAATCGCAGAAAAAAGTTTATTTTCAGTTCGGCGTACAATCTCTTAATGTAGGTAACTTCAATGATATTATTTTTCTTTTACAAAAACTCTAAAAACGACAGAAAATTAGTCATAAATTCAGAGCTGATAATCAGGCTTATAGCTCTGAAATCACAGATATAGAAAAATGATAGCAAGTTATTATTTGCAGAGTTTTTGTGTTCATGATCAAAGCATTAAAAATATACTTTTCTGTTCCAAACGATAAACTAGCTCTGCTCTCCCTCCTATAAACGCCCCCTTTAACGACAAAGAAAGACCGCCATCAATGAATCAAAAGGTTCAATGATAGCGGTCGTTAATATATAGAGAGAGGAAAACAATCTATGTGACAGTTGTTATTTGTCCATTTAAGTGTTGCTACTTCCCTCTATTTAATAAAATGCTTTACTGTTGTTTTGCCCACCAAATGGGAGTGAATACTCCGTCTTCTCCTCCCAATAGTTGAACTGCTTTGGCATAAGCATCAGGACTGCTGTTGCTCAAAGTAGAAGGGAATTTCATGCGTTGGGGGAAGAACTTGACAGTTTGCTTCATGTAGCTATCGGCAGTGAGAGAGGGCATCGTCGGAATGGCTTTTTCTACGGCCGGCGTTTCAAAGAACGGCAATCCCAAACGACGTTGATCGTTCCATGATTCAAGCGGCAACCACGGCATGTTGGCAATGTATTTCTGCGTGATGATTTTGGTGAGGTGGTCGTTGAGTGCCTTTCCATAGAGCGTATTGGCAGCCACGGGATAAGCGTAGGTGTCACTGATTGCCTCACCCGTATATCCGTTGACGGCGGTTATCGTTTTGGGAGCGGGTTCTGCGGTGTGTTCCCACTTCACGGAAGTACCGACATTGTTATAATTCTCGGAAGCAAGGTAACTGCCGATATATTCGTCGACCTTGTGATATTTGAAGCTTTCCATGATACCTTTCTCATAAGCATCTTTGGCAGAAAGAGGAACGTTCCAACCGCGCACGGCGGCTTCGGCCAATAGGAAATAGCTCTCCCACGATGCAAAGAAGATGCGGGAATTGGTACCGTCGCGATACTTAATTTCCAAGCGAGGCAGAGCCCACGGCCAATAGTACATCTTGTTCAACGAACCTCTGTCTCCCCATTCACCGCAAGCCGAAGCATTCCAAGTGAAAGTAGCGTCGAGTTCTACCAAACCATCGGCATCTTCCTTATTTTTAAGAAGTTTTCGTTTCAATTCCTTATATCTGCTATTCCACGAAGGATATTTACAATAACGAGGATTATCAAGATCTCCCGGAATAGTGTAGAGTGCATAGGCTCTTGGATCGATTACGTTGTGCAAGCCGTCAAACCAAAAACCTTTGGCAGGATCGTTGGTATTGAGAGCCATGTGATCTAAATACTGCACGCCCATATAACCTTCGGGTTTGATGTGAGGCAGTAGGTCGGTACGTTCCTTCAACTGATCGGCCGAAGTGATGCCGCCCAAACCGACAAAGAGATTGTTGAGCGTGGCAGAGATGGGGAAATTGTTCCACTCTCTGGTCATCACACCCGTAAGTGCATCCCAACCAAGATTTTCTTTCACGGCGAAATTGTCGGCAAGATTATCGATGTATTGTGCAGTAGCTGCGGCCTCAAATTCGGTTTTCGCCTTTTGAGGATCGACTTCCGAAAGACGCATGGCCAGACGCATACGCATGGAGTTGGCATAGCGCACCCATTTATTGAAGTCGAAACCGTAAGCCCGATCGCAGCCTTTCTCGGCATTGTTAGGCTTCACATCGGTTTTAATTTTGGAGACAGCGTCTTTCAACTCTTCCAACATGAAGTAATAAACGTCTTTACAAGAATTGAACTCCGGATTCTTTCCGGTAAAAGACTCGATGGGCATCACTCCGAAACTATCGGTGAACTCACTCATCAGATAGACACGCCAGATACGAGCCACCTGTTTCAGATTCGGTATCATTTCCGCTTCGTGGGCATTGAGCTCTCCTTTCATCTTTTCTTCGGCAAGATTGATGGCCAACACGATGGGAGACATCCAACCGGAGAAGTGAGAGTAATAATTTTCGATCCAACCGTCATCGTATAATCCCACGCTCAATCCGCCATTGGTATTAGGATCAATCTGTCGAGCAGCCGATTGCCAATTGAGCACAAAGCATCGCTCTGCCACTTCGGGATTTTGTTGCGTTTCGGTGATGGACTTGTTGATGGCATATTCCACACGAGCCTGTTCGAGGTTGGATGCGGAAGGGTCTGTATTCACTTCCTCGAAATCTGAGCAGGCAGACATTGCCAACGTGCCAATGGGAAGTGCATATAAATAAAAATATTGTAAACGTTTCATGACGAGAATGTTTTTAGAATCCGACTGTAAGATTGAAAAGATAAGTGCGCGACGTCGGGGCACTACCCAGTTCGAAACCCGTGGCGTTGGTGCTGGTGGCATAGATCGATTCCGGATCAATGCCTTTCATGTGGCTTTTCAGCATCCATACGTTGTTGCACGAAACGCCGAGTTTTAACTGGCGGAATGGAAGTTTTCTAAGTTGCTCTTTACTGAAATCGTAAGAAAGAGAGATGTTGCGCAAACGGATGTTCGTTGCATCATAAATGTTAAGTTCTCCCACGCCGAGATTTCCGGCACCGGCCACTGCTTTCCAATAGCTTTCTGTCGTGATTTCGGTGGTGTTGGGTTCGTAGTTGCCCGACGAGTTGAGGAAGACACCATCAACGACCATCTTCGGACGTTCGCCATTGACAACAGTCATGTCGGAAGTTCCGGTCAACTGCATCATTTGGTGTGTTCCCGAGAAGATTTCTCCACCAAATCGAGCATCAATCATGAATCCGAATGTCCATCCTTTGTAGGAGAAAGTATTGGTGATACCCAAGAGTCCTTTGGCCTGCTGATCTCCGATTTTCGATTTCTCGGTGGTAGCGGTAGGCAATCCGTTCTCGGTAATCAATTTGCCGTAATAAGGAGATTTTTCGTCGGTTACGCGTTTGAAAGTCGTTCCCCAAATTTCACCGTAGTTTCCACCGGCTTTGGCATATACTTGAACATTGTCGTAGCCTCCCAAAGGATAGAGAGTAATTTCTTCTTCAGCGGTTTTATATAGTTCGACGATGCGGTTGCGGTTGCTGGAGAAGTTCATCATGACATCCCACTTAAAGCCGGAAGCCGTTTGAATAGGACGAGCATTAAGCATGATTTCCCAACCTTGGTTTTCGATATTTCCGGCATTGATTTTTCGTGCGTTATATCCGGAAAGATCGTCCATGGGCAGGTTAATGAGCTGTCGAGTAGCATTGGTTTTATACCAAGCCACATCCAATCCCAATCTATTGTTGAAAAAACGCAATTCGGCTCCCACTTCCCACGATTTAATCAATTCCGAGCGTACATCTTTGTTGTACTTCACTTTATTTTGGGATATCGTGGGCGTTTCGTCGGGCGCCTGTCCGATGGAATAGGTATTATAGAGTTGGAAAGGTTCAAGGGAGTTACCCACCTCTGCAAAAGATGCTCTCAATTTGCTGTAAGAGAACCATTCGGGCAGCGAGGCATCCATTTTTTGGAGCATGTCGGAGATCACCCAAGACGTAGAAATCGAGGGATAGAAATAAGAACGATTTTCTTTGCTAAGCGTAGACGACCAGTCATTGCGGAAAGTACCGTCAAGGAAGAAGAATCCGTCGTAGTTCACTTGTGCCGTTCCATAGAAAGAATTGATCTTCATACGACTGAATTTCTCTTCGATATTCGGTGCTTTCTCTCCATTGTTCACAGTAAAAAGATCGGGTACTTTCAACTTGCCGACACTGGCACTGAGCGAGCGAGAATTGCGCGACATCAAGTTGCCTCCGAAGGTGGCATTAGCTCCCCACTTTCCATAAATATTGTCTTTATGCGCACTCAGCAAGAAGCTTAAATTATTTTCATAAAAACGATCCTGCTTGGTGAAGTAAGCGTTGTTCAATGGGCCTCCGGCATAGGTTTTACTATCATATTCGGTGAAATACATATCGCTTCCGGCTTTCAATTCGGCATTGAGCCATGACGTGAAATGATATTTCAAAGAAGCACTCAGCAAGAAACGATCGCGAACATCGTTGTTGAGTTTGTGATCTTTCGCCCAATAGGGGTTAATGCCTTGACCGCTTCCATACCAAAGCATTGTGTTATCACCACGAACACCTGCCGAGAAGTCACGAATATCAAGCGAGCGTGGCATCAGATACATACTCATAAAGCTATTACCACTATTTCGTCCACTGATGGGGCGATTGTTCGCTTCGGAGTTGATATATTGTACTTTCGTATCGAGCATCCAGCGATCATCGTCTCCCAAAGGCGAAGTCACACGCGCCGTAAAACTCGTTCTATTCAAATCAGAACCGGGAATTTTACTTTTGTCATCCATCCTTGTGAAAGAGGAGTAGACGGCCGTTTTGTTGAATTGCTGTGCGAACGAAACGGTTTCGGTGAAATTAAGTCCCGTTTGGAAGAAGTTTTCCACATTGTCATAAGATCGCATGAATGCTTTCTCTCCGTTCCACTTTTCATATTCCTGTCCTTCGATTCTCGGTCCCCAGCTGCTTCCGGATTCTTTGTCATAAACACCCTCTCCCCCTTGTCCGAAAACATTTTGCATTTTTGGGGTCATGAAGATCGTTTCAGCCGATACACTCTGCGAATAAGTCACGCCCAGTCCTTCGGTCTTTCTTCCTTGCTTAGTGGTGATCAGAATAACACCATTACCGGCACGCGAACCATAGAGAGCAGCTGCAGAAGCTCCTTTGAGTACCGACATTGAAGCGATATCTTCGGGGTTGATGTCGGCTATACCGTTACCCATGTCGGCCGTAGGGTTCCAAAGGTCGTTGTTGGTTGCTCCCGTGAAGTTTTCCAAAGGAATACCATCCACCACGATGAGCGGTTGGTTGAGGCCGGTCAGAGAGTTGCTACCACGAAGTTGGATTTTGGAAGATGCACCGGGACCGTTACCCGAACGAATCACCTGCAATCCGGAAATTTTACCTGACAAGGCATTGGCTAAGTTTGTTTCGCGACTCGAAACGAGCTCCGTTCCTTTGATCTCCTGCATCGAATATCCCAAGGCTTTCTTTTCTCGTTTAATACCGAGTGCCGTCACCACAACTTCATTAAGATTTTGGGTGTCTTCTTCCAAAAGAATATCCAATCGGGCTTCACCATTATAGACAAAGGTCTTATGTATATAACCAATAAGAGAAACCTCGATGACAGCTCCTTTTTTAAGGCCTTTCAGTTGATACTCTCCTTTAAGGTCGGAAAGTGCGGCGTTGTTCGTACCTTTCACGCGAATGACCGCTCCCGACAATGGCCCGTCGGCATCATAAACAGAGCCTTTAAGAACATCCTTTTGATCATTAACTACCAATAGGTTCGGATTTGCATGGCCGTTAGCCGGACAAATCATGGTTGCTCCGATAGACCAAAACAATGGCATGCAGAGCAGTTTGGATAAGGCTTTTGGATCCATAAAATAAAAGATTTAAGAAAACAATAAGATTTAAGGTTTGCACGACAAATATATTTATAACAAACGATACAAACAAACTTTTTTTACAAAAAAGAGAGAAAATATTTTTTATCACCCCTTTTCATGCCTTAAAATGGGGTATTTCGCCTACTAACCTATGAAAAACGTCCGATAAAAGAGACTCGCTCAACACCCCAAAATGCAAGGTCGAGTTATCGTTTTAGAAACCTCACAACCATCCAACGCCCTTCATACGTTAAAAATAGAAGAAAAAGGAAGAAGATCAGAGGTCGTTCGACGACAAATACACATGTTAATAACCCCAAAGTATTGGCGCATGGATAACGATGTCTCCCAAACAGCTTTCCTCCGCTTTCGGTTCATACAAAAATCCCTCTCTCTTTTTCTTCCGGCGAAAACTCTCCGAAACGACCAAAATCCCTCTGTTTCTCTCTGTTTCATACCGGGAATTTATGTTTTTCTCGTTTTGCCTCCGCTAAATCGCATATATAGCTGTGTATCTGCAAGTTTCGTGCGAAGGCAAAGTGAAGGCAAAACCTCCGAGAAAAAATCAACCATTTGAAAACCAAACCAATGCAGTGAAAGCAAAACCCTCGTTTTGCTTTCACCTGCCTTCACCTCATGCCGTGAAAAACACCCATTTTCGAGGAGATGAAAGGAGAAAATCGACACAACGCACTGACTACCATCACCTTAGAAAACAAAATTTCTTTTTGCCTTCACTTGCCTTCACCGGAACAACTTGATTTTCAAAAATTTACTCCAAAAAGCGGAGGCAGTGAAGGCAAAATACGAATATAAGGGAAATGCGCGCGCACATACGCGCGAAAGAAACAAACACGATAAACCAAGAGCGGTTTAATACTACAAGCCATGTAAGCGCGCCTACCTCAGAGGGCGACATTTCTACGTCTTACCTAAATGCAACCAACTCCTTGGTATACTTCACAGCGTGAAAGTACTGTACTCAAAACGAAGTGCAAAAACTTTGGTTAATTTTGTTTGTTCGGAGAAGTGTGCGTATCTTTGCTTTCAAAACTCAATAGATGTATCGGCAAGTCACCCTCTTTTTTGCCAAACACCGGCTATTGGTCTTCTTGGCCGTGGTGCTACTCGGCACACAAAGCTATGCCCGAATATGGAAGCCCGAAGAAGTGCCCGTGCCCTATTTGCAGGACGCACGCCGCTATGTGAGCAATCCCGAAAACATTCTGTCGACGGCAGCCGCAGACTCCATCGACCGCATCCTCTTTGCACTCGAACGCGACAAAGGGGTGCAGACACTCGTCATAGTTTTGGACAAGTTGGAGGGCGACACCCCCTATGACTTTGCCATGACCATGGCGAGAAAGTATGGTGTCGGCAGCAAGGAGAAACGCACGGGGCTGGTTGTCGTGCTGGCCACGGGAGATCGTTCTTATCAGTTTCTCACCGGAAACGGCCTCGAAGCCACCCTGCCCGACGCCATCATACAACGCATAGAAGACCGCGTGTTTGTGCCACATCTCAAACGCGAGGATTGGGACAAGGCCATGGTCGAAGCCATTGCGACCATAGACAGAGTATGCCGCGGCGACGACACACTGACCAAAGCTTCAAAGAAGCCCAACGACGGGAGCGGAATTTGGATTTTCGTAGCGGCAATGGTGGTTTTCCTGCTGCTCCTGCTGAGCATCGCCCGTCATTCCCGACGCCTCAAAAAGCAGCCTCGCCTTTGTCCGAAATGCGGGCAAAAAGAGTTGCGGTGGCACAGCCATCGCAACTATCACGCCCAAAGAGGCAAAGGTCGCATACGAGTCTATGAAACGATCTACCGGTGTTCGGCCTGCGGACACGTCCAAACCGATCGCCACGAAGACAACGATGACTTCAACGGCGGAGCGGCTTTGCTCACCGGTGCCCTTCTCGCCGGCATGATGCGCGGCGGTCGCCACTCCGGAGGAGGGGCTTTCGGAGGAGGTTCATTCGGGGGAGGAAGTTTCGGCGGAGGCGGATCGGGCGGACGATTTTAGCCTTCGATTCCCCCAGACCCGACGTCTTCGATTTCCTTTTCGGCATTCATTCGCATTTCCACTCATTCGCACACACTTAAACACCCATCAACATGAAACTTTCCAAATCGCTCATCATGCTGCTCGTAGTAGTTGTCGGCATTCTTTCTCTCGGAGGCTGTGCCGTGTCCAAGTACAACGTCCTTGTCAGTCAGGAAGAAACGGTAAACAACACTTGGTCTGACCTCCAAAGCAGTTATCAACGTCGTGCCGATCTCATTCCCAATCTCGTCAGCACGGTGAAGGGCTATGCCAAGCACGAAAGCGAAACCCTGCAAGGGGTGGTGGCAGCCCGCGCCAAGGCCACACAAATCACCGTTGATCCGACAAAAGCCACGCCTCAACAACTCGCAGCCTACCAAAGCGCGCAAGGCGAACTCTCGCAAGCTCTCGGCAAACTGCTCGCCATCACCGAAAACTACCCCGATCTCAAAGCCAATCAAAACTTCTCCGAACTCCAAGCACAGCTCGAAGGCACGGAAAACCGCATCAACGAAAGCCGCAAGCTCTACAATGCCGCCGTTCAGACGTATAACGTAACGGTGCGTTCGTTTCCGATGAACATTCTCTCGGCCATGTTCGGCTTTGAGAAGAAAACCGGCTTCGAGGCTTCGCAAGAAGCGCAAAACGCACCCTCCGTTCAATTCTAAATACCGCACCCTATTCCCCTCCCCCATGGACAAAAATCAACGATACATGATGCGCGGCGTAAGCGCCATGAAAGAAGATGTGCATGCCGCCATCAAAAACATTGACAAAGGCATCTTTCCGCAGGCTTTCTGCAAAATCATTCCCGACATTCTCGGCGGCGATCCCGAATATTGCAACATCATGCACGCCGACGGAGCAGGCACGAAGTCGAGCCTTGCCTATATGTATTGGAAAGAAACTGGCGACCTGTCTGTGTGGAAAGGCATTGCGCAAGACGCGCTCATCATGAACACCGACGACCTGCTCTGCGTCGGGGCGGTAGACAACATTTTGGTCAGCTCGACCATCGGCCGAAACAAGATGCTCATTCCCGGCGAAGTCATCAGTGCCATCATCAACGGCACGGACGAACTCCTCGCCCAAATGCGCGACATGGGCATCGGCATCTACGGCACGGGGGGCGAAACGGCCGACGTGGGCGACTTGGTGCGCACGATCATCGTGGATAGCACCGTGACTTGTCGCATGAAGCGCAGCGACGTTATCGACAACGCCAACATCCGCCCCGGCGACGTGATCGTGGGGCTCTCGTCGAGCGGACAAGCCTCTTACGAAAAAAGCTACAACGGCGGCATGGGCAGCAACGGTCTGACCTCGGCACGCCACGATGTTTTCGCCAAATATCTTGCCGAAAAATATCCCGAAAGCTACGACCACGCCGTGCCCGAAGAATTGGTGTACGGAGGTGCCTACAAGCTGACCGACGCCGTGGAGGGCTCGCCCATCGATGCGGGACGGCTCGTGTTGTCGCCCACACGCACTTATGCCCCCGTCGTGAAACGCCTGCTCGACGAACTTCGTCCCGACATTCACGGCATGGTACACTGCACGGGAGGCGCACAAACAAAGGTGTTGCACTTCGTGTCGGACAACTGCCGCGTGGTCAAAGACAACATGTTTCCCGTCCCTCCTCTCTTCCGCGCCATTGCCGAACAGAGCGGAACGGATTGGGCAGAGATGTACAAAGTGTTCAACATGGGACACCGCCTCGAAATCTACCTCGCTCCCGAACACGCCGAACGCGTCATCGAAATTTCTCGTTCGTTCAATATCGACGCCCAAATCGTGGGGCGCGTCGAAGAGGGCAAGCGCAGCCTGACGATCAAGAGCGAATTTGGAGAGTTTGAGTATTAAAAGAAAGAAGGATACTTTTTGTTATCTCTTTTTAGAATGAATGTCTATCTACAACAGCTGTTGGAAAAGGCTGATGCACTCCGCACACAGTTGAGCGGGCATCGCCCCTTTTCTCCTGCTGCACTCGCAAAGGTGCAACAAGCACTCGACATTGCCTACACTTTCGAGAGCAATCGGATAGAAGGCAATACGCTTACGTTGCAGGAAACGGCTTTGGTCGTAGAAGAAGGTCTGACCATTGGCGGGAAATCGATGCGCGAGCATCTTGAAGCCATCAACCACTTCGAGGCGATAGCCTTCATCAAAGAGATTGCACGACAAGAACTCCCCGTAACTCAACAACTCATTCTGCAAATCCATGCCCTCATCCTGCGTGGCATTGACCGTGCAAACGCCGGACGTTGGCGAACGGTGCCGGTGCTCATATCAGGGAGTCGGCACACCCCTCCTCCCCCTTTTATGATCGCCGAAGAAATGGAGCATTTCATCAACGAGTTCGAACGTCGAGAAAATGAGGGGGAGCATCCGGTGCTATTGGCGGCTTTCCTCCACGAAAGGCTGGTGAATATTCATCCCTTTGTCGATGGCAACGGACGTACTTCGCGCTTGCTGATGAACCTCTACCTGCTGCGTCGGGGCTACGTGATTGTCAATATAAAAGGCGACCTTGACCACCGCTTGCGCTATTACACCGCGCTCGAAGAAAGCCACACAAAAGCCCATTCTCAATCCTTCCGGCAATTAGTCGCAGAAAAAGAGATAGAAGCATTGCAAGCATACTTGAAACTGTTGTCCTGATCCATACTCTTCCCTTATCTTCCATTCACCCCCGGATAATTATTATTTACTTATGTCAGAAACAACTTCGCTCCTTGAAAAACTCGACGGCCTCGTCGCACGTTTTGAAGAAGTATCGACCCTCATCACCGACCCCAACGTCATTGCCGACCAACAACGCTACGTTCGCCTGACCAAAGAATACAAAGAACTCGAAGAACTCATGGCGGCACGCCAAGAATATGCCAATCTGCTCGGCAATCTGTCAGAGAGCAAAAGCATACTCATGACCGAAGACGATGCCGAAATGAAAGAAATGGCGCGCGAGGAAGTCGCAGTGTGCGAGCGGCGCATTCCCGAACTGGAAGAAGAAATCAAACTGATGCTCGTCCCCAAAGACCCCGAAGACAGCAAAAATGCCATTCTCGAAATTCGCGGCGGAACGGGTGGCGACGAAGCAGCTCTTTTTGCCGGCGACCTTTTCCGCATGTATGCCAAATACTGCGAGACAAAAGGCTGGCGACTCGAAGTTTCGAGTGCATCGGAGGGAGCGTCCGGCGGATTTAAGGAAATAGTTTGTTCGGTGACGGGCGACGACGTTTACGGCACGCTGAAATATGAGAGCGGCGTACACCGCGTGCAACGCGTTCCGGCCACCGAAACACAAGGGCGCGTACACACCTCCGCGGCCACGGTGGCCGTGCTCCCCGAAGCGGAAGCCTTCGACGTGATCATCAACGAGGGCGAAATAAAATGGGACACCTTTCGCTCATCGGGTGCCGGCGGTCAGAACGTCAACAAAGTGGAGTCGGGAGTACGTCTGCGCTACAACTGGAAAAATCCCAACACGGGAGCGGTGGAGGAAATACTGATCGAATGTACCGAAACACGCGACCAACCCAAGAACAAAGAACGCGCCTTGGCTCGCCTCCGCACGTTTATCTACGACAAAGAACACCAAAAATATGTGGACGACATTGCTTCGCGCCGCAAAACGCTTGTTTCCTCGGGCGACCGATCGGCCAAGATCCGCACCTACAACTATCCGCAAGGACGCATCACCGATCATCGCATCAACTACACGATCTACAACCTTTCCGCTTTCATGGACGGCGACATTCAAGACTGCATCGACCACCTCATTGTGGCAGAAAACGCCGAACGGCTCAAAGAGGCGGAATTGTAGGCGGCAACCGATGAGCCTCCGACCGAGTGTGACGAAATACGAAAATAGTCCGAAGCCGCCCTGCTTCGGACTGCTCTTTATGACACGGTCGCGAAAAAAAGGCATATCTTTTTGTGACCTGCGCCGAAAGCCGTAATTTTGCCCCAAACATTCATACCGCCGCCGGCAGTCCAAACAAACTTATGTTGCTCTTCTTTCGTAAAATTTGGCAATATCTCCTATGGCTCGGTGTCCCATTGTCGCGACACGGGCTGTTCTTCTGTGTGCTGACGGGATTGGCCGTCAGCACCTGCCTCATCATCGGACGACCGGGAAGCGAACACACTTTTTACGCATTCCAACTGAGCATTGACCTCTATGTGCTTTGCCTCATTTTCTGCTTATTACCCAAGAAAATAGGCGTTCCGTTCAAATACGGCGTTTACACCGTCGCCTATCTGCTTGCCGTCGTGGAATGCTTTCTGTTTATGCGCTTTCGGCTGACCTTTTCCCCGAGTATGCTCAATCTGCTCTTGGAAACGAACGGCAACGAAGCCGGAGAGTTTCTCGGCATTTGTCGGACGAGCAAAGAGTTTTGGAAATCACTGGGTATTTTCTCGTCGATTTTCGTACTCAATGTTTTGCTCGGAATTCGAGGCGGAAAAGCGTTTCGTCGTGGTGCAAAGGTATTCTTTCGAGATCTGCACAAGGCACATTGGGCGGCAAACGGCATTAAGCGGGCCGGACTCTCGGTTTTGGTGCTCGCATTGATAACCGCCAACGGCCGTGCATGGTGGGGAGAGAAGCAGAAGATGATCGAGTTTTTCGGAAATACGCATACGCGACAGGCCGAGGATTTTCCGGAATACATTTTCTTCACTTCGTTCTATCGTTTGATACACGCCACACATTTCTTGAACATCGCCCGACAAGAAACGGAAAATCTGATGTCACGAATGGGCACACTGCAAGTCGACGCCTGCACGGCAACCTGCCCGAACATCGTTGTGATCATTGGAGAAAGCTACAACAAGCATCATGCGCAGATATATGGTTATCCGCTCGAAACGACCCCCAATCTCGCCCGTTTGAAATCAAAAGGAACGCTCCATGTCTTTACCGATGTAGTCACGCCGTGGAACCTGACGAGCAACTGTTTCAAGTCGTTCCTTTCCACCCACAGCGGCGATCAGCCCGGCACGTGGGCGGACGGTGTGTTGTTTCCGACGCTCTTTCGTCGTGCGGGCTATAAAGTAGCTTTTGTCACCAATCAGTTTTATCGGTCGGCCGCACAAGGTTCGATAGATTTCAATGGTTCATTCTTCCTCAACGACGAGCGCATGGACAGCTTGTGTTTCGATTTTCGCAACCGTTTCCGAAGCCGCTCCGAAGCCGAAATCACTAAATTGCTTCAACGCTTTCAACCCGGAGAGCGCAACCTTTATCTTCTCCACCTCTATGGGCAACACATGGAATACCACCGGAGGTACCCCGGAGAGAAAACCCGCTTTACGACGGCCGACATCCAACGTTCCGACCTGACCGAAGAACAACGGCAAATCGTGGCACACTACGACAACGCCACCCGTTACAACGACGAAGTGATAGCGAGCATCTTCACTCATTTCAAAAACGAAGATGCCATCGTGCTCTATTTCTCGGATCACGGCGAAGAGGTGTATGACGGAGAAAGCGGCATCTACGGTCGCAATCATACTCCGACTCCCCAAGCCGAGGTGTTGCGATACGAATATGAAATTCCCTTCATGATCTGGACAACACCTTCTTTCAGAAAGAAACATCCGGCCGTAGTGCAGAGCATCCGCCGCGCTCTCGATCGTCCGTTCAGCCACGACGATCTTCCTCATCTGCTAATGGGGCTTGCCGGTATTCGCTCACCGCACTATGACGAACAGCGCGACCTGCTTTCCGAAAAATTCCGCCCCCACACGCGTTGGATCAAACAAACCGTAGACTATGACAAAGCCATGCGCACAAATCTTCAACAATGACCCTATCTCGCAACGACACCGCGTTTTTGAAAGGCATCGCCATTCTGATGATTGTGATACACAATTTCTGTCATTGGTTGCCAATGGCCGTACCCGAAAACGAATATACGTTCGACGCCACCCGCATTTGGCAATATTGGGAATATCTCCAAAACGGACGGCCTCACCTTGTTCTCAATTTCTTTTCGCATTTCGGACACTATGGTGTGGCGTTGTTTCTCTTTCTCAGCGGCTACGGCCTCGTCAAGAAATATGAACGCAACGAAGCTCCGAAAGTATCCGTTTTGCGTTTCATGACCGCCCACGCCTTAAAATTGTGGAAACTGATGGTGCCCGCCATTCTGCTTTTCATACTGACGGAAACAATTTTTCGAGACGGTTTTTCTCGCGATTGGAAATGGGTTGTTCATCTCTTGACTTATACTTCCAACCTCGTTCCCGTCGCACACTTCATCATGGGGCCTTGGTGGTTTTTCTCGCTCATTTTGCAGTGCTATCTCCTCTATCGCCTTGTGTTCTTCCCCTTTCGCAAGGGCGGCGTGCTTTGGGGAGTTACGCTCGCAACGCTCGCACTCCAAGTCTTCTTCTATGCAGCCGACATTCGTTTTTCTTGGAACGGAGAAAGCGTCGAAGCCCTCACCTATCTGCGCTATAACGCGCCGGGGCACCTTTTTCCTTTCGCCCTCGGCATCGGTTACGCACGACAAGAATTTTCCGTAAAAGCCCTTCCCGTTCTATTGACAGGCGTGGTGCTCACTATCGTTTCGGCTTTCAATGTATGGTTGTGGCTGCTTTCTCCTCTTTTTGCTTTGATGGCCACACTGCCACTTGCACAAATCGTCGGTGAAGGCAAGTTTCGCCGCCTGCTGCAACGGATCGGCCCCATTTCGGCCGCAATCTTTGCTCTGCACCCCATTGTGCGCCACTACACCATATTGCCGGCTTGTCGTGCGCTCCGCATGGAAGAGCCGACACTCGTCTATGGAGCGGTGTTGTTCTACCTCCTCGTCACCCTGTTGCTGGCTTGGAGCTACACCCGACTGAACGAACAACTATCCACCTCCCGACATCTTTAATATTCCCAACAACACAGATATGCTGACGAAAGACCAACTCGACGATATTCGCCAAGCCCTCTCCGTAATGAAACAGGGAGGTGTGATTCTCTACCCCACCGATACGATTTGGGGCATCGGCTGCGACGCCACCAACCCCGAAGCCGTTGCCAAAGTCTACGCCATCAAGCAGCGTGTGGATGCCAAGGCACTCATCAGCCTTGTAGACAGCGAAGCCAAAATCGATTTCTACGTGCCCGACGTGCCCGACGTGGCATGGAATCTCATAGAGCTGGCCGAACGTCCGCTCACCATCATTTACGACAACGTGCGAAATCTCGCTCCCAATCTCAAAGCCGAAGACGGTAGTGCGGCCCTCCGCATGACGAAAGAGGAGTTTTCCAAAGAGCTGTGTTTCCGCATGAAGCGCGCCATAGTCAGCACATCGGCCAACATCAGCGGCCAACCCGCACCGCGCTGCTTTGCAGAAATTTCAGAAGAAATCAAAAATGCCGCAGACTACGTTTGCACCTCTCGACGCGATGAACAGGACAATGAGCGCGCATCCTCTATCATCAAACTCACGTCTTCGTCCGAAATCACCATTATTCGCGAATAACCTCAACTCCGACACTCATGCTTGGCATTCAACAAAAACTCACGCAACGGCAGTTTGTTTTGCTGCTCAGCTTATGCGTCGGATTGGCTTCCGGACTGGCTGCCAACCTCTTGAAATGGTTCATCCACAGCGTCGAAGAGTTTCTCACCCGAAATTTCACCGTCGACAGCTCCAATCCGCTCTATCTCCTCTATCCGGCCGTCGGCATCCTGCTGTCTGCCCTGTTCATCAAATACATCGTCCGCGACAA
Organism: Alloprevotella sp. OH1205_COT-284; assembly: GCF_003859795.1. Classification (GTDB taxonomy): domain Bacteria; phylum Bacteroidota; class Bacteroidia; order Bacteroidales; family Bacteroidaceae; genus Alloprevotella. Next base: position 12,032 of record NZ_RQYI01000015.1, on the reverse strand, counting down.
CATCGGGCACGGCGTCACCAAAATTCTCTATGCCCTTTCGCGTAACCAAGGTTTTCTGCGCTCCCACAACACTTGGTCTTCAATGGTCGCCTCCGGTCTTACCATCGGTTTCGGCGGTTCGGTCGGAGCGGAGTCGCCTATCGTTCTGACGGGCTCCGCCTTGGGCAGCCGCATCGGGCGTTGGTTCGATCTCGACCACCGCACACTGATGATCCTCGTCGGATGCGGTGCTTCGGGGGCAGTGGCAGGCATCTTCAAAGCCCCCATAGCCGGTTTGGTCTTCACGATCGAAGTATTGATGATCGACCTCACGATGTCCTCCCTCGTTCCACTGCTCATTTCCTGCGCGTCGGCAGCTTGCGTGAGCTACTTTCTTTCGGGTAGCGGCACCATGTTTCACATCGCGCTCAACGATCCTTTCATCGTTGAACGCGTGCCGAGCACTATCCTTTTGGGCGTATTGTGTGGGCTTATCGGACTCTATTTCACTCGTGTCATGAATGCCTTCGAGCGCGTCTTCGCCCGCTTCGGCAATCTATATGTGCGCTGGATCATGGGCGGAATGGTTTTGGCACTTTTGATCTATCTGTTTCCTCCGCTATACGGCGAAGGCTACGGCACTATCTCCACCCTACTCAACAGTACGACTACCGGCGATGCCGTCGATGTGATGAACAACTCCTTGTTCTACGGTCACGAGCGGTGGATTTTGCTCTACCTCGGACTGATCATTTTGCTGAAAGTCTTTGCCGCCACAGCCACCAACGGCGGCGGCGGTTGTGGCGGAACGTTCGCCCCTTCCCTCTTTTTGGGTTGCCTCACCGGCTACACTTTCTCGCAAGTATGGAATCAGTTCGCCCCCTTCGGCATCACCCTTCCGCCGACCAACTCTTGCCTTTACGGCATGGCAGGAGTGATGAGTGCCGTTTTTCATGCTCCGCTGACCGGCATTTTTCTCATTGCCGAACTCACCGGCGGCTACCGCCTGCTTGTACCCTTAATGATCGTATCGGCCATCAGCTATCTCGTCATCCACACCTTCGAGCCTCACAGCATTTATTCGATGCGTTTGGCACGGCGGGGAGAACTGCTCACTCACCACAAAGACCAAAGCGTACTCACACTGATGAATCTCGAAGATGTCACCGACAAGAGCCGCCCCATTCTCTCGCCCGACATGACGCTCGGCAAGATGCTCCAACTCGTTTCGAGCAGCAAACGTTTGCACTTTGCCGTTTGCTCTCCCGACAAAAAGTTGCTCGCCGTAGTAAACATCAACAACATTCGTCATCTCATCTTCCGCTCGGAGCTCTACAATTCCTTCACCGTCAACGGGCTGATGTCACAACCCCACGCCATCGTCCGCACCGACGACAGCATGCAGGACATCATGGACAAGTTCCAAAAAAACGATGCCGGAACGCTTCCCGTCACCGATGCCGACGGCTACTACGTAGGTTTCGTTTCACAAGCCCGCCTTTACAGTGCTTATCGCGAAATTCTCAAAGACTTCTCCGAAGAATAAATACCCTCCGCATGAACTATCAGCAAGAACAGATCAAACCCTACTCCCCCGAGGGTGCGAAAGGCCGGCAGGTCGAACAAATGTTCGACAGCATTGCCCATTCCTACGATTTTCTCAATCACGTCCTCTCGCTCGGCATCGACCGTTCGTGGCGTCGCACCGCCATCGACAGCCTGCGCCCTTTCGCTCCGAAACGTCTGCTCGATGTCGCCACCGGAACAGGCGACTTTGCCCTTCTCGCCATGCGTCGCCTCAACCTCGACAGCATTCTCGGCGTCGATCTTTCGGAGGGAATGCTGCGTGTCGGACGCGAAAAGGTGGAACAACAAGGCCTCTCCGACCGCATCACCCTGCGCAAAGCCGACTGCATGCAACTCGACATCCCCGACAACAGTTTCGATGCCGTAACCGTGGCCTACGGCGTGCGCAATTTTGAAGATCTCGATCGCGGATTGCAAGAGATGCGCCGTGTGCTCCGTCCCGGCGGCCGATTGGTCATCATCGAACTGACCACTCCCGTCCGTTTTCCCATGAAACAACTTTTCCGCTTTTACTCGCGCATACTCATGCCGATCGTCGGAAAAACCGTATCGCACGACGCACGCGCCTACACCTATCTTCCGGCCACCATGGAGGCTTTTCCGCAGGGCGAAGTCATGCAGGAAATTCTACGAAAAGCAGGATATACCGATGTGCGCTTCCGTCGCTTCACCTTCGGTCTCTCCACCCTATACACCGCTGCCAAATAAGAGGTATCGGAAACCCATTTCTTTTCAAGCCCTCAGGGGCTTTTCTTCTTTCTCTCCACACCACTCTCCATGCTTCAATACGGACTCATCGGCCATCCCCTCGGTCATAGTTTTTCGGCAGGTTTCTTTTCCGAAAAGTTCAAACGAGAGGGCATCTCCGCCCGCTACGACAACTTCGATCTCCCCACCGTCGATGATCTTCGCTCCTTTGTCGAAGATCATCCCGACCTCGTCGGCTTCAACGTGACCATTCCCCACAAACAAGCCGTGATAGCCCATCTCGACACACTTTCTTCCGAAGCTCAAACCATCGGAGCTGTCAATGTGGTGCGCGTCGAGCGAAAGACCGATGGAAAAATCCTGCTTCACGGTTTCAATTCCGACTTCATCGGCTTCACCGACAGCCTCCGCCCCCTGCTCCGTCCACACCACCGCCGTGCCTTTGTTCTCGGCACGGGAGGCGCATCGCGTGCCGTGGTCTATGGCCTTCATCGTTTGGGTATTTCGCCCACCTTCGTCACACGCACACGTCATGCCGAAACAATGAACGTAGGGGGTGTTTCCGTTCCCGTTGTCGAATATGCCGAACTCCTTCCCGCTCACTTCGCGTCCGTACACCTCATTGTCAATTGCTCTCCGCTCGGCATGCACCCTCGCGAAGCCGAAGCTCCCGCCCTCCCCTACGAAGCACTGACCGATCGGCATCTTCTGTACGATTTAATCTACAATCCTCTCGAAACTCGCTTTCTCGCCCTCGGTCGCATGCAAGGCGCCACTATCAAAAACGGCCTCGAAATGCTTCATTTGCAAGCTCTCGCCGCTTGGAAGATCTGGCAAGAATGATGTTTCGCGACCCGTCAAGCCGCTGTTTTAGAGGTTGCGCTGCCGTTTCTCCCACTTCCTCTTCGTATATGGATACAAAATCACGACTTTTTCCTTGCACCGACTGCAATCGCTCTGCCTTTTCCTCCGCAGACATCCTTTTATGAAATATCTTCGCACCATTATGATGAAAGAAGCCCCCCGATACGAAGAATGGCTGACCACCATAGCCAACACAAGACTCATTTACAACACCATGGAAGAGCTTGAAACCATGCTCGACAATCGTTCTATCCATGGCAATGGCATCAAGCGCAGTTTCTCCACCCCTCAGAAACTTCGTGCCGCTTTTCGAGATTTGAAAGTCGAAGTCGAACTATATACCGACGGCCAACTCCGGCTCGACAGCGTGATGTCGCACTATCGAAAAGCATGGAAATTCTATCACGAAAAACTTCAAAGACGTACAACATACGAAGAGATCGCACAAGAACTGATCCTCTATTGCTATCCCCCCAATCGGTCCGACAACATTCCTCCCAAGCGAGAAACGCTATATCGTCACATCATTGAACACAACCTCCATATCCCTTTCATTCTGCTGATGCTTCTCAAAGCCATACCCGGCTATGAATCGAAAGACGGCGACGTCATCGACATGCCCCGTCTGTTTGAGCGCGTCATGAGTTTCTTTGAAAAGTTGGCCGTCACCCACTTCTTTCATCACCTGTTCCCAAGCATTACGCAGGCAAGAGAAGAGCCACACAAAACCCGAATCATGCTTTTGTTTCATGTTTCGCAAATACTCCACATACACGAAAGCTATGCGGCAAACGAGAATATGTACGACATGACAGACTACTTGAAACAAAACCGCGTGGGGCTGAACATCGAAGGCTATTGGAACGAATGTGAGGGCAAACTCCTCTACACCCATTTTTGGCAAATCGAACCCACCGCAGACGACGGCACCTATTTCATGACCCATTGGCACAAAGATGCCGACAACCGCCTGACCGGCATCCGCTACACCCTTTTCCTTGTCAAACACATCAACGGCAGTCTGATCGCCTACATCCTACACCCCGAAGCCATCGCCCACCGCATGCAGGGACAGTCCTATGGCGATAGCGACCAAGTGTGGTACCAAACGGAAATGCCCGATCATTCCGACACCGTCGTTCTTCCTTTGCAGCGGATGTTGAGTTCCCATGTTTGGCCGCAATCCCTCTCCCTCACCAAATGCACCGACAAGGCCGTAACCGACATTTACGACAGATGGCTTTCCAAAGATTGCGAAATCATCAAGCCATACGAACATTTGGAATACGAATTTCGAACAGCCCTTTACGCCATCACCCCCACTCATCTCTACATCCTCTCTGAAAACGAAGATGAATTTTTCAAAGTTCCCAAATCCTCCTTTGAAGGCTTCGATCAAATCCGCATTAGCGACGATGTCGGCATCATGCTCATGAACGGCCACACCTATTTGGCCTTCGACGAATTTATGCTCTACATCAGCACCCGACAAAGCGAATTGGAAAAATACAATATAGAAAGAGTCCGTTGCATTGAATAGCAACGGACTCTTTTTCTATAATCTGAAACGAATGTCAGGTCTGACAATCCTTATTTCGGAGTGATCTTTCACCCTTCCGTCCGGCAAGACGGTGGTGATGTGGTGCAGCTTATGAACCGCATTATTGATATAATCGCACAGTTCATTGACATTTCCCTTGTTCGCTCCGAAATTAAGCAGATTGAAAATCGAACGAGACGACGACTTGACCACCACCCGGCATGTCCGCTCACTCACGGCCACCACTTTCATCTTGATCTTCTCCGAGAACGGAGACAACCAAGCTCCGCGCCGTGCCTCGACCACAAACAAATCATCGTCAAACTTCATCCCCGAAAATTCGGTGCGATGTGTTTCAAACAAATGCTTAATGGCCGTATAGGTGGTGCGGGCGTTGTGGGAAAATTCCAATGTCGTTTGTTCCATGACAATTCGGCTGGTGTAGTAGTTGTTGTCTTGCTTCAAACATTATCGCAACAATGCCCCATATCGGGCAATCTGCTTATCGGCCGCCACTTCTATGGCTTTCAACAGCTTTGCTTTGTAGTCATTGATACTCTGCTTTATTTCGGCCGCATTCTGTGCGCCATTGATCATGTCGGAGAATTCAATCAGGCGAATATCAATCACTTCATAGGTGAATGTAGCCGAGCTCATGGCTTCTTTTCGAGAGCTTTCCAACTCGGAAAAATCAATGGCGCCATGCACTTCTTTTTGTTTGAGTTCCATGAACTCCTCCCATTCGGCGATTGTTCTTTTTACCGCATCGTTCACTCTGGTCACGATTTCATTCTTGACGGTTGTCATGTTGTTTTCGGGCGTTTTGCTTCCGATGTTTTCTTCGGGCGAGTTGTTTTTCGACAATCGATATGCGCCGTATGCACCGGCCGCCGCCAAGCCCAAGCCCAACACCTTCGAGCCGGAACTCTCCGAGGCCACGGCTCCCAATCCGGCAACCGCCGCCAATCCATACAAAGCATAAACAATCGGGCGATTAGCCCCTTTCTCCGATGACACTCTTCCCTCTGTCGACGTAGGAATGATAATGGCCGAGAAGTAGTGTCCGGCTTTCTCTTTCAGACGTTCTTTCTTTTCTTCGATGGAAAGATTTATTTTTTCAATTTTCGTTTTCATGTTGTTATCGATAAAGAGTGGATAATTCTGATACGCAATTGACGATGTCGTCCATTTTTTTCGACACGGCGACTTTGTCCGCCATGTCTTTTTCGAGTGCGTCGAGATAGGCATCGCCTTCCTTTTTGAGTTTTTCGGCAAAGTTTTTCTTCATGTCCTCTATCACTCTCACCGCTTCGTCACATTTCTTATTGACTTCTTGCTTTATGTCTTCCTTGATTCCATCGGCCAGATTTCTAAACGCATTGATCAGTCCGGCATTGTGGTCTCTTAATTGTTGCGCCAAATATGATCTCACTCGTTCTTCTTTCAAATCCTCTGTACCCGACGGGGTGAATTGTCTGTTGGCAATATCGTCTCCCCTTCTTTGATAGGCATCTATGATGTCGCCGATAGCCAGTTCCCTACTATTACGCAACACATCCAAAGCCCTATCGATCAGATTTCGATAATAAGAATCTTTGAAAGCGGTGCTCATGATTTTCTTTTCAAATTCACTGATCTCACGGTTCAACTTCTCGGCCATCTCCTTTCGAGTCTCATCAAACAGCTTTCTCCATTCGGTGTTCCAAGCTTCTGCATACTCTGCCACCGATTTTCTGATTTGATGCCCCAATTCAAAGGTATTCACCTGCTCAATATCCAAATCCACCGAACCGGAAAGCCATTTTTTATACCATGGTCTTTTACATGTAATTGAAACATCAATGCTCTCGGTCGGTATCGTTCTGATGTCGTTGAAGCGCACTCTATTGGCAATGCTCGTCACATTGCCGTTCAAGTTTCTTGCAAATTGATTGAAGACATTTTTGAATGTATCTTTCAGTTCATCAAACAATTTGCGTTGCATCTCCTTTTGCCGTTTGATTTCGGCAATCGACGTTTTGTTCAACTCTTCCTGTCGGTTTTTGTATCCCGTCAGGATGCGTTCGATGCTCGAAGAGATGTTTTCTTTGTTCTTCGCAAAAAACTCCTTGACCTTTTCCTCGATGATGCTTTCTTTATTTTCCATGAACAGCCTTTCGAGATAGCTTTCTCGAATCTCTGCGATATTGGCCAATCCCTCAAACGACTCTTTCGCATTGGCCTCCGTGGAGAAATAATCGGGATAGTAGCGTTTCATTTGTTGCACCACCTGTTTTTCCACGTTGTCCCACTTCGACGATGGTTTGCGGGCTATGGAGTAGCCTATTCCGGCCGTAGTATCGAGTTTGAGCCTGCCGCGCAGCTTCTCGTCGATCGTGTCCGACAGCTCTCGAAGCCTTTTCTTAAACTTTTTGGTTTGCATTTCCACCGTGTCCACCAAATCTCCGCGAGGCTCTTGCTTCATTTCTCTTTCCGCCCCGATGTCTTGCAGCACGGAGTCGAATTTACTGGCCAGCAAAACCACCGCCCCGATGCCCGAGCCTCCGATGCGGTTGTTGAGAAATCCCACATCTCCGCTCCCCAAGAAGTCGGTGGAGGCACTCAGCAGAAACACTCCGTGACAACTGTGAAGAAACGTTCTCGTGCGATTTTCGCGCGACACCACCGGGTCGTTCACTCCCGGCGTATCCACGATTTTCATGCCTTTCAGTCGCTCGTCGTTCATCTTGATATACAAACTCTTCACGACCGACGTGTATTCTCCGTTTGCACCGACATACTGCTCCAACACATTCTGCAAATCATCGATGTCGTAAAACTCCTTGCTATCGTTTCGACTGCCAATCTTCTGTTGGGCTTTGCTGCTGCAAGCCGACACCATTTCGTGGGCGGAGCGCACTTTTTCGGAAGTTCTGCTCTCCAATTCTTTTTTTATCACGCTTTCGGGCGCGCCTTGATTTTCGGTACGCACTTCCTGTTCGCGTTTCTTGTATTCTTCGTCTTGATTGACAAAAATCTCCCAATCTTTTTCGTTGAAGTATTCCACTTCAAAAACGTTCTTTTCCGAATATTCAAGAATGGTCAGTCCCGCCGTCATCGGGGTCGAAGCCTTCGGCAACACGTCTTCTCCGTTGAAAAAGAGGGAATTCAAGAAAGAAGACTTGCCGGCCTTCACCTGCCCCACAATGCCGATCTGCAATACGTTGTTTTCGGAGAGCAGCTCTTCGCCGCTCTCCTTAAACTCTTTGAAAACACTTTCCAACTCCGTAACGGCTCCTTTGAGACCGTCATAGTCTATCCTTTTAAGCTGTGCAAGTTGGGTTTCGGATTTCTGAATAAGGTTTAACAGTTGATTTCTATCCATGTTTAGAACGCATTTTTTATTTCTTGTTCAATCCATTTGCTGAACGTTTGTTTTCGCGCCAGCTCTTCGATGGTTTCTCCTTTTTCCGTTTTGGTGGCTATCAAGTCGGGATCCGCATCCAAGAGCATTTTGCAAATGTCGCGATATTGGTTTTCGACAGCGGTGTGAAACGCGTTATAGCCTCTTCTGTCTTTTATCGAGGGGTCGGCATCATGGTCGAGCATAAACTTCACCATCTCGTTGTTGCCCATTTGCACGGCAAGCGTCAAAGGCGAATATCCGTTCGGATTGCATACCGCCAAATCCACTCCGTTTTCAAAGCTACGCAAGAAAGCCTTATAGTCTTCTTTTTGAATGCTCTCAAACACATTGGGCACCACGTATGCGTCATCATACACCTTTTTGGCTTTATTCTGCCGTTGATATGTGCGAATGGCTTCATCAAGGGCCTTCATGAATAAGTTTTTATACGCCGACATCCGTTGGTGCATTTCTTTTTCTGCTTGTTGACGTTCGAGATTATCTTCACAATCCTGACACGCTTTATTATAAGAATTTTCAAAGAACTCTATTCTCTGCTGCTCCATACTTTCAAACCAATCTACAAGTTCTTTTCGATAGTCTGCTTCATAATATTCATAATTGATAGCATTGTATCTATTCCATCCGAATTTATTCTGCCGAGCTCCTTCATTGATTTTTGGAGTCAGCGTATTCTCCCAACATGTATGTTCTGTATTATCCCATGCATACATCTCTCCAATAAATTCAGAAAACTGATTAAGAGCAAAATAGTTGGAATCTTCATATTTTTTCATCGTATTAAAAACTTCGGTATAACTTTCTTGACAAACTTCTCTCAATTCTTTAATCTGAATATCACTAATTTCTTTGGAGTTTTGATAATCAGTATGACACTCTTCTTTCTCAGGCAGCAATTCTTCTTTATATTCTTTTTTAAGACTTTGAATTGTGACTTCACAAGCACCAATTTCTTGATCAAAAATATCTTCGATGGCATTTCGCCATAACATGTTTCCATTATCCCCATTACCGCTTTGCTTTGCCTCTTGAATGATCTGTCCCATCGTTTTCTTATTATAGGAATAATAAATCATATTATCCAAGGTGGATAAGGCCAAAATATCGATAATATCTTCCGGAAATTCCTGCAACAAAGTGCGAGCGGCATTGTTGACAATCTGAACCGCCTCCTGCTTTCCTTTCTTATCGGCTTTATTGAAAATAATCACTTTCTTGCCCTCAAATTGCTTGATCATTTCTATATCGTCCGCCACCGTGGTGCCTCGTTCACAATCGACCAGCCAAAAGAGCACATTGCCTTCGCTTAAAGCCTCCATGGCCGTTTCTCTGTCGGTTTTTCCGTTGGACTGATTGGCTCTGTCCGAATTGTTGTAGCCCGGTGTGTCGATGAAAACCAAACCATCCAAATCTTTGGAAGGAATTTCCACAAACAACTTTTCCAAAACGGAGGCCAAAAACACATGCGATTGTTTGGCATGCTGAATCGCCTGCAACACACCGGGTTCCAAATCGACCAACACATTTTTCAAATTAACTCCTCTGACGGAAACGGAGCGATTATTGCCCGAGCAATACAAGTAGGTTTTCACCACCGACACCGGTTCCACGCCCGTGGGTAACAAGTTAGCGCTATTGGTCAGGCGATTCAGAAAAGAAGATTTTCCGGAAGAGAATCCTCCTGCCACCACAATCTGTGTATGCTTCGTATTTTCGTGTGCTCCCAGAGTAATAGAAAGGTTCTTACATAACGTCCTTAAATCAGCTAAAAAATCCCCATTTAGTAATAGGGAACGATATTGTGGAAGATAATCAGACAAACTCATCCCTTCAATTTCTTGACAAAAAGCTGTATCGAGACGTTCCCCAAACTGATCCATATCGGCAGAAGCCGTTGCAGAACTGATCTTTGCCATCAGTTCCATCACATTTTCCGGATTTTCATACGGATTCACTTTGATCACTTGCCGTTTAACGGCATTTCTTCCTGCTTGCGGATTTGTTTTTCTTGCTAAGGCCATAATGAGAAATAGATAAAATAGGGTAAAAGCCGTGTGCGGTTTGGCGAAACAAACGTATTGCGTACGAAAATCTCAATTTGATTCGTTGTCTTTTCGGATTTTCGTCTCACTCAATGCACAAAGCCCAATGAAGCTGTGTCAAAACATGCGTCTTGACACAGCTTTTTTGAGGGGTTAAACACTTTCGACAACGGCATTGAGATGCGAAATGGCAGCATTCAGCTGTGTGAGCTCGGCCTCCACTTCTTCTTTGTTTTTGTGGGCATCGGCCATTTTCTCGCGAAGTCCGGCTTTCACCTTCTCCATTTTGGAGATCACTTCTTCCTGAATCTGCTTTTGTATTCTTTGTTGATTTTCTTTTGTGATTTTGAGCACCATGGGCTGAATGCTTGTCAGCACTTGTTGCACACATAGTTCAATCACCTTGCCACGCACTTCCTCAACGGCTTCCTGTTCGTTCTTGCCAAACAAGCGACTTAGAATATTCGGCAAGTAAGGCAACAAAGCAGACAACAACATCTTCCAAGGAGCAGCCACGGGTAACAGCTCAAGAATGGGGCCTTTGAACAGCTCTATGATGGGAGAAAAATCGCTCATGAAGTCGGGAGAGAGCTTAATGGCTTCCATGTCTTTCATCGACTCTTGCACGGCAAGTCCCAGTGCCGAGGAGTATTGATCGCTTTCGTCCTTGAACGAAGAAATCATTTCTGCCCTGACGATGCTCAGAATGGTCGCCTTGATGGTCTCCTCGTCTTCCCGATTGACAATCATCTGCGCGATGTCGCCGGCTTTGGCTTCGAGAGCGAAACGAACATTGTCGAGAATATCCTGTGTGGACTTCTCCGGGGTGTCGGCATTGCAGTTTTCGGTGGGCAACTCGGTCTTCACATTGGAGATTTCCTCATCGATTTGCTTGATTTTCTCATCGACGTCGGCAATGTCTTTGCTGCGCAGAGCGATGCGCATTTTCAGTTGTTCGATCACTCCGCCGACCAGATACTTGAACTTCTTGCCAAGTTTTTCGGCCACGAGTGCCTCCGGATTTAATCCGGAAAGATAACGGTTGAGCCCCTCCAAATCGTTGTTTACAGAGCATACGGTTCCGACGAAAGGCTGTTCGTTGCCGAGCTTTGACATCTGAAAGCGGATGTAGTCCACAATTTCCTTGACATCTCCTTCCGGTTTTTTGTCGATTTTGGAAACCAACACGGCCGGATACATTTTGTATTGAGAAAGCTCCTGCATGAAGCTCAATGTGCTTCCGCGAAGCGATCCTTGCTCGGCGTCCACGAGCAAAACAAAAGCCGTGCCGCTGTTGATGTAGTGGGAAATGGCGTCATCATGACGCTTGATGCCCGAACCTATTCCCGGCATGTCTACCAAAATGATGTCTTTCTCTTGAAGGCGTTTGATGGGTTCGCTCGTGCAATACACTTTTGCGATGTCGCCGGATTCCGTGTTGAGGTTTTTAATCTCGGCGAGAGGCTTGATATCCACTTTTGTTCCGTCGCGATAGAGTTCCACCGTTTCGGTCGTTCCATAATACAACTCATAGGCCACGGCCGTTTCGGGCATGGTGTCGACGGGCAACATGCCCGACTTTCCGGTGAAGATATTCAGCAACGAACTTTTTCCGGCACTGAACACACCCACCAGCGGCACTTTGATGTATTGTGAAGCTCGAACTTCGTCCATGAACTCTTCCGATTTCACCTTAAAACTATTTTGTGCCTCTCCGATGAGCAGATTTGACACTTCGGACACTTTACCCAGTGCCTCTTGATATTTCATCATATTGTTCATACGTATATAATTAAAAAAGTTTTATCCTATTCTGTCCACTTCCAAATCGACCATGTTCAGGCATCCGGCCTTTTTGATGTCGATGCCATAGATGCGGAAAAAAGCATCGATGACGGGTTGCCCG